>JBIKUK010000001.1:0-416588 GCA_044347615.1 Bdellovibrionota bacterium | reverse complement strand
ATAACGATCAAACTCAGTAACTGAGCCAATCCCAACTTTTGAATTGTAAACTTCTGCAATTTTTAAGTTCAGTAAATTTTTACAGCCTTCAGCAAAAGCAGATGAAAGAAGCAGCGAAAAAGCCGCCCCAGCAAAAAACCCTCTTAAAACCCTCGTTGACCTCATTTGCATGGGTTTAAAACATGATCAATGCACCTGTTCAACAAACAAGGTCTTACATTTGTCTTTCATATTGCAAAGATTCAAGAGCTATTTTAGTTCTACTTTATGGAAGTTCAGGATTTTAACCAATACCTTTCCTTCGACGATATTCTCTTAAAGCCCGGCCATTCGAGCGTTCTCCCTCACGAAGTTGATCACGCCTCTCAACTAGGCCCCTTCAAGCTAAGTGTGCCCATTCTTTCAGCTGCTATGGATACGGTGACCGAAGCAGAAATGGCTATCGCCCTTAGCCTTCGAGGAGCCTTGGGAGTCATTCATAAAAATCTCTCCATCGAAGACCAAGTTAATGAAGTTAAAAAAGTAAAAAACTTTCAACATGCGATTATCCGCTCTCCTCTTACAGTTAGAGCCGACGATGATCTTGCAGCTGTTCGAGAAATCGTCAAAAAAACAAAAATCTCTGGATTCCCCGTGCTTGATCAAAATAAAAAACTTGTCGGGATTTTAACCGAAAGAGATTTTCGTTACGCTCCCGCAAAATTAAAAAAAGTAAAAGATGTCATGACAAGTAAAGTTTTCTCCTTACCCGAGGGAAGCTCCAAAGACGAAGCCCTCGAGTTTTTTAGAAAATATAAAGTCGAAAAGCTCCCTCTTGTTGATAAACAAGGAAAGCTCACGGGCCTGATCACCTCATCTGACTGGCGAAAAACAGAATCATTTCCCCTTGCACAAAGAGATTCAAAAGGATCTCTCACTGTTGCCGCTGCAATTGGATCAGGAGAGGAAGGGATGGAAAGAGCAAAAGCTCTCTTCGAGGCTGGAGCAGACTGCCTTGTGCTCGACTCAGCTCATGGACATAGCGAGGGAATTCTTCATTCCGTTAAAAAAATAAAAAAAACTATGGATGTCGCCCTTATTGCTGGAAACGTTGGAACAGCAGAAGGCGCTGAGGCTCTGATCAAAGCAGGCGCTGATATTATTAAAATTGGAATTGGTCCTGGATCTATTTGCACGACTCGGGTTGTAAGTGGCGTGGGCGTTCCACAATTTACAGCTGTTCATGAAATTTGTTCTAAAAACCGAAAGAAATATCCCAAAGTGGGATTTATTGCAGACGGAGGAATTCGCTACTCAGGAGATGTCGTCAAAGCCCTTGCAGCCGGAGCTCACGCAGTGATGCTTGGCTCTTTGTTTGCGGGAACAGCAGAGAGCCCTGGAGATCAAATTCTCTATAGAGGCAGAGCTTACAAGCTTTATCGAGGAATGGGCTCCATTCCCGCTATGAAAAAAGGATCAAAAGATCGCTACGGCCAAGCGGGAGTGGAGGCTTCAAAACTTGTTCCCGAAGGAGTTGAAGCGCGTGTTGCTTTTAAAGGCAGCGTGCATGATGTGCTTTTTCAACTCTTAGGCGGATTGCGCGCAGGCATGGGCTATGTGGGCGCTGCAAATTTGAATGAACTCGTCACAAAAGCGCGCTTTGTGCGTATCACAAATAGCGGATTGAGAGAAAGTCACGTACACGATGTGCAAATTACAGCAGAAGCCCCCAACTACAGTGCGCACCGAGAGGGAGATAGCGAATGATCGGCATTGTTGATTTTGGATCTCAGTACACACGTTTAATTCACAAATGCGTGAGAAGCTTGGGCGTACGAGCTCAAGTTTTTGCATCTCATGTAAGCAAAGAAGAACTAGAAAAAGAAAAGCTTCAGGGAATTATTTTTTCTGGGTCTCCTGCGAGTGTGGGTGAAATTACTTTTGACGAAAAAATTTTTGAAATCAAAATCAATAAACTTGCTATTTGTTTTGGTTATCAAGTGGTTGCCAAAAAATTTGGCGGAAAAGTCGAAGAACAAACGGCACGCGAATACGGTCGCGCGGTTGTTTCGAGAAATTCCGAATCATTTAATGATCTCCTTTTTGAGGGCTTTCCCCAAGAAAGTATCGCGTGGATGAGTCACGGAGACTCGGTAACAGGACTCCCCTCGGAGGCCGAACTTCTTTTAACATCTGAAGGAAGGCCCGCTGCTTTCTGCTTAAAAGCCTCGCAACTTTGGGCTTTGCAATTTCATCCAGAAGTAACGCACTCCCAAGAGGGAATGCGACTTTTTGAAAATTTCCTTTTTAAAATTTGTAAAATTGAGCGCACTCTCGAAGCGCATCTTTTTGATGATCTTTACGAAAATCTTGAAAAACAACTTTTCGGCATTAAAGAAGTAACATGCGCTGTATCAGGTGGCGTTGATTCCACTGTGCTTGCGGTACTTTTATCAAAGTTTGTAAAAGTTCGTGCTCTGTTTGTGAATCATGGATTTTTAAGACACTACGATCAGATCGACCTAGAAGAAATCATCAAAAAATATCCAAATATTGATTTTCAAGTGATCGATGCTCGAGAAATTTTTTGGAAAGAATTGCGAGGAGTTTCTGATCCTGAAGAAAAAAGAAAAATTATTGGGAAACTTTTTATTGATGTTTTTGAAAAAAATTTACCCCAAGAAAACTTTATGCTCGCACAAGGAACCATTTACTCAGACGTGATTGAAAGTGCAGACAATCCCCATGCTCCTACTCAAAAAATAAAAAGTCATCACAACGTCGGGGGCTTACCTCCAGGAATCAAAGTCAAACTTCTTGAGCCCTTGAGAGATCTCTTCAAGGATGAGGTTCGTGTTTTAGGAAAAAGCCTTGGAATTCAGTCTGACTTTTTAGATCGTCATCCTTTTCCGGGCCCCGGACTTGCCATTCGAGTACTGGGTCCGCTTGAAGAAAATTGGGTAGAAATTGCTCGCAAGGCTGATTCAATATTTATTGGAGAATTAAAACGAAGAAATCTCTATTCAAAAGTTTGGCAGGCGGCTGCTGTTTTACTCCCTATTTCCACTGTGGGCGTGATGGGTGACGGGCGCACTTACGAACGAGTTCTCGCACTTCGTGCAGTCACCTCTAAAGAAGCGATGACCGCTGAGGCAACTGAACTCCCGTGGTCAGATCTAAAAGAAATTGCTTCGCTCATCGTCAACGAAGTCCGCGGCATCAACCGCGTTGTTTTTGACCTTACGTCCAAACCCCCCGCAACAATTGAGTGGGAGTAGGAAGTTTTAAGATCTGACTTTATTTGCAGCCTTATACAGGTTTTATTAACACAAAAGTGTGCGAAAAATAAAAAGACTTTTTTTTGTTTTAATCATTGCTCAAGCTTCAAATGCTCTTTTTGCAAACGAAGCGACAACTTCACAAAGCACACTTGAAACGATTCAAGACTACGTTGCCACTCAAAGACTTCCTGGTGTGATCTTTTCAGAAACAACCCCTAAAAAATCAGAATATATATTTGATGGAAGAAGAAATATTCTAAAAAAAGATGAAATTCAAAAAGATGAGCTTTTTCCTATAGCAAGTTTAAGTAAAATTTTCACATCCATCTTAATTCTCCAGGAAGTTGAAGCTGAAAAAATTTCACTCGACACAAAAGTTAAAGACATATTCCATTCTGATGCTCATGAAAAATACGAAAACCTAAAAGTAAAAGATATAATGTATCATCACGGTGGATTTCCCGTGCTGGACGAAGACATCAACTCTCAAGATTTTCAAAAATATAGCAAGAGTCGAAAAAGCTTAAGCGAATACTTCTTAAAACACGGCCCCTATTATCCTCTCAATAAAAGCCATTATTCAACTTATGGCTACGTTGTCCTCGGTGCCATACTTGAACAAATAGAAAACAAAAGCTGGGAAGAAATCGTCACTGAAAAGCTTCTCAATCCCCTTCATCTTGACTCGTGTCGTTTTGCTTTTGATTCCAATCTTTACCCCAAAAAACCTCATATTAAATTACCCATCTTGCTTGAAAAAGATTACGAAAGCCTCCTCAACGGGCACTATAAACTACACCGAAAAGTCGACTGGATACCCGTTTCGATAAAAGAACGAGCTCACCCCCCACTCGATAATCCTGGGGCTGGTCTTTTTTGCAAAACCAACGACATCCACAAGTTTGTCCATGCACAATTGGAAGGGTATAGATTTTATCTCGACAACCCTTTTGAAGAGAACAACCTACCTACTCAAAAAATATTCAAAAAGATCTCTACATACAAAGACCTCTTCCATAGCCCAGAGCAAAACATGCAAAGTATCAGCCACTGGGTTCTTTTTTCTCAGCAAATCGCACCCCAAAAAGTTTCGACAGCTTGTGCTTATGGGTCCTCCGGAGGCACTGCTGTCGTGACTTGCTTTGATCTCAATCAAAATAAAGTTGTAAGCGCTTTTGCAAATGCATGGTCAGAAAAAGTCTTTACTGATCTTCAAACTATTCTCAATACTGCTCTTAAAAACAAACTATTCCTAAGGCCTCTTAACCCCAGTCTACTTCCCCGCGTAAACTCCTTTATGAACTCTGCATCCAAGTTTACATCCAATAGGAACTAAGGCTTGCCTAAAGAAGATCTTCAGACCTAGTCTGCATCTATGGATTTTGTATTCAGCCCCCTCGATCGACGCTACAAAGAAGCTCTTCCTGAAATTCTATCAGAAGAAGCCTCTTTCTCTTTTCAAGTAGAAGTCGAAGCAAGCTGGCTCAAAACTCTTCGCGATGAAAAAATCTGCCCCTCTTTTGAAGATGCAGATTTAGATAAAATTTTAAAAAAAGTCTCTTTTCAGCGGGTGGAAGAAATTGAACAACGCACCCAACATGCCACTCGCGCACTTGTAGAAGGTATTGCGGAAGAACTCGAAAAAAATGGAAAAAAAGAGCTCTCTCATTGGGTTCATGTTGGACTCACTTCTTTTGACGTGGTGGATACCGCAAGTCGTTTACGTCTAAAGACTTATATCCAAAAAGACTTTCTCCCCCTTTTTGAAAAAAATCTAGAATCACTCAAAACACTCGCAAAAAAACATTCACAAACGCTTCAAGCAGGAAGAACTCACGGTCAGTGGGCTGTTCCCACTTATTTTGGACTTTCTCTAGCGGAGGCCTTTAGTCGCCTAAAAGACATAAAGAGCACACTTGAAAAAAATATTCAAAACCTACGAGGTCAAAGTTCAGGTGCTATTGGGGGATATCACGCATCCTCAATGATCTGCTCAAACGCTCTTCAACTTGAAGAAGTTTTTCTCAAAAAACTTAACCTCAAAGCTGATTATGGATCGACTCAAATCCTGCCTCCCGAAGATTTCGCTCAAGTAGCTCAAACTGTTTTTCTTGCGAACTCAATTCTTACAAAAGTTGCCAATGACTGGCGTCATCTTGCGAGAAGTGAAATAGGTGAAATATTCGAATCAATGGGCGAAGGCCAAGTCGGATCTTCAACCATGCCCCAAAAAAGAAACCCTTGGAATCTTGAACACATTTGCAGTCTTTTCAAAGTTCTAAAGTCACGCCTTCAACTGATTCAAGATGATGTGATCACTGAACATCAACGTGACCTTACAAATTCAGCATCAGGACGTTTTTATTTTGAGTTTTTTGCTGTGTCTCATCTTCTTTTTTCTCGCTTTTTAAAAGTTGCCTCTAAAATTCAAGTCGATGCAAAACAAATGAAGAAAAACTTTGATCAAGCAGGCTCTTCTATTTTTGCTGAAGCCCTTTACGTAAGTCTCACACTCAAAGGACACGATAAAGCTCACGACATTGTTCGAGAAGCTTCCCGTAAAAGCGAACAAACAGGAAAAGATCTCTTGGAGATTTTACGTGAGGATAAAAAAATTGATCCAGATCTAACTCATGACTCTTTGATAAAAAAAGTACTTGAAGGATCAAGACTCAAACTCGAAAAAATATTGAAAGATTCATAAAGCTTTTGCCGTGAACACTGAGGTTTTTAAAAATCTTGTCGAAAAGAAATTAAAATTGATTCCGCAGTCTACTTTTAGTTCGACGACCCTTGCCCTTAGACCCAATTACCTTCTTTATTTCTGCAAAAAAAAACTTGATCTCTGTGAATTTAAAAAACTAGACGATCTAAAAGCAAGCTACCTCTCTTTTGAACACTCTTCTATCATTGAAAGTCTTTTAAGCTTTCTCTTTCAAATTCAAGGAGGAGCTTACCTGGCCCCTCAGTTTATTGCTGATGATTCTTTTTTAAATTTTCCCTTTCTTACAATTGCCCTTATTGACCCTCATGCTCTTGATGAAATAACGAAGAATCCTAATTTTCAAAGACTAGGAGTTCTGATTAGAAAAAAAACTTTAGCAATTCATGATTTTCAGATTGAAATACTCTTAAGTTAAAATAAAAATAAAAGAAGCTCATGATTCGACCTATCTTATTAACGGGCGCTTCGGGATTTGTAGGAAGCGAAGTTCTTTGCGAACTCTACAGCATGGGACTTGGAGGCAGAGTTCATTTATTCTTAAGAAAACATCCCGATGAAAAAAGCCTTATTTTCTTACGCTTTAGAGACGCAAAGCTCAGCATAAACGAACTCACTGATCGCACTCACCTTGTGGACCTACAAAACGAAGAAGCTTTTCTAAAATCACTCGAAGACTTATCCCATATTAGTAAAGAATGGGTTGTCATACACCTGGCTGCCATTATTAATGCTCAAGGCGACCTCAAAGCTCAAGAAGAAGTAAACTTTAAACGAACAACTCAACTCATAGAGTGGGCTAATAAAAATGCGAAATCTTTTATCTACACAAGCTCTGTTGTCGCTTTTGGAGCAACTCCAAAACCTATCGTTCGGAATGAAAATAATTATTTGAACTACCATTTCCTGAACAAACTTGACGGATACAGTTTGAGTAAAAGAAAAGCTCACGATGAAATTCTTAGAGCTTCAAAAATCAATACAAGCATTCTTTGCCCGGGAATTATTCACGGAGCCTACGAACATGCCAAATCCTCTCGTACTCATCTCAAAAAAATTCTTAAAGATAAAGTTACCTGGCTTCCGAGTGGCGGAGGTTCTTTTGTTAGCCTCGAATATGTCGCAAGTGAAATTATTCTCTCAGCTCTTAATGAGCCACTTGATCACGAACTCAAAGTAAAAATTCTAGCTGAAAGTTGCTTATCCTATTCGGACTACGTAAACCTTTACCGTCAAAGTGCTGGAATGAAAGTCAAAAAATTCAAAAAGATTCCTCATTTTTTGCTTTGGATTGCAGCGTCTCTTTATGCCTTGCTTAAAGTTTTTAAAATTGAACTTTCTCTGTTCTCTAAACTCATACAAGCTCAGATGTTTTATTACTTCGAAATACTTTCTACTAAAGAAGAGGGTCTTCAAACCCTTAGAAAAGCGCTTAAAGAAAGCCACGAGTTTAATCCCAATAAATCATAGCATTATTTTTTTTAAAAATTCATTTTGACAGAGCTGCTTAAGCACAATTAGCCCATTAACGAGGACAAGCGATGAGGAACAATCCGTCAAAAATCTATTTTCTTTTCTCTGTTTTTTTAGTGAATATTATTTTTGCTAAGAGCGCACAAACGACTCCCCCTCAAGATATAGAAAGCCAAGTTAAAAAAATATTTATCCCCGCACTTGCTGATGAAAATCCTAAAGTAAAATTTAAGGTTAGCGTTCAATTAGCTGGCCAAGGTGACGTAGGAAGTACCCAAATCCTTGAAAAAATTCTTGATGAGAATGGCCAGTGGAATGGAAAATGGGAAACTCTCTTGGAGTGTGACTCCTCAAATGGCTACAAAACCGATCCCACCCCGCCCCAGCCCTACATGAAAACCCCGGCGGGAAGGTTCCAAGCTCTTGATACAAGCGACAACCTACTCTACCGAATTGGCAAAGATGCCATTTGGGATGATCATGGCCCTGCAACTTATTACTTCGGGATTGAAGCTCCAAACGGACTTCGCGGTTTTGCAGCCATTCACAATGGTCACGTTCCTGGACGAAATAGCCATGGTTGCGTGAGAACAACAGATCGATGTGCCTTTAAAATTAGAAAACTTGCAGATGAAGTGGGAGGCCCCGTACAAGTCGTTCGAGAAAACGACGCCAATACTCCCCTTTCTTTGATTTTTACATTCGCTGAAGCTGTTTTGAGAGTCAGCCCCAAAGCCCTAGCCCGCGTAAAACGTGATTTTTCAGCGATGGTTCTTGAGTTTAAGCCCTACCCAGAAGCCCCCAAGAACTAAAAATCTCGCTCCTCATTCTAAATTCTGCTAAAAATTTTTCGTGGCTCTTATCGTTCAAAAGTTTGGTGGAACGTCTGTTGGCTCCTTGGAGCGAATACAAAACGTAGCAGAAATCGTTTCCCTCGAACAAAAAAAAAATAATCAAGTTGTGGTGGTAGTCTCTGCCATGGCTGGAGAAACAAACCGCCTTGTAGCCCTTGCTCAAGGACTTGACCCAGAACCGAATAGACTTGCCCTGGATATGATTCTTGCCTCTGGCGAGCAGGTTTCCTGCGGACTTCTTGCTATTGCTCTCGAAAAAAGAGGTATTAAAGCACTTCCCCTTTTAGCTTTTCAGGCGGGAATTAAAACAAACGAAATTTTTACTGATGCTCGCATTGAAAGCATTCACACTGAGCTTTTAAAAAAAAATATAGACCGCGGAGTGGTTCCCATCGTTGCAGGCTTTCAGGGAATTTTTGAGGACGAAGATAAATTTGAATACCTCACAACTCTAGGCCGTGGTGGATCCGACACTTCGGGCGTAGCACTTGCGGCAGCCCTCAAAGCCGATCGTTGCGACATCTATACCGATGTAGCGGGTGTTTACACTGCCGATCCCCGAATTGTGCAAAAAGCAAAACCTATAGATGAAATTAGCTTTTCAGAAATGATGGAACTTGCAAGCCTTGGTGCAAAAGTTCTTCATATGAGAAGTGTAGAAATTGCTGCAAAATACAAAGTCCCTCTAAGGGTTTGCTCAACATTTGAGCCCGAAAAAAAGGGCACCTATATTATTGGAGAAGAAAATATGATCGAAGCTCCCGTTGTCTCATCAATCACAAGCTCACTTTCCGAATGCCTCATCAAAATGACCGTGAAAGAAATTGACGCTCAATTTCCTGCACGTATTCTAAAGCCTCTTGCAGATGCTCATATCAACATCGACATTATTCTTCGATCTGCGAACAACAATGGATTCTGCACATTCAACTTAAGCTGTCCTCGCAGTGAGATGAATCGCACATTAGAAATTCTTAAAAGTTACACTCCAAGTGTGGTTCTTGAAAAAGCAGCAAAACTCTCGATTGTTGGCGTAGGAATGAAAACTCACTCAGGAGTTGCCGCAAAAATGTTTGAAGCACTTGAGAAAATCGATGTACCCATTCAGCTCATCACAACCAGCGAAATCAAAGTCTCTGTTGTGATTGCTGAAAAAGACCTCGATCGATCCATTGTGGCTCTTCACACAGTTTTTGGTCTTGATAAAAACAGCTAAATCTTTGAAACAATGAGGGGTCGATAAAGATCCTGGTCTAAAGGAATTTCAATTTTGGAGCGATCACTTTTTTCTTGAAATTTAACCGTGGAACATCGAAGCACCGCAAGCGGACATGATTCATTTGCCTCACCCATCATCAAGACAGCAGAGCTTGCCAATGCATCCGCAAAATTCACATGGGTCATCTTTAGCGCTCTCCCGTAGAGATCTTTTGTTCCCACAAAACTCTCCACACCCTGAAAACCCCAGTAAGAAAGAGCAATACCCGTCACGCCCCTTCGCAAAGGAGTTGTATGAGAATCAGTGATCAAAACACCAAAGTTTTTGAGTTGAAATTTTTTCTTAATTTGAGCGCAAAGTTTCTTGGCCGATAAAAAAGGATCCCTCGGAAAAGTAATATAATGATCGCCTTCCGAGTTTGACTCATCAATTCCCGCCGAGGGGATCATTAACCCGTGCTTGATGGTTAAATAACTCCCGTACCCAATTTCTCCTAAGTAATGATCAGATTCTTTTCGCACAAGATCCTCTTTAGAAATTTTATCCTTAGAAACCCGACATCCCTCAGAAAGACTTACAATTTTAGAAGTCACAGCCAAGATAGATCCTTCTTTAAATTGTTTTCGCGGTACTTGATCAATTACAAAACCAAAAAGATCGTCATTAAAACGAAAGCGCTTTGTTTTGAAGGCCTCAACTTGAAGTGATTTTTTTTTCATATATTAAAATTTACGAGGACAAAGCATTCCACGAAGCGAAAGCCTTTGCATGTAGTTCCGTATTATGAACTCGCAAAATATCTACTCCTTTTTGAAGCAAATAAAAAGAAACTCCCAATGTTTGAGGATCTCGATCCTTTGCCTCCGTTTTAGAAATTGTCCCTAAAAAAGATTTTCGTGAGTGTCCCACTAGCACTCGACACCCCAGCTTTTGAAACTCAGCTAAGTTCATCATTAATTCAAAAGACTGCTCCGCAGTTTTTCCAAATCCAATACCTGGGTCTAAGATGATTCGATCGAGTGAGATTTTATTTTTTTTCAAAAAATTTAATTTAGTTTTAAAAAACTTAAGAACTTCTTTTGTGGGATCCAATTTTTTATTAATATGAACTTGGGGATTCGCGGGAACACTTAAGCTGTGCATTAGGACATAGTCACATTTAAATTTTTTCAAAACAGCCAACATTTGAGGATCAGCCAATCCGCTCACATCATTGACTATCTCTACACCCCAACGAAGAGCCCTTTCGGCTACAGCAGCTCTTCTTGTATCCACAGAAATCTTCGGCTTAAGAAAGCGATCTTTTACAAAAGGCTCAATGGATGCAAGCACCTGCTCAAGTCTTCTCCATTCTTCCTCTACACTTACTTCACTGGCACCAGGCCTGGTGGACTCTGCTCCCAAGTCTAAGACCTGAAATGATGAGGAAGGCCACATTTGAAAGATTTTAGTAACTTCCTCTTTTGTTTTTAATATCCCATCACCCGAAAAGGAATCTGGAGTGATATTCAAAATCTTCATCAAAACAGGTAAACGAGACGGATGCTTTCTTGAAAGTTCAAGAAGAGTTTTTTTTGAAGAAATTCTCTTTGATGGCGCTAGATCTCTTAAGGGATCCAAAACGAAAGACCTTTTTGAAATTTCTGGATGAGGAATCTTAATGTTTTTTTGTGAAACTTTTATTTTTCCATAAACCAAAATATCTATATCCAGTTCGCGAGGTGACCATTTGAGATGTTTGGGCGACCTTCCAACTTTAAATTCAATTTCTTTTATTTTTTGAAGCAAAGCTTCAGGACCATACCCTGTCTGCCCCGAAACAACTGTATTGAGAAAAGGCAAATTCCATTCCGGAGGGGCTCCCTCTGGAAGCAAAGCTGCGTTTTCGTAAACACAGGCAAGCTTCATGGATTGAGGCAAAAAAAGTGCATTAATCTCTCTAAGTGCAGCCTCAATGTTTTGAACACGCTCCCCAACGTTTGATCCAAGACCCAGATAAACTTCACTAAACTTAGCCATTGGGAATAGACTTCAACTCAAAACTGGCACTTCCCGCAAGACCTTCAATCGGAGGTCTAACTTTCTCAACTTTTAAAGTTAAAGAAGCATTTTGAGGAAAATCATTTTTTACTGAATCAAAAATTACTTTGGCAATTTTCTCGAGAGTTGCATACTCACGATCCTTGCAAGCAAAGGTAATTTTATCTGAGAGTTTATGATAGCAAACTGTATCTTCTATTCGATCACTCTCACAAGCCTGAGGAAGATTGGGAAAAGCAATTTCAAAACTAAACCGTAGTTCTTGTTTTTGAGAACGCTCTTCAAGTCCACAACCCACATTCACCATTAATGACAAATCCCTAAGATAAATGGTGGATTGAAAAGACATAAAGGTTATTTAGTTAAGCGAGCGCCTAAGTTAAGGTGACCGCCACGCAGAGCCCACAAACATCCTCTTGTGGCACGCGAAACAAGGCTTCCCTCTGCAGGAGCTTGAGCTGGGCCTTTAAAGACAACAGGCTTTGTCACAAGCTTGCCCTCAGCGGCCAACTTTGCATTGTTTTCGTAAATTTCACCAGTCTTACGAGCATAACGTTCAAGACCTGTAATTTTAAATATTGAGGGGATTGTTCCCACAGTTCCTGATAAAAACTGCATTAAAACTCCAAGAGTTTGAAATCCAGGAATCGTTGCAATAATTCGACCCGGCTTTGCCAAGTACAAACTCATCAACTCAATTCGTAAACGCATGAATTCAGAAATTTGTCCGTAACTTTGTAAGCGGCCAATCAAGTTTTGGTTCATCGCAAGAGCAAAGTAAAAACCCAAAGTACTTGCAGCTGTTGGAAAAATCATATCCCCGAAAGTCTTCCAAGGAATCCCTGTAAAATAAGAAGTTGCGTATCCAACAGCAAAGATAGAAGTCGCATACATAAAATTAAACATATTGATGTAATAAAAACCTGCAGTGAGAAAGGGTTTACCTTCAGCAATACTTTTGTGTTTGATAGAATCAATTAACAAAAAGTTAGCTGCCTTACTAAAAGCTCTGAGTCCATCTGCCGCGCCACGCCCTGCAATTCCTGCAACTTCAGGAATGCTTTGCAGTGGGCTTTGGTAAAATAATTTAGTCATTGCTTCAAAAAGCTCAAAAAGTCTTTGATTGATTCGCTTGCCACTGTCTTGATTTTCGCGAATTTCTTGAAAGCGCTTGGGAGACCACAAGTACGTATTTAATTCACTACTGAATTTACTTGTGAGAATTTCAACTCCCACAACGAAAAAACCTTGAATGACTGAAGTCAAAAGCCTCATATTATCAATTGCTGCCACTCCACCATGCAAATATTCAGGTACTGTGGTGGCTGCCACGACAACTGCAAAACTAATCATAGAGATAAAACCCATACGACACTTCGTCCAACGCTCATAAGAAGCGGCATCTTCAACAAAGGGCTTATCCGGCGCAGGAAGAGTTGAATCATATAAAGGGACAAGCTCTACAAAATCTATCTTTGAACGCTCGAACTGCTTTTGCATGAAATCAATGACTTCTTGATTTTGAGGATGAATATTTACCTCAACCTTTTGTCTCTCACCGTGATTAGCTTCTAAAATAACTTTGCGAAGAGGAGTCAGATCAAGGCCCGCCTCTGCGTACTGTCTCATGAACAAATCAGCCGCAGGAGCTCCTTGCTCCAATAAGACTTTCGTCAGACCATTCACGTACTCATCTGCGGTCATGGCTTCTTGAGCCGCTAGTTTTCCAATTGCAAAAAACAAAATGAAAAAATTACGAATAGAACACCAACGTATGCCAAGAGATTGCACCATCGCGTCATAACGTAAACTAGCTAAAACGTTCGATCAAGCTATACAGAGCTAAAAAATGAAGGGGTTTAAATTTTTAGAAGCTCTTGCAAAGGGCGCTCCCTAGATACAAACTTTTTTTATGAACATTTTTGCCAAAAGAAGCCTTTTTCTTGCCCTAACCCTCATGTTTGCTCTTCCGGTTGCTTTTTCTGCCCCCATTAAGGGTTTAAAGATCTCTATCCTCAAGAAAGGCACCGGGGCTGAAGTTAAAAAAGGCGAGACAGCCAAGGTTCACTATACAGGCTGGCTTATGAACGGCAAAAAGTTTGATTCTTCCAAGGATCACGGCCAACCCTTCGAATTTTCAGTTGGGGGTGGCAACGTTATTAAAGGTTGGGACTTAGGCGTTGAGGGGATGAAGGTTGGAGAAGTACGCCGACTTATCATTGATTCCGATCTCGCTTACGGCAAAACAGGAGCAGGCGGAGCCATTCCTCCTAACTCAAAGCTTAAGTTTGATATTGAGTTGCTTGCGATTAACAAAAACGCAGCTCTTTAATCTAATTTTTATTCTAATAACCTAAACGTACTTCTGTTTTGCACAAACAAAAGGAGGGGCGTTTTATGAAAAACTCCTCAAACTCCAACCATTCCTTCGATAAGCAAGTTGTTCTCGTCACAGGAGCTGCCGCGGGCATCGGCCAAGCCACGGCTCTCGAATTTGCCGAAAAAGGGGCAAAAGTCATTGTCTCCGATACAAACATCAAAAAAGGAGAAGAAAGCGCTGCTTTTATTCAAAAAAGAGCCCAAAATAAGGGTGCTGGAGAGGCCACCTTTATAAGTTGCGATATCTCTCATGAAACCGAAGTACAAAAACTTATGGGTGAGATCATAAAAAAACACGGTCGACTTGATATCGCTTTCAACAACGCAGGGATCGAAGGCCCTCAGGCCTCCACCCACGAATGTACAAGCGAAGACTGGGACAAGGTTATCAACACAAACCTCAGAGGTACCTGGCTTTGTATGAAGTATGAAATCGCTCAGATGCTTAAGCAAGGAAGTGGGTCGATCGTCAATTGCTCTTCCATTGCAGGACTTGTAGGCTTTCAGGGCAGCGCTGCTTATGTGGCCAGTAAACATGGAATCATTGGACTCACGCAAACTGCCGCACTCGAATATGCTCAAAAAAACATTCGTATCAATTCGGTTTGCCCGGGCGTTATTCACACCTCAATGATTGAACGCTACACACATGGAGATAAAAAACTAGAAGCTGACCTTTGTGCTCGCGAGCCTATGGGACGAATGGGTCTTCCTCAAGAAATTGCCTCAGCGGTTTTATGGCTCAGTTCCTCGGGTGCTAGTTTTGTCACAGGGCACTCACTCACCGTGGATGGTGGATGGGTTGCTCGGTAGTTTTGAGTCTTCAATCTGAATCCAAATTTCATTTCGGCGCAAAAACCAAAGTGAAAAAGGAGAATTAAAGCGGGCAAAAATTGGCTCGCCCTTGATGGAAACAGAATCTTTATTTAGTTCAGAGAGGAAAAATTGTAATTTTTCATCAAAGAGCTGCTGTGACCAAGAACCTGAGTAACGATAAACAGCAATTCTTCGAGAGGGAATTTCTCGAAGATGAACTTTTTGATCAAGAGGTCGCGGCAGCTTTTGCATAGAAAAAGATCGTGGCATAGAGAATTGCAAAACTTGCTTGTCCCCTTTTCCGCTTAAGCTCACAGGGGCTGTCATCGCTATTTTTGTTTGAGACTCATTTTTTCCAAAAATATAATCCGCTAAAACTTTAAATCCCCTACGACTGGCTTCATCTAAATCTCCACCTACAAATGTCTCAGCGACGATTGTATTTTCATAGCGACGGACCTCGTAGTACGGGGCACGTCTTTCAATGGAATAAGGAGGTTCTTCGATAGACATGTTTAAACCTTGAAAATTTCTCTTATAGCTTTTCGTCGATGAGCAAATATTTTTTCAACATCTGATTCAACCCAAACAAGACCCACAAGATTTCCCAAAACACCCATGGGAATTCGATAATACACACGGTCGCATATCAGAGTCCCCCCTTCCATTTCAAAAAAAGTGTGAGTATGGTGCCAGTTTTTATAGGGCCCCTTTAACATTCGATCGACAAAAGAATTTTCAGGTTGCCATTCCTCTATAAGAGTTTTCCACTTGATAGGAATTCCTCTGACTTTGAGACTGTAATCAATCAAGGTATTTTTTTTAATTTCCGAATCAGACATTTTATCAATTCGAAAGTTCAACCAACGAGGAGTGATCGCTTCAAGATTGCGCGCATCAGAAAAGAACTGGAAAACCTTATCCTTACCAATCGGCAGCCACTGATAAGCTTCCAAAGTGTAAGCACCTTTCATCTTTTTGGGAGATAAAAGGTCATTTAAAGCGTCATGAATTTTGGAAAATTTAAAACGAAAGCCAAACTCAAGAGCTTTTTTGGGAAAAACTTTTTGAGAAGAAAGAATAATCGAAGACATCTCTCCAAAAGCTAATTTAATTCCGACACCGGGTGCAGGAAAAAAAGCTGGCCTCCCAAGAGCTTTAGATAAAGCTTTTGTAAATTCTTTATTCTGAACAGCTTCGGGAGCGACTCCATTTAAAACACCCTCAACATTTTTGCCCTCAAGAGCAAAAATATACATTTGCACAAGATCTTCTATGTGAATCCAACTCATCCATTGAGAGCCGTTTCCGAGAGGACCTCCCAATCCTAAACGAAAAATGGGAAGCATTTGTTTTAAAGCACCCGACTCAGTTCCCAGCACAATACCCACACGAATAATTGCAAGACGGATATCTTTTATTTTTCGAGTTTCTTCTTCCCAGATTTTACAAACATCTGGCAAAAAACCGCGTCCTGCTTGGGAAAACTCATCAAGGTGTTCGTTTTTTCGATCGCCGAAATAACCAATTGCAGATGTTCCCACAAAAACACTTGGTTTATTTTGTAAGCGAGAGAGTGAAGTAACTAAATTTCTTGTTCCAATCGAACGTGATTCGAGGATGTCTTTTTTTCGCTGAGGTGACCAACGCGATCCTGCAACTGCTTCCCCTGCAAGATGCACCACACCCCAGGCATTTTCTAAAGCATTCAAAGGGGCTTCTTCTGTGAGAGGATTCCAAGAAAAATACTCAACTGGGAAATCTTTCGAATTCTTAAAACGAGAAGCATCTCGAGTAAGAACTCTAACCTTGTATCCTTTTTTAAGGAGTTCAACAGTTAGAGCGGATCCAATAAAACCTGTCCCTCCAGTAAGAACGACGACTTTAGGTTTTGAGGTGTTAATAACATCAGACATTATTCTGCCTCTCCTTCTGTTCCACCGGCTAAAACTTGAAAGTTGAAATGCTTG
Source organism: Bdellovibrionota bacterium (assembly GCA_044347615.1). Lineage (GTDB taxonomy): Bacteria > Bdellovibrionota > UBA2428 > UBA2428 > UBA2428 > CANIGN01. Next base: position 399,855 of record JBIKUK010000001.1, on the reverse strand, counting down.
TTTGTTTTAACGGAGTTTAAAATAAAACCAGATTCAGAAGCTTTCTTTGCAAGCAACAAAGCTCTTTCAGCGTTTGTAGGATCAAAGATTTTAACGTCCAAATGGATAGATTTCATAACTGGTTTTTTATGCTCATCTAAATCCACCACGAGCCTTGACTGAACAGCAACAGATGCAAAGTTTAGTTTTGAATTTTCCGCATAAACCTTAAAAGTTGCGACAAAACAATTTGTTAACGCATGATTGAAAAGGTCTTCAGGACTGAGAGCTCCACCTGAGCCCAAGAATTCTACAGGCACCGAGCAGTGACTCATGTGAGCACCTGATTCAGTACTCCATATGCCAGAAGTTCCTTCACGAGCAACGGTTTTTGAGTGAAAGTCTATTGGGTATTTAATCATAAATTTTTGAGTCCTTGATCCCTTTCATTGTTCATACTACCATGAACAATATGAGGGGTACAAGTAGCTCAAAAATTAATAAAAATTTAATAAAGCTCTCCGGTACAATAGGAGATTTTATAAGGTACTGGGGTTTTCGAAGAATTCATGGACAAATTTGGACGCAGATTTTTTTAAGCCAAATACCTTTAAGTGGAGCAGAATTAACCCGCTCTCTAAAAGTTTCCAAGGCACTTGTCAGCCCAGCTTTAAAAGAACTCTTAAAACATAAACTCATTTTCGAACACAAGCTTGATGCCAAAACCAAGACCTATACAGCAAACCCAAATGTTCTTGGAGTTATACGAAACGTACTTGAAACAAGAGAAGCCGCACTCATAAAGAAAGCTGAGAAAAACTTTAAAGAACTCAAAGAATCAATCGACAACGAAAACTCCATCATCAATACAACAAGGCTAAAAGATCTAGAATCGATGATTTCTGTGGGATCAATGGCGTCTGACTTTGTGATCAATAATCTTTCTGAGAAAAATATTGGATTGTGGAAGAATTTTGCAGGAATGAAGCTCACATGAATACTCTTTTAATTCTTGGTAACCAACTCTTTGACCCCATCCAACACCTTTCTAAAGTTAATAAAAAAACCACCACGATCTTCATGAGAGAAGATATTGAGCTTTGTCAGTATTACAAATTTCACAAACACAAAATCATTTTCTTTCTAAGCGCTATGCGATCTTACGCAAAGGAACTCGAAAAAAAAGGTTTCTCTATCTATTACGAAAAACTAAACGGAACAGCTTTTAAAAGTTACGAAGAATCTCTCAAAGCTTTTTTAAAAAAACAAAAATCAGACGTTCTTTTTAGTTTTGAAATAGAAGATAAGTTTTTTGAAAAAAGAATAACCTTTCTCAGTGCCGAATTAAAAATCAAACACGAGACGTGGCAAAGTCCTATGTTTCTTACTTCAAGGGAACTTTTTAAAGACAGCATCTCTCAACACAAGCGCCCTTTTATGAAAAATTTTTATGAACTCCAACGTAAAAGGCTTAAAATTCTGGTCGACAAAAACAACAAACCCACAGGAGGTCAATGGAGCTTTGATAAAGACAACAGGAAAGCCCTTCCCCTAAGCGTTCAACCTCCCGAGATCAACGCTCCAAAACTCAACAGAGAAATTCTTGAGGTTTCTAAGCTTGTTGAAAAAGAATTTGCCTCTCATCCAGGAGAAGGTCAAAACTTTTGGCTTCCTGTGGATCGTGAAGGAGCCCTTTTGTGGCTTAATGATTTTCTAAAAGATCGTTTAGATTCTTTTGGTCCCTATGAAGACGCTCTTGCTACCCATTCGGACTTTGTCTTTCACTCTGTTCTTACTCCTTTTTTAAATACAGGACTTTTAACACCCGAAGAGGTAATAGAAAAAACTTTAGCCCATGCGAAGAAATACAAGGCTCCCCTTGCTTCTGTGGAGGGCTTCATCAGACAAGTTATTGGCTGGCGTGAATTCATCAGAGGAATTTACCAAAATTTTAGTGAAAAGCAGGAGAGTTCAAATTTCTGGAAGCATGAAAAAAAACTCTCCTCTCACTGGTACAGCGCCGAAACAGGAATCCCCCCACTTGATGCCACTCTAAAAAAAGTTATTCGCTACGGTTACTGCCACCATATTGAAAGACTTATGGTCCTGGGCAGCTTGATGTTACTTTTAGAAGTTCACCCACAAGAAGCTCATCGCTGGTTTATGGAAATGTTTATCGATTCTTCAGATTGGGTGATGGGCCCGAATGTTTATGGAATGGCTCTCTTTAGTGACGGAGGAATCTTTGCTACAAAACCTTATTTTTGCGGGTCAAATTATTACATGAAAATGGGACCCTTCAAAAAAGATAAAGGCTCTGATTCATGGAGTGATGGAGTGGATGGCTTGTACTGGCAATTCATCGAAAAACATAAAGATTTTTTTCTTAAAAATCCTCGCCTCTCTATGATGGCAAGAAATGTAGAAAAAATGAAAGATGAGAGAAAAAAATTAATATTTAGCGAAGCTGAAAAACTCAGGAAAAAATTAACGGTTTAAGACGAAAACTTAGGATCCAAGCACTGTCTCTAAACTTTGAGGTCTTTCAGCATAAACACTCTCGGGAACTTCTCTTAATTCCCAAACAATTCCTAGCCACGAAAGTATTTTTAAAATGTAATAAGTCACATCAATCTCCCACCAGTAAAAACCCTGGCGAGTAGAAGCCATGTAACGATGGTGGTTGTTATGCCATCCCTCTCCGAGCGTGATGAGCGCAAGCAACAAACTGTTACGACTATCATCAGAAGTCTCAAAGCGACGACGCCCAAAAACGTGTGCTAGGGAGTTAATCATCAAGGTTCCATGCAACAAAAACACTGTGCTCACAAAAAACCCCCACACAAAAACCTGTCCGCCTGATGCTTCAAGTGACGGAAAATATATTTGGAAAAAATATCCTATAAAATAAAGTCCTATTCCAAAAAGAGCAGGTACGATTAAATCAAATCGATTCAAAAACACGAGCTCAGGATATTTGGCTAGATCTTTTATAGAGGAATAATCGGTTGGAAAATTTTTGCTGCTCGTGAGCCACCCAATATGCGACCACCAAAATCCGCTTACGACAGGAGAATGCGTGTCCTCTTCTTGGTCGGAATGCTTGTGATGATGACGATGAGTTGCCGCCCACCAAAGAGCCCCCCGCTGTATAGCTGTGTTACCAATTACTGCAAATATAAACTGAGCAACCCGTGATGTTTTAAACGAACGATGAGAAAAATACCGATGATAAAAACCCGTAATTGCAAACATTCGCACAAAATAAAGTGCAAGAGCAATCCAAAGTGCCGTCCAACTCCAGCCAACCCAAAACAACCCAACACAACCTAAGTGAATAAAAACAAAGGGCAAACACCGTCGCCACTCAAATTCATTAAATCTACTTCGTACAACATCTGCACCCTCAGGGAAATAATCCGAATCAAACCACTGACGGACAGTGATCAAAATCCTTGAAATAAAATTCATATATTTATAAGTAGATTTAGCACGCTAAAATTAAGAGAAAAATATAACAAGTCGTAATTAGGAAATTTTAACAACTATGCTTTTAACTATTTGGCTATTCTCAAGCTCCTTAAATTTTTAGATTGCTTTTTTAGAAATATGCGAATTTTCAACTTTTACAAAGGCAACACTCAAACAACCCCATGCTCTTTTAAATTTTGGATTAGTTTTTAGCATATTTGTTAAAATCTTTTCAGTTTCATCCAAAACTTCTGCAAGAAACATTACAAATCGGGTTCGGTAAACTTTTGTTGCAAAAAAAACTTTAACGGCAATACATAAATAGAGATTGTTTTTTTCGAGCCAAAAAGGCTCCATGAGTCTAAAACATAGAAACCAATTTGATTTTTTTGTTATGAATAAAATGTAATAAAAATTTTAAAAATTATTTTTTTAAGATTTAGCGCATGAATTTAAATTACGAGCGTCTTGATGATGACGAATATATTCTCCAAAATCTAAACTTCTTGAAATAAGATATCTGGATGGCAATATCCAGCTCAACCCATCTGACTCAAAAGATAAATATTTCTCATTTCTTTTAATTTTCTTTAACCCCTGCTCATTCAAAAGATGATTTAACGCAATCTGATCATCTAGCTCAAGCTGAACTCTTTTAAAAAGTTTCTCCAAGAAATATTTAACCTTTTTATTTGAATTTAAAACCATTACGCCACAACAAACCACGAAACCTAGATCACTCGCAACGTCAAGCGGAATTGAGTAGTCAATCTGCCCAACAACATCATGATCTGGAAATGAATCTAATAATTGAGGCAGATTTTTATTCATTAAAATCGCATCTAAATCCAAACAATAAATTTTCCGATTAAATCTTAATAAACTTTTTAATATCCCCACCCTTAAAATCCACAAATTTGCTTTAATCAGCTTTGGTAATTTTGATTTTTCATCGAAGCAAAAGTAAAAAGAGAAATCTATAACCTTTATGTTTGGATATTTTTGAAGATGAAATTTAGACTTGGAATCTAAAACAAGAATAACTTTTTCACACGGAAGAAAGCTATCAACCCTTGAGTTCCAGAAATCGAATAAATCCAAAAAATCAGCGCTAACAACTGTATAAACAATTGGCAGCTCTAAAGAATCCAACAAGTTAAGCTGACCAACCAGTAAATCAATTTCTTTACATAAAGATTGATCATTTAATTTTATATTAAATTCCTTCAAAAGATCTGCTACTTTAGATTCTAAAGGAGAACCTAGTAATTTTCTTGATTGAGCATAAAACAATCGAGACAAATTAGCTTCACCAATCAAGTGACAAAATCTTGCGATCCAAAGATTACTTTCTATATCAGTTTTTTTACTTTTTTTTATAACATTCGAAATACTTGATCTTGTTAGTGAGCTTCGCGAACTCATCATACACGCATAGCCATACCAATACTTTTTTTCAAAGCCCAAGCCATCAATCTTTCCCCAAAAAATACTGAAAATCTTATTTCCAGCTCCCCACAACTTTAAGCGCCAAAAAGATTTAACAAAAAAACTGTACAATATACTCATCTAAACTGTCACTTTACAAAAACTGTAAAAAAATACAACCTTACTTACGATTGCTTTTTAATATAAAAAAAGTTACTTTAGTGTTATTTATCCTTTGAATAATTACTCTCACATGTAATGGCTGTTTTAAGGATATTGAATTACTAATCATTCCACTTACAACAGCCCTTTTTTTCATTTGCAGTTCATACATATCTCTAGCACCAATTGCTTGTAAGCCTAAGAAGAAGCTCACTCAATGAAGGAATCTTTGAATTAATCAAAGCATATTCCCTAGCAACCGAAGCCAACCAGTATAGGTGCTGAAATCTGGATAAATCTCGCTGCTTCAAGGGTATCTACTATTTAGTTATTTGGTTTATCTGGGGTTCTTTGAATTTTTAGTTTGCCGAACAATAAATTTAAAGTTGTCGGCGTGGCGGGATTTGAATCCACGACCCCCTTTACCCCAAGCAGATGCGCTAACAGGCTGCGCTACACGCCGAAGACCGCTCTCGACTGTAGCCTAAGGGATCGGAATATCCAAGTCTTTGATTGAATTTGGCTACTTAAATGTTGCGATTTAGAATACAAAACATGCAGCCTCGAACACCAAATTCACACCTACATATGGATGAGTTTATTTTAGTCACATCTGAACATTCAAAGGAAATCTCATTTCTCGTGAATTCTGCGTACCGCGGAGAATCTTCCAAAGCTGGCTGGACAACAGAAGCTGATTTCTTAGGGGGACAAAGAACCGACCCAGCATCAATTGAAGAACTAATTCTTAAAAAAGATTCCACGATCTTAATTAAAACAAACACCCAAAACTCAATCATTGCCTGTGTACATCTTGAAAAGAAAAACTCTCACACGACTTACTTAGGTATGCTAACAGTTAAACCCGCTCTTCAGGCAAAAGGAATTGGCAAAGCTCTTTTAAAAGAAGCGGAAGATTATTCAAAAAATTATTTTCAAAGTTCAAAAATAGAAATGACTGTCATTCAACTACGATCAGAGCTCATTGCTTGGTACGAAAGACACGGTTACAAAAAAACAGGAGAGACTCGCCCTTTTCCTATGAGCGACCCAAAGTTTGGGCTTCCCAAAAAAGAACTTTATTTTATTGTTCTTGAAAAAAATATTTAAGCTTTTAACTCAATTTTTTTACACTTGGGGCAAGACTCGCCCATCACATAGTAATGACTTTTAACATCTTCTGGCAAAAGAGGAGCTCGACACGCGTAACACTGAGTTGTGTCTGTTTCGATCAACGAAGCATCCACCCCTATACGCTTATCAAAAACAAAACACTCTCCCTCGTAATGCTCATTTCCACAATCTTCAAAGTATTTCAAAATTCCTCCATGAAGCTGGCGAACATCTTGAAAGCCTTTTTGCTGCATAAAAAGAGCAGCCTTTTCGCATCTAATTCCACCCGTACAATAAGTCACCACAGTTTTTGTTTTCCACTCTTCAGGCATCTCTTCAACTTTTGCAATAAATCGCCTAAAAGAAGTCACATTCAAATCAACAGCATCCTTGAATTTTCCCAGTTCAATTTCGTAATCATTTCGCGTATCGAGGATGATAAAATCTTTTTTTTCATCATAAAACTTTTTGAGTTCTTTAGATTCAATATAAGGAGCCTGAGCTAATTCTGGATGAAGGTCATCTCGGCCGGTAGAAATAATTTCTTTCTTAACTTTTACAAGAAATCTTTTAAAAGGCTGATAATCGGAATAACTTTTTTTCAATTCAAATTGGGGAATCGCAGCTTTTTTAAATAATATTTCACTAAACTTTTCGAGTGAATCAGGAGTCCCCGCCACAAAACAATTTATCCCCTCATTTGAAAGAAGCACTGTTCCCTTTACATTAAGCGCTATACCCTCTTCTTTTATAAGCGGTTGCAAGACTTGAGGCTCAAGTGGTGTGAAGAGATAACCAGATAAGTTAATAATATTTTTTTGGACGCTCCGAACCGTCATGTGCCTTACATAGCGTTTTCAAGGGGTGTCTATCAATTAAAATTCGAATGAAAAATTCTCAAAGGCCCTTTGACGATGAGATAAAGAGTTCTTCTCATCCAAAGTTGCCTCACTCATGCGCTTTTTCAGAGAGGGAACCCAAAATATAGGGTCATAGCCAAAGCCCCCCGTGCCTCTTGCCTCATATAAGAGCTCACCCTCACAATAACCCTCTGCCGAAAATTCACTGACATTACCCGCCCCCTGGACCTTTAAAAGATTTAGAGCGCAAACATAGCGACATTTTCTATTGGTTTTTCCCTGCATTTCACTCAGCAATTTTTGAATATGAGCGTCAGCACTTACATGATCGCCCGCATAACGAGCAGAGTGAACCCCAGGTCTTTTGTTAAGTGACTCTACCTCTAATCCCGAATCATCGGACAAAACATAAAAAGGATAAGCTGGATTTAAAGTAGAGAGCTCTTTTAAAAGAGCTTGAGATTTAATTCGAGCATTTCCTAAAAAAGTTTCCTCAACCTCATCAGCATCCTTCGGAGCCTGAGCTAAAACCTCGCTTATAAAAGGAATATATTTTTTGACAAGAGGAATTAACTCCCCAACCTTTCCCTTATTGCCTGTTGCAAGATAAATCTTCACAAAACTACCAACTCAAAGGACCCAATAATTTTTTCTGTAAATCGCAAAGCTCAGAGCAACCTTTTTTCGCAAGGGCAATTAAATCAGACAAAGTAGCTTCAGAGAACGGATCCTTCTCTGCAGTACCCTGAATCTCAACAATGTTACCCCCAGCAGTCATCACAAGATTCATGTCAGTCTCAGCTGTGGAATCTTCTGTGTATTCTAAATCAAGTAAAGGCTTTGAATCGACAATACCCACTGAAATAGCTGACATGTAATCTTTCACCGGAAAAGGCGTATTGGGATTTAAAATCAATCCATCTTTTTTTAAAGTTCTAAAAGCCTGTACCATCGCCACAAAAGCTCCTGTGATACTGGCGGTGCGTGTTCCACCATCGGCTCTCACAACATCGCAATCAATTTGAATTGTACGCTCTCCCCAACCCTCTTGAATCACCACCGAGCGAAGCGTGCGCCCAATAAGACGCTGAATTTCCTGAGTTCTACCAGAAACCGATCCGCGTTCTCTTCGAATACGCTCAGGGCTTGAGCGAGGTAACATCCCATATTCACCTGTCACCCATCCCTTGCCGCTTCCTCGCATATGAGGTGGTGCCTGGTTATCAATCGTTGCAACGCAAATGACTTCGGTCTTACCAAATTTTACAACGCAAGACCCTTCTGCATAATCATAATAGTCGAGCTCAATGCTCACATGACGAGTTTGATTTAATTCGCGATTTTTTCTCACTGATTTCCTTGATAGCATTTAATAGGAATTCTTCACTACTAAAACTTGGACTTTTTGCTTTCTTCTAAAAACTGAGCTGCTATTTGCTTCCAAATTTCTTTTCGCTTTTCGGTATTAAGCCAAAAACGCATATCTTCTTCGCGATCAATATGACCGAGCTCCACAAGAATCCCCGGCGTATCAACTGCATAAAGGAGAAAGAAAGACTCATGCCTCATCCCAGCTTTTACAGGAGATAAAAAAGAAGAAAGTATTTTTTTCAAAAACCCTGCCCACTGAACCGAAAGCTCCTGTTTGACCGTCGACTTAAAAGTAAGAAGTGATTTTTCTTTTTGTTTTGAAACTTTTTCTCCAATTTCAAAAAGTGATTTTCGATCTTTTTTATATTGAGAAAGAGTAAAAATCTCAAAACCAGGTCCCACTCCATTAGCATTTAAGTGAAGAGATAAGAATAATTTAGGCTTAAATTTATTTACCAAAGAAGTTCTCTCTGAAAGCGAAACAAAGTGATCTTGATTTCGAGTCAGAACACTTTCTATTCCCTTTTCCTTGAAAGCCGTGTTCAGCTCTCGCGCAAACTCAAGAGTTAAATCTTTTTCCTTAAAGGAATCCCTCTTAAAAATTCCTCCAGCACCCCAATCATTTCCACCATGACCTGGATCAATCACAACTTGTGCATGACGAAGGTATTGTAAGTGCTTATCCCATGATTCGGGCGCTAGCCCTGTGAGAAGAGGCGTGAGGGCACGATCTCCAAAATCAAGAGGCACACAAAGCTTTTTCTTCCCCTTTTCTTGAATCCACATGGGTCGTGTCGATAAACTTTGCTTCCAATCTGGAGACTTCACTTGATCATGACGAGTTGAGAAAAAAACAACTCGATCGCCTTTTCTTAATTCAAAATCTTCTTTTCCTTGAAGCTTGAGAGAAAAAACTTTTGCTATTTCTTCAACACTAACAAGAGGAGTTCCCAAATCTTTTCCACAACGATCAAAGACTTGATCACCAAAGTCATTGCTCTGTAGGTTGTTGTTTGGAGAATGATAAGTCCACTTATCTTGACTAAAATTTGAATAAGATAAAAAAGAAAATGCGTTAGACGTTAAAACGGAAATGCAAAAGATCGCCGTCCTTAACCTCATAGCCCTTACCCTCAGTGCGCATAAGGCCTGCTTCTTTAATCTTCGCCTCACTCCCATATTTTAACAGATCATTATAGTGATATGTTTCTGCGCAAATAAAGCCTCGCTCAAAATCAGTGTGAATGACTCCCGCGGCCTGAGGCGCCTTCCATCCTGTTTCGATGGTCCATGCGCGAACTTCTTTAGGGCCTGCTGTAAAGTAAGTACTAAGCCCTAAGAGTTTATACACAGCTCGAATGAGCTTATTCAGACCAGGCTCCGGAAAGCCAAGACTCTTTAAAAACTCCAAACGCTCAGCCTCACTCAAAGAAATCAATTCAGATTCCACTTGAGCAGAAATAGGAATAACCTCGGCACCTTGTTCAGCAGCTAATTTTTTTAATTTTTGGTAATGAGGATTTTGCTCCTCTTTACCCGCATCATCTTCTTTCACGTTACCCACATAAAGAAGTGGCTTTTGAGTAATCAAATGACTATCTGCTAAATGAACTAACTTTTCAGGATCTAGTTTCAAAGCTCGTACAGGTTTACCTTGTTCAAGAGCTTCTTTTACAAAACTAAGCACTTCCATTGCCGCCATAGATTCTTTGTCACCCGTCTTAGAAAGTTTTTTTGTTCTTTCTAATTTTTTTGTGACAGTTTCCAAATCAGCCAGCATGAGTTCTGTTTCAATAACTTCCACATCACGCACACTATCAACCGATCCATTGACGTGAATCACATTGCCATCTTCAAAACATCGAACAACTTGGCAAATGGCATTGCAGTTTTTGATGTGCCCCAAGAATTGATTTCCCAAGCCTTCGCCCTGACTTGCTCCCTTTACAAGGCCCGCAATATCTACAAACGAAACAGAGGTTGGTAAAATCTTTTCAGGCTTAAAAATCTCGGCAATCTTCGCGAGCCTTTCATCAGGAACAGGCACAACGCCCACGTTTGGATCAATCGTGCAAAAAGGATAATTTGCAGCCTGCGCTTTTTCAGCCAAAGTGAGTGCATTAAAAAGAGTTGATTTTCCTACGTTTGGTAATCCAACGATTCCACATTCAAGAGCCATTTCGCTACGATAGGCTCCGAAGCAAATTTTAGCAATGAATACTGTTTTTAGAATTTCTTAGATTTGCGACGCTTTCATCTGAGCCTTTTGAAGGCCTTCTTTCAAAAAGACAGACAAAACATCTTCACAGTCTTGGAGCATTTTCATCAAAACATCTTCTTCGTTTTTGGTGAAGCGACTTAAAACATGATCAGCTAAATCTTGCTGAGGATGCGAGGATCTTCCCACGCCCATGCGAAGGCGATAAAATTCACCAGACCCTAGATCCTCACGAAGGCTTTTTAATCCATTATGGCCCGCATCTCCGCCACCTTTTTTAAAGCGAATTTGCCCAAAAGGTATTTCAACCTCGTCTTGAGCGACAATAATATTTTCTACACTCAAGTTTGAATTTCGCAAAAAAGCAGCCACACTTTTTCCAGAGAGATTCATAAAAGTTTGGGGCTTAAGAATATGAATTTTTGAATTCATCCATTCGCCTGAAGCATATTCTGCTTGCCAGCTAGACTTTTGCTGAAAGCTCAAGCCCAATCCATGAGCCAAGTAATCAGCAAAAATAAACCCTGCATTGTGACGAGTAAGACTGTAACGAGGGCCTGGGTTACCAAGACCAACTAACAGCAAATCCAAAAAAAACCGCCTTATTTCTTAGCGTCTTTTTTAGCATCCGCAGAGGGAGCTGCAGCAGCTGGAGCCGCTCCGCCAGCAGCTGGAGCCGCTGCACCTGCAGCAGCTGCATCAGCAGCAACGGGAGCCGCAGCTTTTTCTTCTTCAGGCGGAACAATCGCGCAAAGAGTATAGTCTGCATCGAAAATGAATTCGTATTTAGAATCTTTTAATTTATCAGAGAGCTGATGGATGTGAATAGATTCGTTCACGCCCAAATCAGAAACGTCTACTTCAATTTCGTGAGGAATATCCGCAGGCAAACACTTAATCTCAGCCTGACGAGAAACAATAGACAAAATACCGCCATCAGATAAGCCTTTTGCTTTTCCAACAAACTTAAGAGGCACAGAAACACGAATAGCCTGAGTTAAATCGAGTTGAAGAATATCAACGTGAACAACATCTCTTTTAAGTGTGTGTGTTTGAAGATCTTTAATCAAAACTTTTGAACCTTGAAGTTCAGCAGGAGCTCCCTCTTTAAGTGCTAAATCAACAAGAGTCGTGCGACCCTTTGCTTGATAAACAAGAATAAAGTTTCTTGGGTCCAAACAAACAGGAATTCCTGTTGAATTGCTTTGACCTTTTTCTTTACCAATTTTAGGTCCATAAACAACTGCGGGAATCAGGTTTGCCTGACGAGTACGATAAGCTTCGTTTTTTCCACTTCCGCTGCGGGGATAAATTTCTAAAGGGAGATTTGATTGTATTTCTTTCGCCATATTCTTTTAATTTCCTAAATCTAATAACTTACTAACTTTTCTGCTCGTTTTTTACTCGAGGAGCGCACTCACAGAGTCGTTTCTTTGAATACGCAGAATCGTCTCCGCAATCAAGGGCGCAACAGTGACTACACGTAATTTACTAAGCTTTTTAAAGCCTTCCTTCAAGGGGATAGTGTCGGTAACCACCACATGATCAATAGATTTATCCTCTAAACGCTCTAAAGCAGGGCCAGAAAACACTCCGTGGCTTGCCGCTACCCATACCTCAGTCGCTCCTTGCTCTTTTAAAAGGGTAGATGCTTGAACCAAAGTCCCCGCCGTATCAATCATGTCATCCACCAAAAGAGCGACTCGACCTTTTACATCTCCAATCAAATTCATAGCCTTAGCCTTGTTGGGAGCCTCGCGACGCTTATCCACAATGGCAAGAGGGCACTGAAAGTTTTTGGCCATGACTCGAGCCCGCTCTGTGCCGCCCGCATCAGGGCTCACAACGGTTAGCTCTTTGCCCTTAAGATCTTCATGAATTCCCTGAAAAAGAGTGTTCATGCTGAAAAGATGATCCACAGGAAAAGAAAAAAAGCCCTGAATCTGGCCCGCATGCAAATCAACCGAAATCAGCCGATCAAAACCTGCTGCCTCAATTAAATCCGCCACCAATCTTGCCGTAATGGGTGTCCTTGGAGCTGGCTTACGGTCTTGTCGAGAGTATCCATAGTAAGGAACAACTGCACAGACGCTTCTAACTGAGGCGCGACGAAAGGCATCGCACATCACTAAAAGTTCCATCAAATTATGATTCACAGGAAAACTAGTACTTTGAACGATGTAAACATCCAAACCCCGGACGTTTTCTCGAATTTCAAAACGCGTTTCTCCATCTGCAAAAGTTGAAAGTAAAGAATCCCCCAGATGGACTCCCAAATGAGAAGCAATTCGATTTCCTAATTCATGACTTGAAGATCCGGCAAAAACTCGAAAGGGTCTTGGATGCAGAGTTGAGACCATATTATTGGTATGAGCAATTTGCCGAAAGCAGTCAAACAAAGATCTAAAGAAAGCTTAACTTTGTAATACCGAGTTAGAAAAAACAAAACCTAATCTATAAGTCTCTCTCGAGCCCGAAGAGCCGTAATCAAAGCTGCATAACTCCAGCTCAAATTTTGAGCTCCCTGCATATACCCATGGAATCCGTTAAACTGTTCATCTATGCGACCATCAGGTGAAGTGTGACTAAGCCCCAACATTAATTGTTCATCACCAGCTTTTTTTAAAGCATCAAGAACAAGCGAATAAAGCTCTTCTGACTGCTTAAATTCATAAGAATGTAACTCAAGCTGTAATTGCGAAAGCACATGAGCTTTTTCAGGTGCAAACGCTAAAATTAATTCAACAAAAAAACCATGATTCAACCGGTCTACAATAATTACTTTTGATTCTTTGTAATTATCCACAAGTTTAAAAAACATTTCGGCTGCTGCAAAAGTTGAAATAAACCAAGGATTTCCTCCCGTACGATTTACACCATCCCACATGTCGCCTGGATAACGACCCATGGACAAAGCATATTTAAATCTTTGCTCTGTCCTATTTAAAAGATACTCCGCTCGGGCAGCTTTTCTGAGTTCAAAAAACGTACTTAACAAACGAGAATCGTCTACTCTTGAGTCCGTGTGCAAATAAGCAAGAACGACTTCAATGTCTAATTCCGTTTTATTTTTTCGCCAATCATACTCACCTGGACGATAAATGTTTTCTGGATGATGAACAGTTGAACGATAAATCATTCGATTTTCATCCCAATGCTCTTTTTGAAGAAAGCGTTGAATTTCGAAAGCAGTTTTTCGATACTGTTCTGCCGCCACGCTATCCCACAAAATATCCGCAAGATTCGCAGCTTCTGTAAGAGATTGAATCTGTACTTTTGCATTATAAAAATGCCGTCCCCAACCTTCTTCCCAAGGTTCCACATCGTTTGTATGATTGAAAAAATTCATGATGTATTCAGCCTGATGAGTAATCAACTGAGGAGAACGAGGATTCGAAGTATAGAGATAATTATAAACGTAGCCAGCATCTCCTGCTTGAGCTCGATTTAAAAGAAAATGCGCATACTCGCTTAAAAGTAAAAGATCTAAAGCAGGCCCGTCATTTTGAGGCTCAGCCCAAATTCCAGCATAAGGAGTTAAGTCCAGATTAAACTTTGCTTTCCCAGGGCTTGCTTGCTGAAGCATCTCTAAGTCCGCGGCTATGTATTTTCGAATAAGAGATTCATCTTTTGTCTCTCTCCAAAGAGCGCGATAAATTAAGGCTCCATCACGACGCCAATGATATCCATAATCTGGTTCTGCTCGCGAACTCGCGGCAGCCACTGCCCCATTTTTCTCTACATTTTTCAACAATAAAACCAATGCAACCTGTCTTTCGTGATCTAAAAATCGCTCAAATGCTTTGGGATTTTTATGAAGATAATAATCCACGATTTCAGGATCTCTTTGAAGGCGTCCTCTCAGTACAGAGACACACAATAAAGGGCTAATAGCCCATAAGTTGCAGCTCAAAAAAGATCCAAGCAAAAACGAAAAAAAACTAACCCCATTGCGTTTGCACCCAAGCATTTGCGACACACATTAGACTTTCACGTGAAAGACTCAAGCCAGCACCTCTTAAATGCTCTTTCTTGGATTTAACCCCATTTTCTGGCTTCAGATGTCAAAAATATGTGAGGATTTAAAGACCCCTCTAATCTCGCCGATAAAAATCCATGTCTGAAAATCAAGGTAAGTTGATACAAATTGGTGAAATCCGAAGCGCAAAGCAAGAAGACCTCAAAAGAGAATACGAACGTATCCTTTTTGGCCGGATTTTAGGTTGTTACACGATTGCCGCAACCACAGGAATGAAAGCCGTTGAAATTGTCGATATTTCTAAATCGGGCATCAGTTTTAAAATGGACCCCAAAGGAAGCTTTTACAATGTTGATGAAGACGTTGATTTGCGTCTTTATTTTTCTGCCAAAACCTATCTCGCCGTCAAGGTGAAGGTTAAACGAGTGCAACAAAACGAAGAAGGCAGCAACCCCCATTATCTTTATGGGTGCACATTTGATACGACACTCAAATCTTATGCAGTTGTTGATAAACTCGTAGATTTTATAGCCGCTTATTCCGAACAAGCAAAAAAAGAAGACGGAACTGAGAAAATTTTTCTTTTTTAAGAAGCAAAGCTTAAAAAGCTCAAACATTTCTTTGCAAGGCATCATTGCCTCTATTACAATGACTCCACTGTGCTATCTCAAAACATCAGAAACATTGCCATTATTGCTCACGTCGACCACGGAAAAACAACTCTCGTCGATGAACTTTTAAAACAATCTGGAACTTTCCGCTCAAACCAACAACTTTCTGAGCGAATGATGGATTCCATGGATCTTGAAAGAGAGCGTGGAATTACAATTGCCG
Source organism: Bdellovibrionota bacterium (assembly GCA_044347615.1). Taxonomy (GTDB): domain Bacteria; phylum Bdellovibrionota; class UBA2428; order UBA2428; family UBA2428; genus CANIGN01. Next base: position 384,440 of record JBIKUK010000001.1, on the reverse strand, counting down.
CTAAAAACACGGCTATTCATTTTAACGATCATAAAATCAACATTGTCGATACCCCCGGACACTCTGACTTCGGAGGAGAAGTTGAACGTATCTTGTCTATGGTAGATGGATGTTGCCTACTGGTAGATGCCGCAGAAGGCCCCCTTCCTCAAACTCGTTACGTTTTAACAAAAGCACTTGAAAAAAATCTCAGTATTATTGTTGTGATTAACAAAATTGATCGAAAAGATGCTCGTCCTGATGAAGTCCTTAATGAAATTTTTGATCTCTTCATCGAATTAGGCGCAACTGAAGAACAATGTGACTTCCCCTACATTTTCGCGATCGCTCGCGAAGGAAAAGCAGCTCAAAAATTAGAAGCTGTTCCTGAAAGCACCAATCTTGATGATCTTTTCAAGCTTGTGATTGAAAAAATTCCTTGCCCCAAAATCGACCAAGACCAACCCGCCCGCATGTTGATCGCAAATCTTGGATATTCAGAATATCTAGGACGCCTTGCGATCGGTAAGGTTCAAAGTGGTGCTCTGACTCGAAACAAAATGGCAGCTGTCATTGGATTAGATGATGCGGGAACTCAAAAAACTAAACAATTTAAAGTTCAAGCTCTTTATACTTATCATGGCCTCAAACAAGTTGATGCTGATGAAGTTATTGGCGGAGACATTGCCGTCATTGCAGGTATCGACGACATTTCAATCGGTGACTCCATAGTAGGCCTTCCCGATCAAAAGACATCTGACTTTATACCGGCAAGCTTTGCTCTTCCACGAATTAAAATCGACGAACCCACTCTCGAAGTTGAATGGCTCGTAAACAACTCTCCACTTTCTGGTAGAGAAGGAGAACACGTCACTAGCCGAAAAATTAGAGATCGCTTGCTAAAAGAAACTATGACAAACGTGGCTCTTCGCTTTAAAGAAACCGATTCTCCAGATCGTTTTATCTTAAGAGCTCGTGGTGAATTACAAGTTTCTATTTTGGCAGAGACACTTCGTCGCGAAGGTTACGAATTTGCTCTTGGACAGCCTCAAATTCTTTTTAAAGAAGTAGATGGTCAAACTCACGAGCCGATGGAACATGCCGTGCTTGATCTTCCGCTTTTCGCTCAGGGAACCATCACGCAAATTCTTCAGCGCCGCAAAGGCTTGCTCCAAAATATTTCTCAACGGGGAACGGATCGAATTCGATTAGAATTTTCTATCCCATCTCGAGGCCTTATTGGCTTACGTTCACAATTTATGACTCAGACAAACGGATTGGGTCTTTTTAACTTTTTAGCTGCGGGATACGAGCCTTTTAAAGGCGAAATTCTTCGCAGAACAACTGGAGCGCTCGTATCAGATCGCGCTGGAGAAAGTAGCTCTTATGCGCTGGAAGATCTTCAAGATCGCGGAGTTCTATTCATCGGCCATGGTGCCCAAGTTTACGAAGGCATGATCATTGGCGAAAACGCTAAAGAAAACGACCTCAACGTAAACTGTTGCCGCACAAAACAGCTCACGAACTTTCGAACAGTCAACAAAGACGATGCGATTGTTCTCACTCCCCCTCGCTTGATGACCATTGAACGTGGACTTGAGTGGATACGCGAAGATGAATTGATGGAAGTCACTCCCAAAAACATTCGCGCCCGCAAAAAAGTTCTCGCAAAAAACATGCGTTAATTTTTATTTTTTGAGTTTATTAAATGGGTGATTTAAATTTTGAGGATCAATATGTTTGGATCCGAACGCAAGATGGTAGCCCAACGCTCTGGAGCAACCAGTTAGGTGAACCCTTTCGCTCCGTAAAAGGCGCCTTTCGTGAATCATTATTGGTTTTTGTTAAGCCCGCAATTGAATATATCCAAAAACGAAAAACTGACCGTCCAATCATTGGAGAATTTGGATTAGGAACGGGAACAAACTGGCTACTCTTCAATGTTGTAGCTTCTGTATTTGGAATCGAGCACTCATATTTCGCCATTGAAAAAAACCCTGTTCCTTTCTTTGAGGCTCAAAAAAAATGGCAGAGCGAAGTGCCTCTTATAGAAAAATTAGTCCTCGATGTTTTTCAAAAAAAAATTTCTTTATCAAACTTCAATTATCAGCAACCCAAAATTTTCAGCTCCCTTGAAGAAACACCTTCTGAATTCAAAGCTAACGTTTGGTTCCATGACCCTTTTGGGTTTAGTGTTAATCCCGATGGCTATAGCGAAGAAACCATTCTCAAATGCCACAATCTTTGGGCATCTGAAATTTTAGGCCTTAGCTATGCTTGCAACTCTACCTTTCAAAAAGTTCTTAAGAATCAAAACTTATCTCGTGTCGAATCCATAGACATTCAAAGCCCCCCTCTAAAAAAAGAAAGATTAGAATTTGAGCGAATACTTAGCGCTAAATAAAAATTAAAAATTTAAATATATTTTAAACAAAAACAAAGATTCGACAAAGAAAAGACTTGATCCTCGTAGCTTTTCTCGCCTGTTCTATTTAAGTCAAAATACCTGGCTACCTCGTTCGTATTAAATAAGCTTGAAAAGCGTTTTTCCAAAACTATCTCACCCTTCAATTGTTCTGCATAGCCCGATTGAAGCCACTTCTTTCGAGGTACATAAAACCCCTTCTTCTTTCGATGCACAATCTCTTTGGGAAGAAATTTCTCCCCAAGATCTTTATGAAGAATTTTATTCTGCTTTCTATTAACTTTATGTAACTGCGGAACTGTTTCAGCAAACTTAACCAAATCCAAATCAAGAAATGGCGCTCGAATTTCAACCGAATGCCTCATTCCGCCTTTGTCCGTATACAGTAAAATATCATCCGCTAAATTTGTTCGAAGATCTAAGATCATCATCTGCTCTGCCGGAGTCAGGCCTTTTATTCCAAGAATCTCCCTCCGGTACTCAATCTCTTGCTTAAGAACTGACTTTTCTTCTTCCTTGAATTTCACATTCACTAAGCGCTCAATCATTCGATCATCAAAAAATGAAAAACTTTCTATGTACTGTTCTGCAAAATCTCCCGATGTCACTGCATTAAGACCGCGTCTTAATTTGTCGTTTTTAAACAACCCTGAAACATTCCTCAGCCCCTCAGGGAGAAAAGGCGACAATAAACTAAATACGTTTTGATAATTAAAGCGAGGATAGCCTCCCCACATTTGATCCACACCTTGACCTGACAGTGCAACTTTAAACCCACTCTCGTGAACCCTCTTTAACAAAAAATTATACGGAACAACCGACTGGGAGGCCACTGGCTCCTCTATCCACCGATTCATGTCCGTAAAATTTGCAAAGAAATCCTCTTCTCTTATCAAAATCTCACTATGATTTGACCCCAAAATACGTGCATTCTCTCTCGCATCTAAAATCTCACTCTCCTCGTGTTCTGCATCAAAACCCACCGTAAAAGAATCTACCTCTGGCTGATGCTTCTTCATCATCGCTAGCAACAACGCTGAATCCACCCCTCCACTTAGTAAGATGGAAACAGGAACGTCAGACAAAAGCTGCCGTTGAACTGCTTTGTCTAAAAGATCAAGATACCGCTCTACCAAATCATTCGCACTCGAATGAACCTGTTCCGTATATCCAAAACTATAAAATGCTTCCCTCACCTTTAGATCTGATGTCAAATCAAACTCTAAAATATGACCAGGCCGAACTTTCTTCACGGACTTGTATAAAGTTTGTGGTGACAAATCATATCTTATCTTCAAAAATGAATACAAAGATGCATTACATACTTCAAAACTACCCACCAGCTGCTTAATTGCTTTCAACTCCGATGAAAATACCAACTTATTTCCAGAGAAATAATAATATAGCGGCTTTACTCCAAACGGATCTCTAGAAAGAACAAGCTTCATCCTCTTCTTATCTAAAAATGCATATGAAAAAATTCCGTTAAACTTCTTACAAGATTCACCCCCATTCTTTATCAAATAATAAAGTATCGTCTCCGTATCCGAATGCCCCTTAAACGCGATATCTCCCAGAGTAGCTCTTAACTCCTTGTGATTATAAACTTCTCCATTGAAAATAATGCAGTAATTTCCGCAGCCGGACCACATCGGCTGACTTCCAGATTCACTCAAATCCTGTATCGATAACCGTGTATGACCCAAATATACCTTATGTTGTTTTTGTTCGACCTCTATCAATCCCCTTGAATCCGGACCCCTATGCCTTATTGCCTCCAAGTCCCCTTCCCCAACTTCAACGTTTACACTCCCTAATATGCCGCACATACAACAATCGTATTTTAAATTTCAAAAAATTATCGCCAAAAAGCTAAATATTTTTTAGGCAGTAACAAAGATTCGACAAAGAAAAGACTTGATCCTCGTAGCTTTTCTCGCCTGTTCTATTTAAGTCAAAATACCTGGCTACCTCGTTCGTATTAAATAAGCTTGAAAAGCGTTTTTCCAAAACTATCTCACCCTTCAATTGTTCTGCATAGCCCGATTGAAGCCACTTCTTTCGAGGTACATAAAACCCCTTCTTCTTTCGATGCACAATCTCTTTGGGAAGAAATTTCTCCCCAAGATCTTTATGAAGAATTTTATTCTGCTTTCTATTAACTTTATGTAACTGCGGAACTGTTTCAGCAAACTTAACCAAATCCAAATCAAGAAATGGCGCTCGAATTTCAACCGAATGCCTCATTCCGCCTTTGTCCGTATACAGTAAAATATCATCCGCTAAATTTGTTCGAAGATCTAAGATCATCATCTGCTCTGCCGGAGTCAGGCCTTTTATTCCAAGAATCTCCCTCCGGTACTCAATCTCTTGCTTAAGAACTGACTTTTCTTCTTCCTTGAATTTCACATTCACTAAGCGCTCAATCATTCGATCATCAAAAAATGAAAAACTTTCTATGTACTGTTCTGCAAAATCTCCCGATGTCACTGCATTAAGACCGCGTCTTAATTTGTCGTTTTTAAACAACCCTGAAACATTCCTCAGCCCCTCAGGGAGAAAAGGCGACAATAAACTAAATACGTTTTGATAATTAAAGCGAGGATAGCCTCCCCACATTTGATCCACACCTTGACCTGACAGTGCAACTTTAAACCCACTCTCGTGAACCCTCTTTAACAAAAAATTATACGGAACAACCGACTGGGAGGCCACTGGCTCCTCTATCCACCGATTCATGTCCGTAAAATTTGCAAAGAAATCCTCTTCTCTTATCAAAATCTCACTATGATTTGACCCCAAAATACGTGCATTCTCTCTCGCATCTAAAATCTCACTCTCCTCGTGTTCTGCATCAAAACCCACCGTAAAAGAATCTACCTCTGGCTGATGCTTCTTCATCATCGCTAGCAACAACGCTGAATCCACCCCTCCACTTAGTAAGATGGAAACAGGAACGTCAGACAAAAGCTGCCGTTGAACTGCTTTGTCTAAAAGATCAAGATACCGCTCTACCAAATCATTCGCACTCGAATGAACCTGTTCCGTATATCCAAAACTATAAAATGCTTCCCTCACCTTTAGATCTGATGTCAAATCAAACTCTAAAATATGACCAGGCCGAACTTTCTTCACGGACTTGTATAAAGTTTGTGGTGACAAATCATATCTTATCTTCAAAAATGAATACAAAGATGCATTACATACTTCAAAACTACCCACCAGCTGCTTAATTGCTTTCAACTCCGATGAAAATACCAACTTATTTCCAGAGAAATAATAATATAGCGGCTTTACTCCAAACGGATCTCTAGAAAGAACAAGCTTCATCCTCTTCTTATCTAAAAATGCATATGAAAAAATTCCGTTAAACTTCTTACAAGATTCACCCCCATTCTTTATCAAATAATAAAGTATCGTCTCCGTATCCGAATGCCCCTTAAACGCGATATCTCCCAGAGTAGCTCTTAACTCCTTGTGATTATAAACTTCTCCATTGAAAATAATGCAGTAATTTCCGCAGCCGGACCACATCGGCTGACTTCCAGATTCACTCAAATCCTGTATCGATAACCGTGTATGACCCAAATATACCTTATGTTGTTTTTGTTCGACCTCTATCAATCCCCTTGAATCCGGACCCCTATGCCTTATTGCCTCCAAGTCCCCTTCCCCAACTTCAACGTTTACACTCCCTAATATGCCGCACATATGTTTTTAATGTTAACCCAAATTTAAAAAACGAAGTAATAATTACTCTTTATGAAAAACTCATCAAACCTTAGATAAAAATAAATCAATTAAAACACACAAGTATCCGATTAAAATGTTTATGAATAGAGTTTATTTTATTACAGGAATAAATGGTGCTTTAGGTGCAAATATTGCAAAACAACTAGTTCTCAAAGGAGAAAAAGTAGTCGGACTAACCAAAAACAATCAAAATAAAGGATTGCTTCACCTTGAAAACCTTAATGGAAAGGCCACTTTTGTAAGTGGAGACGTTTGTGATCTCGATACAATTCAAAAAATTTTAAAAGATCATCAAATAACACATATTTTTCATTGTGCGGGCTTCAGCACAATTGAAAGTGCTCACGCCTCCCCTCTTCAGTGTTTTCAAACAAACATAATGGGAACTGCTACGGTTCTTGAGGCTGCAAGGCTCAATGGAAACATTCAAGGAATTCTTTGCATGGAGAGTGATAAATCCTACGGCAATTTTGACTTCAAAGAACTTCCTTACCGCGAGCATCAGGCGCTTAAACCCCAAGGGATTCTTGCTGCTTCTAAGGCCGCCACAAGCTACGTTGCTCTTTCTTACTATCATAACTATCAACTGCCTGTTTTCACTGCTCGAGCTTCAAGTTTGTATGGACCAGGCGATTTTAACGAAACTCGTCTTATTGTTGGAAGTTCATTTCGTCTTTTGCGTGGAGAGTCCCCAATTATTTATGAAGGAGTCGCAAACAATATTCGAGAATTTCTATATATTGAAGATGCTGCACGAATCATTACGCAAATGATGGACAAAGTATCTATCACGGCAGGCAAAGCCTACAACGTTGGATCAGGATACAAATACACTGTACGCGAAGTGGTTGAACAACTCACAAAAACCTCAGGCTTTGACATCAAACCCATCATCAAGCCACTCACAACCAAAGCGATCATCATAACGGAGCAATTCTTAGATTGCTCTCGGATGCTTTCTATTCTTCCAAACAACATTACCCAATGCCTTGGAATTAAAGAAGGCCTCTCAAAAACATTTAGCTGGTATAAACAATTTGCCCCTAGCAAAGAAATGCGAAATGCTGCCTAGGAATTACTCACCAGGGTGAATCATTTTTTCAGGTCTAACCCATTCATCAAACTGTGCATCTGTTAGAAGACCAAGTTCTTTTGCTGATTGTCTGAGCGTTTTGTTTTCTTTATGAGCTTTTTTTGCAATTTTTGCAGCATTGTCATACCCAATATGAGGATTTAAAGCCGTTACAAGCATCAGCGTATTCTCTAAATGCCCTTTGATATTACTTTCATTTGGAGTCATCCCCGCTAAACATTTATCCACAAAGTTTGAACAACTATCCGAGAGCAACTCAAGCGATTCCATAAAATTATGAATTATGAGCGGCTTAAACACATTGAGTTCAAAATTACCAGAAGCCCCCCCGATGTTAAGAGCCACATCATTTCCTAAAACCTGACAACAAACCATCGTTAAAGACTCAGACTGGGTGGGATTTACCTTTCCGGGCATGATCGAAGAGCCCGGCTCATTCTCAGGTAAAGATAACTCATTCAAACCACAGCGCGGGCCGCTTCCTAACCAACGCACATCGTTGGCTAGTTTCATAAGACTGCATGCAAGAGTCTTAAGGGCTCCGTGAGCAAAGACAAGAGCGTCATGAGAAGCAAGCGCTTCAAACTTATTGGGAGCGCTAACAAACTTTAGCCCTGAAACTTCTGATATTTTTTTTGCGACAAGTTCTGCAAATTTAGGATGAGTATTCAAACCCGTTCCTACAGCTGTTCCACCCTGAGCTAGTTCTCTAAGTCGAGGTAATGTTTGCTCGATACGCTCAAGAGCATATTCCACCTGAGCCCTATATCCTGAGAATTCCTGACCCAAAGTTAGCGGAGTTGCATCCATTAAATGCGTTCGACCCACCTTAATAAGATGCACATATTTTTTTTCAATCTCGTTCAATGATGAGTGAAGTTTTTTTACCGAGGGAAGTAATCTTTGTTCAATTCCCTCAACAGCTGCAATATTCATCGCAGTTGGGAAAGAATCGTTCGACGATTGACTCATGTTTACATCGTCATTGGGGTGAACAGGTTTTTTCCCGCCCTTTTTTCCAGTTAAAATTTCGTTTGCTCGTGAAGCCAAAACCTCATTAACATTCATATTGCTCTGAGTGCCCGATCCCGTTTGCCAGACAACAAGAGGAAACTCCTCATTTAACTTTCCAGCAAGGACCTCATCCGCAGCTTGGCAAATAGCCTTACATTTTGTCTCTTCAAGTTTTTTAAGTTCTTTATTCGCTAAAGCAGCAGCTTTTTTTAGTACAGCAAAGGCACGAATAACTGACTCAGGCATCCGATGATTTCCAATAGGAAAATTCTCAATAGACCGCTGAGTTTGAGCACCCCAATGTTTGTGCGACGGAACTTTAACCTCTCCAAAAGTATCCGTTTCGATGCGAAATTCATTAGAACTTGATTTTTCTGACATAAGAGCAAATGTAGTCAAATTCTTGAAAAGAGACAAAGCTTTGTCGCAAAATCAATCATTTGACGCATCCTTTAAAAACCTTAAAAAGCTCCGATAAAAATCTAGAAAGGAACAACATGGAAATTTCAGACGTACAGATCTATTTGATGAACGAGGAAAAACTAAAAGCTTATGCAACTGTTATCATCGATGGAGCCTTTCTTATTCGCGACCTAAAAGTCATACAGGGCACAAATGGGCTTTTTGTCGCAATGCCCGCAAAAAAAATGAAAGACGGAAGCTACCGTGATATAGCCCACCCTCTTAATCAAGAAACTAGAGAGTACTTTGAGAAAAAAGTTTTGGAAGCCTATGAAGCTAAAGTTGCGAGTGGCGAACAAAACAGCTCAGAATCGTAAATCTTTAAAAAAGTTTTTAAAAATTTTCTGCCTTTGCATATTCAAAACTTCTTTCACTTTTCAAAGAATCTTTCAACGCCACAAGAAATGCCTTTTCACCCAAAGAAAGCGCATTCTTTCTCCAACTTAAATCGCTTGGGCTAAAGAGCTCCTGGAATTGTTTTTTAACTTTCTCCTCAATCTTTAAATTTAAACATCCCCAATGATGAGCTCGATTTTCAAGAATTATACGAATGGATGTTTTTAACTGAGAAAGAATATCATCTCCTAAGGTTCCAAACTCAGCTGTAAAAGTTGCAACTTTTGAGTTTTTAGCTGCACAATCATGAACAAAGTCAACGAAATCCCCTTCTGTCTGATAAAAGCCCTTTGAAGCAGTTGTCACAACTCTCATTTGAGAATCCTCTTCAAGTTTTTCTACTATTTGTTTTTTTACCCAAGCATTCTCAGGCTGAGTCCTGACTCCGCAAATAAACTGCAAAAGACCCGAAGTTCCCAATCCTGTATGAACATCATAGTGAAGAACCTCTTCATATTCTTTCAAAACATTTTCCAGTATGCGCTCTAGCCACAAAACCTGAGGCTCCAACTCCATTCCACCAAAGTAAATTCCCTTAGGATCCTCATACTGTCCTCCTGCTATTGCCTGAGTAAGCTCTTGTTTTTTTCCCAAAAGAGTAGGAAGCAATAAGCCTAAAGTAATTTGTAGGTATTCAAAAAAAGGATGACCAACTTTTTTTCTCTTCGACAAAAGAGGGGCAAATTTAGAATAAGCCTGATTCTTAATCCCCTTGAGTTTTTGAGCTTCCTTAAAAAAGTTTCTATTCAAATCCACGCTGTTTTCAGTAACTCTTCTTCCCGTCACAAAACCGTAAGGATTTATTGAGTGGAGAAGTAAAACCCCTGTCTTAGAAAAATCAATGAGCGGAGCAATCTTCTTCAAGAACAAAAGTTGCAAAGCACTCCCCAAGAGTGCCTCACTGCCATGGACACCAGAACTTATGATAAGTAACTTCTTTCTTAAATGAGTAGCCTGAATATGGGCTGCATCTACGAATAACGACGAATAACGAGAAGACTTGAGATCTAAAGAGGAATGCTCCACTTTTATTTGAAGTGAATCGAGAGCTCCAAGAAAACGAGATCGGGCCTGAATATAATCCGTAGAAAAAAAATCAACCCCATCATTCATTCAAAAAACCCCTATCCCATTAGCTTATCGGATGGAATGAGTCTTTATCTGACAAAATTTAAACGCTGATGAAAGTTCATCAAAAATTTTGCAAATAGTCCTTGCCGAAAAATAAAAGCTCATCTAATAATTACCCGAATGGTAACTTCTGCTTCTCTAGCTTCATTTATGGCTATACCTATGAGCAGCATGATGATGGCCCCCAACGGCCAAAAAAATCTTTAACCTTCATTTTTAGTTTCTTCCAAAAACATAAATAAAGACTTGGGGTTAGCGTGAATCAATTCACAAAAATTATATTCTGTACTTTTTTAAATATTACAGCCTTTACACAGACTGTAGAAAAAATAGGACTTGAAATTCCTTTACAAAACTCTAAAGACTCTTTGAAGATTGAGATATCAAAAGTATCCGATCTTGAAACTGCTCTCGTTCAAATTGAAAAAGAAGCTCAAGAACTTACTGAAACCACAGACATCATCATCGCAAATGATTTTGGCTTAGAAAAAAACCCTCTCTCCACACATCTTCAAAACAATGACCGCTTTTCACTTATCCCACTCAAATTAAAAGAAAAGGTTGCCGCCGTTGAAACCATTGAGGAATTAAAAAAGCTTTATCCCGACAAACGATACGAAACACTTCCCTCCGTAATAGAGCAGCATTACAAAAATAAAAGAATTTCTTACGAGAAATTAAGAGCTCCCGTCACATTGATTAAAAGCGTCGGAGTGGGAGTTGCAAACTTTGCCCTTTACTACAGCAAATTTGACAACCATTTTATACCAGCTTTTATTTGGGCCTTAACCACTGCAACCCAAGCGGCCGCCTTTCAATGGAAAGCTCCAGAAATCAACAACGACTATAGAATTATCACAGACGCTTTTTTTAATAAATTTGAAGGCCTTAAGCGCTTTGCCGTTCCTGAATTCGATGATGGAAGTGGAAGGTTTAAGATTCGTCATCGAATTGTAAAAAATTTAGGAGTTATGTTCGTTGGAGGTTGGTGCGTAACAAATCTTTATCATTTTCTTAGCACAGCCGTTATGTTTTCTATTCTTGCAAACAGTAATCCCTCAACACTCTTAAATATAGTCAACGAACAAAGCCAAATTTTAGGAATTCATTTTCAAAGCTTAACCCTTCAGGCTTTAGGGGTTGGATTCTTAGTAAATCAATTCACTTCAAGTATCAAAGAACTCCTCTCCGACGTTGCACCTTCTTGTCTACTGAGTAGCCAACTCCAAAAACTGAGCCCCGAAAAAAAGCAAATTGCAATGGCTATAGGCTCAGCTTTCATTGGAGGAATTGCAACCATTCTTGTTTCAGCTTCCCAGTTTTTACTTTATCCAGGAATCAAGGAGGCTATATGGACACTCACTCTTTCTGGGGCTGCTTACTCAACCTACAAATATGCGCTTAAAGATTTTTTCTCAGAAAAGTTTCTCAAGGAAATATCTAACGACTTTGATAATAAATTTGCTAAATACTTCCTAAGTAAAATAAAAATTAAAAAAGAAAAAATCCGTCAAGCCAGTACCTCAAAAAAATCCTGTCGAATTTTGCTAATTGCAGCTCCTCCAAAAGGATTTCTATCAAAGATGCTCTAATATTTTCTTAGTCTCTAATGAAATATACGTGTAATATATTAACAAATGAAACTTAAATTACTTCCTTTTCTTTTCTCTCTTATAGTCTCCTGTGGAAATAACTCTCGGCCCTTGAGCAACTTATCCGCTCAAATCAATAATCAAAACCCACTAAGACATGAATGTGTTGTCATTGTAAGCATTGACGGAGGCAAGCCCGCTTCAATCCAAAAAGCTCAAATGCCTTTGCTTTCAAAGATTGCCTCCGAGGGAGCTTACACGTGGAAAGCTGAAACAATTTTCCCTTCACTCACGCTTCCGTCCCATACTTCGATGATTACTGGTGTAGAGCCCAGTGTACACAGATTTTTATGGAACGACTGGAGAGAAGAAAGGGGACTCATTACGATTCCAACAATTTTCACACTTGCAAAAAATAACGGAATGAAAACTGCCCTTTTCGCAACAAAGCAAAAATTCAAACACTTTAACACTCCCAAAATACTTGATAAATTTACCTACTTTGATCGCTCAGCAAAACAAATTGCATCTGAAGTAGTCCTTTACTTTAAAGCTGAAAACCCAAATCTCACTTTTGTTCATTTTCAAGATGCAGACAAAGCAGGACATAAGTTTGGATGGGAATCACTCGAACAAATTCAATCCCTTGAAGAAATCGACAACGCTCTGGGAGAAATAGTTTCTGTTATTAAAGCTTCAAAACGTGCATGCACTCTTATTATCACAGCCGACCATGGGGGCAGCGCTAAGGGCCATGGAAGCAACAGCCCGGACGATACCAATATTCCTTGGATTGCTTGGGGCTACAAAATTCAAAAGACTGAAATTCAATCTTACGTCAAAACAACAGACACTGCTGCAACTACTCTCTATCTATTGGGAGTAAGTCGCCCCTCAAGTTGGAGTGGGCGTCTCGTGAAAGAAGCACTTAAAGAAGACTAAAATCATCCAGACATTTTCAAATTTTGAGCTTCCGCATATTTTCTAAACCGCGATTGCTTTTTCATAAGATCCGCTGGAGATCCTTCTTCTACTACCCAACCGTTTTCCAAAAAAATGACCTTATCACAATGCATAACCGTTGAAAGTCTATGAGCAACAGTTATGGTCGTCCTACCAACACTAGCTTTTTTAATAGACTCCATAATTCTTGCTTCGGACAAAGAATCTAATGAGCTAGTCGCTTCATCAAAGATTAAAATTTCTGGATTATGCAAAAGAGCTCGCGCAATAGAAAGCCGCTGTTTTTGCCCCCCAGAAAGCTTTATACCTCTCTCTCCAATCACAGTATCTATACCATCTGGGAGTCGATCAATAAATTCAAGTGCATCCGCTTGATCCAAAGCTCTTCTAATTTCAACTTCGGTTGCATCCGACTTAAATAAGATCAAATTTTCTCGAATAGTAGGAAAAAACATAGTTGCATCCTGAGACACTAAACCAAAAAGCTTTCGGTAGTCTTTTAGGTTAAATTTAATCAAATCATTATCGCGCAATTTAATAACTCCACTGGTTGGCCCGTAAAAACCCAAAATCAAATCAACCAAGGTTGATTTACCTGAGCCACTTGGTCCTACAAGTGCAAGATGCTTTCCTTTAGAAACAACCAAGTCTATTGAATTTAACACCTTTCTTTTAGTTTGGGGATATACAAAACTCACTCCCTTAAACTGAATAGATTCCTCAAATGCTAAAAGCCTCGCCTGTCCCGAAAAAAGATCCATGTCACTTTTATCTTTTAAAAGACTTTCAATTTTTTTTAAAAAAGTAAAAGATACTAAAAATTGATTTTTGCGTGAATTAAAAATATTAAAATACTGAAGTGTCCGCGCAAGTACCATCAAGAAACTAAAAAAAACTGACAGATGCCCACTAGAAGATTGAAATGGATCAATATAGCAAAACAAGACCATAACAAACACACAAAATATACCAAAAATTTCGTTTATCTGATTAAGTAAAGTAGAAGTAAGAAGATATCTTACGTAACTGGAAAAAGGCTTTTTACTTCTTTCCAAGATCCTCGAAGTCTCTAGTTCATCTTTGTTCGCTAACTTTAAATAACGAATTCCAGCATAAAAATTTGAATGGTCTTGATTCATGCTTTTTATGCCTGATCCCCACACCTCGAGATCTTTTCTAAAAAGAATACGTAATTTTTTTGTGACATAAAAAAGAGGGAAAGAAAGACAAGCAACTAAAAAAGTCAACGGGAGCGATATGTAACACATTAGAGAAAAAGAAAAAACTAAACCTAAAAGAGAACTAACTTGATCAATAAAGTTATATACGGAACTTACAGAAAATTGCAAGTAAGATTCCAAGGCAGAAAGAAATACTGAACTTCCCTCTCGAACGTAAAACCCTACACTCTTTAAAGAAAAAGTTTTTAACATTTTTGCTTTTAAAAAAATCGAATGTTTATAGGTAAGTTTCTGTGCAAATTTTTCTTTTAAAAAAATGAAAACCCCCTTGAATAACATTAAAATAAAAACAACTACAAAAAATAAAAAGTAAAATCTTTTATCAATCACAAAAAACTTAGAAGCAAAAGAATCGATTTTCTGGAAAATAGGTAATTTTTGACTTGGATCTAATACCCTTATCATTGATGGCAAGAACAAAGCTGCAGTAAAAAGATTAAAAAAAATAGATGCGACAGAAAAAGAAAAAGCAATTAAAGACCATCTTTTAGACGTTATTAAAAGCTCAAAAAAAAGACTTTTTCGAAAAGACTCAATCCGCTTAAAAACTCTTGTCTTCAAATCAATCATCAAACTGATCATCAATCCTTACTTCGGCTTAAATAAGTTCTTCTAAAATTCCAAGACAGTGAATAAAATGGCTTTATACGTCAAGATTTTTACACTTCAAGAATCTTTAAGGTTTATCTATCTCTGAGCTTGTCTATACTAAAAACATGCAGAATGTTGATCCAAATCGTTTATGGTTTATTTACGTTGATGGAAAAGAAATAGGTCCACTAAAAGAAATAGAAGTTAGGCACAAAATTCTGACAAAGACATACGAATCCAGCTCCAATGCCTACACCGAAGGAATGACTGATTGGAAGATGCTAGGTGAAATTGAGTTTTTTAAGGAGTTGTTCGAAGATAAAAATACTCAAAATCTTAGCGAAAAAAAAATCTCCGATGAATTTGATCGAATCCCCTATTCCGCTAAGCAACAAAAAAAGAAAGACAAAGCTCGAATTTTTTTAATTTCCTCACTTGCTTTAACACTCTTCGCTACACTTTTTTATTTTTGGAATCCTAATAGCGAACTTGAGACTCAACTTTTAACTCAAAATAATTTAAACCAGGAAACAAACTCAGTAACTGAAGACCCTTTTACCAAAAAAGACTGGGCTGAACTAAAAAATTACAGAAACAGAACAGACGTCGTGGGTACAGGCTTTGTTGTTGCCCGAGATCGAATTGATGAGGAATTTCCGATTTTAAAAGGGGCTGTTTCGACTAACGTTAACTCTAAAGATATCGAATACAAAATCTATCCTGTACCTGGGGCCCACCTAATGCCTTTGCCAAAAGTCATTGAAGGGAAAACCTCTATTGTAAATGGATTTTTTGTTGTCGGTCCGCTATCTGACGGAGGAAAAGGCCTAGCAACTGGCAAATATCGTTTTATAGCAAAAGCCGATCAAACCTATCTTGGAGAAGTTACTCTTCAAAGAGGTCATTTGCCTGAAGGAGCTGAACTTCAAAAAGAAGAAGAAAAGCTTAAATCTCTTCGTTTTCAAAAGATCTTAGATTTAAAAAATACTTATGCGAAAAAAACCGAAAAACTTGAATTGATTATGAAAGATTTCCAAAAACTCAAGTCAAGCGCTATAAATCCAACCAATTCAAACCCAACTGCCTTCTCAGCTGACGCTCGCCTAGCACTTGAAAAGCTCAGAGACATTAGAACCGAAATAAAAAACTCTGAAAATGACCTTTTATTAATTGGGAAAGAGGGGCTTGAGCTGGTCCAAATTACAGATGGCATATGGGCTCCCATGTCGACAGCCTTTCAGGAATTCCCTAACCCTGATCCGCAAAGGTTTGTAAACTTTGACGCAAAAAGTGTCGAGCTTTATTTAACAAAAATAAAAAATAAAATTTCAAAAGTTGCCTCTGAAGAGGTTGCCCAAAGGGCAGAAACTTTGTTGAATGAGGAAATGATTAAAAAAGCATTCACAAACGAGGAAGCTACTGCTCGATGAAGCCGATTGATGTTCTCGTTGCTGGATGCGGGAGTATCGGACTTCCCCTCTTAGAAAAAATCGTCTCAGAAAAAAAAGACGTATCGCTTCAAGTTCTAGCCCTTGAAGCTTCCTCTCGAATTGGAGGAACCAGTTTTTTTGCCTCTCGAATAACGGCTGGTTTTGAGGACTCAAAAAAACTCAATGAAATTGAAAAAAAAATACCCGAACTTAAAGTCTGGTGGGATCGTTCATGGCTAGAACCTCAAGATGTTGATTGGTCTTCTAAAGAATGGGCCTTTGTCCTTCCTCAGTGGAAAGCCTACTTCTCTCAATGTTTTAACTGTAAAGCACTTACTTCATCTACCCAAAACTTAGAAAGTCAGTTTCAAAATTGCGTTCAAACCGAGCAACCCATAAGCGAAGTAAGATTTGAAAATAATACCTGGACACTTTGCTCTGGTGAAAAAACCTACTCTGCTCCAACGCTCTACTGGACACTAGGGCTTAAAAATTTTCAAAACTGTTTTGGGAAAAAACAAGCGGAAGAGTTTCTCATCAAAAACCCTGATTTTATCGAGGAAGCTCGCGAAGCAGAGGGCGTTCTTGCTGCCGAATATACTTTTCCAAAATCCGAATCAGAAGAAAATACAGAATCGTTTGTTGCCATACCCGTACGTTTTGAATCAAAACTTTACCTAAGCTTTGTTTACTTAACAGCTCAAAAGGTTGAGACGTTCACGTACCTTCACAATGATCTTTTAAAAAATCCAAAAGAATTAAGTTCCTATGAAAAAGCTTTGAAAAGAAGCCTCAAACACGTATTTTCTAATATCATCAGTGAACTAGAAAATCCCAATTTAGGAATTATAAACGAAGCCCAAGGACATGGACTAGGGCAACCTTGGATGTTGCAAGATTGTCCTGAAAAGGGAATTTTTTTTATCTCTGAAAAAACCCTCAATCCGCAAAGAAAAAATTTTAAAGAACCTTCAGCTGAAAAAGTTATTTGATTTCAGCTTTTTGTTTTATTCCGAATTTTTTATTGAGATCATTAATTCCATTCACAAGCGAGTCTTGATCAGAAATAACTTCTAAGTTTAGCTCAACTCTTCTGTTGAGTTTCCATCCCTTCGAATTATCAGGAGCGCCTTCAACTGGCTCATCAAAAGCCTTACCCTCGTAACGAAGCTTTTCAGCTTTAGCCCCTCCAGAAATAAGCGCCTCAAAAACAGATTTTGCTCGAGCTTCTGAAAGCTCCAAGTTAACTTCCCTTTCTCTTCCGGCTGGACCTCTTTTATCCGTATGACCAACAATTACTAGGCCCCGAAAGGACTGATTGTTATCTGCCAAAAAAGCTCCCAAACTTTTTAAATACTCTCTGCTTTGTAACGAACCAATGTGAGACATCCCAGTTGCAAATTGAAACCTATCAGAAGGCAGTCGAAGAACAATTGATGTTTTTTCACTCTCAACAGGAGAACCTATTGGTGGCAAACTGTTTGCATCTTGAGCTTGTAGGTTCTGAATAAAAGGCGTCTCAGTTGAAGGATCTGTGCTTTGCTCAAGTGGAGCTTCGTTGAATTCTTCTTTAAGAGGCATTGGCTCAGATTCTCTTACCGATATTCCCTCCTCAACGAGTGGTAAATCTTGAATCACCGGCAACACACCTATATCCTCACCAGGATAAAGTTCAGGCTGAGGGGTATAAGCAATAGCCTCACCACTTCCCAAAAGATCAAATCCTATTTGAAAAGAAAGATTTCCCATATAAACACTTCGCACGTCCGACACATCTGTCAAAGCCTGAAGACCAATTCTATAAAGCGTTTTTTCAGTCGCACTACTCATATCGAAATTAAATCCAAGCCCTATAAGATGAAAAAGAGAGGACCTCTTTTGAGAACTTGAAAGACTTTCAGAAAAATCCGCATTTGAACCTAAATAACCACGATAGACAGGACCCAACTGCCATCGACCCAAATCGCCAAAACGAAATCTAGGAAAAAACTCAACAAAGGCGAGGCTCTTTTGAATTTCAACGGCATTTCCGCCGGATGGCACCTTGCTCATTAAATTAATACTTGACCATCCTCCAAGCAGATCGATCACAAAAACCGAGGAAACATACCAACTCAATCCACCCTTCCCTCCATACGACAACCCTATTTTATCTGTTTCTTTAAGGCCTGGATTGACGGAACTTGAAAGAGGATTAACCACATTAGATGTTAAAAAAGCTCCCCCGACATCCCCTCCTCCTACAACCCATAAACCCAATCCATATCGAGCATGTGAAACGAAAGAAAAAGAAAAAAAGACAAAAGCCCCCAAAAGCCTTAAACGAGAACGAGAAAAAATCATAATTACAGTCAGGATACACTAGGAGTTTTGGCTCCTAGATTTTAAAAACGTCAAAGTGCTGATGGATAGGCCTTGATTGCTCTATAAAAATTAAAAAAATTCTGCTTTAGCCTTGCTTCACCGCTCACTTAGTCCTATTTCATGAGTGTTCCCTGGATGAGTCGGTAGCTCAGTCGGTAGAGCATCTCCCTTTTAAGGAGAGGGTCCACGGTTCGAGCCCGTGCCGACTCACCATTTTCTGGAACATGTCTCATTTTTTAATCTCATAGTCACTATTTAATTTCGACGCTCTTGACTTCAACGCTTAGAGATTTATGCTTCTAACTAAGGAAATAACCAAAGAAGTCCATGATTTAACGTTTAATAAGTTAATGGACTGGGAGGCTCAGTTGCTATGATTGAAGTCAATAAACTTGTCAAAAAATACGGTTCCCACCAAGCTCTCCGCGAAATCTCTTTTAAAGTCAACAAAGGCGAAATCGTAGGATTACTCGGACCAAACGGTGCCGGAAAATCAACCACCATGAAAATCTTAAGTGGCTTTATGCCCGCTAGCAGTGGTGAAGTGATTGTTGCAGGCCACGATATTGTCGACGAAGCTCTCGAAGTTAAAAGAAAAGTTGGATACCTACCCGAACACCCCCCTGTTTATCCCGAACTTCGCGTCAGAGAATATCTCGACTACGTTGCTTCACTAAAGCAAGTCCCCAGCAGCGAACGACCTGAGCGACTTGATTACATTATTGAACGTTGCGGTCTTAAAAGTCGCGCCGGACAAATCATTGGAACACTTTCAAAAGGTTATCAACAACGCGTAGGGATTGCGCAGGCTCTTGTTCACAATCCAGAAGTCGTCATTCTTGATGAACCAACTGTGGGACTTGATCCTGTACAAATTGTTGAAATTAGAAATCTGATTCGCAGCCTTGCGAATTCTCATACAGTGATTTTATCGACTCACATTCTCCCCGAAGTGGTCATGACCTGTAGCCGAGTCCTCCTGATTAATATGGGAACAATTTTGGTTGACGGTTCAGTTGAAAGTCTCACTCGTGGATCGGGAGAATCTTTAGAGCAAGCATATTTGAGAATTGTTTCTCAAGATGCCTCAAACCTTGTTCAATCAACTCAATCTGGAAATGCGTAAGGAGAAACTCTTATGAATTTTAGAAATATATTTAAAATTTGGAAAAAAGACTTAAAAAGTTATTTCTACACTCCCATGGCTTATGTTTTTATTGGGGCTTTTTCTTTTGTCGTAGGCATAATGTTTTTTCTTTTTCTAAGAGCCTACCTTTTTTATGAGCGACAACAAGCCATGATGGGTGGAGAATCCATCACAATTGATCGCTTTGCAGAAGCCCTCTATGGCAACGTCAACACACTTCTTCTTTTTGTA
The DNA here is from genome assembly GCA_044347615.1 of Bdellovibrionota bacterium. Taxonomy (GTDB): domain Bacteria; phylum Bdellovibrionota; class UBA2428; order UBA2428; family UBA2428; genus CANIGN01. The sequence continues at coordinate 364,628 of JBIKUK010000001.1, read as the reverse complement.
ATTCCATTTTTCACAATGGGGCTGTTTACAGATGAGATTAAAAAGAACACTCTTGTTTTGTTATTAACTTCTCCAATAAGAACAATTGAAATTGTTTTGGGTAAATTCTTTTCAGCACTGACTATTGTTGCGCTCATGCTTGGACTTACTCTTGTTTTCCCTATCTTCCTCACGCTTTACAGCCACGGAGGATGGCGCTTTGGTCCCGATCCAGGCGTTGTTGCTTCTACATATCTTGGACTTATTTTGATTAGCTCCCTTTACATATCGGTCGGATTATTTTGGTCAAGTGTTGCCAACTCAGCTTTAACAGCTGTTATGCTCACCTTTGCCAACCTTTTTGGCTTTTGGCTTGTGAGCTTTGCTGCACAAAGTACAGATGGAATTTTAAAACCCATTCTTGCTCACATGGCTGTTATGGAACAATTTACGGGTTTAATGCAGGGGACGATTGACCTTAAGTCGCTTGTCTTTTTTGCCTCAGGAATTTTCCTTGGCCTTTTCTTAACTAAAAAATCTGTTGAATCATATTCTTGGAGGAGCTGATCATGTTAGGTAAATTAGGACTTAAGCTTTTTCTTTCTGCACTTTTTGCCATGATTATTATTTATCACTTTGTTCCTGGCGTTTGGGAATACTCGTGGGTTCCCTTAGCCAGCGTATCTTTCTTGGGAGTTGGCTTTGTTTTATGGATTGTTTTTAGTATTGAGTGGTTAGTCACTTGGTTTAAAAAACGTTCCAGCCAATGGGGATTAAGTATTATCGTATCAACCATCGGGGTTGTAGGAATACTAAGCGTTCTCAACTGGACAGCTGTTCAAAAAAATAAAAAATGGGATGTAACTCGTAACAAACTTCATTCCTTAAGTGATCAAACAACAAAAATTCTTCAAAACCTTAAAGAAGATATCACCCTAGAAGTTTGGACAACAAATATTAAAGAAATGTCTGGCTCAACTGATATGAGTAGTTTTCTTGAGAGCTACAAAGAAAAATCCAAGGGCAAATTAAGCCTAAAAGTCAGGAATCCCAATGCGGAGAGAGTCGAAGCTATTCAAGCAAAAATAACTCGAAAAGATGTCATCATTGCAAGAGCAAGCTCTGGTAGAGAAAGCCGAGTCGATAACTTCAGTACCGGAAGAGCAGAAGAACAAATCACAAATGCCATCGTACAAGCTATTAAAGGACGTAAGAAAACACTTTGTTTTCTCGATGGGCATGGAGAAATTAAGGCGAGCGGACGCGAAGGGAGCGAACAAGCTATGAGCATTTCTCAGCTTAAAGAAGCTCTTGAAAGTGCCTCTTATGAAACCAAAGAACTCACTCTTGCCACTGAAAAAACTGTTCCCTCTGATTGTGAATTAATTGCAAGTGTTGGTCCGCGTTCAGCTCCTTCAGAAAATGAAGTAAAGCTTTTAAAAGAATACCTTGCACAAGGAGGTAAACTCTTTGCTTTCTGGGGACTGGAAACTCCTGCAGCATGGAATGCAGTGATTGAATCCTATGGAGTGAAACTGGAAAATAACGTTTTGATTGATGAGCGTGTTCAAGGGGCTCCAGGCGTTTACACAAAAAGCTTTTCGCCTGAAAGCGATATTACTCGAAACTTCAACTCACCCCTTTTCATGCTTCTAGCTCGTTCAATCATTGTTCCAAAAGCAGCACCACCAAATGTGACTGCTCGTGCAATTGCCACAACGGAAGCAGGAACACTTCAAAAAATAGGCGATTTAAAATCTCTCAAGGCAGGAAGCGTTGCTCGCTCCTCGCTTAGTAAAGCAAACTCGCTTCCACTTATTGTAGAAATCACTCAACCTGTGAAAACTGCTGATACTAAAGAGAAAACAAAATCCGATAAGGAAGCGACAGAAAAACAAGAATCAAAAGAAACGGGAATCCTCCTCATCGGAAATCAAATGCTTGCTTCCAATGGGCTCATTGGACAATTTGGAAATATGGACTTTCTAATGAATTCTTTTAGCTATCTTGTCAAAGACACAGATCTCATAGGCATTAGACCTAAAGAAGTAAAATCTGCAAAACTTGATCTCACAGCGAATAGCCTCAAACAAGTTCAAGGATACTTACTCCTTTCAACTTTAATGTTTATTGTCTTTGCCGTTCTTTTAGGATTTGGAAGAAAAACCAATATCCCCGTATAAGAGCTAAGTACTTTCCACAAAAGAAGGATCGAAGCCATAATTCATTTCAAACGAATTTAAATCGCTTGAATGCTTTATGGCTTTTTCTATGTCACTTATTTCTGGCCAAAGAGGACAGCTTTTAAGTCCTTTTAGAATCTTTGTTTTAGGAACTAAAACAACTTCTGATTCTTTGTCATTTTTAATCTCTAAAAACTTATAAGCTCGATCAACACATTCCTCTAAGCTTAAAGATTTAGCTTTAGCAGCTCTCAGAGAAATGGCAAAAGGTTCTCCATAAAGTCTAAACGAGGGAATCCCAATCATAGGGATTTCAAGAGCTGTGCTCAATCCTTTTGCAAAAGAAGCGGACACTCGAAGACCCGTAAAAGATCCTGGCCCCTGAAAAACATAAATCTTTGATACTGATTTTAGTTCAAGCTTCGTCTTTTGAAATAAAAAAGAAAGCTGCAAGGGTAACTCATCTGAAAGCTCTTTGCCTTCTTGCTGTTCCCAAGAAGTATATTCGCATAGGCTGTTATCTTCTGCGAACAAAGCCATCAAAGCTTTTGAAGACAACATCGAAACAACAAGCTTTGTCATTTTTACAAAGCTTAGCAATAATCTTTCTTAGAACAAAGTTGATTCAATAGCTGAAGAGTTGAACTGTACCGTTCCCAAGGTAAAAGGCTGTGCTCCATGCTGACCCGCAAAAGCTTCCTCTGCTCGCTGAATAATCTGAGCTTCAGTGGGAGGCGGCTCAATCGGGTTAACATTGAAAATTGGATTCAAGCATTTTGCTGGAGTGGTGTTACAGGTTGTTTTAATAAGATCCAAGAAAGCTTGAATATCGCTTAAATAAGAATTGTAGGGTGAAATGTTTGCTATTCGAATTGTTCCATTAAGGACACCAGAAGTACTCTCCGTTGCCTTAAGTTCAACATATCCATATTGGTCTAAATAAATAAGACGAAAGTTATTGTTTTCTTGGCTGCTATATACCAAGTCTGGAGATCTTAACGTTACCCATCGAAATCCGATATTATCTTCGTATTCAATCCTTAAGCTAGCATCAAAGCTTTTTAAAGGAGAAGTTTTTGCAGCCACACACATTGTTGTGGGCGTTTCTTTTTTTCGAACTTTCGCTTGAGCTAAAGCTTCTAGAGCTGCAAGGTGAGTCGTCTCATTTGCATATTGAACCGGAATCCGACAACGTCTTGTTGTAGGATTGGGAGGTGTCACTGGAGGAGTAACTCCTGTTGTAGAAGTTGTACCACTTGAAGAGTTTTGCGATTTTATCGAACAAGCACTTGTTGTGAAAAGAACGATTGTAAGAGCGATTGTTTTATATAATTTCTTAGAGTTCATAAACAGATACCTTTCCGAATACTCCACCAACTGCTGAGAAAGAACGGTTGATGAGTAACTGTCTTGCAAAGGCTGCTTGGTTTCTGAGCCATAAAGCTGTATCTGTGATGGCTGTTGCAGGATACTTTGTATTCATGTCTGTGAAGAATGTGTAGTGGAACACGAATCGAGTCGCACAAGATGTTCCATCGGTAAAGAGGGCATTTCCAGCAGATGCTTTTGCACAAACCGCCATATCATCAAGTGTTGCGGCTCTTCTATAAGGAGATGTTGCTGAGTAACCGTTGTTTTGATCGTAGTTGTAGGCATCTGAATAGTTTTGTCGATCTACGAAACGAAATTCTAAGTCATAAGCACTTGTGGAGTTTGCCTTGCTACCGCTTACCATTAAGAATCCTGCGCCATCTTGGAGAATGATTTCAACGTTGTTCGAAGTTCCGCCGCCTGTGTAACTCAATACTTTTGTATAGTTGTTTGAAGCAGCTGAGTCGTAATACCAAAAACGGTTATTATCTTCGTATTCAATTCTAAATCGAACGTTACGGTCTACTCCGCCTGAACACTTTGTTTCGCCAGCAGGGCAACGAGAAGCTAAGTTGTTCTGTTCGATACAAACAGTCACAGGACCTACTAAGTTAACGATATCAAAATTAAAGAATGATTTTAAAACGTCAACACTGCGGTTGTTTAAAACGTTTCGACAGACCTTAGTTGTCGGAACTGTGTTTGGATATTGATTTAAAAGAACCTTTTCTCCAGTAAAGAAAGTAGAAGGAGGATCAACTACAGGAGTGACAACAGTTGTTGAATCAGAAGTATCCGGATCAGTCGTTGTATCGCCTCCCCGAGTCACATCTATTCCAGTATCGTTCGTTGTACCGCCTGATTGATCAATAACTCGACCAGGATTGCTGGATGCTTTTTGCATACTACAAGCTGTAGAAAAAATCGCAACAGCCAAAAGACTTGTGATAGATAACCCCATTTTATTTAATTTCATAAAATTCCCCATACCAGCTAAGTTGCATTGAACATGCCAAGCGAGAAGCCCTTAGAATCATGTCTCTTTTGTTAAGGGGGCCCATTTTTGTCCTCGTTTTTGAAAGCTGACTAAAGCTTAGACAGCTCATAAGTGCCTAAAAAGAAGGCTTCCCTTAATTGACGAAAAGTCCTTTAAAACCTAATCTTTAAGCGTGAAACGGGTCGATATTAGGGACTCTGAAAAGCTTAATGGTGAAGGACTTGAACTAAGTCCCTTTAAAATTAGACTCGCTCAATCAGAAAGAGACAGAGACGAGGCCTATAAGCTCAGATATCAGATATTTAATGAAGAATTAGGAGAGGGTATTCCAGAAAATGCCTTAACAAAGCGAGATACAGATCGCTTTGATGCTCACTGCGACCATTTACTCGTCGAAAGAAACGGGCAAGTTGTTGGGACTTACCGTTTGATGCCCAGTTCTCAAGTTAACAAAGATCTTGGATTTTATTCCGAAACTGAATATTTTATTAAGAATCTCCCTTTGGATTTTAATAAATCCCTTGAAATGGGTCGGGCGTGTATTTTGCCTGAATATCGCAAACAAGCCACTCTTGTGTGTTTGTTCTGCGGAATCAGACATTACATGAATTTAAAAGATTGCCACTCCTTATTTGGATTAGCCTCGCTCCCCATCATGTCTCACGAAAACGCTCTTGCAACTTTTGAAGAAATAAAAAAAATGGGACGAGTGTTAGACATGAAAGGCGTAGAGCCTATTCCAAGCATGCGCATTCCAAGTGGAACTAAAATGGGAGATAATCCGCAAATTCCCGCCCTTCTTTCAGTATATTTTCAATTTGGTGCTTATATTTGTGGAGAACCCGCGTACGATCCTGTTTTTAAATGTCATGATGTTTTGACAATTCTAAAGCTTGACGAAGTAGGCGATAAAACTTGGGACTTCTTTGATAAATTTATTCGTAGAAGAGAAAGTGCTTCATGAGTCAAACCGAAGGGAAAAAATCTTCCAGCACTAACGAAACTCGCGGAGTTCGAATTTCTGTTTGGCCCAAATACGACGAAACGAACTCACGCCCAACAAATGCTCTTTTTATTTATAGTTACACTATTTTAATTGAAAACTTTAGCAGCGATGTTGTGCAACTCATGAATCGCCATTGGATTATTCGTGATGCTTTTGGAGGAGTTGAAGAAGTTCGCGGAGCGGGCGTCGTCGGCAAACAACCCCTTTTACAACCTGGTGAAGTTTTTGAATACACAAGTTTCTGTCCCCTAAAAACTCCTTCCGGAAGCATGGAAGGAAGCTTTGAAATGCGAAATAACCTAAATGAAAAATTCGAAGCCCCTATTTCCCGCTTTGAATTAAAATCACCGCTCCTTCAAAACTAATTTTTTTAATCTACCTTCAAAGTAAAAAGTGCAACCGTATTTCCCCGCAGGACCTTCAAAATATACGTCCCACTTTTTCCAATGGCCTTCTCAACCGACTTTACATCCGTTACTTTTTTCTTTTGAATTTCCGTTAAAATATCTCCGCGAGCTATCCCCGCCTCATCAGCTGGAGTATTTGCCAGTACTTCGCTGATCACAACACCGCTCACATCTGGAGATAATCTCCATCGAGTACGAATTTCTTTTGTCAGATTCACAACTTCAAAACCCGCTTTAGAAATAGAGAAAGATTCAGTTTTTTCGCCACTACTCCTACTCTTAAACAATGAACGAATATCATTCATGGATACTTGAGAGCTTTTTTCTAGGTCTCCCAATACCATGTTTGTTGTGGCTGCCTTGCCTTCACGTAAATATTCAACAGAGACTTTTGTATTTGGATCAAGCTCCCGAACAGCTTTTTGAAAATCAGAATTTGTATTGATCTTGCGATCTCCAATTTTAGTGACAACATCATAAGCCTTTAAGCCTGCATTTGCAGCAGCCTGGCCCGGCACCACATCTTCAATCAAGGCTCCATCTGCATTTTTAAGACCTAGGGATTTTGCTGTTTCTAAGTCGAAATTTTGAAATAAACTCACTCCTGCAAAACCATGCGATGGCTTACCTTTTTCCATAATCGACTTAATCGCTCTTTTGGCTGTATTCACTGGAATAGCAAATCCCAATCCCTGTCCTCGAGGATCAATCGCAGTATTAATACCCACAACCTCACCCATCATGTTAATCAAAGGTCCACCAGAATTTCCTTGGTTAATACTTGCATCTGTTTGAATAAAATCCGCAGAGACATTCGGTATAATATCACGACCCAAAGCACTCACAATTCCTTTTGTCACAGTATGAGAAAGTCCGTGAGGATTTCCAATTGCGACAACCCACTCTCCAACTTTTAAGTTATCGCTATTTCCAAGAGGAATCACAGATAAATTAGGCTTAGCCTTTCCTTTTAAACGAAGAACAGCAGTATCGACGAGAGGATCAACTCCTACAACCTGAACATCTATCCCTTCAGACTTGTCAGAATCTCCTAAAAATTTAACTTTTACGGAATCCGCAACACGATCATCCTGAATTCGAATGACATGAGAGTTTGTCACTATAATTCCATCCGGATGAATCACGAAACCACTTCCAAGACTTTGAGTCTTTTGAGAACGAGGCGCTCTACGTTGGAGGCCACCTCCGCCCGGAAAACCAAAAAACAAATCAAACATATCCTCGGGAAACATTTGCATTTGCGGAACTTTAACTTCACTCGTTGTCAAAACCGTTACAACAGCTGAGGAATAAGTCGTTGCTAAGCTTGAAAACATTTCATTCATCGCATCGACTTTAGGCTGTAGAGTTTTTTTAGCTTCCACATCTTTTTCAATCCAATAAGGACCCTTTGAATTTGATGCCCATAGACAAGCTGAAAGAGACAAAATTCCCAATCCTGATAAAAGAAAAAAATATTTTGAAAGACTTTTCAATTTCATGAACTATCCCTCCGATACTTTTACAAATTGTAAGCGAAGATCTCTAAGAATTCTTTCTAAAAGTCCCCGCTCTTCATCATCCAAATTTCCTCGTGTCTTTTCTTGCAACATTTGCAATAAATCTATGTGCTGTTTTGCAGAAGACAAGTCCTTCTTCTTAGTTTTCGTTTGTGGGTCCTCAATGACTCCCATTTCAATAAAAGTTGCCGAAGCTAAACTTAAAATAAAGGTCGAAAAATTTACATCGCTCATGGGCTGAGTAGTTTTATTTTGAGGCATAATTTGAGTCCTTCGAATTTCAATTTATGACAAGGACAAACTTGAGACAAGCTCATGCCTAAGGTTAAGAAGTGTGCTTTTTCCCAAAAGAGATTATTTAGCTTTTGTAGGTCGCGTCAAAGTCCCAATTTTACAGGCGTCTGCTAAACTTTACTCATGGCTGATTTAAATCAATTAGGTGAACTGATTAAACAGGAAAGTGCTTTCATAAATCAACTTGAAACAGATATTTCTAAAATAATTGTTGGGCAAAAAAAAATGATCGAAAGAATCCTCATGGGACTTTTGACAGGGGGTCATGTTCTTCTCGAAGGACTACCTGGACTTGCTAAAACCCTTGCTGTCAAAACTCTTGCTGATTTAATTGACCTTAACTTTAAACGCTTACAATTTACTCCTGATCTTTTACCTAGCGACCTAACAGGAACAATGGTTTTCAATCCTAAAAGCGGAGAATTTTTCCCTAAAAAAGGTCCCATATTTGCAAACATCGTTCTCGCTGACGAAATCAATCGCGCACCCGCAAAAGTTCAATCAGCTCTCTTAGAGTGTATGGCTGAAAAGCAAGTCACCATTGGCGATGAAACCTACAAACTCGAAGAGCCCTTTATTGTTTTAGCAACTCAAAACCCTATTGAACAAGAAGGAACCTATCGACTTCCTGAAGCTCAAATGGACCGCTTTATGTTTAAAGTTCTCATCCCCTACCCAAATAAAGCAGAGGAATTAAAAATTCTTGAAACTCAAGCTTCCTCTAAAGAAGGCACGCTTCGTCCTATAGCTGGCGCCAGCCAAATTCTTAAGGCGCGAAGTCTCTGCAACGAAATCTATCTTGATTCAAAAGTCAAAGACTACATCATAGAAATTGTTTTTGCTTCTCGCGAACCAAAAGCGAATAAAAAACTGAGCGAAATAGAAAGATATATTCAATTTGGAGCCTCTCCAAGAGCAACTCTTTCTCTGGCAAGAGCTTCAAGGGCCAAAGCTTTTATGGAGGGAAGAGCTTTTGTAACTCCAGACGACATCAAGGCAGTTGCGCCAGATGTCCTAAGACATAGGATTCTTCTCTCTTTTGAAGCAGAGGCTCAAGAAGTTACCGCTCAACAAATCATTACAAAAATTCTATCTGCGCTCCCAACTCCTTAAGGAGTTAAACACATGACCTTTGAGGAATTTCTTAAAGAGATCCGAAAGCTTGAAATACGAAATCACCATCTCATAAAAAAAGGACTTGTTGGAGGATTTCAGTCACGGTTCAAGGGTTCTGGATTACAGTTTAGAGAGTTTCGGCCTTATGTTTACGGAGATGACATTAGACATATATCCTGGACAACAAGTGCAAAAGCCAACGAGACAGTTTTAAAAACTTTTGAAGAAGAACGTGATAAAAACTATTTTCTTGTTGTAGACGTAAGCGCTTCTGCAAGAAGAGGACCGATAGGAGGAAGCGTCGCCTATCGAATTGCTGAAATAGCTGCAACTCTCGCCCTCTCTGCTGAGGATATAGGAGAAAAAGTTGGACTTCTTACATTTTCTCAAACTGTCGAAAAATGTCTACCTCCCGAAAAGGGAAGAAACCACGTCCTTAGACTCGTTCGCGAAATACTTAAAACAGGCCATAAAACTCGTGGGACTGACCCAAACCATGCCCTTAAACAACTGAGAGGTTATTTAAAAAAACAAAGCGTTATATTCTTTATCTCAGACTTTGAAAAACTCCCCGAACAAAGGATTCTGAAGGAATATTCACTTAAACACGAATTTTTAGCAATTGGAGTTTTTCACTCTCGTCTTCAAATGTTTCCCCCCTTTCCCTTTATAGAAATGGAAGCTGCTGAAAATGCAAAAGCCTTTACAATTGCAACAGAGTCACAAAATTTTCAAGAAAACGTTCAAAAAGAAGGAAAAAAAATAGACAAAGTTCAAACATTTTTTGAAATGGCCCGTATTCCCTTTTTAAAATTAAATGAAAACCAAGAATTTCTAAGACCTCTTGAGGCCTTCATAAAAGGATCGTGATATGGCAATTGAAATAAACGCGGGAGATACATTTAATGTAAGCTGTCCTATTGGCGAGAACCCAATATTGAGTACCGGCGACACTCTTCCAGATGAAAAAGAAATCCTTGCAAAGGTGCTAAAAATTAAAAAAGAAGTCGTAACCCTGGGTCCCTTTAAAACAGGAACCATTTCCTTTTCATTGCCGTGTAGTTCTTCCAATGTGGCCGTACAAGCCAACATCAAAGAACTTGATCCAAAAGTTGCTAATCAAAGATTTGCGCCTCTTAACGCAGAAAAGATTGATTACCCTCTAGGTTTTTATATAGCTTGTTTCTTAATTATTTTTTCCGTCTTTGGGGGGTTCTTTTATTATATAAATAAAAGAAAAAACAAAGTTACTTTTCAAGAAAAGAAAAAAAATAAATTTGACCCTAGAGTGGAGTTGGAAAAATATATTCTCCATTGCGAAATCAATGTTCAAAATCCAGAAAGTGCCCATTTACATGAAATATATAAATATCTAAGACACTTCCTAGAAAACGAGCTGAATTTAAACACCAACTCTCTTACGACTGGGGAATTCATAGGAACATTTAGGGCCATGGGACTTACCCAAAGCAAAAACCAGAATTTAACATCTCAGTTAGAGTACGTCTTAAAAACAGCGGACGATGTGAGGTTTGCCAAAAAAACAATTAACTCAAAACTTTGGCAAGATTATCTTATAAAAATAAAAACAATTTTCCTGGCTTTTCCAAAGAAAGATATCCCTAAGTCCTCAGATAAAAAAGAGAATTCCAGATGAGCTACTCAAGTCAAAGCTTAAGTAATTTCGCATGGTTTAGCCCCGAAGCATTCTTGCTCTTAATTCCCCTTTTACTATGTTTTATATTTTTCATAAAAATTTCTGTCCGCTTTAGAAGTCGTCTCATATTCCCCTTTGACTGGTCAACTCGTACCGAAAATCAGAAACAGATTACTCCATTTAAACTTCAAGCAGCGCTGAGATTCACTGCCCTTACTTTTTTGATATTAGCTCTTGCAAGACCTCAGAAAAAATTTGGTAAAGAAAAAAGGATTGTTGAATCAATAGATATGATCGTTGCCTTTGACCTTTCAAAGTCTATGGATGCTTTAGACTTTTCACCTAACAGAAGAACCGTGGCAATTGATCGATTGGTAGAATTCATCAACTTACGGCAAGATGATCGATTGGGATTAGTATTATTTAGCGGGGAAGCTTACTTAAGCGCGCCCCTAACTCTTGATCACAAACTCCTTCTAGCTAACTTAAAATCAAGTTCAAATTCAGGCCTTGAAGATGGAACAGCTATCGGACAAGCGCTAGCTGTTGCCGTTAACCACCTTAAAGGATCAACGGCTAAATCTAAAACAATTCTCCTTGTTACAGATGGAGACAATAACATGGGCTCAATCGATCCAATATCAGCCTCACAAATTGCTGCTGGTTTTGGAATTAAAATTTATTCTATAGGAATCGGAAAAAAAGGTAGAGTTCCCTTTCCTGTAACAGTCGAGGATGGATTTGGTAATAAAAAACAAGTCCTACAATATTTAACAGATGCCGCTAACGATGAGCTTCTCGAAAAAATCTCAAACTTTACGGGAGGCAAAGCATACTCGGCTGTTGACCAAAGTTTAATGGGTAAAATACTCAGCGAGATTGACCAACTTGAAAAAAGTAAAATCGAAATTTCAAATCAGACTAAAACTAGCGAGGGAGCTGATTTTTTTCTTTGGGTTGGGATGCTTTTCCTGATAGCTGAGGGCCTCGCTCTTCAAAGTATCTGGAGGAAGTATCCATGAATATTGAATTTCATAGACCAGAATTTAGCTTTTTATTTTTGATAGTCGGATGTTTAATATATTTAATTTTCAAAACTCATTTTTTGAGAAAAAAATACTCGCAAATCATACAGGCCTCCAAAACACTTGAAGTTTCTCAAACTCAAAAATTACCCAAAAATAGAGTTTTCAAAGAATTTCTTTTTATTTTAGGAATTACTTTGATTGCTTTTAGTCTTATGCGACCTAAGTGGGGAGCCAAACACAGCATAAAAAAAGTCGTGGGTTCAGACCTATGCATAGCGCTTGATCTTTCTCAAAGTATGCATGCAGAAGATATGAATCCCAATCGTTTGGAATACGCAAAAAGAGAGCTCATACTTCTTCTTGAAAATCTAAATAAAACAAAAGTTACTCTTGTCGGATTTGCAGGAGGTGCTTTTATCGCAGCACCTCTTACTTCAGATTTAGATGCTATTGCAGACTACCTAAACCCCCTAAACCCCAGCTTTGTAAGCCTTCCCTCAACTTTTATCCAAGGCGCAGTAATAACTTGCGCGGAGGCCCTAGGGTATAAGGATATTACTGATACCAAAAACGATGACGAAAAAGAAAATACTGCGGGGTCAATACTCCTTGTCACCGATGGTGATGACAGTAACCAAATTGAATCAAGCATTATAAAAGGCCTCATCAGGAATAAAATTCCCATCTCAACTTTTTTAATTGGCAAAAAACAAGGCACCCCTATTCCTCAAAAAGATAAAGACGGTCACGGTTTGGGATTTGTAAAAGACCCAGAAACGGGTTTAGATGCAAAAACTAAAGCTGAAAAAAGTTTTGTAACAAAACTAGCAGAGAAAACTAATGGTCAAGTTTACATAGCGGATGAGTCTTCAAACTTTAAAGTAAGTTTTGCTGAAAACTTAAAAAAATTAGAGTTTAAACTTAAAGAGGAAGGCGTCCAAGTTGAAAAAGAAGAAAAATTTCAAATTCCTCTTCTTATTGGAATTATTCTTTTACTTTTAGAGTGGATAACAACTGAGACGGGGGGAGTTTTTTTATACTACAGAAACAAATTTCTAAAAATCTCGTCCAAGGTTGTCTTTGCTATTGCCCTTTTTTCACAAAAAACATTACAAGCTTCCACTACTTTGGATAGCTTACAAAATAATATTGGAGTCTTCTTTTTCAATCTAAAGAAATTCGATTACGCACAAGAGCTTTTTGAAAAAGCTCTTAACCGTGAATCAAATGAAAAAAAATATATCTTTAACTGGATAACATCTCGACTGAAACAGATAGAAAATAAACAATTATATCTGCAGACAAAAGAAGGATTAGACCTAAGCCCTGTAGAAGAGGAAGCTCTAGAGATTTCAAAGATCTTAGAGCCTTTGGCCAAAAAAGATCCCGATCCTTTGGATAAAAAAAAATGGTTTTACCAACTTGCTCAAGCCTACGAACTGGGTAAAAAAACTCAGGCAGCAATTGAAAGCTACTATAATGCACTTAACGACCCTCCCTCAAAAACGCTAGATCCCATAATCCGACACAATCTTGCGCGTTTATTAAAACAAAACTCTCAAAAGCAAGGAAGCGGTGGCGGAAATCAAGGTCAAGGAAAATCTAATAACCAAGGAAAATCCAATAAAAGCCAAGATCCAAACGATGAAGATAAAAAGCCTCAAGACTACAGAGGTAAGAACTATACGCCTGATGAAGTAAAACAAATCATGCAAAGCATCAGCAGTGAAGAGCGAAAAGTTATTAAAAAGAAATTAAAAAGTGAATCTCAGAAAAAAGGTAATGAGCTAGGTAAGCAAAATGGCTCTTCTAAGCCATGGTAATCGAAGTAATATGAAAAAAATTAAACTTATCATTTTTTTTACTCTTATAAATTTCTCTGATCTTGTTTCATCAAAAGAAGATCCATCCAACAATGTTCAAATTAAAATTGAACCTAGGGAAAGCTCAGGACAAACCATAACAGTTAGCTTTCAAATTGATAGCAAAGAATCGACTCCGTTAGATCTTTCGTTGAAATCAATTGAAGACAAAAGTCAAAGCTGGGAAATCTCTGCACCACAGATTTTAAAAAAAACTCAGACATTTTTTGTTAATGGAAAATCTTCTCGTAAATCTAGTTCATTATTAAAGTTAACCCTTGTACCCCTAAAGATAGGGGAAATCAAAACACCTAAAATTATAATTTCAGCACCTAACAAAACTTTTAATATTGATGAAGCATCTATAATCGTAAAAAGTCTAAGACCGAAACAGCAATTACCGCAGGTTCAACCCAACACAAGACTTCCATTTTTTAATCTTTTTGAACTTGATGAAGAAAAACCTCTCAACAGAATTGAGCCAGAAAATAAAAATAAACAGCTTGATGTTTTTGTTGTAGCAGAACCCTCTAAGACACAGGTCTTTGTGGGCGAGCTAATTACGCTTCCGTTTTATATTTATACAAATGAAAATATATTTAGAAACTTAGAATTTGGTTCTTTTCCAACATTTAAAGATTTCTTAAAAGAACAACTCTTTATTCCTAAAAACTGGCGTCCTGAAAGAACTGAATATAGGAACAACAATTACTTTAAAGCAGAGATTATTAGATTTGCACTATTTCCTATAAAAAGCGGTGAACTTCTTATAGATCCACTTAAAATGAGGTTCGAAGTGGATACTGATATATTTCAGATGCTAGAACAAATGCAAAACCCACAACTAACGCTAGGCCAGAATCAACTATTCAACAAAACATCTGGTTCCATTCCTGTAACGGTTATACCTTTACCACCCAGACCAGCTTCCATTAGTCAAAATAATATACCAGTTGGAACCTATAAAATATCACTCGAACAACCAAATCAAAAACTTGTTCAAAATGAAGCTTTCAACTTAAAATTGAGGATTGAGGGCAAAGGAAACATAAAAGGACTTCAAGAACCCGAACTAAATCTTCCCTCCTCTCTTCAAAAAAGCAGAACCGCTACAAACTACGAAACAAATGATAGATCAGAAGGCTATAAGGATTTTGAAGTATTAATAGTTCCTCAAAATTCAGGTGACTATAAAATAGCAGCTAACTCTTGGTCTTACTTTGACCCCGATAAGAAATCATACGAAACAATTCCGATTCCTCCGATTGAACTAAACATTGAACCTTCAAACAAACCATTTACAGAAGAAAAGAAAGGAAAAAGTATTATTTTTGCTGGAACTCAAGAATTTGTAAACTTAGATAAAACATCTATTTCAATCTTCGTATGGACAATACCCGCCTTTCTTTATGCTCTAGCCTCACTATTTTTTATTCAAAGAAGAAAAAGAGAGGAAGAAGATCGACTTTTACAGAATTATCCTTGGATATTTATTGAAAAGAAAATCAACAAGCAACCAGACTTGAATTTGGTACAATTACTAGGATACATAGAGGAGTGGATAATATTAAGATTTGCAAAACTTTCAAAAAATGAAGCCTCTTTTGATGAGTTAATGACTATGCTTTTGAATGTTTGTCACGTCTCCACTCATCCAAAAATAAACAAACTTCGGGAACTCTTTAAGAAATTGGAGGAGAAGCGATTTGGATTCCAAAAAAACTCCCTAGACTCAAATATTTCTTTTCACGAAATTAAGAAATTATCGGAGGAGATAATTCAATCATCTGGGCTTTCCTCTTCAGCCAATTCATCCAAATCAGACGAAGATTGATTTGAATTGATCGATTTTTTTTTGGAAAGAGCTGATATTGGAACCCAAACTTTTATGTCATTTTTTTTGAAATAAACAGCTTTCCACCTTCCATCTTCTGAATCTTTTATCGCCTCAACAATTTCTCCACTATCTATAACTGCAACCACACTCCCAGTTCGGCTTGGTCGACTCCTACCCTTTACCCTATACTTTGTTTCGTGCAAGAGAACTTTATCATTGGTTTGCACTTTAACTTTTTTATTTAAATTCTCTTCATCGACAAATGTAATATTCTTATTTCTTAATATTCTTCTTGGCACAGGATCTGCTGGAGGCTTCAAAACAAGCCCCTCTGGCTGTGAAGAGTATGAAAAAAAACTAAAAAAAGATAAAAGAACAATTAAAAACGGCATCCTATTTGTACCTCTAAAGTAGCATTAGATCCTGAAAATATATTAAATCCAAGACGAGTTTTTATATCAAAAGGATAAACATCAACTCCTGTACTTAAACCTAAAGACAAATGATGATGAAGCTGTGAATTGCTACTTAATACAGAATAGCCATAATCGAAAAGATAAAAAAAGTTCTGTAAAAAAAATTTTTTCATCCCAAAACGTATTGCTCCTGAATACCCATAAGAGGATTCTTTAGAATTAAAGGGAATTCCTGCATCAAAAGAAAGTAAATTAACCTTCGAAGATTTAGTAGATAAATCAGCTGATGGCATTTTTAGATCAAAACGAATACCTGCTTCATATCTACCCATTATCGCCTTAGAGTAAATCCTAAAAAAAGGTGAAATCCTATAATTTGAGGGAGACTCAAAATACGTTTTTTCACGATCATTTGAATTTTGTTTCAAACTTTCCCTAGAATTTCCTTTAACAGACTCTGAGTTTTGTGAATCAAGGACAGACCTTTCTATATCTTCATAATCCGTTCTATCTTTAGGAAGCCATCCGCTTAAGCCATCTGAATCCTGAACTTTAATCCAAAGTCCTTTTTTGGATTCTTCTAAAAAAATTAAAAAAGTACCCACATCCGCCTCTCCAACAACAATTCCTTTTGCTGAGGGGACATCATAAAGCTTTGAAGCTTTTTTAACTTCTAGAATATAGGCTGAAGTGTTTTTTTGATTTCCAAAAAGATTAAAACATATAAAAAATAAAAAAAGGTTAGCCCATTTGATGCGAAACATCTTCATGCCACTTGCCTCTCCATTCACGCAAATTTGCATTAACTTTTAATCCTTCTGAGTCTTTTTCTAGTTCAATTAAAGCATAGTGAAACTTTGTGTATCGACCAAAGCTATTGAGATCTAAGCTTGTGACCTCAGTCCATGTCCCTGTATTTAAATACTGCTTTCCTTCATGAAATTGGCGGGTATCGAAAACATGCGTGTGCCCCATGACAACTGTTTTAACATCATTGTTTCTCTGAAAAATATCCTTAGCAGCATCAAGTAACTGAGGAGCACGAAATAGCTCCTTAAAAATTTTTAAAGTCGTCATTAGATTTGTCGTTCTATAAATTGATTTAGAAAATCTTGTTCCAAAAAAATATAATAGAACTCGAAATATGTTTTTTAAGCACCATGTGGTGTCGTGCCACAAACTCCATCTTATAAGAGCGCTAACAGGACGAACTCTATCAACTGCAATTCTTTGCATTTTAATGGGGATAACGTAATTTATGACAAAATGGCTTCCCCAGGGCAAATTTATAATTGGTTCACGGAGATTTTTGGTAATATACATTTGCTTAGGATTAACGCGATTCGTATTTTCGAACTGTTGCCCATGTTCAACGTGAACACCTTCATCTATGTAACTAAAATTAAAAAATTGGACCTCACATCCTATACTTCGTGAAAACAACTCTTGGCATCGTGGCCAAATCATTTCAACATCATGATTGCCGACGACATAGGTGATTTTGTGTTGAGCTATAGAGCCAAATTTCTTTAGAGCTGCTACAAAAACAGGATGCCCGTCTAGAACAGATTGAAGCTTTTCAACGGAGATTGCTTCAGTCAAAATGGGTGAATAATATCCTCTATAATCAACTTTAATTAAATCAAAAATATCTCCGTTCAAAACCAATTCAACTTCCATGTCTTTGTAAGGACCATCGCTAAAATGGTTAAGAAACTCCTCCCATTGCCTGTCCCCAAAGAATTCTTCAAGAACATTGACTGAACCGTCTGACAAGTAAATGCCTTTTCCAAGATGAAAGTCTGAAACAATAATTTTAATTTTTTTCATGGAGCTCACTCCTAGGCTACCTTACTTTTTTCATCCTTTTCTGAAGTCTCTTCATCTAAGCCAGAAAGAACACTCTGAGCAAGTTTTAGCGATTGGAGAGATCTTGTTATCCTTTTCCTTCTCTCTTCGCTACTGTTAACGTTATCAAGAAGGCGTTCGCGTAACTTGTCAATTTCAAACTCTAATCTATCTATGTCTCTCTTTTGATTAAGAAGACGCTCATCTTTAGCACTTAATAAGGCTTCAGCATCTCGCTTTTGTATCTCGAGGCGGCTTGCAAGCTCCCTTTCTCGTGATCTTATTTTTTGAAGATCATTTCGTACACGATCACGAAAATCTTCAAGCTTTTTTTCTAACTTACCAGCCTGAAACTGTGAACTTTCAAGTTGAATTTGAAGCTCCTTAATTTTTTCCTCATAATGATTTTCAATGTTCTTAAGCTTTGCTCTATTCTCATCTTTTTTGTCACTTGTTGTTCGTAGCTCACTTTGAACTTCTTCAAGTTTCAAAATTAGTTTTCTACGCTCTTCTTCACTTTTCTTAAGTCGTTCATCGAAGTAGCGAATCTGACGTCTGAGAGCTTCTGCTGAAGCCTGTGACTCCCTCAATTCGCGCTCTTTTATATTAGAATATCTTTTAATGACACCTAAATCTTCACCTGAAACCTCTGCACTCATTGAAGACAAAAGCTTGCCAACTTCTACCTCTGGTTTGGCAGATTCAGAAAAAGTTTCTACATCGACTTCAATCTTTGCAGAAGGAATTTCTAAAGATTCCAAAACATCTAATTCTTCTTTTTCTTCAATAAGCGGACTTCTCTCTGCTACAGAACTGCTATCTGCCAAAGGAGAACTCTCTAAGGCCGCTATCAAATCTTGGGGATCTAAATCAGTTGATTCTTTCTCGATAAGAGGTTGTTCTTCATTTAAGCTTATTTCAACATTTAATGACTGATCAACCTCATCTTCATTTTTTTCTAAAGCAACAATGTTTTCTTGGTTATTACTTTCAAACGAAGCTACTTCAAGCTGATCTTCTATTTGCAATTCAGATTTTTGCGACAAAGGCTCTTTTGAAGCAGAAGAAAAGTCGGCTTCTAAAAGTTTTGATAAATCCTCAAGCTCCGAACTGAAAGCATCACTATCTAAAGTTGATTTTTCTTCTGACTCAATAATTTTTGATACTTCGCTAGCAATATTTATTTCAGATAAAAAGTCTTCTTCTATAACTTGAGAAGCCTCAGAAATACCAATTTTTTCTAGAAAAGCTTGGGTTGAAACACCCCATTCTACAAATGAATCTGTTTTTATTTCTTCTTTATCTTTTGAAAGATTAAACACTAAGCCCTGGTGCTTTTTTTCTAAGCCTAAATTAAGTGAAAGATTTTTTTTTATTATAATTCTATCAGCAACTGTTATTTTACTACTTATGCTTTTAATCTTTTGAAGATCTTTTACGGAATCATAAACCAAAAGGGTTAGATTCATTTTTGCTTCTAAGCTTTCAACCAATGCCTTAAACCATGCATCGCTCCAAAGCTCTTCATCTCCAATGAAATAAAGAGATTTCATATATTACGTATTCGGCAAACTTATCAAATTTCAAAATTTTTTTTTCTTTTTTAAAGTCAATTAAGTGACAAGTGGGAGAGTCAGGATAAAACAAGCACCCAAATTCTCTTTACCTTCTACTAGCTCCAGGTTTCCGCCCATTTCTTGCGCTAAAGCCTTACTTAAATACAAGCCAAGTCCACTGTTTTTTGAGTTAAGACTCGCTTCAGAACCAGTGTCAATATTCTTATCTTCTTTAAAGACCGCGTTAATTGTTCCCTTTGTAGAAAAAAACGGCTGAAACAAGAAAGGTCTATATGCTGAAGAAACGCCCGGTCCATTATCTTGCACAAGAATTTCAACATTCTTTTTTTGTAATTTTGTTATGACGTGAATCTTGGGATTTAAAGTTTTATTTGATTCAAAAATTTCAAACGCATTCTTAATTAAGTTTGATAGAATTTCGATAACAGCACCCGGATCTAAATAAACATTTAAATCCTCTCTTTCAAAAACAATTTTTATTTTTTGATTTTTAGCTCTAGGCTCCCAAAGTTTTTCAAGTTCTTGATAAAGCTTTTTTAACGAGTAAATGGTTTTTTTTTCCTCACGAGGCTGAACAATACCTTGCAAAGACTTAGTAATTTTAGAGCACCGAATGCACGCAGTTCGAATAACTTCTAAGGCTTCTTTCATATCTGAGGGTTCTTTTGTATCTAATGCCCACTCTGCATGACCAAGAGCAGCTCCCAAAATATTATTGAATTCATGGGACACTCCTAAAGCAAGGAGGTCAACTCGGATAGGATCGTGTCTTGTTTGAAAGCTTTTAATACTTTCAAACCTTAAACGCTCTGCTGCCAAGGCCTGCCTTTTCCAATTTATACGCTTTTTAAGCTTTTTTTTTTGACTCACTTATTCTTCATTCGTCAAATCTGTTGAAATATTAAACTTTCAACCTTATTTTAAAAAAAATCGTCAATTTTTCGTTTTATTCAGTATTTATTTAAGTAAACTTTTTCCGATGAATAAATTATGTCTGAAAGAATAATTGTTATTGGTGCGGGTTATGTAGGGCTTGTTGCTGGTGCATGTTTTGCTAGCGCAGGTTTTCAAGTCGGAATGGTTGAATCAAATCCGCAAAAATTAAAACTTATAAAAGACTCTCAAGTGCCATTTTATGAGCCTGGACTAAGCGAGTTACTTAAAGAAGGTATTGCCTCAAAACGTCTTAGCTTTTTCTCGAATCAAAAAGACGCTCTTGAAAATCTAAATGCTCAATTTGTTTTTTGTGCCGTTGGAACACCCGAAAATCCTGATGGAAGCGCAAATCTTAGTTATGTTGAAGAAGCTCTAAGAGATTGTGCATCTATATCAAAAAACAAATGTTACTTTATTATTAAATCAACTGTTCCAGTGGGAACATCACAGAAACTTCAAAAAATAGCTGAATCCTTAGCTCCGGGAAAAATTTCAGTTCTCAACAATCCTGAGTTTTTAAAAGAAGGAACAGCTGTTGCAGATTTCCTAAGGCCTGAAAGAGTTGTTCTTGGAGGATCTCCCGAAGCTGTTGAAAAAGTTGGATTTATTTACGAAAGTTTTCTTTTGAATCAAAAACCCCTCATCAAAATTGATTCCGTTTCTGCTGAACTTGCAAAACTAGGAGCGAACCTAATGCTTGCTTCAAGAGTTTCAGTGGTCAATCAAATCGCTCGCCTTTCCTCTGTTACGGGAGCTGATATAAGAAGCATAGAAAAGGTTCTGCAGAGTGATTCGCGAATCGGATCTAAATATCTTTATGCTGGACTTGGATTTGGTGGGAGTTGCTTTCCAAAAGACATCAAAAATTTTATCGATCTTTGTAAAAAACAAGGCGTTGATGCTTCAGTTGCTGAGGCCATCGACTCCTTCAATGATGATCAAAAACTTATTTTCGTTAATCAAATTTTAAAAGACTTTCCAAAAGCTTCAAATACTCGCATTGCTCTTCTAGGACTAGCTTTTAAACCAGAAACAGACGATGTTCGAGAAAGTCCTGCGCTTGTAATTGTCGAAAAACTTTCTGCCTATGGGTATCAATTTAACGCCTATGACCCCAAAGCTATAGATACGTTCAAGACTAGCCTCAAAAAAGATGCGAACATTCGATATTGCTCAAATAAAGAAGACGCTCTCAAAGACGCAGATGCACTAATTCTTGTGACAGAATGGCAGGAATTTCAACGTATTAAAGCAGAGGGCTTGAAAACTTACTTCAAAGGTAAGCACATATACGATGGAAAAAATATTTACTCTCCTCAAGATTTTAAAAAGGCAGGCTATATTTATTACGGTGTAGGAAGAAATTAATTATAATTTAAATTAAATAAACTACGAGCTTAACTTTGCAAAGGTTCCTTTACTTAATGATTTTGGAAGTAACTCTTCATTTCTTTTAACAACAGCATCTACAACAAGCTTTAATTTTTCAGCGCTTTCTAAGCCCACAGCTTGCTGAGCTTCTTTGGTAGAGGCTGCCACATGGGGAGTCGAAATAAAACGAGAATTGCGAAGCAAAGCAATCGTCACAGGATCTTTTAAATCAAAAGGTTCTTTTTCAAAAACATCGAGAGCGGCACCAGAAAGATGTTCATTTTCCAAAACTTTTAAAAGATCCTTCTCAACAATAATGCCTCCTCTTGCCGCATTTACCAGATAAGACCTCTTTTTCATTTTCTGTAAATTTTCTAAATTAAAAAAACTCTTAGTCTCTGCACTCAGCGGCGTGTGAATCGAAATGACATCCGATTGAGCCAAAAGCTGATCCAAATTTAAAAGCTCTGCACCTTCAACTGGACTTGCTTTGAGGTAAGGATCGTAAATTCCAACTTTCATTCCAAGACCCATCGCAATTTTAGCGACTCTAGATCCAATATTTCCCGCCCCGAACAAACCCAATTTAGCACCAGCCAATTGTCGGCCTAAAGAGGAAATTTCTTTTTTCCCCCACTTCCCTTCTAAACTCATCGAATGAGCTAGAGGGATCGCTCTAAAAAGACTGACAATCAAACCAATAGTATGTTCAGCAGTCGCTAAAAAATTTCCCGTGGGAGCATTCCAAATATAGACACTCGATTTTTTTGCACTTTCTAAATCAACATTATCAATTCCAACACCTGCTCTCACAACACCTTTTAATTTAGGCAAAAATTCAAATTCTTTCGCACCCAACTTTGTTGCAGATCGAATTATTAAAAAGTCAGCATCTTGAGCAAGATCAAGCAGCTCCGCTCCTGTGGTTTCTTTACGGACATTAACCTCAAACCTGGAATCAGCCGATAAAAACTCATGAGCTTTTTTATCGAAACCGTCCGTTGCTAAAACTTTAAACTTTTTAGACATTAACTTTAGATCCTCATATCATCAGGTGTTTGATCAGCTGGACTTTCAAGAACTTCCCAAAACTTACTCATACCCTCAATCAAATTAACGCTTTTTCCTTTATCAGAAAACGCTTTAGAAAGGGCAATGATCTGACTCAATACATCCCAGGCATCCATATACCCAATGTGACCTAATCGAATAATTTTTCCTTTCAACTCATCTTGTCCACCACTGATCGTGAGTCCCAATTTCTTGAAGGCTTTGGTATCGATCAATCCTTCCGTCAAAACAGAGGTACAAGCCGCTGAGGCATCCTCATCTTTTTTAACAAGCAATTGTAAACCCATAGCTTTGCACGCTTCACGAGTAGCTTTCATAAGTCTCCAGCTTTTTTCATAAAGACGCTCATAACCCATCTCTTCAAAATTATTCAAAACAGCCAGCAATCCTGCAACAAGAGTCACAGGTGAAGTGAAGGGACCTGTATTTTCGAGAGCTGTTTTCTTAGTTTTTCTCCAGTCGTTGTAATAGCGAGTATTTTTCACATTCTCGCATTTTGCCCAAGCTTTTTTACTCGCAGCTCCCAAGGACAATCCCGGAGGCAGCATCAAAGCTTTTTGTGATCCAGAAACCAAAACATCAATCCCCCAGGCATCCATAGGAGTTCCAAAAACTCCGACAGACGTAACCCCGTCCACACACAAAAGAGCATGGGGAGCTTTTTCTTTGATAAGCTTTCCTATTTCTTTAATTGCATGACGAGCACCTGTTGACGTTTCACTTGAGTGGACCAAAACCCCTTTAGTGTCAGGTGTGAGCTGCGATTGAAGAGCTACAAGATCAAGAGAACGTCCTCTTTCAACAAAAATTTCTTTTGCATTCAACCCATAAACTTTAGCCTGCTGTAACCAACGTTCACCAAATTTTCCGCCATTCACACAAATGACTTCTTCACCTGGATTGAAAAAATTTTGAACAGCGCCCTCCATAGCAAGAGTTCCTGTTCCAGAAAAAATTAAAACCTCCTCTGATGTTCCGAAAAGTTTTTTTAATTTCTCACGGCACTGTTGCATGATTGCACCGAATTCAGCGCCTCGATGATAAAGCACACCCGAGGACATGGCACTTAAGACATAGTCAGGCACAGGTGTAGGCCCTGCTGTCAGCATACGATTCTTGAAGAAAACTCCCTTTAAAGGAGAATTATCCGTTTTATCTTTTTTTACATCTTTTACTTCTTGAGATTCCATTTTAAATCAACCTCTTTCAATTTCATCAGTTTATCTCTTAGCTCAGCGGCAAGCTCAAAATTTAGTTTACGAGCCGCCTCTTTCATTTCAAGATCAATTCTTTGGATTTCATCTTGAACCTTCTCTGGGGCAACATGAAGCTCTTCAAGCTCCCTTGAAACACCCCCAAGTTCTAGATAATCATGCTCATCAAGTCGATCTGTAACTTGATTGTTTCCAAGATTTTTTCGTATTGTTCGCGGTTGAATACCATGAAGTTTATTGTAATCCTCTTGAATCTTACGACGACGAGTACATTCCTCAATTGTTGCCTGAAGACTTTTTGTAATTTTATCCGCAAAAAACACGACATGACCATTGACGTTACGAGCCGCACGCCCACAGGTCTGAATAAGAGATGTCTTAGACCGAAGAAACCCTTCTTTATCTGCATCTAAAATAGCGACCAAAGAAACCTCTGGTAAATCCAATCCCTCACGAAGCAAGTTAATTCCGACGAGTACATCAAACTTGCCTTCTCTTAAATCCCTTAAAATTTCTATGCGCTCCAAGGTTTCTATATCCGAATGCAAATAGCGAACTCGAATAGAATTTTTCCTCAAATAATCCGTCAAATCTTCAGCCATTCTTTTTGTAAGAGTTGTAACAAGAATTCTTTCATCTTTTTCGATACGACTTTTGGCAAGATCAAAAAGATCTTGTACTTGATTCTTCACAGGTCGAATCTCCATAGTGGGATCCAATAAACCCGTGGGACGTATGATTTGCTCCGTAATTTTGCCCTTGGCTTTTTCTAATTCATAATCCGAGGGAGTTGCGCTTACATAGACTGCTTGATGAATTTTTACTTCAAATTCCTCAAACTTTAAAGGTCGATTGTCAAGAGCACTTGGCAAACGAAACCCATGCTCCACTAAAACTGATTTTCGAGCAAGGTCTCCTCGATACATTCCCCCCACCTGGGGAACAGTGACATGACTTTCATCCGCCACAAGCAAAAAATCATCTGGAAAATAATCATACAATGTTGGAGGGGCTTCTCCTGGACGACGTCCTGTAAGGTGCCGCGAATAGTTTTCAATTCCTGGACAGTATCCCACCTCTTGAATCATCTCGATATCAAAAAGTGTTCGACTTTCTAAACGCTTTGCTTCTGCTACTTTTCCCTCAGCTTTGAAAACCGTTAATCGCTCTCTCAGCTCATCTAAGATTGAGCTAATGGCTGTTTTTTTTAGATCAGCACTTGTGACGTAATGAGAAGCGGGAAAAATTGCTACTCTTTTTAATTGAGCAGATTTTTTTCCGCGAAGGGGATCAAGTTCATAGATACTCTCAACAGAAGAACCAAACATCTCAATGCGAATCGCCTTCATCGTTTCGTAAGATGGCAAAATATCAATCGTATCACCCCTTACTCGAAAAGTTCCCCTTGCAAAATCAACATCGTTTCGAATGTACTGAATGCTAACAAGTTTTCTTAAAAGATCATCTCGACGAATCTTTTCTCCTTCTTCAAAGATACACATTTGAGCAAAATATTCCTCTGGAGAGCCAAGACCATAAATACAAGAAACACTTGAGACAATAAGGACATCTTTTCGTTCAAAAAGAGATCGCGTAGCGGAGTGACGAAGCTTATCAATTTCATCATTAATGGCTGAATCTTTTTCAATAAAAGTATCCGTCGAAACGACATACGCCTCGGGCTGATAATAATCATAATAACTTACAAAATATTCAATTGCATTTTTAGGAAAGAGCGCCTTGAATTCACTATATAATTGAGCAGCCAATGTTTTGTTGGGCGCCATAACCAAAGTAGGTTTGTTGACGTGTGCAATAACACTCGCCATTGTGAAAGTTTTTCCAGAACCTGTCACACCCATCAGGACTTGATGTTTTTCATTTTGCTGCAATCCCTCAACAAGCTCTGCTATAGCGGTGGGCTGATCTCCTGCAGGTTTGTAATCAGTCACCAATTCAAAACGCCCTGTTAACTGGGCCATTTGTGTCTTGAGATTATTCGTAAAGCTTTTTGACACAATTCAAATAGAATATACTTTCTTTGCAAAGAATTCACGAAGTCTTTACTTAGGCTCTCTCTTTTGAAGCCGAAGAATTTATCATGGCAAGTTCACTAGACTTCGAATACCACGTACAAGGCGTAATCCCTATGAGCATTCTTCGTAAACACCGAATCGTCCCCATGGCCATACGTGAAAATAAGCTCTGTATTATTGCTCGACGACCTTTGAGCAATGATGCACTTCTAGAACTCAAAACTCTCACTGGATTTGAAGATTATGAACTTCAACTTGTAGGAGAAGATGTTCTTGAAGAATACATCGAACAATTTATAGAGGGCAAACTTTTTACCAGCACCCCTTGATTAAGTAACTAAATTTACTTTGACCAGACCCGAGCCACCGCATTATGTGGATGCAAACTTTCTTGGTGCTCCACTTCAACCTTATAAGACTGAATATCCTTAGAGCTCTCTAATAAATCATGAATTCTTCTCGCAGCATCCTCACAAAACATTAAATTCTCAGCATTCAAGCGAGCAAACTCTTGCTCATCACTGCGCTTAACAAAGCTTTGCACAGGAGTTTTTAATTTGTCCTCTGTTTTTTCAATTAAGCCTAAAAAAGATACAATTAAATCACGAGGGCTTTTTTTAAAAGTTACTTCTACTTTAGCAAAACTTCGCTGACTATGAGGAGTTGCACAAACAGAATCTTCTTTAGATATCCATTCAGCAATCTCAGAAATCTCCAAACTACTTCTTTTTGAAAAATCAGATAAAAACTTTTCTTGAATAAGCTGACGTGAAAGTGCCGCAGAGCAAGGGCAAGTGCTGGAATAAACAATCTGATAACTTAACCTCCAATGTACTTCTCCCTTTTCGTAAGTAAGAACACATTCAACAGGATAATTTCTCCACCCCGTCATGTTTGAGGTAAGAGATCTTCTTTGCAAATCAATTTCAAAATTCAAACGAAGCTCAGAACTTTTAGAAATGTCCTTATGAGATTCTTGAAAAGATTTAACAACTTTTTCTAGATCTTTTGCGGTTAAGTTTTTTTCAGCAAGATCTTGAATTCGACTAAAAAGACGCGACATGTGAATGCCCTTCACATCGGGATCATCAAGACTTATAAAAGCAGCAGCCTTAGCAGATGATCGAATACTTTCTTTGTTGATCTTAAACCTTAAAGGAACTTCTATATTAGTCATCCCTACTCGATCGATCTTGGACTTAAGATGAGCCCTGTTTTCAATGGCAACATCTGGAAGCTTACGTTTTTTAGCCGTCATGGTCTTTTTTATATAGCACCCCACAGGCCAAGTCGCAGAGCTTTTATCGTTCACTAAAAAGGCTAGATTCAAAATCAAAACTCATATAGATTCATGACATGATGCAGCGACCTCGGAGAAATCGCTCCTCTTCCGCTATCAGAAACCTTGTTTCTGAAACCCACTTGCATCCCCAAAACTTTATTTGGCCGGTTTTTTTAGTGGATGGTCTCCAAAAAAAAGAACCAATTTCTGCACTTCCCGGCGTTTACCGCTGGAGTGTGGATCTCCTAGCTGATCAAATAAATGAGGCTCTTCGTCTAGGAATTAAAGCTTTTGCGATTTTTCCCAAAGTAAACGAAGACCTAAAAGACTCTTCAGGAAGCCTCTCACTCGATGAGAAGTTTTTTTTGTATTCAGCACTTAAGAGACTGCGCGAAGAAGTTCCTGAAGCTCTTCTCATCACAGATGTGGCGCTTGATCCTTACTCAAGCGATGGTCACGATGGAATTTATAAAAATGGAAAAATTCTCAATGACGAAAGTGTTAAAATTCTAGCTCAACAAGCTGTCATGCAAGCCCGCGCGGGGGCGCAAATGGTTGCACCTTCAGACATGATGGACGGTAGAGTCGCAGCTATTCGAAAAGCTCTCGATGTTGAAGGATTTCAAGAGGTAGGAATCCTTTCTTATACCGCTAAATATGCCTCCGCTTTTTACGGTCCTTTTCGGGCTGCGCTGGATTCCGCCCCCCGAAGTGGTGATAAAAAAACTTATCAAATGGACCCGCGTAATACTCGCGAGGCTTTGCGTGAACTTAGTCTGGACGTAGCTGAAGGAGCCGACATGGTGATGGTGAAACCTGCTGGATCCTACTTGGATATCATTCGTCTTTTTAAGGATAACTCCTCAGTCCCTGTTGCGGCTTATCAAGTCAGCGGTGAGTACGCAATGATCAAGCTCGCAGGAGCTCAAAATTTACTTAACGAAAAAGAAGCGATGAAAGAAGCTCTGCTCGCAATCAAAAGAGCAGGCGCTGATATCATTCTCAGTTATTATGCACTTGAGTTTGCTAAAGACTTTTCAGCTAAACTTTGAAAATAAGTTTTTTCTCTGACCCATCGAAAAGTTTGAAGGCCGTCGAAAGTTTGGTGAAGCTGACGCAAGTAATGACGAGAAGTTGCTTTTTGTTTAAAAATTCCAGTAAAAGATTTTTTTAATTCTTTCAAGTTTAAATGGTCATGAGCGGGAATTTGTAAAAAAAACTCTTCAACATTTCTGTGTTCTGAAAGCCTCTCAAGCTCATATAAAACATTTTTAAGTTTCTCAAAAACTTCGTGAGGATATTTTTCATATCTGCCGCCGTTTTCTAATCGCTCTAAAGCACGACCAGTACCAAAGGGAACTCTCGTTGATTTTCTACCTACAATTTCAAGTTTTATATCAAGCTCTGCATGGCAGGAAATTTCATCAATCTGAGTGACCAATCCCTGACTTTGTATCTTGCTTAGAAAATAAAAATCTTCTCCAGCCTGAACGTTCGGGAATCCTCGAATTTTCTCATACGCCCTTAAATCAAAAATAAGCGTACTTCCCAGAGCCCAAAACGCATACGGAGAATCGGCAAATTTTAAACCCTCCACATAAGACCGCAAAAAACCCTCATATTCCTGAAGGCCCCTAAATTCATATTCACTCAATGCCCCCCTTGAATGAAAAAAAGGATAAGTCCCCGCCACAAAAGGCTGATTGAGTTGGGTTTTAAAATAATCCAGGGGCAATCGAACATCTGCATCAATTTGTCGATGCAAAGCTGTGTTTAACTTTTTCTGCTTATACAAATATAAAGTTATATCACCAAGTATACGACGGGCCCGCCCAACACCTTCTTTGTTTTTTAATGTCCATTCACTTAAAGTGCCATTTATAATCACAATCAGGTGATTTTCATGAGAACAAACCTTTAGGACTTCGTGCTTTTCAAAAGAAAAAAAATCTAAGACCCTTTTGTTAGATTCTTTTACTTGCAAAGAAGAATCTTCTTTTTCGTTAACAAATAAAAACACAAGCTGCGGTTGAGGAACAAAAGAAAGAACGTATAAAACTCGCTTATAAAAAAACTCTATTTGTTCGTCTTCAGCCAAAAGCGGAATTCCCAATGATTCAAAAAAAGATGCGTTTTGAAAAGATGAATACTCACTCAACTTCCCAAGAACTGACAAAGAAATAGGATCAAATGGATATTGCACTTCTATCTTTTGACAGCTTGAATAAAAGAGTCAAGATGAAACGCTCTCTTAAACTCATAAACTTTAAAGATGAAGACCCTAAATTTATTGAAGTTATAATTGAACAGTTGAACGCTAACTCCGAAAATCAAGAGATGACTCTATCCTTTATCCTTAGTCAAAAAAATGTTGACCAAAAGCTTTTCATGCCAAAAAAAATTACAGATTTAGAAAAGGCTTCGGATTTATGGAAAAGAACTTGCTTTGAGTGCTTCTTTTTTGACGAAAACTCAGAACAATACTTTGAGGTAAACGTTTCACTTGAAGGAAAGTACGATTTGATGAGCTTTAAAAAGTACAGAGAACAAAGCTCTTTAAAGGCGCCTATTCAAGTTTCAAGTTTAGAAATAAAAAATGAACAAAATCTTGTCATTGTTTCATTCAATTTAAAAACTGAATTCAAATCTACTCATTTCATCTCACCGACCGTCATTTTACACACTCCCTACGAACAGAAATTTTTTGCCCTTAGTCATGACAAAAAAAAACCGGACTTTCACCAGAGAAGATAAAATTAAATTAAAATTTATATTTTTTTAATCAAACAACTTAGGTCTAGTCCGATAGTATCAGAGTGACCCATGAAACCAATTTCTTAAGAGATAATGAAAAAAAAGTAGTGCCTGCCCTACCAATTTCAGATTTTATAAAATTTCAAAATAAAATATTCTCAATTCAAAAAAAACTTCCAATTTATTACAAATTCAAAATTATCCTTGAAACACTTCTCGCAACCCTTTTACTAACCTTACTAAGTCCATTCTTGGGGATGATCGCAATTCTTATAAAAACACTCAAAGGCGGTAAAGTATTCCATAAGCAAAAACGAGTTGGAAAAAATGGAACCATTTTTTATGTTTATAAATTTAGAACTTTAAAAACCGGATCTCCTAAAGTTATAGAAATGGGATTTACCCCTCTAAAAAAAATAGAAAATGATCCAAGAGTCGAAGGAGAACTTGGTCGTTTTCTTAGAAAATGGAAAATTGATGAAATTCCTCAGCTAATAAATGTTGTTAAAGGAGACATGCTTCTCTTGGGACCAAGGCCTTACATTATTGAAGAAAACCTTCACATGACCGAATCCCATGTTGAAAGATTTGCTGTACGCCCTGGAATGTCTGGATATTGGCAAGCTTTAAAAACAAATCTTAATGATCCAGATGAAAAAGCAACCCTAGATTGTAAATACGTCCGAGACCTCTCCCTATCACTTGATTTAAAAATTTGGATCAATACATTTAAAGTTGTATTTGTAGGTGAAAACTTTTCTGAAAGCACATCCTCTGAAACCGAAATCACTAAAAAGTCAAAAACTATTCAAAAACGTGCTTCTTAACACAAAATTAATACAAAATTAACGAAGCTTTTTATTCAGTCGCCCGAAAAGAAATTCAAGGAGAAAAAAATGAAAAACAACTCAAAAAAAAGCGGTCAAGGTACATTAGAGTGGATTCTCATCCTCGCTGTCATGGTTGGCTTCGTCATGATTTTCGGTAAAACGATAAAAGGTAAAATCGGCGGAACTGTTGATAGCGTCTTCAAAAGTGTTGATGGTAGTGTAGGCACGCTTTCCTCAGACAAATAAACTAAAATCTTAGCTAAATAGGATGTGAGCTATGAAATTTAAAAACGGTCAAGTGCTTGTCGAATACATACTTCTATCTTTACTGGTAGCGGTAACAACTGTGGTTGTTGTAAAATTCATAGTTAATGATGTTTTTCGAGATTCCATGAGTAGGTTAAAAACAAAAACAACTGATTGTATTTCTTCTAATAATAAAAACAGTGAGTGCAAATAAGCGACTAAATTTTATTTTATGAAAAAGAAAAAAAATCTCCGCAAAGGACAAGTTGTTGTGGAATATATACTTGTCATTGCAGCCATTGTTGGAATGGCACTTGTCGCATACACACTTCTTAAACAAAAGATGAAA
Organism: Bdellovibrionota bacterium; assembly: GCA_044347615.1. Classification (GTDB taxonomy): domain Bacteria; phylum Bdellovibrionota; class UBA2428; order UBA2428; family UBA2428; genus CANIGN01. The sequence continues at coordinate 333,441 of JBIKUK010000001.1, read as the reverse complement.
AAACCCCTTGAAACCTTCAAAGACAAGGTCGAAAAAGATTCCGCCACCGCTGGAAAACCCGCAGAGGCCTACTACAACAAGATGGAGTTCAAAACTAAATGAAAAAAATTATGAAAGTTAAATTTCATAAAAAAGAGGGACAAGGCACAGTCGAATTCATATTTGTTTTTATTGCTTTTATTTTTTTTCTTTCTTTAAGTTACAATGCTGTTGTTTCTTTTGCAGTTTACCAATATTTAAGTTACGCAACTTTTATGTCGGCTCGTGCTTATCAAGCAAGCCGGGACGATCCCAATTCCCAGCTTGAGGCTGCAACGAGAACCATGAAAATTTACGTTCCAAACGTAAGCCCTGGATCAGGCTCAACTCCTTTTGGTTTTTCCTCAAAAAGAAAACTTGCAACCATTACTAATTTTAGCACTCCCTCCGTAAATTCGGGTAACGTTAGAACCCCTTTTCGCTTAGAATTTGAAGTGCCCTTGATAACGGTTCCTCTTGGTCAAGATTTAAAAAAAACATTTGGTACGCTCAATCTTTCTACTCAAAGTAATCTTGGACGTGAGCCAACTAAAAAAGAATGCCAAGTTTTTTTTCAAGAATTTTTTTCTAAATTTTTCAGAGGCGGAAACTCACTTCATAGCTGGGAAGGCATGGAGGATAATGGATGTTAAAAAAAATTAGTCGTTTCAAAAACAATAAAGGCCAGGCCATGATTGAGTTTCTCCCAGCAGTCTTGCTATTTATTGTCATTCTAATTGTAAGTACTGTTTTCTTTATAGGACTTCGAGAATCGACGCTTCTTCAAGAAGCAGCCCGCAACGCAGCTTTTGCAAAAATCTCTAATTCTGGCCCTCTTGTCTCTAGAGCAAATAGATCTGGAGCTCAAAATCTTTATGAATTTCCTATGTCTGGATCTCAAAATATTATCGTGGACAATTCTAAAACATGTTTTTCTGCTACACCCCAACTTTCAACCGACGGACCCAACTTATTCAAATTACCAAGTATTCTTGGCGTTGATATGGGCCTTCAACGAATTCATAAAATGACAGTTTTTAGACGTCCCGGAAGCATAGATGCTTGTGAGTAAGAAGAAATAAAACTCAAATTTAACAAAGAAAAAACCGATATCAATTTAAGGAGTTAAATTGAACCAGTCGCGTGCTTTTTTTGTAAGTTTTGCTTTTGCTTTACTAGGCATGGCTCTTGTTGGTCTTTACGTATACAGCCAAGACCAAGAAAGCAAAGAAAAATTTGGCAAGCCTTCAACCGTTTTGATTGCCTCAAGAAATATTAATGAAATGCAAGTCCTTGATGAAACGATGGTGACTCAAGAAAGTCAGTTCGACAAATTTATTCAGCCAGGAGCCCTTAGCGACTTTAAAGATATTAAAGACATGGTAGCTCTTGTACCCATTAAAGAAGGTGAGCAAATACTTTTGACAAAACTCTCACCCAAAAGCGCTGAGACAGGTCTTGCGGTCCAAGTTTCTGCTTCAAAAAGAGCCATGTCTATTCCTGTAAATGATAATACAGGTGTCTCTAAACTTATTAAGCCTGGTGACCATGTGGATATTATTGGAAGCGTTAGCTACCCAAACCCAGATGGATCAAAACAAACTGAACTCAAAACACTTTTACAAAATATTACGATTTTAGCTGCTGGAGAAATTATCCAGAATAACATTCCCACGCGTTATGAAAACGATCCACTCAATCAAAGAAAAATAGCAGTAAGCGCGAGAGGGGAAAAAAACTTCAACACAGTCACCGTAGAAGTAACGCCAGAACAATCTCAAATTTTAATTTACGCACTCGCCCAAGGCACCGATCTTTACCTTACACTGAGAAACCCCATCGATCGCGCCGAAACAAACATAGGATCAACAACTCTTGATGAAGTTCTTGGGCCCGACTCGAAACGAGCGGAAGCTCGAGATCGAGAGCAAAAAAGAATAATTGAAGAAGCGCGACAAGCCGCAGCTGCCGCTGCTGCTGCCGCCGCTGCTAAGAACAACACAGCTGAGGGCGCTGCCCCCGTAAGAAAACCTGCAAGTGACCCACTTGAATCCGGAGGAGGCGTCTTTGAATAAACATCAACTAATAAAAACCTTTTTTTTATTTCTTTTAGTTTTTACTTCAAAGACATCCTTTACCCAAGAAAACTCTGTAGCCAATGAAAGCACCATTCCTAAAACCCAACTCGTAGGCGAAATAGCAGATTCAGATTTAGAAACAATTCTAAAAAATCGAGATCAACTAAATCCTATTTATGGCTTTGAAGAAGTTTACATAGGGCTCAACAAAAAAAATCCAAATGCAAAAACAGGCACCACTATTTCTCTTGAAGACGTTCCAGAAATAAAAGACGTGAAAGACGTTTACTGGGGAATCACAATTCCTGGAATTGTAAAATTTGATAGAGAGAGTATGCTTCAACCTGGCTTTCCCCCCAAAAGGGCAACTATTGTTACGACTGGGCAAACTATGACCACTCAAATACTTGCCTACGACAAAATAACTGACCCCGAAAGCAAAAAAGCGCTTCCCGGGAAAAAGCTTTTTAAAGTTTTTCGTGTAACCGTCACAGACGAAGATCTGATTGTTCTCTTACAGCAAATAAAAGCAAAAATGGGAAAAATTGAAGGTCTTGAAATGCGCCTCATTGGCGATCGCATTGTTATTGACGGACAAATTGTTGTGCCCAAAGACCTTAGACGTGTCATGACTGTTTATGATGGGTATAAAACTGCAGGAAAACCTATTGAACTCCTCGCCGAAGTTTCACCTCTCGCCTTGCAGTACATAGCAGAAAAAATGCAGGATGAAATTAACGGTGGCAGAGATAAACCTACAAATATTTATGTTCGAGTCCTAAATGGTCGATTTATTTTGGAAGGTGCTGTCGATAAAAAAATTGAACGCGACGTAGCAGTTCAAACTTGCCAAGCTATGATTCAAGATCAATTCAAGCTTGAATCCAAACTCGTAAAAGAATCTATCTTTAAAGACCTGCCCGAGTGTATGCTTCGTGTTCGTATAAGACCCGCTCAAGCTGGAGAACCTGAAAAAGACTTGAGCATTCGAGTAGACTTTGTCAGTCTGGTACGTAACTACATAAAAGCCTTCAATTTTAAATGGGCCCCAGGTATTACAACAAATTCAAGTTACAGCTACTCCAGTGATATCAGTAAATTTATTGGCTCGTTTCAAGCGACGTTAAGCGGTTTCTTTCCCACTCTTGAAACACTCTCCAGAAATGGTCACGCTCGAGTTTTAAAATCTGCGACGCTTATCGTGAAAGATGGAGCAGACGGTAACCCAGGTCCTGAATCTACAATTGCTGAAGTTTTAAAAGTTCCCTATTTTATTCCAGGAAACGCAAACAATCCTCCTTCATGGGCTTTTGCAGATATTAAAACAAATATATCTCTTGCCGCAGTCTCCATTAGAACGACAGATAAAATTCTAATCAGTATCAACGCTACTCAAGCAGAAATTCAAGACAAACCCGCCCCCGACGCCCCCCCAGGTAGCCTAGAGTATGCTATCAAAACTCAACTTGTTGTTTCAAATGAAGAAAGCGCCGCTATAGGAGGCCTTATCTCGGAGCGAAGACAAGTATCACTAGGAAGAGATCCTCCAAATTCCACAACAAATGATATTTCTCTTTTTAAATTTTCAAAAAATCATGAACTTCAAGACACAAAAAATCAAATGATTATCTTTGTCACGCCCACAACTATTCAAACTCCCGGAGCGGGAACAGAAAGCTTAAAACGTAAATTTAGGCTGAGGAGATAAAATGAACGCACCCCTAAACTCAGGACACATCATTGCAGTCGTTGGAGGTAAAGGCGGAGTTGGAAAGTCTGTTTTTGCGGGAAACTTTGCTCTCTCTATTTGCCTTGATCGAAAAATCCCTGTCGCCGTAATCGATGCTGATATGCAAGGATCTGGTGACTTGAATCTTATTTTTGGAAATAAAGAAATCAAAGGATTTGGAAATGATCTGATAGAAGGAAAAATAAGAAGTGGCGACTCGCTCAAAAAAATAATGACTCAAGTCAATTTAGGCGGAGCTTCGAGCCAACTCCACTCTCTTCAACTTCTTCAGAACCTTGAAAGACTTATTGATGTCACTGATGAAAAAATGGACGGCGCCATGCGATCAATCAAAAGTTCATTTCCCATCACCGTCGTAGATTGCGGATCTCGAATTGATGGAAGTATTATCAAAATACTTGAACACTCCTCAATTATTCTTGTTGTGAGCAACCCCGAAATTCTTGTCCTCAATCAAACAAAAAAAGTTTTAGAAAAAATTCAAACTCTTTTATTTCCTCAAGAATTCGTCAAAATCATTCTGAACAAAATGACTCCCAACAATCCCTACAACCCAGCTTTTTTGGAACAAACACTAAAGCGTCAAGTCGTCTGCTCTATTCCCGAAGAAACCGATCTAGCGAGAACCGCACTCATAAAAGGCCAACCTATGGTCACCCTTGCAACTGGATCGGGCACAACAAAAGCTCTTATTCAACTAGGTCGACAACTCATAGAAGGAAAAATTTTAGAAAAGCTTTCTGCCTATAAAAGAGCAAAACCCGCCACACCTCCTCCTTCTGAAAAAACACCGGAAAATACCACATCAAAAAAATCGAGTAATCGATCAAGCTTTGGAAAAGAGCCGCAAGATCCTCGAAGTCGTTTCAAACTTTTAATTCATGAACAACTTGTAGAAAAAATGGATTTAAAAAAGGAACAACTTAACCGCCAGTTAGACGAAGCCAAAAAAATGGAGCTTCGAGATAAGGCGATGAAAATTATTACGGAAATTGTTGGTAAAGAAGATCATCCCTGGAAGAGTCGTGAAGATAGCTCAAAACTCGTAAAAGAAGTTCTTGATGAGGCTCTCGGACTTGGCCCCTTAGAAGATCTGATTGCAGATCGAACAGTTAGTGAAATCATGGTCAATCGCGCTGATCTTATTTACCTTGAAAAAGGCGGGAAAAACATGAAAAGTCCTGTGGTTTTTTCAAGCAATGTACAAGTCATGGCAGCTATCGAGAGAATTGTTAATCCACTTGGAAGAAGAATCGACGAAAAAACACCCTATGTTGACGCTCGACTTGCAGACGGTAGCCGTGTTCACGCAATCATTCCTCCTCTTGCGATCGATGGACCAATGATCACAATACGTAAATTTCCTGAAAAAAGACTAGGCCCAGAAGATTTAATTAAATTTGGTTCTATTACCCCAGAAATTTCTGATTTTTTACGAACATGTATCGAAGCTCGACTGAACGTGGTGATTTCAGGAGGCACGGGCTCCGGTAAAACAACTTGTCTCAATATATTGAGTAGCTTCATTCCCTCAACAGAACGTATTCTCACCGTTGAAGACGCTGCTGAACTTTCTCTCGTTCAAGAACACGTTGGTCGCCTTGAAACTCGTCCTGCAAACATAGAAGGTACGGGAGCAATTACTATTCGTGACCTTGTCAAACAAACTCTTCGAATGAAACCCGATCGGATCATCGTCGGTGAGGTCCGGGGAGGAGAGGCCCTCGACATGCTACAAGCGATGAATACAGGTCACGATGGTTCTATGGCGACAGTTCACGCCAACAACCCTCGCGATGCCCTCACACGTATCGAAACACTTGTCTTAATGGCAGGAATGGATTTACCTGCAAAAGCTATTCGAGAACAAATTTCCAGCGCTGTTCACTTAATTGTTCAGCAATCACGTCTTTCAGATGGATCTAGAAAAATCACTCACATAACAGAAGTATGCGGTATGCAAGGTGAAGTCATAACAACTCAAGATATCTTTCTATTCAAACAAACTGGACAAGACAAAGATAGAAAAGTCATAGGAAAACACGTTGCGACAGGATTCATTCCCAAATTCGTAGAAAAAATAGAATCTCACGGGATCAAGATTCCTCGAGGTCTTTTCAAGGCGGCTTAATCATGAGGAAAAAGCAATGAATATTCTTGTCATCATTGGCGCAGGGATTTGTTTTTTCTTAGCTGCCTACCTTCCTTATAGCTTTTGGGAAGATTTTGTTTGGAACAAAAAAATTTTAAAAAATCGGGATGAGCTTAAAACTGAATATGAAGATATTTTCAAACTTAAAACAGAAAAGGAAGTTCTCAAAGAAATTCTTATTTGGGGATTTAGTACAACTCTCTTTGTAATTTTTATTTTTCCCAACAAAACACTAGGAATTATTTTTGGGGTCTTTCTTTTTTTCTGGGGGATGCGCCTACCCAAAATATATGCATCATCGATTATTAGAAAAAAACGAGTTACAGAATTTACGGCACAAATGATCGACGCACTGACCTTGATGGCGAACGGCTTACGTTCTGGCCTAAACGTTCCTCAAACACTGCAGATTGTTGTTGATGAAATGCCCGCACCTGTAAGTCAAGAATTTGGACTTGTTCTAGATCAAAACAGAATCGGGGTTCCTCTTGAAGCAGGTTTTGAAAACTTAGCAAAAAGAATCAAGACTGAAGAAATCTACATTTTTGCAACTAGTGTAAATATCTTGCGTGAAACCGGCGGTAACATGGCCGAAACTTTCGATACAATCGTCAAAACGATTCGAGAACGCTCAAAGCTTCAAAATAAAATTAATGCTCTCACTGCTCAAGGTCGCACAGCAGGCATTATTGTTGGCTGCGTTCCGTTTGGCGTAGCGGGCATGATGTATGCGATTGATCCTGAACTTACACGACCGCTTTTCACAACCATTCCCGGGTTTATCATTATTTTAATCGCACTTACTCTAGTAGCAATTGGACTTTTCTTGATTAATAAAATGGTTCAAATCGAAGTTTAAAAACCCTGCTGGTGTCCATTCATAAGCTGCTGCTGTTGTTGATTATAGTAAGCTGGGGTCAAGGGAGCCTGAGGCATCATCATAGCTGCATTCAAACATTGAGCATCGTTATAACTACCTGGAACTTGTCCTACAAAACCCGGAGGCATTCCTCCCTGCCCCATCATTTGCATTTGTCCCATTTGCATTTGGGAAGCTTGAGCATCCATGAACATAGGCGGTTGTCCAAATTGTGCTTGAGCAAAATTAGAAAAAACGAAAAAAGAGAACCCAAGAACTAAAGAAAATGTTTTTTTCATAAAATTAAATGGTTCCTTCCGCATTGAGACTCACTCCTGTAGGCTGAATAACCTCAAGCACTCGTTGAAAGGTTGAATAAATTCTTTGAGTCACATTGAGATCACCCTGTGAAGCAATTGTACGCCCACTAGAATTTAAAACCTCTTTAATTTGACCATTTGGAAAATAAGTCATTTTAATAAGTGCGACTTTGCCATCGTAGTTTCTCTCTTTAACTTCAACTGGCAACCCATCTGAATTGTACTTAAAGTACAAGCTTCTCTCACCAGAAGCACCTTTCAATGGAGTTTCTTTTACAATTGTAATTCTTCCTTGAACATCATACGTAAAATCCATTTTTAGTTTTTCAGAATGATCTTTTGCAGATGCTAGATTCTGTCTTCCATCATATGAATACTCAATTTTATTACCATCTTTTTCAAGCTTGGTAATTTTCTTGTTAGAAGAATCATAGGCCAAACTGATTACTGATCCATTAGAAAGAGTTTTTCTTTTCAATGTTCCATCAGCGTAATACTCAAAGCTTGTGGAAGATTTTTTTCCAACAGGCTGCGTCCAAGCTAAGTTTTTTGTAGGGTTACTAACTTCTGAAATGCTCCACTGAGTGATTGTAATTGGAGTTCCACAACATTCCGTTAACAATGTCTCCGTCGCTTGATCATTAAAGGATGATACCGTTCGATAAGCGTAACGAGAAAGGTCTTTACGCTTACGAAACTCATACCAATAACGCGCAACCTCTTCTTTTCCTGTGCTATCTTTTCGTGAAACAATTGTTCCGAAACGATTTTCTGGATCAAGAGTATCCGTGAAGTAATCGTACTTAATTGATGATCCGTCTATATCCTTGAAAGCTGTGATCCAATCACGAACTTTGTTGTACTCCATTGTCTTGCTTGTTCCATTAGAATAAGAAACTTTTGTCATGTTGTGCTGATCGTCGTAGCTATAAACATAACGGGCACCATCCATGGTCACAGCCGTGATCATGTCTCCATTCTTGTTATACTCGTAGCTAGCTTTTCTATCTCCTGACTTAAGAGACTTCACGCGAACAAAGCCAGCGACATCTTCAACACTTACAATAACTTGGTTATTAAAATTGTCTTTAATTTTTGAAAAAGCGCTTTTTTCATAAGAAAGTTCAATATAGTTTTTGTTTCCATCTTGAATTTTAATCAACTGCCCTGAAGAGTTAAAAGTATAAGATTTTCCAACATTTGTTTGCAGCTGAAAAGAGGTAACCTTATCTTTAATAACTTTTTTAACGTTTTGAGTTCCTAGCTGATTATTTTCCCAAAGGCTTTCATTCTTTGGAGTAAAACGAAGAACATTTCCCCCACCACCCTCGAAATAAACAACATCTTTGTTTTCAAATTTCAAGTAAGAATCAAGCTCGCTTGACCAACCCACTCCAAACTTTCCAGCGATATAACTTGAGCGGCTATTGTAAGTTCGAGAGACCTCAATGGGTAAACCAGGAGTAAAAATCGCAAAATCCGTATAGGTAATATAAAAATTACCATTGTTCACGTTGACTCCTGCATGAGTCTTTTGAAAGGTTCCCACGAATAAAGTTAAAAGAAATGCTTTAAAAGCAGCGTGCTTTGCCATCTTCCGCTCCATGCTTCGAGTTTAACGAGAAAGCTTCTTCATAAAGTGTCAAAAAAAAATTAAGTCGCTCTTAACAATTGTCCAAACATTAGACACTTTGAAGAGCTCTGATTTGGCTAAAGAGCTCTTTGAGAGTCAAAATCACGGCATATTTCATGCAACTCCTTGTATGAATGCAAAATTTAACCTCTTCTCGATTTTTATTAACAATATTCGGAATTTTTGGTTTTTGTATTTCAAATATAAGCCATGCCCAGTCATACGGTGGATTCCCTCAAGGTATGCCTGCCTTCTATGGACAGGGACTTGCTCAACCTCAATTTCAACCTATGTACGGTTATGGAGGAGCTCCCTCTTATGGTAGCCCCGCACCTTTTATCGGAGAAAATGCTTCTAACGAAGCCTCTATTATTAATTGTCGATGCGCTGCTTTGATTCTTGAAGGAAAAGAAAAAGAAGATATGAGCTGTGCAAACTTTAAAAACTTATATCAAAGACAAGTCATGAGTGCAGGCTCTATGGGCGTGATCAACGCTCCCGGACAAGTTCCCTCGCACTAAGATTAACGAGCAGATTCAGGTCGACTTGTTTCTTTTGAAAGGCCGAAACGACCTCCCACCCATTTAAAAGGAGCCGTTAACGACGCCCATCCCGCCTGAAAGTTTTCTGAATTGACTGCCTTGTGATAATAATTCTCAAGACTGATTCCGTTCCATCGCAGCTGACCAATCAAAGTCAAAACAAGCAAAAAAAACAAAAGTTTAGCTATAAATTTAGGGGCCCCCATAAGGGCCAGTATAATGATAACTTTTAAGATTCTGCAAGTGAGAGCAATAGAATTTGCCCTCGCGGTGCCCTGCCTGATAATGTTTGCGGCATGAATCCTACACTCTACGTTGAAGATATTTTCAAAGGAAAAATTCCCGCAGGCGAAGACATTACGCTTAATGGCTGGGTTTACAATTCTCGATCAAGCGGCAAAGTAAAATTTCTTATGCTGCGCGATGGAACAGGAACGATTCAATGCGTTTTTTTTAAAGGCGGCTGCGAAGAAGAAAGTTTTCTTAATTTCGACAAGCTCACTCAAGAAACATCTGTGACCATCAAAGGAAAAGTTGCTTCTGCTCCCAAAGCACCTGGCGGATTTGAAATCAGTGGAGTGAGCTTATCAATTGTAAGCGAAGCTAAAGACTATCCCATCACCCCCAAAGAACATGGTCCTGCTTTTTTACAAGACCATCGGCACCTTTGGATTCGGTCAAAGCGCCAACACGCGACCCTAAGAATTCGCTCTGAAATTATTCATGCGGCTCGAAATTTTTTTGATGAGCGTGGATTTGTTTGCTTTGACGCTCCCATTTTTACTCCCAACGCGTGCGAAGGAACCACCAACCTTTTTGAAGTGAATTATTTTGATGATGCCAAAGCTTATCTCACTCAAAGCGGACAACTCTACGGTGAAGCTGGAGCTAAGGCCTTTGGGAAAGTTTACGTTTTTGGCCCCACTTTTCGAGCAGAGAAATCGAAAACCCGTCGACACCTCACGGAGTTTTGGATGCTCGAGCCAGAAGTGGCTTTCATGGATCTAGAAGGAGACATGAAACTTGCCGAAGATATGATTGGTCATATCGTTCAAAGTGTCTTGAAAAACAGAAAGCGTGAACTTCAGGACTTAGAACGTGATCCTGCAGTACTTGAAAAAATCGTTCCACCCTTTCCTCGAATTCACTACAAAGAAGCTGCGGAAATTCTTGAAAAGGAAAGTAAAGATAATTTCAAAAAGGGAATGGATTTTGGTGGTGGAGATGAGACAATCCTTGCATCAAAATTTGATAAGCCTGTTTTCGTTCATGGTTTTCCAACTGCGATCAAAGCCTTTTACATGAAAGAAGATCCTTGCGATCCACAATACACATGCTCCATGGACCTTTTAGCGCCCGAAGGCTATGGAGAAATCATTGGAGGAGGACAACGTGAAGAAAACATCGAAGTGCTGCTTAAAAAAATCAACGAGCATGGACTCGATCCCAAAGTTTTCGAATGGTATCTCGATCTTCGTCGCTACGGTTCAAGCCCCAGTGCAGGATTTGGACTAGGAATTGAGCGTCTTACAGCTTGGATTTGCGGAGTGGAACACGTCAGAGAATGTATCCCCTTCCCAAGAATGCTCTATAGATTAAGTCCATAAAAATTGGAGTTTTAAAATGCGTTATTTTTTTTATTCATTTATCTTTCTAAGTTTTTTTTCTTTTGCCGAAATCGTATTTCCTTCTTTCCCAAAAACTGAAGCTGAAATTGAAAGTTTAGGAAAAACAGCCCACGAACTTCTTGAAAAAAGCTACGATCAAGTAGCCGCTACTTCTCTCAATGAATTAAGCTTTGAAAATACTTTTAAAAAACTCGACATTGCAGACTCTGAATTTGCTGCGATTACTTCCAGAATTAGCGTTCTCTCTTCTTTAAGTACTGATGCAAAACTAAGAAAAAAAGCATCTGATGTGAATGCAAACCTTAGCGCTTTTGCCTCAAACTTAAATCTTAGAACAGATATTTTTCAGGTTTTAAAAAGCTTGAGTGAAAAACCTGAGTTTCAAAAACTCAACTCAAACGATCAACGCGTTGCAAGTCTATACCTGAGAAATTTTCGTAAGTCTGGCGCAGAACAATCCACAGAAAAACGAAAAGAAATCGAAAAAATTCAGAATCAAATATCCTCACTCACTTCTGAATTTAGCCAAGCCCTTAGCTCTGCTGGAACAAAAACCACATCCTTTTCTTTTGAAGAAACTTCCAAACTTCCTCTCTTTGTTTTGAAAATGATGGAAAAATTTAAAACAGTTAAAGATTTTCAAGTTCCTAACGGAAATCAAAATTTACAAATTGCCATTGAAAACAACTCAGACGATGCCCTACTTCGAGAAAAAGTTTGGCAAATTCGACAAAGCTTCGCAAAAAGTGAAACTCTTTCTCTTGCAACAAAAGTCATCAATTCACGAAAGGCCCTTGCTCAAGCTCTGGGATACAATACCTATGCAGACTATCAAGTTGATGGAAGAATGGCCCAAAAAACCGAAAACATTTACAAACTCTACAACGAGCTTCTTCCCAAGCTTGATAAACTTAAAGAAGCTCAAAAACAAAGACTCCTTGAGTTCAAAAATAATCTTCTGAAAAATAGCAAACCAGAAAACAAAATCCTTTATCCTTGGGATATTTCTTTTCTGGAGCAAAAAATCAAGGAACAAGACTACAATATCGACCCCGAATCACTAAGAGCTTACTTTCCTCTCAAAAAAGTAACGGCAGGAACTTTTACTGTTTACGGAAAAATTTTTGGTGTGTCGTTTAAAAAGTATACTGGAAATTTCGACAAGTGGATCGACTCTGTTGACCTCTATAAGGTTATCGACAATCAAAGCGGTCAAACGCTGGGACTTGTTTATCTTGACCTTATTGCTCGCCCAGAGCTTGGCAAAAGAAATGGTGCCTGGATGGGAGGCATCATCCCTCACCAGACAATTGGGACCAAGGTTATCAGACCGACTGTTCAAGTTGTGACTAACTTCAGACCCCCTCTTAAAGGAGCATCTGACACCTATTTGAGCTTCGAAGAAATGACCACCTTTTTTCACGAATTTGGACATGCGGTTCACAATATCTTCTCAGACGTTCCCCATTATTCACTTTCACAAGATTCAGTTGCATGGGATTTCATAGAAACCCCCTCGCAAATGATGGAAGAATTTTTAGAGGATTATAAAATCATCGCTCAACTTTCCTTAAAAGAAGAGACTCAAGAACCCCTTCCAAAAGACATTTTTGAAAAAGTTATCGCTTCTTCAAAAATCACCTCTGGATACCACTGGGCAAGACAGGTGGCCTTGGGCAAGATGGACCTATCTTATTACGACCGCCAAGTTGAACTCCCCGATCTAAACGATCAAATGGTTTCAGACATGTCTGATGCGGCCCTTTCCAACTACTGGTTACCTGTCCCAGAAAACACCGCAATGGTGACGCGCTTTCAACATATTATTTCGGGTGGATATTCTGCGGGATACTATGGTTATTTGTGGTCAAAAATTGTGGCTGCAGACTGTGCTGAGCAATTTCGCTCTAGCCCTGATGGATTTTTAAATCCTTTAGTGGGAAAAAAATGGCGGGATCAGGTATTAGCTCGAGAAAATCAAGCTGAAGCCTCCGTGCTTGTCCGAGATTTTTTGGGACGAAATTACAACTCTGAAGCTTTCGTTAAAACTCTCAATCGATATTAGAGTGGATATTCTAAAGGCTCTAAGATAAAAGAATTTATCATGGCTGAAAATGAGTACATAGGAGCAATCGATAAGGGACTTGAAGGCGTTGTCGCGTGTACAACCAAAATTAGCAGTATCGTCAATGCCACTCTTTGCTACAGAGGTTACGAAATTGAAGACCTTGCAGAGAAATCAACCTTTGAAGAAGTTATTTATTTGCTTTGGAACAATCACCTTCCAACAGCTTCTGAGCTTTTAACCTTTAAACAAGACCTTCACCGCGAAAGTGTTTTAGAAAGTGCTTACCTCAATCTTCTTAAAGAAGTCATGAGAGACTTGCCCAAGGGCACGCATCCTATGGATTTTTTGAGAACAGCCATTTCTCTCTCTTCTTTTTATGATCAGGATGTCTCAGACGACAGCCCTCTTGCTGTAAAACGAAAATCACTCCGCCTCACTGCTAAAGTAGGTTCCATTGTGGCAGCCTATGAGCGCATTCGAAACGGACTAGAACCCGTTGCCCCCAAACCTGAGAAAAATCTCGCTTGGAATCTTCTCTACATGATGAGCGGAAAAGAACCTACAGAAGAAATTGCTCGCATCATGGACGTTGCACTCATTCTTCATGCCGACCACGAACTCAACTGTAGCACGTTCGCCACTCGAGTGATTTGCTCAAGTCTTTCTGATTTACACTCGGCGATTGTCGGGGCAATCGGCGCCCTAAAAGGCCCTCTCCACGGAGGAGCTAATACGGCTGTTATTCAAATGCTTCAAGAAATTGGAAGCCTTGAAAACGCTAAGAAATTTGTTGGAGAAGCTCTCACTCATAAGAAAAAAGTCATGGGCATTGGTCATCGTGTTTATAAAAACGGTGATCCTCGAGCTAAAATCCTTAAAACTTTTAGTGAAAAGCTGACTCGGGTCGCTGGAAAACCTCACTACTACCAAATGAGTGATTTGATCGAAACCGAAATGCTTGAGAAAAAAGGCCTCACTCCAAATGTGGATTTTTATTCAGCAACTGTTTATGATTCCATGGGAATTCCTGGCGATCTCTTCACTCCTATATTCGTTGTGAGCCGAATGTCTGGATGGTGCGCTCATGCCATGGAGCAATGGGAAAACAATCGCATTTATCGCCCTCGTGGAGATTACAAAGGCGCAACGGGATTGAAGCATCCCTAAATTAATTTATTTTTTTATAACTTCTGAAAGAACAATTTGGACGTTTTTGGCTCCGACTTTTACAGGGAGCGTTCCATAAAGATCTCCGGGCTGCCTTGCGAGTGGATCAAAAGACCCATCCTCTTTTTGCTGAATTACGCGAACATTTAAATCCACAAAACCCTCAAGCCTCGTTCCTTGCATCATGACGTTTTCTTGCGAAAGCCTAAACCGAAAAGGAAGCTTTCTTGGAGTTAACCGCAAAACAGCAAGCGGCGGTCCTCCCCCTCCAATAGGTCGTGCGGAAATAAAAATCATATGTTTTTTTTCAGGAATCTTAAGACCGGCTTTTATGTTGACGATTCCATGAATGGCTTCATCTTCTTGCTGTTTTCTTGACTGAGGGTCAAAGCCTCCCAAAACTTCTTTTGTTGCTTGAGCTTGCTGGAGGCTTGTTGTCCTTCCTGTCGGGCCTGGAAATCTCTCACGGCTAGGTTTTTGCGAACAAGAAAGAATAAAGAAAAGCCAAAAAGAATTTCCTATGATTTTAAACATAAATTTTCGAATTAATTTAACCTGCATGGGATTTAAACCAATTTTGAATCTCATCTAAAGTTATTTTTTCTTGAAAAGCTCCCTGAGCTGTTTTTTCATTTCCACCCCCACGACCCTTCCAATGGCCAACAAATTCCTTTAAGAAAGCCCCGCTATGAAAAGAAAGCTTAGGGTCGGCAGTTACAATTAAATTTAGCCCTGAAACAAGAACGTGCGCGGCATCAGCTGTTTTATGTCTCAATTGATCAGCCACTTCTCGAAGAGAATTTACAGAAACATCTTCCATTATGTGGACGATAATTTTCTTTCCTTTAAAATTTGTCTCTAAAGAATTGCTTGCTGACGAAGATCCTGAAGCTAGTTTTTTTTCAAGTTCTTTAATCTTTTTCTCTAGATCATTTTTTTCCTGAAGAATTTTCGAAATTCTTGCTGGAACCTGAGCGGAGGGAACTTGTAACGTATGCGCGGCCTGATCAAGCGTTGATTCTTTTTCAAGAAGATAGCGAACAAGAGCCTCACCCGAACACGCCTCAATACGTCTTGTGCCAGCAGCTACGCCTTCTTCGCGTAAAATTTTAAATCTTTGTATTTGCGAAGTTCGCTGGACATGCAAACCTCCACAAAGCTCACGTGAGACTACTTGCGTCTTGTCTCCCTTTCCAATTGAAACCATTCGCACAGTCTCTCCATATTTTTCACCAAACAGAGCCATCGCTCCCTCTTGAAGAGCTTCTTTGTAAGATTTAGTGGCCACATTTACGTCTTTGTCTGCTTCAATTTGATCATTCACCCACGTTTCAATTTTCTGCAGCTCTGTTTCGCTCAAAGCTTTTCCATGCGAAAAGTCAAAGCGTAAGCGGCTTTCATCTAAAAAAGAACCCGCTTGATGAACGTGGTCTCCGAGGATTTCTCTCAAAGCCGCATGCAACAAGTGCGTTGCTGTGTGATTACAACGAATCTTAGATCTTCTTGTATCATCAACAACAACTTTTAAAGAATCTCCAATAGTCAAAGAGGAAGCTACTTCAATTCGCAAAGCCAAAGTTGCGTCTCCAACTTTTTTACAAGTTGAAACCTTAAAGACATTTCCTTTTGAATCAAATAACTGCCCAGAATCTCCTACCTGACCACCGCTTTCTGCATAAAAAGGACAAGGATCAATCGCAACCCAAGAGGTGCTACCTTCTCCTTTGTGAATACCAAGCACTTTCGACTGAGCCTCTGCATTCTCATAAAAAGTTGCTTTTGTAGAAAAAGCTGATTTCCATTCACGAACTTGAGGAGGAAGCGTTTCTGCTCCAGACCCCTTCCAATGAGCTCGAGATTGTTCTTGCTGTTTTGTAAGCAGAACATCAACTTTCTGCATATCGATACTCAAACCACGCTCTCGAGCAATCAACTGAGTTAAATCAAAAGGAAACCCGAATGTATCGTAAAGTTGAAACACAGCTTCCGCAGGAAGACTTTTTGAATTTGATTTTTTTAACGCCTCTTCTAAAATCTCAAGGCCTCGATCAAGCGTTTCAAAGAATCGCTCTTCCTCTTGTTTAAGAACTTCGCAAACAATAGGCTCACGAGTTTTAAGCTCAGGGTACACATCCCCTAGAGAATTTAAAAGTGCAGGATAGAGCTCGCCTAAAAAAGGATTATGCACTCCTAGCTTATGGCCAAAACGAACTGCTCTTCGCAAAATACGTCTTAATACATAACCTCGGCCTTCATTAGAAGGCTGCACTCCATCTGCTATTAAAAAACTTGTAGAACGCAAGTGATCCACGATCACTCGAACCGCACAAAGATTATCTCGTGATTGAAGATCAATTTTTTTCTTTAATTTATTTTCAAAAGTTGAATGGGTGACCTTTACTAAATCTGCAAGCAAATCAACCTCGTAATTGGATTGCACACCTTGCATAACCGTAGCCATTCGCTCAAGGCCCATGCCCGTATCAACCGAGGGCTTTTTCAGAGGAATAAGCGTTCCATCTTTTTGCCGATCATACTGCATGAAAACGACGTTCCAGAATTCAAGCCAACGTTCCCCGTCGACGTCTTTTCCTTGATCCCAAAAAATTTCCGAACACGGTCCACAAGGGCCCGTATCACCCATGGCCCAAAAATTATCCTCATCAAAACGCACAATACGATCCAGAGGAACACCCTCTTGCTTGTGCCAAATATCTGCACTTTCTTGATCGTCTTTATAAACGCTCACTCGAAGCTTATCCTTTGGAAGACCTAGGTCTTTGGTCACAAATTCCCAAGCAAAATGAATCGCATCTTTTTTGAAATAATCACCAAAACTAAAATTCCCAAGCATTTCAAAAAAAGTATGGTGCCTTTCAGTAAAACCCACATTTTCAAGGTCGTTATGCTTTCCGCCTGCTCGAACACTTTTCTGGCAAGTTGTCGCCCGCGTGTAAGGACGCTTTTCAATTCCTAAAAAGACATCTTTAAATTGAACCATTCCTGCATTTGTAAAAAGCAAAGTTGGATCATTTTCTGGAACCAATTTTGAGCTTGGAACACGAGCATGACCTTGCTTCTCAAAATAAGATAAAAAAGCTTCTCTAATTTCAGATCCCTTAACAGGCTTGGACATAGCCTTGCATCCTAGAACTCCCTCTCAAATAGATCAAAATTTATATGGACGTTTTCAACTAAAAAAACTCAAAAAAAGCCTATTCCGCTAAGGGATGGTAGTCCCTGAATAAGCGCTGAACATCCTCGTCTTCAATCTTTAAATAACGTTCCGTCGTATTAATCGACGAATGCCCCAACAAACACTGAACAACACGAACATCCGCTCCGCCACCCAGCAAATGCGTGGCAAAGGAATGCCTTAAAACGTGTGGATGAACATGCTCCAGTCCTGCCATCTGACTCCAAAAAGAAAGGGCCTTCCATGCCCCCATTCGAGTTAGATTCTTTGAGCGAGCTGAAATAAAAATCGCCCGCGTTTTTGACTTTTCCTTTAGTTTTCCACAGCTCCATTTTTGCCATGAATTTTTTTTGTATTTATCGAGAGCTCTTGCGCTTCTTTCTGAGTAAGGCACCAAACGTTCTTTTGCGCCCTTGCCCAGGACCCTAAGCACTTGTCTTTGTTCATCCAAATGCGTCCATTCCAAATTAAGCGCCTCCGATACACGAAGCCCCGATGAATACAAAAGATTTACAAAAGCCGCGTCTCTTTCTGATCTTGTATCATTTGAATTTTCAATTGTTTCTAAAAGAACGGAAACTTCCTTAACGGATAAAGCTTTCGGCAAAAGCTCCTCATGATTTGAAAGAGGAATCAGATTCACATAGCTTGCCCATGAATCACGTTGATAAGATCGAAAGCGTAAAAAACTTCTCAGTACAGCTCTTTTTCGATGTTGAGTGCTTTCCTTGTATTTTTGATTTTTTAAATTTTCTAAAGCTTTTAAGAAGTCACTCGATGTTTGGGGAGTAGGGTTTTCTACCGTTAATGAAGAAAGTGTTTTCTGCCAAAACAAAAGATCGTTCTTATACGCTTCAATCGTAAGAGGCGACACTCTCTGTTCATGAGCCAAATAATCTAGAAAACTTTCTAAAAGATTTTGCACTCTCTTATTTTAGAGTACTTATCGATTCCCTCGATAGGTCTTTTCGTTGACAAGGGCTTCAAGTTTAAAAGAATAGCTCCCCTCTAGAGCAGAAATTTTTACAAGCCCCAGTGACTGGCCTTTATGAGCGGATCTAACGGTGGCAATTATCTCGCCTTGATCGTTTAAAAGCTCGCCTAAGGGAAATTCTTTTGCAAAACGAGCAAAAACTTTGTTCACTTTACCTCTAAAAGTTCCTCTGGCAACAGTTTCTTGCCCCACATAACAACCCTTATCAAAAGAAACGGCATCAGAAATAGGAAACTCCAAAATCAAATCATCTGCCAATAAATCCCTTCCCCACAAAGGCTGCCCCGCTTTGAAGTAAAAATCCCACAATTGATCTTCATTTATTTTTTGAAAGTCTATTTTCTCTAAGGAAAAATCAACTTCGGAAATAATCTCAACATGAGTTGGACTCAATAAACACAAAGGCAAAATAATGTTTTTACCCTCATAAATAGCTTTGAAACTTTTCTCTTGCCCCAAAGGATGTCTATTTTGAATTCTTTGAATTTCATAAAAGTTTGATTGAAAAAGACTTAAAACTTCAATTTCTTTTGAGGGCAAAATTTCTACCTGATCTGCGATGAGATATTTTTGCAAAGTCGAAGCAAGAATCGCTTCATCTTCAGGACGAACAATCAACCAAGCCTCTGATGAAGTTGGGCAATAAAAAAGAAGCTCACAAAGAACTTTGCCTTTTGAAGTAAGTAAAAAACTTCTTCCACAGGAAGGCGGGTGATCGAGTGCTCGTCCTAGATCAGCCGTTAGCATGCCATTGAGAAAGCGTTTTGTGTCCGGCCCTCTTACACAGAGCAGTATTTTCTTACTTTTTATGCCAAGACTTTGACCCTCTGCCATTATTTCGACATTTCTTCATTAAATTAGAGATGAAGCAATACCTAAACGGGGGGACTCATGAAAAAAATTTTTACACTCATTTCTATATTTGTAGGTTGTCTTAGCTTTGCAAAGATTCAAAAAAATTCAGCTATCAATAATACTCGATATATTTTTGAAGTCCCCGCTACAACTCGAGAAGAACGTAGCTTTATTGCCAATTTTGGTTTTGCTCTGGATGAAATACAAAGTGATAGAGTTTTCATAACAGGAACAGCCTACGATCGCGATCTCCTTAAGCGATCAGGAATCAAATTTACGGAAAAAAAATACCAAGAGCGCTGGGAAAAAGCAGATACCAAAGCAGGCACTTACCGCTCCTACAACAGCACAGTGGCAACTTTACAAAATCTTGCAAGTAATCATCCTGAAATTGCAAGCTATATGGTTCTTGGAAAATCTTTTGAAGGCCGAGACCAACCCATGCTTCGCATTTCAAGCGTGAGTCCCGGCCAGGCAGAGAGCGCAAAAGTTCCTGCAATTCTCTACCAGGGTTGCCACCACGCTCGTGAACATTTATCCGTAGAAGTTCCTCTAAGATTCGCTGAATACCTTGTGAATAACTACGCTACCAATGAAAATATTAAAAAGTTGATAGATACACGGGAAATTTTTATTGCTCCTGTTATTAATCCCGATGGATTTTTCTACGATTACACCAATGGAATTTCAGGAAAAAACTGGAGAAAAAATCGTCACCCTAATTCAGGTGGGAGCTACGGTGTTGACCTCAATCGAAACTATGGATTTGGTTGGGGCGGAGGCGGAGCATCTGAGGATCCCAATAACGACACTTACCGAGGCCCTTCTCCATTTTCAGAAATTGAAATTCAAAACATTCGAGATTTTGTAAAAGCTAAACGCCATAGGATGAATTCTGTTTTAGATTTTCACAGTTTTTCTGAATTGATTCTCTATCCTTGGGGCTACCAGTACGATGACATTTCAAATCCACAAGATATTCAAATACATACAAAAATGGCCAAACAAATGGCTACTTGGAACAACTACAAACCAGAGCAATCATCTGATTTATATATCGCCTCAGGAGTGAGCCTTGATTACTTTTATGGTGAATTAGGAATGACCAGCTTTACCTTTGAACTTAGTCCCAACAGTATGTTTGGAGGGGGCTTCTACTTAAGTCCTAACAAAATCGAAAGTGTCTTTAACAGCAACTTAAAGCCTATGCTTTACATGCTTGAGTATGCAGATAATCCCGCACGAGTTTTGACAGAGGCTGTTCCAGCTTGGCTTCTGAGGGGTCTAAATCAAAAAACCGTAAAGACCGCTCGTTACGAAGATTTAGTTGAAAAATAAAAACAAAAAAGCCAACAAAATTTTGTATTTAGCTATCTCAAGCGACCTTTAATTTCATCCGAAATAGATTCGGCCATGAAAAGGACTTTAGTATTCTTTTTTTTACTTTTAGGAGCTGAACGAATTCTAGCCCAATCAATTGTTGTAACCGAAGAAGAAATTGCAAAAGGCCTTTTGCTTACAAAAAATGAACACAAAAAACAAACAAAAGAACTCGCACAATATTTAAATCAAACCTCTTATGCTGAAAAAAATCTTGTTAAAAACTGCAAAAGTAACCAAGCCTCAAAAAAAAGTCTCTGTGAATTAATTAAAATCCTTGAATTAAAAGATGAGCGGTCCGAAAAATTTTTAAAAAAAGAAACCCCAACAAATTATGCTAGCGTGCCTGAATTTATAAATCGTAAAACGTTCGAGCAAGCACAAAAAGCAAGACCCGGTGAACTCTTGGATGCACTTAGAAAATATTCATTTGACGATATCATGAGCTGGCTTCCAATCTTAATAAGCTCAAAAAAATGTCCTCAAAATTTATTAGTTGCTAGTTTAAGAATGTATGAACTTGCACTACCAAAAATTAAAGCACAGGCTAGCCTGGAAGTTGGTTATCAAAGAGCAGCCCAATGCCTGAAAACATACGATTCTTATTTTGAGCTAACACATATACGACAAGGACTTTTACGGCATATGTGGGGGGACAGAGAGGGCGCAATAACTGCATTTCGTGCTGCGCTTAAAACAACTGAACCTAAAGAAAAAGAGATAACTCTTTTTTGGTTAGGATATCTTCAAAAAAACCAAAAGTTAAGAGATGTATACTGGAATCATCTCATCACAGAGTATCCTCTTAATTTTCATTCAATTCATGCTTCAAGGATTATGAACACTGATCCCTTTTCTCGAATACTCAAAAAAGCTTTTATAGTTCCACAAAGAAACACTCACTTAGCATTTTCACAAAAAGTAATTTATTGGATTGAATCGCTTTATATCTTTGGTGAGAAAAAAGCTGCTACGAACCTAAGTTATAAAATGTCAGGTAAACTTAATCCTTATTTTAGTCGAGCAAACAAACTTTATATCGCGGCCCTTGCTGACAAATATAATTTACCAAGCGATTCAGTGAGGATTAGTAATTTTATCTTATCTAAAGATCCGGAAGTGATAAATCTTCAAATTCTTAAACACCTACACCCTCGTCCATTTGAAAAAGCATTTGATCGAGCAGAAGTAAAAGTTGATCATTTAATAGCTCTATCAGTTGCAAAACAAGAAAGTGGATTTAACCCGCTGGCGAGATCTCCAGCGAACGCAAGAGGTTTTATGCAGATACTCCCTTCAACAGCCGCAAACTATAATGTAAAATCAGAAAGCTATCTTTACGATCTTGAAACAAACATAGAAGTTGGAAGTGAGATTCTTTCAGATCTTATGAAAAAACAAAGCCGAATGGATTTTGCTCTTGCTGCTTACAATGCAGGCCCAAACAAAGTCGAAGAATGGAAAAAAAGATACAACACACAAGACCCTATGCTTTTTATTGACCTCATTCCTTACAGTGAAACAAGAGGTTACGTTGCGAAAGTTTTAAGAAATCACTACTGGTACTCCGTACTCTACGATAAGGAAAAATTACAAAATTAATATGGAAGAAATAAAATCTCTCCTTAATTTAGAAAGCAAAAAAATTGAAACGCTTAACGCTACTGAATGCGCGCGAGTTCTTTACTTGATCGTACAAAGTTTAAGGGAAGATTCCTTTATTTCGAAAAAAAACCAATTAATTTCTCCCAAAAAAGTAAAAAATTTTCTAAACCTTTTAAATGAAGATTTAACTCAAAAGAAAAAATTTAGCCTTCTTTTTCTCAGGATCCTTGAGTGCTTTGACTTTAACTCACTTCTAACTCAAACGGGACTTTCTAAACCTCATGGATTTATCAGAGAACTAGGCTCTCGCATTCTTGAAAAAATAATTCCAAGACATTCCAAACGACCTAACTTTAAAGATCTCCTTTTTTTTATTTTTCCTAATGAATACGATGCTCAATTTCTGCAAACTTTACCTTTGAAAGAATATAACTCTTTCCTTACGATCTTTGACCCGAAACTTCAAAGCTCAGAAAAGGGTGTTGAATTCTTAAAAGATAAATTTTCAAAAAAAATCATAGATTCTCTTGTTATTTTATCTGCTGAAGCTCTCATTATTTCTGAAAGTCCTCTTATTAGAGATATTCGGTGGAATTTTTCAAATAATCTCGATGATCACCATCCTTTTTTAGAGCTTAACAAGTTCCTCCACCAGTTTGAATATGGCCTGAAAACTTATTCAGATTCTTCAAAGCAACAAAATATAAAAGAAGAATTTTTGGATATTTACAAAAAATGCCTTCTCGATCTTAATGGAATATCTGATCATCTTGAAGGCGGAGGATTAAGCGCAGACCTTGTGTATCAAATTGAAGTTTTGGGATTGTATCTGGAAAGAATCAACTCTCTTGTAAACCTCTGTTATTTTACTGAAAATAAAAAATCCTATTCAAAAAACTTGGATTTCTTTTCTCTTTTAACTTTAGACGAACAAAAAAGAAGAAGTACTCGTGTTCTTTTAGAAGAAAATATTCATTTCTTAGCTAGAAAAATAGTTGATCATGCTGGAGAAAAAGGAGATGACTACATTGCTCGAAACTCCCGTCAAAGCCTAACCCTTTTTAAAGCTGCTCTTGGAGCGGGTTTTGTAACAGCTTTCACAACACTTTTTAAAAGTATTCTTCATCATTTAAATACAGCTTTTTTCTTTCAAGGATTTTTTGCGGCTCTTAATTATTCTGGAAGTTTTATTCTTATGCAATTCTTACATTTGACTCTTGCAACAAAACAACCAGCCATGACAGCTGCATCTTTAGCTAGAAGAATGAACCAAAAGAAAAATAATTTTTTAGAACTTAAAAAAGAAATAAAAAACGTACTTAAGTCACAAGCCCTGGCGGCACTTGGAAATATATCTGCTGTTATCCCTACATGCTACTTTCTTCTTCTGGCATGGGAATTGATTTTTCAAACAAAATTCATGGATCGAAACGATGCAATCCTTCTAGTAAAAGCACACAATCCCTTTGAAAGCCTTACAATTTTTTACGCTTTACTAACTGGAGTTTTTTTATCGTCTACGGGAATTATTCATGGATGGGTAGAGAATTGGATGATTTTCAGAGGAGTTCCGCAACTTTTATCTGATTCTTTTTTGGTGGAAAGTTTTTTAAGTCTTGAACGAAGAAAAAAATTGAGTCTTTGGCTTGAAAAAAACTTGGCAAGCGTTGTTGCTAATATAGCACTAGGAATATTACTTGCCTTTTCGCCTATATTTGGAAAAATATTCGGACTCCCTCTTGAAGTCAGACACGTCACTCTTTCTGCCGGATCCTTGACTCTTGCTCTTGCCAGCCTTCCTTACCAAGACATCACCCCAAGTCTTTTTTTTTCATGTGTTTCGGGGGTTTTATTCATACTTATAGGAAATATTCTTACAAGTTTTGCTCTTTCAATGTGGCTTGCTTTAAAATCAAAAGGTTTAACGTTCCACAGAATAAAAGATCTTTTGAAAAATTAGTTAGTTCTTTGAGCAAAAATTAGCTGTACCAGAAACATATACCGATTGAGTTATGTTCAATACTGAATAAACAGAATTTGGCGCATTTAACAATTCAAAGGGTCTAAAACTCATTTCGTAAGTGATAGCTCCCCGACCTGTATTTGATCGATCATTTGGATACAAAACTGCTGGCGCGCGAGCAGCCCACCCCAAGGCAGATGGATTTTCTGGGCTTAACGACGTAGACGTTAAGTGACTTCCTTGATGATCATCGTAAAAACGATTGCTTGTAATCGCTTCAAACGTATCTTCACCTGGAAGTATGAATCCAAAAAGCTTTAAAGTTTTTGCAGAACTCGTTGAGGAAGCACTTAAAAGGTCAATGCTTCGATAAGAGGACAATCCCAGAGAGGATTTCAATCTAAACAACGTATCATAAACAGAATGAGCGACTCCTGAGGCTAAATAAAAATTCGGTGTCACCAAAAGAGCTTCACACTTATCGACAGAAGCATCTACATTTGAGTACCCATTTGAAGGAGAAAGCGGAAAAAACTTAAGGGTTTTATCAAATATAATCTCGGCACCAGAAGGGTTAATACCCATATCATCCAACAAACCCACACTAAAAGATTTAGATCTCAGATCGTTTGACGATTTATATATGCCTCTTGAAACTAAAATAGAAATGACATCGCTTCTTAATCGATTCTCGCAACTTAAATCAACTCCACAATAAACACTCCAATCACCCTCCATTAAATTATCTAAAAATTTTTGAGTGAAAAATAAAACTGTAGATGTAGGAAGCATTACCCTTAGCGCCTCATGAGAAGAAACCAATACCTTATCAAAAGCTTGACTCGTGGTAAGCGGCTTTGAAGCTAACCACCGAAGCGACTTGCTCGTTGGTTGCGAAACAATAACAATTTGATTCGTTAGATATTTACGCACATCATTTAGAGCACTTGCAATCACTCGACCATCCAAGTGGTATTCTCCAACATATGATTTGGGAAAAGAAAGACTTCCATCGAGTCGTCTTATTTGATTAGATCCGTTTCGATCTGCACCATAAGATGGAGAATTTGCTTCTAAGTAAAGTAAAATCTTGTCGTCTCTTAGGGCGCTCGCAGCAAAAAAATCTGCAAGAGCTTCAAGCAGCATATCCATATCGTAATACCCTGGAGTTTCCATAACGCTTGGATTTAAAACATGCTGAAAAGAATGAGCAACTTCATGATAAATCACGTCTGCTTCATCACTCACATTGTACGGAAAACTCGGGTCATCTTCTCCATAAAACATAAGAGCTCCCAATTGAGAACTCGAATAATTAACTATATACCCGGTCTCAAAAGGAGATCCCTTTACGAGAGCAAAAGCAGGAACAGGAAAAAGATTCTTTCCGTTTACCTCAAATTTAATATCTGGAAAAAGCGACTGAATATATCTATAGGCACCACTTGTATGCGCATAAACCATGTAAGCTTGAAAATCTTTATTACTCCAAGGGATTTTACTTGAACCATAGGCATTCAAACGAGGGGAATTCTTGTCGTTAGGAGAATAATAAACATTCACCGTCGATCCATTTAGATTTCCATTTGAACTCAACAGATCGTACAAAACTACACTTTGCCTGTTTAATATTTCTAAATTATCACCTGCATCAACTAAATATCCAGCGCTTTGAACAGGGCTTCGACTCCAAAGCCCTAGAGTGTTTGTCTGATTTGGGGTTGAATTATTTCCTGGTGAAGTCATTCCTCTTTCAGGTGCTTGCTGAACCAAACAAGACTGCAAAAAAAAGCTCATAAATAAAAGAGAAAAAAAATTTCTTCCAAAGTAGCCCACAGACTGCACCTCTTTAAAGGATGACAGATCAGTGAGAGATTTTTATTAATTTTTAGTTAAGTCTTGCGAAAGATTAGTCTTTATGAAAATGAAAAACCCCCGATCTCTTTCGAGACCGAGGGTTTTTTGGAGAACAATATTTTGGCTGTTCGACTTAGAAGTCGCCCATTCCTCCCATACCGCCCATTCCACCCATGCCGCCCATTCCGCCGCCTGGAGCGCTTGGAGCTTCTTCTTTTTTGGGTTTTTCAGCGATACACGCTTCAGTTGTGAGCAACAAGCCCGCAACAGAGGCTGCATTTTGAAGAGCTGAACGAGTCACCTTCACAGGGTCGATAACACCTGCTTTGATGAGGTCTTCATACTTTTCAGTAGAAGCATTGAATCCAAAGCTTGTTGATTCATTTGCTTGAATTTTATCGACAACAACAGCGCCATCATGACCTGCGTTGAAAGCAATTTGTCTCATAGGCTCTTGAATTGCACGGTTGATGATTTTCACACCAACAGCTTGTTCAGCGTTATCGGTCTTGAGTCCAGCAAGTACGCGAGCTGCTTTCACAAGAGCCACACCGCCGCCAGGAACAATACCTTCTTCAACAGCTGCGCGAGTTGAATTGAGAGCGTCTTCTACGCGAGCTTTCTTTTCTTTCATTTCAACTTCAGTTGCTGCACCAACGTTTACAACGGCAACACCACCGACGAGTTTCGCCAAACGCTCTTGAAGTTTTTCACGATCGTAATCGCTTGTTGTTTCTTCAATTTGTTTACGAATAGTTGCCACACGTTTTTCGATGTCTTTTTTATTTCCAGAGCCATCGATGATTGTTGTGTTTTCTTTGTCTACAACAACACGCTTTGCAACGCCTAAGTCTGCCAACTGAACGTTCTCAAGTTTGAGTCCGAGTTCTTCAGCAATAACTTTTCCGCCTGTAAGAATCGCGATGTCAGCGAGCATTTCTTTACGACGATCACCAAAGCCAGGTGCTTTAACCGCACAAACTTTGAGAGTTCCACGAAGTCTGTTCACAACGAGAGTTGCAAGCGCTTCACCTTCGAGGTCTTCAGCGATGATCAAGAAAGGACGTTGTGTTTGAACAACTTTTTCCAACACAGGAAGAATGTCTTTCATTCCACTTACTTTTTTGTCGAAAAGAAGAACGTAAGCGTCTTCTAAGACTGCTTCCATTCTTTCAGAATCAGTGACGAAGTAAGGAGAGAGGTATCCACGGTCAAATTGCATACCTTCCACAACATCAAGTGTTGTTTCCATGGACTTAGCTTCTTCAACAGTGATCACACCTTCTTTGCCTACTTTTTCCATAGCTTCAGCAATGATGTTTCCGATTGTTGTATCGCCGTTTGCAGAAATCGTTCCAACTTGAGCAATTTCAGTTTTTCCAGAAACAGGTTTTGCAAATTTCTTCAATTCGCCCACAATTTTCTCAACAGCGATATCGATTCCACGCTTGAGATCCATTGGATTGTGTCCGGCTGCAACCATTTTTGCGCCTTCGCGATAAATCGCTTGAGCGAGAACAGTCGCAGTTGTTGTTCCGTCACCTGCGTCGTCATTTGTTTTAGACGCAACTTCACGCACCATTTGTGCGCCCATGTTTTCGAATTTGTCTTCAATTTCAATTTCTTTTGCAACAGTCACGCCGTCTTTAGTGATCAAAGGTGCGCCGAATGATTTTTCAATCACAACGTTGCGACCACGAGGTCCGAGGGTAACTTTTACGGCTTCCGCAAGAACGGTAACGCCTTTGAGGATTGCTCTACGAGCTGTTTCGTTAAATGTAACAATTTTAGCTGCCATTTTGAATTCTCCTTAATCTATAATAGCGAGGACATCTTCTTCACGAAGAATAAGATGCTCAGTTCCATCAATTTTAACTTCTGTTCCAGCGTATTTTCCGAAAAGAATTTTATCTCCTGCTCTTACATCAAGAGGAGTAACTTTTCCTTCGTTGCTGAGCTTTCCTTTGCCTACAGCGACAACAGCACCTTCGAGTGGTTTTTCTTTTGCGCTATCAGGGATGATGATTCCACCTTTTGTTTTAGTTTCTTCATCAAGTCTTTTTACAAGTAAACGATCATGAAGTGGTCTTATTGCCATAACTTCCTCCTTAAATTTTTAACAGGCACTGAGAAGTTTTTTCAGCGCTCTGTTTATAAAGATCTGCCTCTAGGCAAATCTGTTTTCCAAATTTCATTTTCAACTTGCGTCCCCTTTTGAAGAACTCGTTGTTGAACTGCCTGTTGAGCTCTGTGATGAACTCCCGCAAGATGCTCCCGCACAACAATCCGCAGCTGAAGACGCTGTAGAGCTTATTGAAGTCGGAGCAGACGTTCCTGCTCTCTTATAGTCAGAGGTGTACCATCCTGTCCCTTTCAGAGCGAATGATGTTTTAGAAATAATACGTTCTAATTTAGGACCCTTACAACTAGGGCACTCTGTTGGAGAAGGATCGGAGATCTTCATCCAAAATTCGTTAATTTGGCCACAGTCTTGGCATTTGTACTCGTAAATCATACGTACGGCATATTGAATCTGGGGATTCGCATGGCAGAAGTCAAGGGAAGCTTTGCAATCATAGCCAAATTTGCAGCAATTTTGCATTTAAAGAGGTGTTGAGATTGTGTGAGGGAGCCATTAGGGTATAAAGAGGCTCTCAATTAACAAAGGCGGCATAGCCAAGTGGTAAGGCAAGGCTCTGCAAAAGCTTCACCCCCGGTTCAAATCCGGGTGCCGCCTCCAAGTCTGGGCTTTCTACGACACTCTTTTAAAATATTCCGGTTGTAGCTGTAATAATTTTTATTTTCTTTCAAGGAAATCAATGTCACCTGCGATATTATAGACTTATAAAAACGGTGTTAAAATGAAAGATTGTATAAAAGTTGCTTTCTTTGGTTCAGCGCTTCCATTTGTTAATGGGAAGAGGGTTGGAGGAGTGGATATAGCTAATCTTACACTCGCTTCTAGCTTACAAAACATTGGCTATAACGTGACATTTTATTATATTTTTGGAGGTTCCGAAGTTTTTACTTTTAAAACGAAAAAAATATTTTATAGACTTTCAAAAATATTACCAGATAAATTTTTCCGTTTATTAATTTTGCCAGTTTCTCTTAATTTTCTAAACTTTAAAAATTATGATGTTATAATTCTCACAGGGGATGATTGGTTTTTTTTTAGACGACAAATTAAATCAATTCGTATTTTTCAAGGATCAGCATTTTACGAGTCCAGATATGCTACCTCTTTTAAAAGAAAGATTTCACAAAAAGTTATTACTTATTTCGAGAAGTTATCCTCTAGGTTAGCTGATTGTGTTCTATGTAGTGGTATAAATTCATCAAAAATTTATAAGGCAGATGCTGTTGTAGATAATATTGTAATTGAAGAAGATTTTAAACCTTCTTCAATAAAAGCTCAAAACCCTACTGTTCTATTTGTGGGGACATGGCATGGTAGAAAAAGGGGAAAGTTTTTGTTTGAACGATTTACTGAGGAGGTTTTACTCGAAATCCCAGATGCTAGACTGATAATGGTTTCAGATTTTTGTCCAAAACATCCAAATGTTGAATTTTTCTTAAATGTCGATAAAGAAAAGTTGTTAAAGTTTTTCTCAGAGTCTTGGGTTTTTGCATATCCTTCTTTATATGAGGGTTTTGGTCGTCCTTATTTGGAAGCTATGAATTGTGGCTTGCCGGTACTTGCTACCGAAAATTTGGATAATGAGGGTTTGATTCGAGTTGTTGGGGATGCTGGAGTGCTTGTTAAGGATTCTGAATTTAAAGAAGCTTTGGTTAAATTTTTAACAGACGCTGATTTAAGGAAAAAATATGAAGAAAAAGGACTGATTCAAGCTAAGAAATTTTCTAAAAATAAAGTTCTTGATACTTATTCTTATTGGATTGATAAAGTAGTTGAAAAGAGTAGACTCACTTAGGCTATTAATAAAAGATCTAAGAATACCGAAACCCTATTAGTTTCAGCTATGAAAAAAGATATAGATTTTCTCCCCTTTTAGGAACGGACCACTTTGAGTTTATAGTTCTCCAGCATAAAAATCTTTATGTTTGTAAATGAAGGTTGTCCGTTTGAATTCCTAGCAGTGCAGGCGGCACTTGCGCTGTCGTTAGCACCCCAAACAAAACGACCGCCTAGAGCTGTCTCCGCCTGGAGCACCAACAAAGCAAGTCTCGAACAATTAGTTCGCTACACCGACAGGCCTGCTGTAAGTGAATAAAGACTCTCCTAAGCAAATAACGGTGACATACACTACCGCCTCAAAACTCCATGGACTAATGGAACAACTGTCGCCGTCTTCTCGCCACTCGAATTCTTTGAAAAGCTATCGGCTCTCGTGGAGCAGCTTAGCTTCGCTTTTCGCGGAATTCTCTGCTCTGTTTAACTAATCCTCAGCTCAACTTTAACTACCCACCGTTAGAATCCCGACTCAGACCCGCTTTAAACTTCTTATCCTCTGAAATTAATTATTGGGGGTTTGACCTGCTTGCACAATACGGACATGAAGCACTCAAAGCCCACCCTGAGGCCCTACTTTGTTTGCTAGAAACTCTCGCAAGAAATCCTAAAAATGATAGTGATGAATACGAAGAAGCCATCAAATATACGAATAAATTCTTAGAAAAAGAATTTAGATCAATCAACAATTGGCTTTCTCGTACAAAAGAAGATCTTCCAGCAAAAACCCGTGAATTAATCAAAGGAAATGATCTTCACCAAAGAGACGCAAGAAAAAGTTTAGCTTCTGCCTCCAGTAGCACCGACTCTTTCTCTGATAAATGCCTGCGCTTTTTGCGACTCGTTTCTTTGAAGTATTCTAAGTAGCTAGGAAGAAATTAAAACAAAATCCTCAAAGAATTTTTCGACAAATCTGTCAACGGAACTTCAATTAAAGAAGGTGTCAAATTACGCGAGGCCATAAAAAATTGCTTGCTCAAAATGCAAAATTTGGGCAGAAGTCGCGGCGTGTTATCGGCTCTTTTTTGCAAGCGGCGCGTTTAGAGGCTTTTTAGATTTTTTTTTAAAAATTACAATATATGGCCATATGTGACCTTGAATCCGTCTATATGTTGTGTGACTCTGATTTCAGAGCCCTTGAAAAAGGGCCCAAGTGGACCGGTAGCTGTTGTAACTAATCAACGGGGAGAAGCCAACAGCAAACCAGGTTCCCCAAGAAAAATTTAGACACCTTTAAGAAAGAGGAGACAATAACGATGTCGTTGGACACGCAGAATTCTTTTACCCTTGAAAACGAAAAACCTCAAACAGAGGGGTTTTCAGGCACCATCAAGACCATCACCTTAGACGACGGAAGCGTTGTTCCTTTTAACGAAGGAAAGGTTCGTCAGATTATCCAAGAAGCAGCCACTGGCTTTTCCAAAGAAGTCGACGTCAACCTTGTTTTAAACGAAACCCTCAAGGCCCTTTACGAAGGAATGCCTAAGAAAAGTCTCATGCAAGCGGCCATTATGGCAACACGTGCTTTTATCGAGCGCGATCCAGCCTACTCTTTCGTAACAGCACGTCTTCTTTTGCAAGTTACTTTTGATGAAGTCCTCGGACATTTCGTCACAATTTCAGAAAGAAAAGAAGCTTACACTCAGTACCTTCCTGTTTACCTAGATCTTGGAATTCAAGAAGGTCGCCTTGATCCACGTCTCAAAACTGAATTCTCTCTCGATCAAATCGCTGCAGCCCTCAAGCCTGAGCGCGATGAGAAATTCAGCTTCCTTGGCCTTCAAACTCTTTACGATCGTTACTTCATTCACGTAAAAGGCCGTCGTATCGAATTGCCTCAAGTGTTTTGGATGCGTGTAGGTATGGGCCTTGCTCTTATTGAAAAGACAAAAGAAGAAAGAACAAAACGTGCGATTGAATTCTACGATTTGCTCTCTTCTTTTGATTACGTTTCTTCAACCCCTACCCTCTTCAACTCTGGAACCCTCTACCCCCAACTCTCTTCTTGCTTCCTCACAACAATTCCTGATGACCTCGGAGATATTTACAAATCTCTCCGAGACAACGCCCTTCTTTCTAAGTTCTCTGGTGGACTTGGAAACGACTGGACACCTGTGCGCGGACTTGGCGCTCACATCAAAGGAACAAACGGAAGCTCACAAGGCGTGATTCCGTTTTTGAAAGTTGCCAATGATACAGCCATTGCGGTGAACCAAGGTGGAAAGAGAAAAGGAGCAGTGTGCTCTTATCTCGAAACATGGCACATCGATATTGAAGAGTATCTCGAGCTTCGAAAAAACACAGGTGACGATCGTCGCCGTTGCCACGACATGAACACTGCAAACTGGATTCCAGATTTGTTCATGAAGCGAGTAGAAGCCAATGCAGAATGGACGCTCTTCTCTCCAGAAGAAACTCCTGACTTGCACGATCTCTACGGCAAAGCTTTCGAAAAAGCTTACGTTGAATATGAAGCCAAAGCAGCTCGTGGTGAAATCGGAAATTTCCGCAAAGTAGAAGCCGTCAAAGTTTGGCGCAAAATGCTTTCTATGCTTTTCGAAACAGGTCACCCTTGGATCACTTTCAAAGATCCTTCAAACCTTCGCTCTCCTCAAGGGCACGTAGGAGTTGTTCACAGTTCAAACCTCTGCACTGAGATTCTTTTGAATACAAACAAAGATGAAATCGCTGTGTGTAACCTGGGTTCTGTGAATCTTCAAAATCATATGATTCCTGGAAAGGGATTGGATCGTGAAAAGGTCGCTCGCACTGTCACAGTTGCAATGCGCATGCTTGATAACGTGATCGATCAAAATCACTACCCTATTCCTGAATCAAAAAATTCAAACTTAAAACATCGCCCAGTAGGTCTTGGCCTTATGGGATTCCAAGACGCTCTCTACATGATGAGAATTCCTTACGATAGCGTTCAAGCTGTAGACTTCGCAGATGAGAGCATGGAATTAATTTCTTACTACGCGATTCTTGCTTCTACAGAACTTGCAAAAGAACGTGGATCTTACGCAAGCTTCAAAGGATCTCTCTGGGACAAGGGAATTCTTCCTGTAGATTCGATCAAGATCGTCAGCGAAGAGCGTGGAGCAGACAAAGTCGATATGGACAGCAAGGCTAAACTTGACTGGTCACCTGTTCGTGCAGCGATCAAGCAAAATGGAATGAGAAACAGTAACTGTATGGCGATTGCTCCGACAGCAACAATCTCAAACATTGCGGGAACAACTCAGTCTATTGAACCTACTTATAAAAACTTATTTGTAAAAAGCAACATGTCGGGTGAATTCACTGTGATCAATCCGTATCTTGTAGAAGATTTAAAGGCTGTTGGATTGTGGAATCAAGAAATGATTTCCGAACTCAAGAGATACGATGGAAATCTCGAGCCTATTACAAGTATCCCTGCAAACCTCAAGTCTCTCTACAAAACAGCTTTCGACGTAGCTCCACAATGGTTAATTGACTGCGCAAGTCGCCGCCAAAAATGGATCGACATGGGACAAAGCTTAAATCTTTACATTGCAAAACCAAACGGAAAACTTCTCGACGAAATGTACCGTTATGCATGGAAGAAAGGCCTCAAAACAACTTATTACCTCCGCTCAATGGGCGCGACTGGTGTTGAGAAATCAACTATCAACACACGCGAATACAATCACGTCACTCCTATCAGCACTGTTACAGCAGAAGCAAAGGAACGTGAAGATTTTGCACCTAAAATGTGCTCCATTGAAAACCCTGATTGTGAAGCCTGTCAGTAAACAAGTGAGAGAAAAAGGATAAAGGAAAAGAATTATGACAAGCCCTGGAATTGAAACAACATCTGCCATCAACCTCGCAAACCAAGAAGAGCTTTTTGCAAAAAAAGCCATTAAAGGACGCGTTCAAGTTGATGAAAAAAGAGTCATCAACTGCCGAAGTGATTTAAATCAACTTGTGCCCATCAAATATAATTGGGCATGGCAAAACTATTTAGAAAGTTGCGCAAATCACTGGATGCCGCAAGAAGTTCCCATGGGTCGCGACATCGAACTTTGGAAATCAAACATCCTCACTGAAGATGAGCGTCGAGTGATCAAAAGAAACCTTGGTTTCTTTTCAACTGCGGAATCACTTGTAGGAAACAATCTCGTTCTTGCGATTTACAAACACGTGACAAACCCAGAGTGTCGCCAATACTTGCTTCGCCAAGCTTTTGAAGAAGCTATTCACACACACGCTTTTCAATATATCGTAGAAAGCTTGAACATTGATGAAGGTGAAGTCTTCAACATGTATCGTGAAGTTGTCAGTATTCACAACAAAGACGCATTTGACCTTCAGCTCACAAAATCTGTTATGGATCCTCACTTCTCGACTGCAACTTTTGAAGGATCACAAGCATTTCTCGATGACCTCATTGGTTTTTACATCATCATGGAAGGAATCTTCTTCTACTCTGGTTTTGCAATGATGCTTTCATTCCAGCGCCGCAACCAAATGGTTGGCCTTGGAGAGCAAATCCAATACATCATGCGCGATGAAACAAAGCACATGAACTTTGGTATCGACTTGATTAACCAAATTAAAATCGAAAACCCAGAGCTTTGGACAAAACAATACCAAGAAAAAACGATTCAGCTTGTTCGCGAAGCGGCTCACCTTGAAGCGCAGTACGCAAAAGACTGCTTACCTCGTGGAGTTTTGGGGCTTAATTCCAAAATGTTTGAACAATATGTGGGTCACATTGCAGATCGCCGCTTAGAAAAGATTGGATTACCTAAGATTTTCAATACAGAAAATCCATTCCCTTGGATGAGCGAAATCGCGGATCTGAAGAAGGAGAAAAACTTCTTCGAGACCCGCGTTATTGAATACCAAACTGGCGGCGCACTAAGCTGGGACTAAGATTATCTTCGAGCAATAGCTTTCTTTGAAGAAACTTTGCGAAGATTTTTAACAGCTTTTTTAGATGATTTCTTAGATGAAGCGCTCATAATCTTATGAGTTTTATGAGCGTGCTTCTCAACAATTGAACGAGCTTCTTTTCTGTTTTCTTTAAAAGCAGCTTTGAATTCGGCTTCACTAGATAGTGTATTGCTAGCGACGGCAACAGAGGGAGTTTCGGTTAAAGTAAACGACATATTAGAGCTTTCAAAGAGCTTAACTCCTAAAAAGGCAGCGGTTGAAAGAGCCAAGAGAACCAACAAGATCCATTTCTCAAATCGATAAGAAGCATGAGAAGCGATATCTATTACTTTTTTCTTTGATAATCGAATAGCAGATTGAAGAGTAGATAAAATAACAGAAGCCTTTTTCACTTCTGTTTTAGCTTCGACTTCAACCTTAGGAGCTATTTCACTCACTTTTTTGCGCGGTACTTTAATCGCTTTTACTTTATTTTTTACTTTTGAAGATGACATAGCCCCCATAAATGCAATGCATATGCCAGGCAAAAGCATCACCCTTTAAGGCCAAAGCCATTTAAATCTATTTATAGAGCACAAAAGAACCCTCAATGCGCTTCTTTGAAAGCACTGTCTAAAAAGTATTCACCTTAGAATAATCATCGTGCCAGGTTTGCGGGCAACGCTTTTCTCCTCTTTTATAGCAAGCTTTGGCAATAAGATGCGCTGAAAGAGGTGTCGTTCCTAATATGAAAAACAAAGAACAAATAAACTTTATGGACACTTCAAAATGAGAATTCCAAAAAAAAAGACAAGCAGCTCCCATAGAAAAAATCTTAGCTCCCGAAGAAGCCATCGATGTGGAGTGCAAACGACAATAAATATCAGGAAACTTCTTCAAACCTAATGCTGCTAAAAAAATAAGCAGGCCCGATAAAAAAATAAAAAAAGAAATCAACAAATCAATCATCACTTTGTCCTTCTAAAAATCGAGCAAAAACAACAGTCCCCACAAAAGAAACAAGTCCCAAAATTATAGCCCCATCGGAATAAATCGTATTATTCAGATAAAAAGAAGCCACGACAGTAGCTGTTAAAAGAATTGTTGCAAATAAATCCAAGGCAATAACCCTATTCGCCAAGGAGGGCCCTATTCGTAATCGGTTTATAACAAAAAAGAGAGAAATAATGAGAAAAACAAAAAAGCAATCAATAAAAAAAACTTGTAGCCATTCAATCCAATTAGCCAAGAGAAACGCCTCCCTTTTCTAATTTTAAAATCCTATCCTCAAATGTCTCCTTGAGAGCCTTAACAAAAACCTGTGGGTTTTCCAAAGCCAAGCAATGGACAAAAAGAGTTTTCTTGTCCTTAGAAAGATCGAGACTCAGCGTACCCGGAGTGAGCGTTATGGAATGAGCCAATAAGGTGATTGCCCAATCGCTTTTTAATGATAAAGGCACTGCAACGATAGCAGGTTTTATGGAACGAGATGAGAAAAGAACAAGCCAGGCTACCTGAAAAGAAGAAGTTATAATTTGAAAGGGTAAAAAAAATAAAAGATATTTTAAAAATAAAAAAAATCTCACACGTCTTCTCCTAAAACGGCCTCCCTGTAATCGAGTGGATGGAAAAGAGTTTCCCCAGCTTGCATGAAAAGGTCAAAAACGGATCGCGAATAAAAAGCAATCAACAAAGAAACAACACTCAAAAAAAGGACAGGGAAAAGACTTTTCAAAGGAAGGGTTTTATTTGAATGAATTTCTTTTTGAGTTTTTTCTTTAAAAAAAACTTCATTCCAAATTTTATTCATCGATAAGAGAGTCATCAAGCTCACAAGCATGGCAACTCCCACACCCAACCAATCCTCAAAATCTACCCCTGCTTTTAGTAAAAATAATTTTGCAAAAAATCCACTTAACGGAGGCAATCCCGCCAATGAAAGAGCGGATAAGAAAAAAACAAATGTCAAAAGCTTATGCTTTTCCACAATTCCTGAAACCATAAACAAAATCACCTTCACAATCATATTGTGAACAATAAAAAAAAGTGTCCCCGCAAGTGCTAGGGGTGAAAAAAGACAAAAACCCCAAAGCATATACCCCACTTGAGACATGATATGGACTGTTAGAATCCTTTTAAAGGTGGATTGAGCGAGCGCACCCACCACTCCCACCACCATCGTCAAAAGAGCACAATAATAAAAAATTTGTTGAAGTGTAGGATCTCTCACAATCGGAAAAATATAACTAAAGATTCTTAGAAAAGAATAAACTCCTGCCTTGGTAAGCAAACACGAAAACAAGGCGGCAATTCCTGCAGGAACGGCTGCATAGGATCTGGGTAGCCAAAAAAACAAAGGGAACATCGAAGACTTCAAGGCAAAAGCAAAAAACAAAAAAACACTGGCTGTCCTAATCCCATAAGTCCACTCACTGTTTCGAAGCAAAGAAGACAAATAAGCGATATTTAAGTTTCCCGAGTGCCCATAAATAAGCCCTATGCCTACAAGAAAAGCCAAAGAAGAAAGCAAATTCATGGCCACGTAAGGAATAGCCTGCCTGATTTCTTCTCGAGATTGCCCAAGAGTTAATAGTGCAAAGCTTGAAATTAGCAGCAATTCAAAAGAAACATAAAGATTGAAAAGATCTCCCGTTAAAAAAACACCTATTGCTCCCAAAAGAATCAAGTTTGCATAAAAATAATACCCACGCTGCTTTCTTTGCTGATCAAGAAAGTAAAAAGAGTAAATATTAATCGACCAATACACAATGGAGCTTGTTAAAAGTAAAAGTGCACTCGTCAGATCTGCAACCAAAGTAATCCCATAGGGAGCGGGCCAAGAACCCACTTGCAAAACCTGAATCCCCTGACTTTTTACTTTATAAAGAATAAATCCTGCAAAAACTAAAAGTACTGAAGAAAAAACAAAAGAAACAACTTCCTGCGCTCGCACATTTTTCCAAAAAATAAGAAACAATACTGCTGCAACGATAAGTAGCGCATGTGGAACAAAAAGAGCATAGCTCATTCAAAACTCTCCACTGTTAAATCGGCCTGAGCGGTATTTTGGTAATGCTTGCGACACAAAATCACCAAAAAACTAAGCATACCAAAACCAATCACAATCGCCGTTAGGATAAGAGCCTGCGGAACAGGATCCATTGCCCTCACCTCAAGCTTTTCGCTGCCCTCTTGAACCAGAGGGAGCACTCGACTCCCCACACCTCCTGCCACAAAAAGAATTAAATTTGCTGCATTTGAAAGAAGAATAAAACCCACAATTATACGAATAAGATGCGACTGCAAAATCGAATAGATACCGGCCGTCACCAGGGCAACAACAAGTAGACAAAGATAAAAATTCATCAAGTGCCCTCACTTTTGTTTGAAAAATCTTTTTGAATTAAAAAATTAAACATCAAAACAATTGAAGCATAAACAAGAAAAAAAACACCCGTATCAAAAACAATCATGTTTTTTATCAAAAGGCCCAGAAAAGAAAGTAAAATACCGACACCAATGAATTTAAAAAACTTTGAACTATTTTTCAGTTTATGTGATGAAGTTAATCCCTCTAATATATTCGACAAAGAAGCAATCAGAGCCGCAGCAAAACCTCCTCCCGGAGCATTATGACCTCTCAAAAAAACCCACAGAGCCAAAGCCCAAATCAACACCTTTATATAGCGAAGACTTTGATCATAAATGACACTTTTCACAAAATTTCCTCAGAGCTTTTAGATGGCTTTAAAAAATTAATAATTGCCAAAACTGAAACTCCAAAAACAATAATCTCCCCAAGGGTATCAAGCCCTCGAAAATCCACAACAATTGCATTCACGACATTTCTTGCTTGAGCAAGACTCAAAGAATTTTCACCAAAATACCTTGAGAGAGTTTGTGGCCTCAAAGCAACAGAGGCAATAAAAGTAAAAATTCCTACAAATAGTCCAATACCCAAACTTATGATGAAAAAAAGAATCCTATTGTAACGAGAAGTGAGCTTTATAATTTTCTTGGGCATGTCCCCAAGTGCAAGAACCAAGATAATTAAAAAAACTGTTTCTACAAGTATCTGAACAAGTGCAAGATCGGGAGCTGCGTTGGCTAAATAGATAAAAGCCGTTGCCAACCCAATAATGCCTAAAGATATGACCGAATAAAAGGTAGAATCAGCTCTCACGGCTAGGATTGATGCAAAGATCATCGTCACAACGAGTCCAATCTCAAAAGGAGTAAGTGAGGGGTTTCTGAGAGTGAGTAGAGGAAGAGCCAGATCGAGCCCGGAAATTTGGGAGATTAAAAAAAATAAAAAAACAAAAGATGTGAACAAATACAACTCAATACGAGAATTCAAAAGAAAAGAAAAAACTGCCTTGCAAGATTTCAAAAAAGCCTCAAAACAAACATCCCAAGCTTTGATGAAATTCACTTCAGGCAAACGAATTTCTCTCAGGATTTGAGCTATCTTGGAAAAAATAAACCCTAAAAAAAGAATGCCCACTAAAGAACCTATTTCAGATGAAAAACTCGACTCCCTTGGGCCAGTAAATAACTTAAAAACACCCAGCGCGAAAACTGGTAACAAACTTAAAAGAAGTGTGACCCACAATGAACAAGGATCTTTTTCGTTCTTCCAAAAACTCTCTTGAGTCATGAAATTCTTTTTTGAGAAAAGAACCCCTGCAAGTGAGAAGCCCACGCTTGCTGAAGCTGCTAATATAAAAACCAAGACGGAGCTTTCAAGTACTGAAAAATTCTTTGCAGTGAAGATGAGATTCTTAGCGCTAAAAGAAAGCGCAGGAGGCAGCCCCCACAAAGCAAACAATCCCAAAATTGCTGGCAATAAGCTACCTCGAAGAGCAAGAACTTGATTTGATAATTTATTTAGATCACGCGTTTTGGCAGAGTTATCTACACTGCCCACTAACAAAAAAAGAGGCGCCTTGTATAAAGCATGCG
The DNA here is from genome assembly GCA_044347615.1 of Bdellovibrionota bacterium. GTDB lineage: Bacteria > Bdellovibrionota > UBA2428 > UBA2428 > UBA2428 > CANIGN01. The sequence continues at coordinate 293,539 of JBIKUK010000001.1, read as the reverse complement.
CCACAACCCAAACTAAAACTACCTCTATCAATTCACTTTTTTTTCCTAAGAGAAAAAAACTCATTCCTAGCGCTGAAAGAGTCGTATAAGCAAAAATCTTTTTAAGGTCTTTTTCAAAAAAAATAAAAATCGACGAGATAACGCTCGTAAAAAGTCCGACAGAAAATAAAATCTTCGACCAATAATGATGTTTAGAAAGCAAAGGACTCAGCCGAAATAGCAAAAACACTCCCGCTTGAACCATCGTTGCCGAATGCAAGTAAGCAGTTGCGGGCGTAGGTGCCGTTGAAGCTCGAGGGAGCCAAAAATGAAAAGGGAATTGCGCAGACTTTGTAAAAACTCCCAAAAAAATTAAAAGTAAAGCGACTCCATAGAAGGAATCACTCAGCGGGATCTTGATAAGCGAAACATCAAAACTTCCTCCTATAAAACCCAAGATCAAAAATCCTCCTAGCAAGCTCAAGCCGCCAAGCACGGTTATGACAAGCGATGTTTGAGCCGCTTTTCGCGCCTCTTCCGATTCAGACTTGAAGCAAATTAGAAAATATGAACAAAGCGTCGTCAGCTCCCAAAAAACAAAAATTGCTAATAAATTATTTGAAAAAATAACTCCAAGCATCGCCAGGGTAAAAAAATGAAGTAGCCCTAAAAACCAAGGGCGATCCGCTTCCTTGATATAAAAAACGCTGTAAATTGTGACAAAAAAACCAATGAATAAAACAAGACTTCCAAAAGAGAGGCTCACCTTATCGAGCACAAAGCTAAAATCCACTAAAGCTAGTGGCTGAGTTACGAGCTCAAAGCGCAGAGGCTCTTTGAGAAGAAAAAGCTCATAAGAAATCAGGCAGGCAGCCACTGCATAAAAAAGGCCCCCTATATGCCCCCAGACCCTTTTTTGGCTTAAAGGCGCTCCTAAAAAAGCCCCTATCAAGGCTATGATTGCCCAAAACACAGCTTCATTCTAGGCATGGATCACGAGTAAGACTACCATCCGAGATTCTCTGCTTGACCCATCACGTAAGATGGGATGTATTTTCATTCACGAATTGCCAGTTCCCCAGCTCGATCTGAGGGAATGATGGATGGAAGGAGAAATATGACAAATACATCTACAAATTCGATACCTAAACGCACTCCCACTCAACACCCTCACATGGTTCTTCTTGGTAAGAAGCTTGGCATGAGCCAAATCTTCTCAGAAGCAGGCGACGTGATCCCTGTGACTGCAATCCAAGTTGGACCTTGTATTGTTGTTCAAAAGAAAACAAAAGCAAAAGAAGGCTACAATGCTGTTCAGCTTGGTTTTGACGACAAAAAAGCTCAAAACGTCACAAAGCCTGAAGCAGGTCACTTCAAAGCTTCAAAAGCTCCTGCAAAACGTTTTATTCAAGAATTTCGTCTCGATGAAACAAGCATCAATGAAGTTGAAGTTGGGCAAAACCTAGATTCTTCACTTCTTAAAATCGGTGATCACATCGACGTAAGCGGTGTTTCTATCGGTAAAGGTTACCAAGGTGTTGTGAAACGTTACCACTTCCGTGGAGCTCCTGCTTCACGTGCTGCGGAATTCTTCCGTCACGGTGGTTCGATCGGTATGCGTTCTATCCCTGGTCGCGTTTTCAAAAACAAAAAAATGCCTGGCCACATGGGTGATCGCAACGTTACAACTCAAAACATTACAGTTGTTGGAATCGATACAGCTTCAAACGTTGTTTTAGTAAAAGGCGCTGTTCCTGGAGCTAAAAATGCTTACGTAACTTTGAAATCAAGTATGAAGGGCGGTTTTGAGAAACGCAGTCTCAAATCAGCACCTGCTGCTGCGACTGAAGAAGCAAAAGCTGAATAACTAAGTCTCTAAAATTAAAAAATAAAAAACGCTCACTCTTAACGGAGTGGGCGTTTTTTTTATAATGTAACTATAAAATAATAATGAGCAATTTAGACGTTAAAATTCTCTTTGAAGATAAAGACATGGTGGCTGTTTCCAAGCCTGCTTTTCTTCCCTCGCACGTCACACTCGACCCTTCTCGCCCACACCTCCAAGCCATTGCTGAAAAAATGCTCGGCCAAAAGCTCGTTCTTTTTCATCGCTTAGATGTAGACACAACTGGAGTGGTTTTATTTGGAAAAACAGAAGCCATTAACAAACCCATGAGCGAATTATTTTTAAAACGTGAACTCGAGAAAGTTTACTGGGCCGTTGTAGAAGGACGCTGGCTTGAGCAATGGAGAGAAGTGAAAAGCTTTATCCGTAAAACAGGCGGTAAGTGGGCAAACTTTTCAAAAGGCAGACCCTCTGAACGCGCGCATACATATTTTAAACTTCTCAAAGCAAGTCCCGAGAAATCTCTTTTAGAGGTCACACTCGAAACTGGAAAAACCCATCAAATTCGCCTTCATTGTCTGGAAATGCGCCACTCTGTTTTGGGAGATCGCCTCTATGGAAAACCAGATCGAAGCGGAATTCCCCTTGCTCTCCACGCAAAGAGCTTGAGTTTTGTTCATCCCTTCACTCAAAAAAAACTTCTCATCGAAGCCCCTCTTCCCACTTACTGGGATGAGAAATGGCTTAAATTCTAAACCTTTTTCAGACTTGTTTGAGAGCCAAGGGCGTCTTAGAACATTTGCATGAAGAAAATCGTGGTGAAAAATCCAGTTGTTGAAATGGATGGCGATGAAATGGCCAGAATCATTTGGGGCTTCATTCGTGAAAAATTAATCAAACCCTACCTAGATCTTAAAATTCAATACTTCGACCTCGGCATCGAGCACCGTGACGCTACCGAAGATCGCGTCACCCTTGAAGCAGCTGAAGCCATTAAAAAATGTAATGTCGGAATTAAGTGTGCAACCATCACACCCGATGAAAAACGCGTTGAAGAATTCAAACTTCAAAAAATGTGGCGCTCCCCTAACGGAACCATTCGCAGCTACTTAGACGGAACTGTTTTTCGCGAACCTATCATTTGTCGAAACATTCCACGCCTTGTTCCTCAATGGACAAGGCCTATCTGTATTGGTCGTCATGCCTTTGGAGATCAGTATCAAGCAAAAGAAATCGTTACAAAAGGAAAGGGAAGACTCACACTAACCTTTCAACCTGAAGATGGTCCTGCAGAAACCTTAGAAGTTACAAACTTTAAAGGCGATGGAATTGCCATGGCTATGTTCAACACAGATGAATCCATCACAGGATTTGCTCACAGTTGCTTTAATCAAGCACTTGCTAAAAAATGGCCGCTCTACCTTTCAACTAAAAATACAATTTTGAAAAAATACGACGGGCGCTTCAAAGATATTTTTCAAGAGATATACGAAAAAGAATATAAAGGAAGATTCCAAGAAGCAGGAATTACCTATGAACACAGATTAATCGATGACATGGTCGCCTCTGCTCTCAAATGGGAAGGCGCTTTTGTTTGGGCCTGCAAAAACTACGACGGAGATGTTCAGAGCGATACCGTTGCTCAAGGCTTTGGATCACTTGGACTCATGACCTCAACTCTTGTGACTCCTGACGGAAAAACAATGGAAGCCGAAGCGGCTCACGGAACTGTCACGCGACACTATCGATTGCACCAACAAGGTAAACCGACTTCAACAAATCCCATTGCCTCTATCTACGCCTGGACTCAAGGGCTTACTCATCGCGGACGACTCGACAACAACGAAGAACTCATCAAGTTCTGCGACACTCTTGAAAAAGTGTGTGTTCAAACAGTGGAAAGCGGAAAGATGACTAAAGATCTTGCTGTGTGCATCCATGGTTCAGAAATAAAAACTGAACATTACCTTACGACAGAAGCTTTCTTGGAAGCGATTGATAAAAACTTAAAAGAAGCTCTTCTTGATTAAGTTTTATCTGAGGAGGAAACTATATGAGATTTTGTAGCTTTAAACGCAAGTCCGACAACAAAGATTCTTGGGGTGTTATGGCTGGGCCAGATTCAGTTGCTGATTTGTCCTCAATCGCTCCTGACTTAAGAACTTTTCTTGAAAAAGACGGTCTGACTCGCTTTTCTCAAATTGAAAAAGAAATCAAAAACCATCCCCAGCTCAACATTGGCGATATCGTTTTAAAAGCTTGTCTTCCTAACCCTCCCACTATTCGCGATGGCTATGCTTTTCGCAATCATGTTGAAGCCTCACGAAGAAATAGAAATCTTCCTATGATTCCAGAATTCGAAGAGTTTCCCGTGTTTTATTACGGAGAACCTCGTTCGATTATTGGTCCCGGTGATGTAAAAGTTCAATCCAAGCATCTAGATCATCTCGATTTCGAATTAGAAGTAGGCGTTGTCATTGGTAAAAAAGGAAAAAATATTCCCGCAGAAAAAGCTGATGAATATATTGCGGGTTATATGATCTGGAACGACTGGTCAGCGCGGGCTCTTCAAGTGGCTGAAATGAAATTGAGCATGGGTCCTGTTAAGGGAAAAGACTTTGCCAATGCTTTTGGTCCCTGGCTTGTAACTCGCGACGAATTAGCTTCAAAAAAAATCTCAAGTCCCAAAGGTGAGCGCTTTGATTTGTCGATGAAGGCTTTTGTAAATGGTAAGCAGTTCTCCAATGGAAATTTAAAAGATATGAGCTTTACCTTTGCTCAAATCATTGAACGCGCAAGTTATGGCTGCACAGTTTATCCTGGCGACGTCTTTGGCTCTGGAACTGTGGGCTCTGGATGCATCATGGAAGGCGTGGGCTACGCTCCCTCAGACAAGTGGATCAAAGAGAGCGACGAGGTAGAGCTTCAAGTTGAAGGCCTGGGTGTTTTAAAAAACAAAGTTGTTCTTGTGAGTGATGAGTTAGAATAAAATCATCCATGAAAGCAAAACTCTACGGATATTGGCGCTCATCAGCTTCTTGGAGAGTTCGCTGGGCCTTTTCTCTCAAAAAAATTCCCTACGACTATATTCCTGTGAATATCCTCAAAGGAGAAAACCGCTTGCCAGAGCATACGGCAAGATCCCCTCTAGGTGCTTTACCTGTGCTTGAAATTGCTCCTGATATTTTTTTAAGCCAAAGCATGGCTATATTGATGTGGATCGAAGAAAATTTCGCCTCTGCCCCTTATCTTTTTGGCAAAGACCGAAGTCATCGATACAAAATCATCGAGCTTTCTGAAATTATTAATAGCGACACAGCACCTCTTCAAACTCCTCGTGCTCAAAATGCTCACAGTTCTGTGGCTGAAGAAAAAATGAAATTTGCTAAAACTTTCATTCAACAGGGACTCGTAGCTTTTGAAAAAAGCCTGATTAACATCTCTGGAAAATACTGCATAAATGATGAAATTAGTGCTGCTGACCTATTTTTGATCCCACAACTTTACAATGCTAAGCGCTTTGGCTTCGAATTAGAAAAGGACTTTCCTCTTTTGAACAGAATCTATAACACATGCCTTGCAACAGAGGAATGTTTAACTTCTGCGCCAGAAAAGCAGATTGATGCTGTTAAAACTTAGCCTTAACATAGAAATGTGAAGAAAATCATCCTACTAACACTTTCCTTTTTTCTTCTCCTTCAAGCCTCTGCTGAAATTCTCAGAGTAGGAATGGAGCTAAGCTACCCTCCTTTTGAAATGACCAACACAAAAGGTGAGCCCGATGGAATCAGCGTCGGAATTGCTCAGGCTCTTGCTCAATTTTTAAAACGCGATTTGAAAATTGAAAATATGTCTTTTGATGGTCTTATTCCTGCCCTTAAAACCGGATCTATCGATATCATCATCTCTTCACTGACAGTAAATGATGAAAGAAAAAAATCTATTGATTTTAGTGAGCCCTACGTGAACACAGGACTTGCTCTTTTAGTTCCTAAAAACTCTTCTATTCAAAACGAAAAAGGTCTAGATCAAAAAAACTTTCAAATCGCTGTCAAAAAAGGAACAACAGCGCAAGCCTGGGCTCTCAAAAATTTAAAACAAGCAAAAGTCTTAGCTTTTGATAAAGAAAACTCAGCCGTTCTCGAAGTTATTCAAAGCAAAGCCAACGCGTTTATTTATGATCAAATGTCTATTTACCATCACTGGAAAAAAAATCCCGAACAAACAAAAGCGCTTCTCCAGGCTTTCCAAAAAGAATCATGGGCTATTGGAGTTAAAAAAGGAAACCCTGAACTCACAAAAAATATAAATTTGTTTATTGAAGATTTTCGTAAAAAAAAGGGCTTTTCTGATTTAGCTGATAAGTTTTTAAAAAACGAAAAAATTATCTTTAAAAACCTAGGAGTTGATTTTATTTTGTGAAAAAAAATCTTCTCATCTTTTTTTATCAACTTTCATTCTATCTTTTACTGGGGCTGATGCTCTTTTTGAGCTTTTCTAACATTCGCTACTCATGGAACTGGCCCATTCTCTGGAACTACAAAGAAAAATTTTTAAGTGGCTGGATTTTAACACTTAAAATATCTGCACTTTCCTTGATCTTAAGTTTATTTTTGGGCTGGCTGTTGCTAATGGGCCAAAGAAGTTTGATTATTTTAAAAGTTTTTTGCCAATCCTGGATCAACCTTATTCGAGGAACTCCTCTTCTCGTTCAAATCCTTATCTTTTTCTATGTGATTGCAAATGCCGCAGGGTTTAGCGATCGATTTTGGTTAGCCATTTTTATTTTATCTAACTTTAGCGCCGCTTATATTGCTGAAATTTTGCGTGCGGCCATTGAAGGCATTCCTCAAAGCCAATGGGATGCTGCGAAAGCTCTTGGGCTGAATAAGAAGCAAACATACACACACGTGATCCTTCCTCAGCTTTTTAAGGCATCTTTGCCCGCTCTTGCGGGGCAGTTTGCTTCTATCGTGAAAGATTCCTCCCTACTGTCAGTTATTGCCGTCAGTGAATTTACCTTAAGTGCTCAAGAAGTTAATTCACTGACCTACAGCACTCTCGAAGCCTATATTCCTCTTGCTCTGGGATACCTGCTCATCACGGCTCCCATTTCGTGGATCAGCCACAAAATAGAAATGAAACTTCATTATGAAGCTTGAAATTCGAAACCTTACTTTTTCCTACAATAATAGTAGAATTTTTGAAAACTTCTCATTTAATTCTACTTTTGAAACTCTCTCAATAATTGGGCCTTCCGGAAGTGGGAAGTCAACTCTTCTTAGGCTCCTATGTGGCTTAGAAATTCCCCAAAAGGGAGAAATTTTTTGGGATGGAAAAGCAATTCCTCAAAGTGAAAAACTTTTAAATCTGTTTCGAAAAAAAAACGGAGTTGTTTTTCAATCTTTTAATCTTTTTCCTCACCTAACAGTCTTAGAAAATATTTGTCTTGCTCTCGAAAAAGTTCACCTAAAAACAAAAAAAGAAGCTGAAGAGAAAGCTTTTGATTTTTTAAAAAAATTTAACCTAGAAGACCAAGCTTCTAAAAAACCTCAAGCCTTATCCGGTGGGCAAAAACAAAGAACGGCTCTTATAAGAGCGCTTGTCACTGATCCATCACTCATTTTTTTAGATGAGCCCACCTCTGCTCTTGATCCCTTTATGACCCGAGAAGTTTTAAAAATGATTGAAACATTAAAAGTAGAATTCAAGATTCCTCTTGTCTTGGTTACCCACCATCTGTCTTTTGCCAAAAAAATGGGAGGACATCTTCTTGTCCTTAAAAAGGGTGCACTTCACAAACAAGGCCAGTCTCAAGATCTTCTTATTGGAGAAGAAGATCAAATATACGATCAGCTTTTAAGATAACTTTAATAAGCCCAATAAGGCCCGGTTCCTAAAGTTGATGTTTTTCCATTTATTCCGTTATATACATTTCTCCCTAAGAAAAAGGGCAAGCCCCAATCAAAGCTAATTGTTGGATCGGGATTGTTGTTCCCATCTTCCGAACCTGCATCTCCTCCAAGATTATAAAAAACCCTTTTTGGTTCAAATAAATCCTGAAGACCAATAATTTTAAATTTTATTAAACTTGAAACAGAATCATCCGCGCTTTTTGTTATTGCCTGAAGAGACATCTCTGATTCTGGGCAGAAAAACCAAGGGGCACTCAAACTTGAGCAATCAGGAATGACTGAGGAACTAGGAGCGTCAAAGTAAAGACCATTTGAGCCTGTATCCAAAAAAGATGTTGAATATGTTGTTCCCCGGTAGACAGTCTTAAAATATGCAAAATTATCACCTGGATTTTCTTCTGCAGCTGTAAAAGTTCTAATTCCAGCAACTGCTGAATTATCCACAAAGCCTACTGAAGCGGCTGTCCTTGTATCAATACCCAGAATCAAGTTACCCTCTACGCTTGTTGCTCCAGTCTGGGGAACAGTCGGAAGCTGAACAATGACTCCATTGTTGTCTACGCTCAAGAGAGATACGGGGTTTTTCAATTGCTCTGATGCAACAAGAGCATTTGTTATTATACAGGGCGACACTTGAGGAGGCACACTCGTATCCGCTGGATCACAATTAAAATACATAGTTGTGTTAAAAATTTCGCAAAAACTTCCGCAATCTTCTGAATATAAACCGACACCTAATATTCCATTAAAGCCAGCGGCAGCTGCATTTTCATCAGGAGCAGAACCATCAGCAGTATTTGTACATTTTTCGGTATAATTAGCAAAATTTCTATCAATGACTTGAATAGGAGATAGGACGGGATCCTCTCCTCCCAAAACAATTTGCGCCTTCATGACTGGGCCCCAATCAGCACTTCCATCACCGAACCTCGCGCACTGGACAAGCTTTCCAGTAACCCCGCCATTTGATTTAGAAAAAAACTCAAAATCTTTGGCAATCTTTGATGTGTCATAAGGCTCTAATTGAGTAAAAGCATCTTTAAAAACACGCAGACCAAAGCTTCCCGTATCTAACAAAATATCAGTTATTTTTTCACATTTAGTTCCGGTTGCGGAGTCACAAAGAGTAATCTCAACACAGGGCTTATTGATGTAACTATCAACCGAGCATGTTGAACCATTTACGGTTAACTTTAAAGCATTTTTACCAACAGCAGGGGTGATCGTTAACCCATTGGGAAGACCGCTAATTGGCGTTTGAATTCCTGATTCAAAAGTCGTAACCTTAGAACCAATACACGAGTATAAAAAAATAAATAGAAAAATTAAATTATTGAATTTCATATGCTGCCACCCCTTGTGGCAAATTAGCATGAAGATAAACCTTGCCCTTTAAGTTTCTCATATGCCCCGATAAAACAAGAGTTACATTTTTGGATTTCACAACACGAAAACGTTGGCCGTGAGTTCTTTTTTGTTTTTGGGCTACGCTTGTATATTCATCATAATAAGAAGAAAGAACTTTTTTAAGCTCCGGGTGAGTTAAACCAGACCACGCAACAGCAAATACTTTTTTATCAGAATTAACATATTCACGAATTTTATATTCAGGAGCCTCCACTTCATAGATATGAAAATTTTTTTTTGAAACAATTTTTAATTTTTTTTCTTTAGAAAAAGTTCTAGTTTCCTCAAGTTTTCTTACATCATCTCCAAGGCCCGCATAAGATTGAAAAAAAAAAAGAAGCAATACTGCGCCCAGGGCTCTATTTAAAGACCTACTCATAGCTCGATTATAGGCAAAAAATTAAAGTTTAGGGCTTAATTCCCATTATATAAATCTCTCGGGACCCCTCACGAATAGCTTCGGGCCGAAAGACCTTTGAACTTTTAAAAATTTTTCGAAATTCATTCCAAAACTCATTAAAGCCTGGGCCCTCAAATATTTTTGCTAAAAACTTTCCACCTGGCTTTAACAATCCATTTTGGGCAAGAGCAATAGCGCTCTCGACCAATTGAATAGATCGTGCACAATCACTTTCTTTAATTCCAGAAGTTTTCACCATCGCATCACTTTGTAAAATATCAAAAGGAGCCCATTCCTGAACTTGATTTTTTACACCCTCATGATCGGTAATATCTTGAATAAAAAAATGAATATTTTGAGCATTCATCCGAATTGAAACGATATCAAGGCCTACAACCAATCCTGTAGATCCCACCTTTTGAGAGGCAAACTGCAACCAACTTCCTGGACTTGATCCCAAATCCAAAACCCTTTGGCCTCTTTCATAGAATTTAATTTTCTTATCAATTTCTTGAAGCTTAAAAACACTTCGAGCAACAAAACCTTCTTCGTGAGCTTTTTTGGTATAAGCATCCACAACTTGATAAGGCTTTTTCTTCTTTTTTACTTTTATCACAATGCTAATTTCCTAAATAAATTTCGTGAATAACTTTTTCAAAAGAATCCCGTGTTTGAGAATGTAGTTTTTTTCTTAAATCATGATTTAAACGTGAATCAAGAGAAACCACTCGTGATAAAAAGGCATCTCCTCTCGTAGATGAACCTACTTTGTTGACGAGTTCCGCTGAACAAGCCTCATTTTGCAACCATTTTGAAAGTACTCGAGCGTTTGATTCCATCTCAGCAAAATCTTGTACATGTTTTTCCTCCCAGATAGGAATCCGAGCCGCATAAGCTCGCACAACAGGAGAAGGGTCCTCTTTTGCTAGAGGATAAAAAGCTACAAAAAGCTTTTCTTTTATAAAGGGTAAATCAAGGGATTGCTTTGGGTGCTCCCAGACTCTTCGAGTAAGGCTCAAGCAAGAACTTGAACGAACATCTTCATTGAGGCTTTTTGTAAAATACATCATCGCCTCCCAAGAGCACAAAGGATGCCCTAAAACATCTTCCACAAGAAAATCCTCCACTTCCTGAAATGGACTATCTAAAATAGGCTCTGAAATTTGAGTGATTGTGGCCTGTCGATTTTTAAACTTCTCAGCAGCTCGGGAAGAGATTTGCTCAAGGGGATGTTTGTGCAAAAACGAAAGCGTTTTGTCCGATACATCGCTCCTGTTTACAATCCAAAGGGAGGGACCAGGCTCGCGCAAAGCCTCTAAAAAAACATCTTCGCGAATATGTGGAGACAAAAATAATTCTGCAGCCTCAACAGCGCTAACGCTCTCTACAGCTTCTCTAAGTTTAGAGAAGTGTTTCTCAAACTTGTCAGAGGTCAAGATTTTCAATGAGAACCGAAGTGGCCTCACCGCCTCCTATACAAAGGCTTGCAACACCCCAGCGTTTTTTACTTTGTTGTAGTGCGTGAACAAGTGTCACTAAAATTCTTGCTCCACTTGCTCCAATAGGATGCCCCAACGCGATAGCTCCTCCTCGTACGTTCACTTTGCTGGGATCAAGCTCCAGCATGTTCATGTTAACAAGTGCAACAGCTGCAAAAGCCTCATTTATTTCCCACAAATCAATATCGCTTGCTTTAAGGTTTGCTTTTTTGAGTAAAACTCGAATACTTTCCGCAGGGGCCGTCGTAAACCATACGGGATCTTGAGCAGCTTGCGCCTGAGCCACCACTCGAGCAAGAGGCTTCAAGCTTTTTCCCTGTTCCTCAGAACCCAACAATAAAGCAGCTGCTCCATCGCTTAAACTACTAGCATTCGCAGCTGTTACGGTTCCCTGAGGATCAAAAACGGGCCGTAAAGTTGCAGCTTTTGCTGGATCAAACTTTGAAGCTTCTTCATCAACTTCAAAAAGAATATTTCCTTTTTTATTTTTAATTTCAATCGTAGCAATTTCATTTTTGAAAAGCCCTTGAGCAATAGAATTCTGAGCTCGTTTGTAAGAAAGAGCTGCAAGTTTATCCTGATCTTCACGAGTTAAATTATGTTTTTTCACGCAAATCTCAGCCGCCGAGCCCATATGAAAGTTATTGTAAACATCCCACAATCCATCCTTGATCATAGAATCAACCAATTCACCATTCCCTAAACGAAGACCCATTCGAATCTTAGGCAGTAGATACGGCGACTGACTCATCGACTCCATTCCGCCAGCCAAGATAAATTGAGCTTCTCCCGAACGAATCGACAAATCTGCAAGCATGACTGATTTTAATCCCGATCCGCAAACCTTCCCTACGGTCGTGCAAGGCACATTTTGTGGAAGCCCAGCTTTGAGTGCCGCTTGTCTTGCGGGTGCCTGGCCCACTCCCGCCGTTAAAACACAACCCATATAAACTTCATTAAGTTTTTCAACTTCAAAATTTTTGAGTGTATCTTTAATCACACTCGAGGCGATTTCAGGTGCGGATAACTGACTGAGACTGCCTTGAAATGAAGCAATCGCGGAACGTTTCGCAGAGTATATAAAAGTTGCTGCCATACGTTATGACTTATACTCCAAAACAGCTAAAAATAACGAGTAGGAAATAAATGGGGATGAGAATTGCTTTTACGCATAATCTAAAAACAAATAACTCTGAGGCTGAGGCCGAATTTGATACACCAGAAACCATTGAAAGACTGACTAATTTGCTCCAATCGTTGGGGCACGAGGTCTATCAAGTTGAAGTTTCTGGCCCCCCCGCACGAGTTCTTGCTCGACTCGAAAGCCTTGAAGCCGACATTGTATTTAACACTGCCGAGGGAAGTTTTGGTCGTTTTAGAGAGGGTTTTTATCCTGCTCTTTTTGAACAAATGGGCTTTGCCTTCACGGGTTCAGATGCATACATATGCAATTTAACTCTTGATAAAGACCTTACCAAATCAAGAGTTTCTCGATGCGGGGTCCCTGTAGTCCCTTCTGTTTTTGTCACTGAAAAAAATCATTCTCAAATTTCAAACTTACGTTTTCCTTTATTTTTAAAACCTAATTATGAAGGAAGTTCAAAGGGAATCACTCAAGACTCCGTTGTTAACAATCTTCAAGAATACCAAATACGAATAAAAGAAATGCTCAAAAAATATCCCGATGGCATTCTTGTGGAAGAGTACATAGATGGAACCGATATTACCGTACCCTTCGTTGAGGGACTTTCTGAAAAGACAAAAGGAGTTCTCTCTCCTGTTCAATATGTCTTTAGCGAAAATTCTAGATCAAAAAGAAAATACAAAATTTATGATTATGAGTTAAAAAATTCTGATTCTGACGCCGTATCCGTAAAAGTCCCTGCTGATATAAACGAAAAACAAACAAAGCTCATAACCGATTACACTGCAAAAATTATTCACGATCTTGGAATCAGAGACCTTGCCCGACTTGATTTTAGAATCTCCAATTCCGGAGAGATTTACTTCATCGAAATAAATGCTCTTCCAAGCCTAGAAGAAGGCGCAAGTCTTTTTTCTGCCGCTCAATACGCAGGAATAATCAATGACGCTCAAGTTTTAGAGGCTGTTATAAATTCCTCTTCTAATCGTTTTCAAATCAAAAAGAAAAAAATAAAAACACGTCCCCTCAATCATCTTCGAATTGGCTTTACCTTCAATGAAAAAAGAATCACCCCGGGGATTAATCCCCTGACAGATACCGAAGCAGAATTTGATGGTCCTCGAACTCTAGAAGCTATTCGAAATGCGATTCGAAGAATGGGCCACGAAGTGATCGACTTTGAGGCAACAAGCGACTTGCCTGCAAAACTTGGCTCCGCAGATGTGGATATTGTTTTTAATATTGCAGAGGGACTAAAGGGAAGAAATCGCGAATCTCAAGTGCCCGCACTTCTCGACATGATGGGACTTCCCTACACGGGCAGTGATGCGACAACTCTTGCTGTGACTCTCGATAAAGGTCTTGCAAAAAAAGTAGTCGCGGAAGAAGGAGTACCCACACCTCCTTCATTTTTGATTTCAGATGCCCGCGAAAAAATTCCTTCCACGGTTCTTTATCCTTTAATTGTCAAACCAGTCGCAGAAGGTAGCAGTAAAGGAATTTATTCCTCAAGTGTTGTTCATAGCGAAAACGAACTTCGAGAAATAGCTGGAAAAATTATTGAGCGCTATAATCAGCCTGCTCTTGTTGAAACCTATGTCGGTGGGAGAGAGTTTACTGTTGCTCTTTTAGGAGAAAAACGTCCGAAGGTTTTGCCTCCTATGGAAATTCTTTTTTTAGATCAAGTTGAGTTTCCTGTTTATAGCTATGAATACAAACTTGATTTTGAAAATCACATTCGCTACGAAACCAAACCCACATTGAACTCTAAACAAAAAAATCTTATCGAATCTTATGCTCGTAAGGCTTTTATGGCTTTAGGCTGTCGAGATGTTGCGCGTATGGATTTTCGCATGGATATTTATGGAAACATTTACTTCCTAGAATGTAATCCACTACCCGGGCTCACTCCTGGCTGGTCTGACCTATGCCTAATCGCTGAAGGTTGTGGCATGAGTTACGAAACAATCATTCAAGAAATTTTGTCACCTGCGATTAAGCGACTAAAAGATTTACGCAAAGATTTATCCGTTGCTCACAAAAATGGCGCGACAAGGGAGCCGCTCCAAGAGACAATGATTTAATGAAATTGAAACGTTGTCGATTACGTGATTTGGGCATTTCTATTGGCAAATTTCCGACAGGCCCTCAAAATTCAATTACAGATATTAAAGGTGTAAAAGTTGGCCATTCTACGATCATCAAAGGAACGGGTAAGCAAGGAACAAGAAAAGGTGCGGTGAGAACCGGTGTGACCGCTATTCTTCCCAACGGCGGTAACGAATATACTCATTCACTGAAAGCTGGAGGTTTTGTTCTAAATGGAGCTGGGGAAGTTTCTGGCCTCACTCAAATTATTGAATGGGGAATTATAGAAACACCCATTTTACTTACAAACACACTCAGTGTGGGAAGCTGCGCAGAATCAGCCGTTAAATACATGGTTCAAAAATATCCGGAGCTTGGAAACAGGCACGATGTTGTGATCCCTATTGTCGGAGAATGCGACGATAGTTGGCTCAATGATATTGCAGGGACTCACGTGACTTACAAAAACGTCTTAGAAGCGATTGAAACTGCAAATCATGGTCCTGTTGAAGAAGGATCCGTTGGCGGTGGAACGGGAATGATTTGCTGTGACTTCAAAGCAGGAATTGGAACTTCTTCTCGAATGATAAAAATTGGAAAAGATTCTTATACCGTTGGAATTCTTGTGATGAGTAATTTTGGTGAGATGGAAGATTTGCGCTTAGATGGTTACCCAGTGGGCAGAAAACTTTCGCCCAAATTCAAAGAATACCAGCGTCGAAGAGAAAACTATGGAAGTATCATTGCCGTACTAGGGACAGACGCTCCCCTCACTGTTCATCAACTTAATCGTCTTTCAAAAAGAGTTGGCTTAGGAATCGGTCGAGTAGGAAGTTACGCTGCAAACGGCTCTGGAGAAATCATCCTATCTTTTTCAACCGCTAATAAAATTGAGCGCTTTGGAGATTCCGTTTATTATTCATTCAAAGCCCTACACGACCGCTGCATTGATCCTTTTTATTTAGCTGCAATAGAAGCAACTGAGGAAGCTATATGGAATTCACTTACAACATCAGACTCCATGCACGGAGCCAGTGAACATTTTGTACCAGCGGTTCCTCTAGATGAAATAAAGATTTAAATAATTTTTAGCTTGAATACTAATTTTTACTGTTATTTCTAATAATAAATACTGTTGAAATTAAAGTGGCTACAGTAGCCAAAACAGAAACAGTTGTCACAATTTGAGGGTCCAAGAAAGGTTTTCTTGGTTCTATGTATACAATGTCATTTGCCATAAGAGGTATGTCTTGAGCGTTAGGATTATCTATCAACTCCTCAACATCTACAGTAAAAGTTTTTTCAACTTTCTCAGCAGTTCTTTTAATTCGAACCTTGCTTAGAACGGCATTATCAGTGGGACCCTGAGCAAAAGATAAGACATCAATAAGAGTAGCAGTTTTAGGCACTCGAAATAGCCCCGTAGTTTTAGAAGCCCCCCAAACGTTTATTGGAATCATGATAGCGCCTGGATAATTACCTCCCATAAATTCAACAGCCTTTAACCCATAATTAAATCTATTGTCAGATTGGTTAGAGGGATTACTACCACTACCATAATTTAACTGGGAAGGGCCTGCTGACAAACTTTGAGCCATAATGTTGCCGACATGAGAAAAAAACAAAAGTGAAACAAAAATCTTTTTTAATTTCATACTCTTTTGAATTATAAACCCTTGGGCTTAAAAATCAAGCCGCTATCTTAGTTTTCTCTGGCTCAGTATTTTTTCTCAAAGAAGCAGGAGAAACTTTAGCCTTAGACACATCACCTTGCCCTACCTTTAATAAATCTTCTGGCTCATCAAGAATAAACATACTTTCTTTACTCAAAAACCCCTGCATCTCTCCAACAAATTTTTCAAGCAAATCAATTTTAATAGTTCTAGCATCACAAGTCACAACACTTAAGCCGGCATAGCGCGAAAGATCCGCAGCATCAGAACCTTCTAAACAAGATCTTGCATGAATAAATATAAAATCGTATTGCTCTTTAAGCTCACCCAAAAGATTAAAAAACTCCTGAGAAGCCAACCTGTATTCTCTTGGCATTCGATCTGGATTTCCTGTTAAAATATCTAACCCTTTTTGAAATTGAAAAGGAGATATATTAACCTCTCCTTCGTGAAAAGATAACTCACTAATTCCTCCATCAAGCGGCGCGCCAGTCAAACTAACCAAAGAGTTATGAACGAGGTCAGTTTCAAGAATTAAAATTTTTCTTCCTGTATTAGACAAGTAGATACCGAGGTTAAGAGAAACTGTTGCCGATTGCATACAATCATCCACAGAAGAAAAAAGGACAATCTTGCTTTTCAAGAAATTTAAAGTGTTTTCCAAACCAATGCCACACTTTGAGAAGTAGAAATGATACTTTTCGTCTAAATCATTTAATAACGGATTCCTATACGAAGGCAACCCTCCAAGAACCCTTAAACCAATCTCCTCAAAAGATTTGATCTGAGTTAAAGAAGGATTTCTTAACTCAAACGCCAAGGAAACAATAAAGCCCAATATTATGCTAAATATACCCACAATAAGAAGGTAAGAAAAAACTGAAAAACTTTGAGTGAAAGATACTGGAGAAAAAACAAAAGTAATTCGCCTTAAAGCCTTGAAATCCGAAACATCCAATCTTGCAAGACCATTCTTTAAACTCTCAATCTTTTTTTGAGATAAAAACAGCAAGTTATCAAGACTCTTAATTTCAGAATCAAGCATAACTTTTTTTCCTAACTTTTGATTCATTTCAGCTAAGTCTTTTTTCAGTTGATCTAATTTTGTTTCATAAAACACATTATCCGCATCTAAAACCTCAATACTTTGAGAAAACCTTGCACTTCCACCTCCAGTATCCGGGCTATCAACATTTGACTCCACATCACCGGTGATTTTTTTTGATTCAAGAGCTTTTGTTACTCTTTCTAAATTATCATCCACTCGCCTCATGGCTATACTTTCATTTGAAAAGCCTTGCTCTATAAGAGTGCTTTTCAAGTTATACAATGTTGCAACTTCGTTTTTAAGAGTCTGAACAGAAACATCACCTGAGTTATCGGAAAAATTCTTTTTATTATTCAAAACTTGTATTTTTTGCTGAATATCAGAGACTTTTTTTTCTATATGTTTTTTTAAGGCCCTATTACTAGCCAAAGCAGTTCTTGTTGATGCAACTTGGGTCAAGAGATTTGAGATAGACCAAGGATCAATATTGGGAACTTCGTTTGCTACTTGATTTCTTTTAAGGCTTGCTGCATCAAAATCTTTTTGAGCAAGAACTAACCTATCTTGAACGAGTGTTCGCGCAGACTGAATATCTTCAAGGTCTTTTTTTGCTAAAAATTCGCTCATGAGCCTAGAAACAGTACTAACTTGTCCCCTTAAATCATTTTCATAATATGACTTAAACTTTACAGTGAATCCCCCTTTAGTATTTTTAAACGCAATAAGAGATTTTTTGTCTGGCGTTGAAATTTCTATTTTGTTTCTTAGAAAATCTCTAATCTTTTCTTTTATTTCATTAGCATTTAGTTTTTTGTATTCTTTTGGAAAAAAAGCCGATGCTACTTGAGAATCTTTGACTGCAGCTTCAGCACAATGATCTATAAAATCGTTAGACTTTAATAAGGTAATCGCTTTTTCTGCATATGCATTTAAATCATCTGAGACCCTTCCATCATCTCCTGCTGGTACCAACGTATCTAGGGACCTAAATAATGAGTTATTGTCTGCACTGCTAAATACAGCAGCAGATGTTTGCTGATAGATTCCTTGTGTACCACTTGGCCTAAAAATATAAAAACCGATAAAGAAAACAAGAGTCGCTATTAACAATTCCTTAGGGTGTTTTAAACCTTTCTTTATTACGTCTTCAATTGAAAGATTACTATCTGAATCTAAGAAACTTCTGAGTTTGTATTTTTTATTATCAGATAAAGTACTTACCCTTTTGATTGAAGTAGCCTGAGTTTGTTCTCCACTTCTTTGGTTTTTAAAATCGCCCATCAGGACTGTTTTCGGTTAATGCCAAAAAAAGCTTTAAGTTAGAATTCGATTAATTTTCCGACAAAGTAATTTAAATTTAACGAAGTTTTAACGTGTTGTTTTATTTTTGGCGGAGAGGGTGGGATTTGAACCCACGGTAGGATTTCTCCCACGCGCCCTTAGCAAGGGCGTGCCTTAAGCCACTCGGCCACCTCTCCGTGACAAGGGATTGTCGTATAGAAGGTATAAACTCTGTCAGGGTTTTCGTAAAGCTAAGAAAAAGAAGGATTAAAAAAAGCAAAAAAAGAGGGGTTGTAGAGAATCACCCCTACAACCCCTCAAGCCCGTCAGGTATCAGCGACTAAGCGCCAACCTCCTGGGGGCTATAACTTGTACTTGAACTCGTCACAGCACCACCTCCTTCCGAACCCTTAGGGTTCTGGCCACGGGGGCCGACGGACCCACCGTATAGCGTCTACAATTTTTATTATACCAAAAATCTAAGCAAAACATCTTAAATTTTTCTTAGCTTTCTAAACTTTATGTTTAGATTTAGTTTACTTTTATGGCCCTGCCCTATCCCAACAGTATTCATGAAATTGTTCTCTCTCAAACAAACCTTATTTTGACTGACGGGGCTTCCCGAGGAAACCCCGGAGCTGCCGGATGGGCTTACATCTTTTTATCTGGAGAACAACAACGAGTCATTGAAAACTGTGGTCACTCCCCCAAAGACACAAATAACAGAATGGAAATTCAAAGCTGTCTAGAGGCCTTTAAATGCGCGAAAGAACTTAAGCTTCAAAATGAGCTCATTATTTTATCTGATTCAAAATTTGTCATTGAAGCCACAACGAGTTGGCGCTTTTCGTGGCGAAAAAAAAACTGGCACAAAAGCGATGGATCACCCGTCTTACACGTAGACCTTTGGAAAGAGTTAGACGAATTAGCCGATGAATTTAAACACAAATTTTTTCATGTTGAAGCTCACAAGGGACATCCTGCCAATACAAGATGTGACCTCTTAGCCGTTGAGGCAGCCCTACAAGAAAACCCTAAGCTTTTTAGAGGAACTCTTGAAAGCTATCCTCACTTTCAAAAAATTTCTCTTGAATCCATCTATTCTTCGCCTAGATACCTTTGTTGGAACCAGATAAAGAAAGTAGAATTTGAAAAATGGCCTCAAGCCCAAGAGTTCATGCAAAAAAACCCGGGCTTTCGAGTTAAGAAAATATTTAGTCCCGAAGAATAATTAGCCTTTATTCATTTCAGAAACTAAATCACTCAACACATTTAATCCTTCGTCTAAATAAACTTGAATAACTTCTTTTTTACGTTGGGCAGTCGTCTTTTTCTTTTTCTTATCTTTGTCTTCTTTATCTTTTTCTTCTTTTGCTTTTTTACGGAAATCGGCAAGCTTCACAACGCCTTTATTTTTTTGAGCATCTGCGAGTTCTTGTACAATTTCTTTAAATTTTGCATTTTTAGAAACTCGCTCTTTAGACTTAGTCTGAAGAGCTGGAATAACCGATGAAGGTATTTCTCTCCACTTCTTTGTTTCATTTGCTTGTGTACTGGTAAAGGGAGGAATGTTTTGTGGTGGAAGAGAATAATCACCTGATTTTTCTCCAAGCTCATCTATACTCCAAATAGTTGGAATAACCACGTCTGCTGAAACTCCTTGATGTTGAGTTGTTTCTCCATTGGGTACAAAAAATAAAGCAGTAGTTGTTTTGGCCGCACCTAGCCCATAGGGCAAAGACTGAACCTGCTGAACAGTTCCTTTTCCATAAGTATGATCAGCGCCAACAACAATGGCTCTTTTGTAAGATTTCAAAGCGCCCGCCATAATTTCAGCTGCAGAAGCTGTTAGGCGGCTTGTTAAAAGAACAAGAGGCCCCGTATAGTTTACAGCAGAATCGTCATCTTCAAGAATTGAAACCGAACCATCACCGTCTTTTGTTCCAACGATTCCTCCTTTTTCGATGAATAATCCCGAAATACTACGGGCTCCTTCAAGAAGCCCCCCTCCATTTTGTAAAAGGTTCACAACAATACCATCTACTTTTTTATAGGCTGCTTCTGATACCAAGCGCTTCATATCTTTGTAACAAGAACGCTTAGAAGATTCACGAGGATCAGTGCTTCCGTAAAAAGAAGGGAAATCAATAATTGCAAATTTCTTTTTAACTCCGTTAACAGCTTTATCAACATATGAAATACTTGCAGCTTGATCTTCAAGCGCAATTTTATCTCGAACAATAGTCACCTTGTTTTGCGAAGTAGAGTTACCCTTTTTTCGCATGATTGTGAGATTTACTTTTGTTCCCTTTTTTCCTCTGATGAGACGAACGACATCTCTCAAATCCATATCGATCACACTGACTGGATCTCCCGTTTCTTGAGCAACAGCAATAATTTTATCTTTTGTTTCAAGAACTCCAGCGCGATCAGCAGCGCCTCCTTTAATAAGCTCCTCAACAACAGTATATCCATCTTGAGAACTTAAAGTTGCGCCAATTCCCTCTAACTCAAGATTCATTTGAATATTAAAATCTGCCATTTCAGTGGGCGACATGTAACTTGAATGAGGATCAAGAGCTAAGGCAAAAGAATTTAAAAAGCTTGAAAGAGTATCTTCAAACTTCTCATCTTGAATTCTTTTTGTAGAAAGATCATATTTTTTCTTTAAAAGCTTTTTTGCTTCCTCAGAAGCCGTGTCGGCCATGAGATAATTTGAATACTGAAAATGAATGAAATTAGTTAAAAAATCATCTTTAGCCTTGCTTGTTTTAAAAAAATCTCTCTTGTCTGGATCACTTACAAACTCTGTATTTTCATTAAACTTATACTTAGGCCCGAGCAACATTTCTGCGAATTTTGCATTTTCCTTTGAACGCTCTACCAATACGGCTCGAGTTCTTTCCAAAGCGGAGCAGTCGCCAACACTCATTCGTTCGAACATTTTAACAAGATCTATCTTTATTTTTTGAATATCCCCTTCGAGAAGAAGCGTTTTTGATCCGTCGATCCACTTCAAATATTGCTTAATCGTGCGATCAATCAGTTCTCTATCAAAAGTTTTCCACTTCACATGTGAGAGTAAATAAAACTGCATTAATTGTGGAACTCTTTCACACGTAAGACCAAATTTTCGTGACTCTTCACTTTTCAAAGACGGTAAGGACTCTCTTGCCCAAAAACTTCTCCCTGGGCTCATTTGAGCAAGCACAAAAGAACCAATTAAAAGTGATGAGCTTAGACCAACAATTATTATCCGCTTATTTTTCATGAAATTCCCTTTATTTTATCATCGAATGAATCTCGCTTTACATGAGCTTTTAAGAAAGAACATGGCTGCGCAGCGTTGTAAAAAGACTGTCGACTTGTCGCCTCTGAAGTTGAGAGAGATTATTCATGTTTCATGCTTCGTACACTTAGCTGGAATGTAAACGGTATACGCGCCTGTGCCCGCCAAGGCTTTGTCGATTTACTGAATAAATCGGAAGCAGACATTGTGGGGCTTCAAGAGGTTCGTGCCTCCAAAGAACAAATTCCTTCCGAAATTTTAGAAAATAAAAACTATCCCTATCAATTTTACGTTGAGGCAGAAAAAAAAGGTTATAGTGGGTGTGCCATTCTTTCTAAAAAACCCCCAGAAGATGTTGTGTACGGGATGAAAGACAATCAATTTGATCGCGAGGGAAGGTTGATAGCAGCTGTCTTTAAAGAGGCCGTTTATCTTTCTGCTTATTTTCCCAACAGCCAAGAGGGCGGCAAAAGATTGGGCTACAAACTTGATTACTGCAAATTACTTCATAAGTTTTTAAAAAGTCTTGAAAAAACTTTTCCTTCAAAAGCTATAATCTTAGCAGGTGATTACAACATCGCCCATGAAGAAATTGACCTTGCCAGGCCCGACTCGAACCATGACTCTCCTGGATTTTTGCCCGAAGAGCGAATGTGGATGACCTCTTTTTTGTCTGAGGGATGGGTCGATACTTTTCGTTACCTTTATCCTAAAATCGTTAAATATTCTTGGTGGAGTGCTCGAACAAAAGCAAGAGGAAGAAACATCGGCTGGAGAATCGATTATCACGCAATTAATAACGAAGCGAAATCGAGAATCATGGAAGCAGAAATTTGGGATCATGTGATTGGATCAGATCACTGCCCAGTTGTTTTAAATATAAAATAATCTTACTTTAAATTCGAGGAAATCCAGCGGTCATATGATTTAGAAACAGCTTCTGGCTTATACACAACGAGACAAGGAATCTCGTAGGGATGTTCTTTTAAAATAAAAGAAATTGTTTTTTTTAATTTTTTTTCGCTTGTTTTAATCAGGGCTGCATATTCTTTTTCAATGCAAATTTTTTGTTTCCACTTATAAACAGATGCCTCAAGAGGAAAAATATTCACACAAGCCGCAAGCTTTTCTGTTACTAAATCAAATGCTAAATCCTCGGCACTCGCCTTTGTTGGAAATGTACAATAAATCGTACGCAACTTAGATTTCTTATTCATAGAATAAAAAATTAACCGCCTAAATAAGCTTCACGAATTCTATCACTCTTTAAAAGATTTCTTGCTTCATCAACAAAACTCACACGTCCTGTTTCAAGAACAATTCCTCTGTGAGAAATCTCAAGAGCTTGAACAGCGTTTTGCTCTACAAGCAGAATTGTTTTTCCTTGCTTATTAATCTGAACAATAATTTCAAAAATCTTTTGAATAATTTGAGGCGCTAATCCTAGGCTTGGCTCATCCAACAACAAAACCTCAGGTCTTGCCATAAGAGCACGAGCAATCGCAAGCATTTGCTGCTCACCACCAGAAAGCGTTCCCGCATTTTGTTTTCGACGTTCCTTTAAACGAGGAAAAAGAGTGAACGCATTCTCAAGATCTTCCGCATAAGCTTTTTGATTAGGAGAGGACCAAGCACCTAAATCAAGATTCTCTTCAATCGATAAATTCAGAAAGATTCCTCGACCTTCAGGTGACTGAACAAGACGACGGCGAACAATTTCATGCGCTGGAAGAGCTGAAATTTTTTCGTTTTTAAAGGTAATCGTTCCCTTGCTTGCTTTCTTTAAACCAGAAATTGCCCGAAGAGTTGTCGTCTTTCCCGCTCCATTTGAACCAATAATCGAAAGAATCTCGCCTTTATTGAGATCAAAACTTACATCCTCAAGAGCCTTAATGGCTCCATAATAAACAGACACATTTGAAAGGGACAAAATAGCTTCGCTCATGCGCTTGCCTCCGCAGGTGCTTTTCCTAAATAAGCCTCAATCACTTTTGGATTATTCTGAATTTCTTTTGCATTTCCCTCTGCAATCTTTACCCCGTAATCTAAAACCGCAATACGTTCACAAATGCTCATCACAAGCTTCATGTCATGTTCAATCAAAAGAACCGTTACATTTAACTTGTCTCTAATTAAACGAATCGTCTCCATTAGGTCTCGAGTTTCATTTGGATTCATTCCGGCTGCAGGCTCATCGAGCAAAACAAGTCGCGCTCCAGTACCCAACGCTCGAGCAATTTCTAAGCGTCTTTGCTCACCGTAAGGAAGTGATCCTGCAAGCTCTTGAGCTTTGATATCGAGACTAAAAATCTTAAGGATCTCCATTGCTTTTGCAGACTTGTGCTTTTCAATTTCTATACTCTTTGAACTGCGCAAAAGAACGCTCAGAGGATTCGCTTTTGGCATCGACTCTGAATTATCCAAAGCAACAATAACGTTTTCTAAAACCGTCATTTCTTTAAACAATCGAATATTTTGAAAAGTTCGAGCTAAACCACGTGCTGTGATTTTTGATGTTTTTACTCCTAAGGTACTTTTTCCAAAAAGATCAATTGTTCCTTGAGTGGGGACATAAACTCCTGTGAGCAAATTAAACAAAGTTGTTTTGCCGGCTCCATTGGGGCCGATCAATCCAAAAATACTTCCCTCTGGTATATCCAAAGACAAGTCCCAAACAGCCTTGAGACCTCCGAAGCGAATACCTAAATCTTTAAGACTTAATACGGCCTTCATGATTGCACCGCTTCCTTATTTTTATTGAAAAATCTCTTAAAAAAATCAGAGATTTCTTTTCGTCCCATAAGACCCTCAGGACGAGAAAGCATCAGAATAATCAACAAGAACGAATAAATAATCATTCGAAGATCATAGCCAAAAGTAAATTCCTGAAGGCCTCGCAGTTTTTCTCTGAGTATCGTTAAGAAAATTGCCGCTATAATAGATCCTGAAAGCGACCCCATTCCACCAAAAACAATGATCATGATAATTTCAAAGCTTTTATTAAAATCAAAAATTGCAGGAGTAATAATTTGTATTAAATGCGCAAAAAGCGCTCCTGCAATACCTGCGAAAAAAGCTCCCACCATAAAGGCACGAACCTTTGTCTTAGTTGTCGGGACACCCATTGCTTCAGCCGCAATTTCATCTTCTCGAACAGCAATGAAACTTCTTCCGTAGCGACTGTTAATAATTCTCCATAAAACAAAAAGAGTGACGAGCATACTTCCATAAATCCACCCAAAACCAGCTATAGGCGGAATACCAGGTAATCCACGAGAAGCTCCCACGTAATCGGTCGTCTGCATGAGCACTCGAATAATTTCTCCAAAGCCTAAGGTTACAATTGATAGATAATCCCCTCGTAATCTCAAAGAAGGCAAACCAACAACAAAACCCATCAAACATGCAACTAAGCCACCTGCGAGCAAAGGAAAAATAAATAAAACGCTCCCAGATGATGAAGAAAACAAAGAGGGAAATACCACAGTTGTGAGAGTCGCAGAAGTATAAGCTCCAACAGACATAAAGCCTGCATGTCCCATAGAAAACTGCCCTGTAAATCCATTCACAAGATTGAGACTTGTCGCCAAGATAACATTAATTCCACACAACAAAATAATTTGAAGAGTATACGGCTCAAGCTTGGTCATAAAAGGATAGACCAGCAAAAGAACCGCAAATGCAATCAACCAATTTTTATTTTCACGAAACATAGGGAGCACTACACTTTCTCAATTCGATTTTCACCAAATAAGCCTGATGGCTTAAAGAGCAAAATAACAATCAAAATACCAAAGGCCAGTGCGTCTCTATAAGATGGATTTCCGTAACCTACTAAAAACGCCTCTGAAATTCCTAATGTAATGGATCCTACAACAGCCCCAAGAATACTTCCGATACCACCTAAGACTGCCGAAACAAAACATTTAAGTCCTAAAACAACTCCCATTAAAGGATCAATCTTTGGATAAATCAGTCCCACTAAGACTCCCGCAGCACCTGCCAATGCAGATCCCAACATAAAAGTAAGAGAAATGATTTTATTTGTTGGAATTCCCATAAGACTCGCAAGATCATGATTGAAACTCACTGCTCTCATAGCTCTTCCTACTCGAGTTTTAAAAATTACAAATTGGAGAATAAGCATGAGAACAATTGAGATTGATAAAACCACAACTTGAAGGGGGTTAATAGAAAGAGACCCTACTCCAAGATTTATTTCAGGTTTAAAAATTTGCGGATAAAACTGCGGAGATGATCCAAAAACCTGTTGCCCTGAATACTCTAGGAAGAGAGAAACCCCAATAGCTGTGATCAATAGGTTAATTCGGGGAGCACCGCGAAGCGGTCGATAAGCAAATCTTTCAATAATATATCCAATCGCTGCACATCCCACCATGGCAGAAAGCAAGGCCGCCACAAGTGCAAAAACCGAAGGATTAGCTGCTAATCTAAAATAATTTGAGAAATAAAAAGAAATAAAGGCACCCAACATAAAAACATCGGAATGCGCAAAGTTAATCAACTGAAGAACACCGAAAACCATCGTGTATCCAAGAGCAATCAGTGCATAGATACTTCCAGTCGAAAGGCCGTTAATGATGTGTTGTATGAATTCTAACATTTAAGGTTGTATGGTTGTTGAATACTTGAAATTTGAACCATCAACTTTCAAAACAACAGCCGCTTTCTTTGCATTACGTTTTTCATCAAGAGTGATGACTCCAGTAACAGCTTGATAATTTTTAGTTGCTGCAATTGCATCTCTTAGGTCTTTTCCTTCGAGCGATTTTGCAGTTTTCATAGCATTTTCTAGAACTTTCATGGCATCGTAGCCCATAGCTGCCAATCCATCTGGAACTTGATTATATTTTGATTTGTACTTAGCGATAAAATCCTGAACAACTGGACTCTTGTCTTCAACAGAGTAGTGATTTGAGAAATAACTTCCGTTTATTGAATCTCCTCCAATTTCATAGAGTTTTGGAGAGTCCCATCCATCGCCGCCTAGAAGAGGAACAGAAACTTTTAATTCTTTAGCCTGTCTAGCGATCAATCCTACGTCCGTATAATATCCGGGGACAAAAATCGCTTCAGGATTTTTTCCTTTAATAGATGTTAATTGAGATTTGAAATCGATATCTCCTGCGCTGTAACTTTGGTCAACAACGATTTTTCCACCACCAGCTGTAAAAGTTTTTGTGAAAAAATCAGCAAGCCCTACGCTATAATCATTTTTAACATCTCGAAGAACCGCTACATTTTTTAATTTGAGAGTCTCAAGAGCAAAACGCGCCATGACAGTTCCTTGAAAAGGATCAATAAAACATACGCGAAAGATATAATCTCCCATTTCTGTCACCCTCGGATTTGTAGAAGAGGGAGAAATCATGGGAACTTTATATTGCTGAGCCACAGGCGCCATCGCCATGCTGCGAGAACTTGCAACCTCGCCTAATATTGCAACAACTTTATCTTGAGTCACAAGCTTTGTTACAGCAGTAGAAGCTTCTTCAGGTTTTCCCTGATCATCCATAGTAATCAGTTGAATTTTTTTTCCGTTTATTCCACCCGCTTCGTTTATTTGTTCAACAGCAAGAGCAATACCATTGTGAGTAGATGAGCCAAAAGTCGCTTCTGATCCAGT
Organism: Bdellovibrionota bacterium; assembly: GCA_044347615.1. GTDB lineage: Bacteria > Bdellovibrionota > UBA2428 > UBA2428 > UBA2428 > CANIGN01. The sequence goes on along the minus strand of JBIKUK010000001.1, from coordinate 266,323 downwards.
CATGGAGCCAACTTCGCCGATCTTTATAACGTTTGATGTGTCGACTGAAGCTGTCTCAGAACTTTTATTTCCTGTACATGCAGCGAGTACAAAAGCAATTAACGCGTAGATTCCTGCTTTGTTTTTAATTTTCATCCGCACGAATATACAAATTTTTTGTCGCAAGGCAAAAGAAAAAACCAACTTTGTATAAATTGGGCTGCTATGATAACGGAAGGGAAAAGCACTTTTTGACATGAAATACCTATTAATAGTGGCGATCAGCACGATGACTCTATGCGCAAACTGCGAGGAGATTGCCCTCTACGAATTGAGTCCCACTATTAAAAAAGTTGATTTCATAAAAGACAACAATTTACTCAAAGTCCTTGTGACCGCTACCGGACCAATCGAATGTTACAAAGAAAGAGAGATTGAACGAATCTTTGAAAAAGATACTCTCAAGGTTATTCTTCGTCTCAAAAAAACTCCTAACAAAAAAGAATGCCAAGCTATTAACTTTGAATTCCAAGAAAAAATTTACGAAGCACCTCTAGAGCAAGTTCCCTCAAAGCTTTGGGTTCTGGGTCGCGAGGGATGGAACAAATTGGATTTTAAAAAATGAGTACTTGCCAAAAATGTGGAAATAATTTGGAGGTTTTGCTCTCCTCTCTTCCCGGCAATAAACCAACTCGACAAGACACTTGTCCAAGATGTCTCAGTGACCTTAAGATTTGCATAAATTGCAATTTTTACGATACTTCTCGCAAATGGGAGTGCCGTGAAGATATTTCCGAAAGAGTTTCAGATAAAGAAAAAAGTAATTTCTGCGATTATTTTTCGATGAACCAAAAATCATCAAAAAACAAAGATTCTCAGGCAAGCAAAGATAATCTCTTGAATGCAGCGGAAGCTTTATTCAAAAAAAAATAATAGAAAGAAATTATTCAATAATTTCTAAAACTGATCGAAGCTTGAGTTTAGTCGAAGCCGCATTAAGCACTGTACGCAAAGACTGAGCCGTGCGACCTTGCTTACCAATGACTTTACCCAAATCATCTTTTGCAACGTGAAGTTCAATAACAGTGGTCTGTTCTCCACGGACTGCATTTACTTTTACTTGATCGGGAAAATCAACGAGCGCCTTTACAACGTACTCAATTAACCCAACTAGCTCGCTTTCTTTATCAGACATATTCGACCTCAATAACACTTTCGATTAGACTCTTCTAGCATGAAATTAGGCCTAGTACAGAAAGCATTTGGCTTGTCTGTTTATCTTTTTCCACTTTTTTTGGTCTCAATGACCCATTGTGGCATCAAGAAGCCAATTTCTACACACGACTTACAAGAAGGCCCCCACTCGCACCTCTACAAAAAAACAAACAATAATTCTGAGGGAGCTGCAAAATGAACTTCTATAAATACGAGGCGACGGGAAATGATTTCATTATTATAAATCGTCCTTATTCCCCGGAAATTACTCAGAAATGGATTCACAAACTTTGTGATCGTCACTATGGCATAGGATCTGATGGCTTATTTTTTATGTGGCTTGATGACAGCCATTGGAAATGGAAATTTTTTAACAATGATGGATCCCCTGCAAATTTTTGTGGAAATGCCGCTCGCTGTGCTGTCCTCTGGCTTCACAATCAAATTGATCGAACTCGTGAAGATTGGGAATGGAATGATGGAAAGCAAATTTTTCGAGGCCAGATCAAAAGCCAAATTAAAAATAAAATAATCGAAGTACGTTGGCCCAAAGCTGAACTTAAACAGCTAGAGCTCAAAAGCCACCATCAATCCCTCATTAAACAACTCCACGATCTGGGAGTCGAAAAAGCATTTTGGGTGCAGGCAGGTGTTCCCCACCTAGTACTCATTGGAAGCTCTTGGCCTCGCAAGATTAGACACCTTTTTTATGCGAATCACCTCGTTCATCATCCAGATTTTACAAAAGAAAGTAACATTTCCTGGCTCAGCCGAACGGACATGACTCTTGTCAGTTACGAACGAGGGCTTGAAGCAGAAAGTCTTGCCTGTGGAAGTGGCGCCCTTTCAGCCTTTTACGCCCTTCTTTTATTAAGCAAAGAGGACAAAAACTTAAGGATACCACCATCCCTTACTTTTACTTTTCCAGGTGGACCTCTAACTGTTACAGAATCAGGCGAATATCTCACTCTCGCGGGACCCGCTCACAAAGTTTTTGAAGGGTACTATGAAGAATCTTAAAGAATCCTCTCAGTGGAAAGGCGTATGGACAGCGCTCATTACTCCTTTACAAAATGACAAAACACTCGATGAAGTTTCTTTTAAAAATTTAATCGAAAAACAAATTGTTGAAGGTATCACGGGACTGGTGATTGCAGGTTCAACCGGAGAGGGATCACTTCTTGATGATCAACATTATGAATTTGTTCTCAAGAAAGCTCTTGAATTTACAAAAGGAAGAATTCCAATTGTCGCAGGACTGGGAATTGGCGGGACACGCGACTGCTTAAAACGAGGAAGAATAGCAAAAGGTGTCGGAGTAGCGGGGCTCTTAGCTTCTCCACCGGCTTATATTAAAACTCCTGCACGAGGACTCGTCGAGCATTTCTTAGAAATTGCACAACTCGAAGTTCCTCTTTGTTTGTACGATGTTCCCGGAAGAAGCGCGCAAGTTCTTCCAGACGAAGTCATCGATACTCTACTTGCTTCAAAAGATCCTGCTGCTCAATTTATTTGCGCACTTAAAGACGCGAGCGGAAAGCCCGAGCGATTGATTGGAAAAAGTCTTTGGAAAGAAAAGCTGGCCCTTCTCTCTGGCGATGACGAAAGCTTTGTACAATTTGTGAAAAATGGGGGACATGGAATCATCAGTGTTGCGACTCACTTTGCGTTGAAAGATTTTGCTGCTGTTCTCAAAAATCCTGTTGAGGCTTCTCCTCGCTTTGAAAAAATATTGCCTTTCATCGGTGGCCTCTACTGGGAGTCCAATCCTATTCCTACAAAAAGTCTTTGCAAAAAGCTGGGATGGATTGCAGGTGATCATTTTCAAGCTCCGCTTGTTCCGATGAAAGACGACTTACTTGAAAAATTAAATGGACTTTACCGTGAATCATTCTCTTAAAAAATTAGCTCTCGTCGGAAGCACAGGAAAAATGGGACAAAAGGTAATTGAGCTTTTATCAGAAAATTCCTGGAAAGCAAAATTCACACTCTCTTCTTCTATTCATTTAGAAACAAATGACATTCTTGAAAAACCAGATGTGGCAATTGATTTTTCAGTGCCTGAGTCTTCTTTGAAATGGGCTCAAAAATGGTCTGATTTTAAAAACCCAGTCCTCATTTGTACAACAGGTTTTAAGAAAGAGGAATTTGAAACTCTCAAAGAAACCCTAAAAAACAATGCATGGGCCATGATACCCAACACGAGTCTTGGAATTTATGCCTTCATCAAATCGCTCAGAGCGTACATTAAATTTTTCTCAGACATTCAAAGCATCACCCTTCACGAAGTTCATCATGTGCACAAAAAAGATTCTCCCAGTGGAACAGCCTTGCTTTTAAAAATGGCCATGATCGATGCTGGTTTTCCAGGAGATATCCACATTCAATCTGCGAGAGAGGGTGAAGTAGTGGGAACTCATACGGTTATTATTCAAAGAAGCTTTGATCGACTTATCCTTACTCACGAAGCTCATGACCGCAGACTTTTTGCAGAGGGAGCGCTTTTACTTGCAGATAAACTTGCAAATAAAGCCCCCAGGCCTCAGCCTTACACTTTTGATGAGATTCTTAGCTAATTGATCTGGAGTTTAAAGGATTTATTTGGCAGAGTGATATTTCACTGCCCAGATGGCGGAACTGGTAGACGCGCAGGTCTTAGAAGCCTGTATCCATGTGGTGTGGAGGTTCGAGTCCTCTTCTGGGCACCAATTTTTTTTAAGCAGCGAGATTTAAATTATTCTTGCATAAAGGGTCTTGTAGCTCTTCAACAACAACCTGATCTAACTCACGGTAACCCATTATTTTTGCCAAAAGAGATTCAGGTATTTCTACAACCTTAGAATTATAAATTTCAACATGCTGATTGAAGGTTCGACTCCATTTTGAAATCTGAAGCTGATAATTTAAGAATTGTTTTTGTATTTTTAAAAATTCAGGATTTCTTTTTAGTTCAGGATAAGCCTCAACAAGTGCAAAAAGAGATTGCAAGGCTAAGGTTACTTCGTTCGAAATTTTTATCTTAGCTCCCAAGCGTTTTGTTTTCTGAAAGCGAGATTTCAAAGAACTAATTTTTTCTATCAGTATTTGTTGATGGCCAACGCTCTTTGAAGTGACCTGTATGAGTTGAGAAAGAGCTTCTTGTCTTTGCTTCAAAACCAAATCAATTTTTGACCAAGATCGCTTTACTCTCTTTCGAAGTATAATGAGTTCTTTGTAAATACCCATAAAAATAAAAACACCTACGCCCCCGACTATAACTGAAAAAAAACTTGCAAATACGAGAATCAAAAAAGACTCATTTCCCATACAACTTTATCGAAAGATTTGACTAAAAATATAAGTGTTTATTTTTTGACGAATTTAGATAGTTTCAATGTTCTCAAGGATAAAACTAATAACGCTTTGCGGTAGTGACCTAAGGTTCTCAAAGGAAAAACTTAGTGTTAGAAAGTCCTCAAAATGAAAAAGCTACTGCTGTCGATAATCTTCATACTCTCGTGCATTATCAGTACACCTCTCAGAGCTGCCTCAAAAAAATCAGACTGCCGAACAGTTTTGAGTGTTTTCATTTTGAAGGCCCAACAAACTCTTGTCGATCCCAACCAGAACTACGACAAAACAATTGCTCTTCTAAAAAAAAATTTTGGGAAAGATTTTTATGAGCAAAGTGAACTTAAAAAACTTGAAGATGATGTCAGAGCAGTTTTTAAATCCAAGCGGAATCACGATAAAAACTGGCGTCTGCTAGAGCAAAAATGGAACCTCAGCTCACAAGAGGGTCTCTACCTTAGAGCCTTCTATTCCTTTTTTATATACGAACCCTCACTTATCCCTCTTAAAACCCGAGCTGAGCTTTTTGAAGAATTAAAAACCCTATCTCTTAGCTATCAAATTAATTTAGATCCAGTTACTAAACAGCGTTATGCCTACTATCATCGTACTATTGGTAAAAAAAGCGTTCCTGAAATTGCAAGAGAATTGGGCATATCTCAATCACACGTTTATCGGGAACTATCTTATTTTAATTTATCCATCGTAAAAGCCTTTGAAAATGATTTTCGAAATGGTGAAGACCAATCAAGCCGATTTGTTCGGCATCAAAGAGAAATAGAAAATAGAGGCGTTAGTTGGGACAGAAAACTTAGCAATGTTAGTGAAGAAATTCTTCTTGTAGATTTGCATGAAAAAGGAATGACTCATGCTCAGATCGCAACGGCGCTCAATAAACTGGCTGGAACAACAAACCCCAACGACCCAAACATAAGAACTGAAAGATCAGTCAGCTACAAAATTCAAGCACTTGGACTTTCTCAACCACAAAAAAAATATCCTCGAAATTTAACCCTTAAGGATTATGGGCTTGTAAAAGAAAATGGATTACTAATCCCTTCAACAACTATTGAATTCTTGATTGCAAATAAAGACAAGGGAAGAATCTGGTGCGCTCAGAAGTTAAAGGTTTCCTTGAGTGGTCTAAGAGGTTTTATTAAACGCCATCATCTTGAAGTATTTTTTGAAAAAAATTCAGAACCTAAAACCCGTAGCGCTGAAATCACCTCTTCTGACGATGTCCTAAAAGATCAAAATGTTCAAAACTGGATTATTCAGAACAGAACGGTTCCTCATAGCAATGAAGAATGGCTAGAAGCTTTGAATATTCAAACAAAAGATAGAGTCATGCTTTGGATTATTGAAAATCGGATATTTCCTCAAACATCTGAGGAATGGTTAGAAGCGCTTGGTTTTTCCAAACCTCAATAAATTTCCTTTGATTCATTAAAAGCAAAAACATATGTTCAAGGGCCATGGCTCTTGCTTTAAATCAAAATTCAAGCGAACTGAAAGAAAAACTAACGATTCTAGAAAAAATTCTTAAAGACTCCGCAAGTGTCTCCTTAAGCGGCTTTTCCCTAAGTCCCGGTGCTCAACCAAAAACTATTCGAAGAGAAGAAAAAAGCTCTTTTACTGATATCGTCACGGAGTTTGATCAAAAAGTTGAAGACTTTTTGGTCTCTAAACTCGAAGAACATTTTAAAGGCGATAAAATTCTTGGAGAAGAAGGAGCCTACAAAGAAGGGGTAAAAAAATTTAACGATGACTCTTTCTCAGATAAATATATTTGGGTTTTAGACCCGATTGATGGAACAGCTAACTACTCAAGATCCTATCCGTATTTTTGTACAACTGTTTGCTTGCTAGAAAAAGTTGGAAGCCGCTATCAAACTCTTTTGGGGGCTACTTTTGATCCTGTTAGAAACGAAATTTTTTCTGCTATCAAAGGGCACGGGGCTTCTCTTAATGGACAACGCATTCAAGTCAGTTCCAATAAAATAATTGAACAAGCTCTATTTGTGACGGGCTTTGCCGCTGAGAGAGATGCTCAAAAAGACGTTGTCTTTGATCGTTTTGTAAACCTAACACGTAAAAGTCTTGGAGTTCGTCGCACAGGGGCCGCAGCCCTGGACCTAGCTTATGTAGCCGCAGGACGCCTCGATGCCTATTGGGAATGTGGCCTAAATGTATGGGATATCGCTGCGGGCACCTTGCTTGTGCAAGAAGCACTTGGAAAAGTTAGTCATTTTGAAAGAAGCGAAGAGTGGAATATTTGGACTGGCGAACTTCTTGCGAGCAATACTCATTTACACGAAAGACTTTTAAGTGAATTGAATCCCTAATATTCGACCTTAATTCGACTTACACAAAGCAGCATAAAATTGATACTCCGCAACGAGCGTGCTTAACTCCTGGCGTCATGTCTTAGATCTTTTACTCTGAGGTAAACGCGTTCAGATTATCAGACTCAGATAAAGACTTTCGAAAGGGAAAATGCTCATGAAAAAAATTCAATTCTTTCATTCAAAAACAAGCTCCTTCACTTTGATGACAGTTCTAGTGACAAGCTTATCTTTTAAAGCGCCTATTTTTTCACAACAAAACATACAGGTTACACCCGAGATGATTGCCCAAATTTTAAATAAAAGAAGAGCTGCCGATGCGGCCCTTCTCATAAAAGATGTTCATTTCAAAAAAACCTTCTGCAAAAAATTAAGACTTACAGAGGGTGGCGGTCTTGAATTAGATGACGGTGTGATTTTCGGAGCAAAAAATACTGAGTTCAAAGAAGAAACAGATCCAACAACTGGTCAGCCCAACTTGACGACCACCGGAATAAGTTTCGAATTAGGTTTTGATAAGAATCCCTTTATTCAAGCCTCTAAAGACGCTCTTCAAGCAAAAATTATTTTGAACCCCGATAGACTTGGAGAAACCAATAAAGAAAACTCTAAAGTTGAAATAGAAGCTCTGGGAGTTTTTCCTAAAACCAAAGAGATCGACAGTGTCCTTTCTGTTATCAAAGAAGAAAATGTAAAAAAAGCAACCACTCAAGTCGTTGGTTTTATTCACCAAGTTCAAAATCAATTCAAAAAACTCGACATTGTTGACTTTTCGACTCCAGACAAAACAAAAGAAACGGCGACTCGTATATTAAAACAAATAGATGAAAGCGTTGAAGACCCCAAGCCAGAAGTACAATTAGGCTTTTCATATTTTTCAAAAAAAGAAGATTTCGAAAAAGCTATTGAAGACATTGTGCTTTCAACAAAACTCAATGAAAGAACAGCTAAGACGATTGACGGAAAAATACCGACAGCAATTTCAGAAGACTTGAAAAAAGAAGATCTTCGTCTCGCAACTCTCTCTTCAAGTCTCGAAGATAGGCAAAGCAAGTACGAAGCGCTCACTCAAAAGGATGAGCTAACTCCCTCTGACGAACAAGAAATCGCAAGCGAGGCGATTGCTCTTGCTAAGGCTCAAAGAGCTTTTCATAAAGAAGAAAAAGCTTTTCAAGAAAAAGTTAGAAAAGCTCGAGTCAACATAGTTATGCCAGAGCTTAAGCCCATCATTGACTCTGTTACGAAAGAAGTTGCAAATGTTTTTAAAGGAAAAGCCAATTCAATTTTTTCAATTAAACAATATCCGCAGCTTCGAACAGATAAAATCAACGGCGTCGACACATTACATACTCGTATCAGCACTAAAATGTTTATCTGCGAATCAAGTTCAACTTTTGAATTTCCTGAACCTAAGGAGCTCAAAGAGCCTAAAGAAAAATAATCTAAAACCTTAAAAGATCATCTCTATTCTTAACGCTCTCTGAGTAGGTAACCTGAAAGCTTGGAGAGTACTCGAAGTCATTTTCACCAAGTCTTTTCTTGAGTGCGAAATCAAACTTCCAACATTTTGAAAAACTTGCGTAAGAAATAAAATATCGTTGATCAAGAAGCTTTTTCTCAACGCGATCATAGTTTTGAGCTGTAGCGATTTCAAAGGGACCAACTTTTTTCAACTTCAACTCCCCCCCCAAGTTATCTGCATTAGGATTAACATTTTGATAAAGACTCAATGAAAAATATTTTTTATCAAAAGAAAGGCTATTTAAAATATCCAGTCTCGTAGATCTCGGACTCCAGGATGCTTGCGAAGCTAGCGTCACAAATTCGTATTTTCCCTGGGCAAACAAACGCCATCGTCCAAAAGCATTTTTTTTGAAATCATATTCATGATTAAGGCCTAGAAAAAAAACTTCTTGAATTTGCTGGTTGCTTGAAAACTTCCCCAGCAACTGAGTCTTAAAACCATAAGTTATAAAAGAATGTTCCCTCAGTAATCGCTCTTGCTCTTCTGTTCCCAGTCGAATTTCTTCACTAGGTAAGCCTCCATCAAACAAATCAAAACGAGGGGCATTTGCAGAACAATTTCCATTTGGACAATCCTCAAAAAATTCATGACTTGAACGAAAATCGGCCGGAGAATAAAAATAACTAACAAAAGGAGTCATGACATGTTTTAGGCGAGGCATGTCGGACCATCCTGTATTCCAAACCTTCCACATATCACCCTCAAATGACTGCTCTACTGAAACTTTTGAACGAGTTGCGTTTTTTTCATTCAAACCAGCTGCAAAAGAATAAAAATCTCCTCGATAGTGAGCCTTAGAAGAGGATCTCAAAAAATCAAAATTTAGGGGAACAGAAAAATCTAAAATTCCAGAATAGCGATCTCCAGAAACAATAAAATTCGATAAAGGCTCTCGTGACATAACCTTCGACCCAAAGCCCTGCTGATAACGACGCACGCTTAACTCCTCAAAGCGAAGAGACGAAAAAAAACGAGCAAAAAGAGGTGTCAGGGGAGTGCCAACTTTTAATTCTGGAAGGGTCCATCGAACTGTTCCCAATTCTCTCTCAGATCTTTGTAAGTTATTTTGAGGAAGCAAAGCTCCTAGAACGAGGGAATAATTTTCATATTGAGCCTCAAGAGCTAAATCATGATTTAAGTGAGGAAGTCGGGACTCGGCACTATCGTCTTCAAAATGAGTAGACATATCGAGATCACTCAACAGATTGCCCTTTGCAAGCAAGGCCCAATTAGTAAAAAACTGAGCTCGACCTTGATAGTGAATTCCGAAACGATCGCTCAATCCAAAACTCTCAGACGGTGCACGAATCCAAGAAGTATCACTTTTAAAGAAGCTACGGTCAGAAAACACGTAACGAGTTTGTAAATCATTTCGATGGCCGCCGCGACTCATGTACCGATAATCTAAGGTGAAATCGAGGTTGTTTTGAGGAGCATAATAAAAAGGAATTCCCATCTGCGCCCCAAGAGCTGTCGAAAATTTAAAGTAAGGAATTAAAAACCCTGTAAAACGGCGATCGACAGCTGGATAATAAACAAAAGGGAAATACAAAATAGGCGTGTCTTTAATTTGTAATATTGCATGATGAAATTCCGCGTAACCTTCCGTATTCACTCGAACTCGGTCGCCCACCAAACTCCATGACTGAGGACAATCTTGGCAAAAGGAAATTTTAGCAACTTTGGCGTTATAAACACTTTCGCCAATGCGTTCGATTTCTTTTCCCTCTAACTGAAAAGCACCGGGCCTGCGAACTGCTGCATTATAAAAAACCCCTAATCCTGTTTTTAAATTAAACCTTACTCCCTGGGCTTCAATTTCAAGACTACCTTGTCGATATAAAATTTTACCAACACACTCTACATCTCCCAGAACAGGATCAACACTTAACTTATCAGCAAACAACTCGCGATCTCCCAAGCGCAAATGAACATTGCCATTCACTTCAGTCTTTTTTGTTTGTAAGTTTGTCGAATAAGAATCAGCTTCAAACTGTATAAGATCTGAAAATTCTTGGGCAAAAAGTGTGAATGAAAAAAACAGTAAAAGAAACAGGCCCCTCATTTTCTTCATGAGTTATTGCCTTAAAAGTAACTCAAAATTTTAACAAGTTCCGCTCTAAGATTTCTTCTATCAACAATGGAATCAATCATTCCATGCTCAAGTAAAAATTCAGCTCGTTGAAATCCTTTAGGCAAATCTTGATTGATTGTTTGCTTGATCACGCGAGGCCCTGCAAAACCCACCAAAGCCTTTGGCTCAGCAATATGAAAATCTCCTAGCATCGCAAAAGAAGCTGCTACGCCACCAGTTGTTGGATCCGTTAAAATTGAAATATAAGGTTTTTTACATTTTTTCTTAAACTTTTCTAAAGCCGCCGCTGTTTTTGCCATTTGCATAAGAGATAAAATTCCCTCTTGCATTCGAGCGCCACCAGAAGATTGAAAAATTATAGCAGGAGTTTTTTTAGTAAGAGCTCGCTCAAAAAGTCTTGAAACTTTTTCTCCAACAACCATTCCCATGGAACCACCCATAAAGAAAAACTCAAAAGAACCAATTTCAACAGGTAAGCCTCCGATTTTAGCGCTTCCAGATATGAAGGAATCTTTAATCCCAGTCTGCTCTTGAGATTTCTTTAACCGTACTGGGTAAGGTTTAGAATCAACAAACTCAAGGACATCGCTTGTTTCAATAAGTTTATCTTTTTCAACAAAACTCTGCGGATCAACAACCATCTCAATTCTTCGATAAGCTGTTGCCCGAAAATGATGACTGCATTCCGTACAAACTTCATGATTGTTTTCAAGGATTGATTTTTGAAGAATAGCACCACAATCTCCACATTTAATCCAATAACCATCAGGGGCTGTAAATGGATGGCTATCAGGGTCTTTGGGAGATTGAATACCAGGAGTTTTTTTCTCTAGGATCATGACGGTCTCAGACTAAGCCCTACGCTAAAGATCATCAAGATTAAGCCGCATGAAGGCCATTTTTTAAATGACTTTTCTGGTTATTTTTTAGAGAGTAGCTCATAGGCTTTGTCTTTACTTTGCCCTGTAAATTTGGCAAGCATTTTTGCTGCCTGGGTAGGAGTCGCAGCTCGAAACTCAATCAATTCCTCAGCCGACAGACTTTGCAAAGAAGCGACTTCTGCCTTTTTACCCTCAAGAACAAGCGTTAACTCCCCAATCGGATCATGAGCAGCCACTCTTTTTTCAAAAACAGCCAATAATTCAGCCGCTGTTCCCTCCATAAACTCCTCATACTCTTTGGTCATTTCACGAAGAATATTTAACTTAGATTCAGGATACAAAAGAACAAGCGTTTTTAAACAGGAAACAATTTCATGCTTCGATTCAAAAAAAACTATGCTTTTAGCTGTATCGGCCTTCTTAAAAAAATCCTCTTTATTTTTTTTAGGTGCAAAACCTAAAAAACAAACAGGTAAACCAAATCCACCCGTAAGCTGCAAAGCCATACTTAGAGCAGAAACTCCAGGAATGGCACGTACTCTAATTTTCTGGATACGAGCAGCTTTCATGAGCCATGCTCCAGGATCACTTACTCCAGGAGTTCCCGCATCACTTACAAATGCCCAACGTCTACCTTTTAGTTTTTTAAAAAAAGAGGAATAATCCGTTTCTTTTTCCTCAAAAGCTGGAAGCGCATACACTTCACAAGAAACCTTTAACCCAGATGCTCTTAAAAAATCCTTAAACTTTCGTGTATCTTCGGCTAAAACTCCCTCAACATTTTCAAGTGTCTTGCGCGCATGAAAACTTAAATCTTCGGAATTTCCAATTGGTAAAGCAATGCTTATAAGTTCTTCGATCATGATTCTTTAGGAAGACCTAATTCATTCCACAAAATCATTCCACCCTGCATGTTGTAAACGTTTTTAAACCCTTTTGCCTGAGCCATCATCGTAGCTTTTCCCGAGCGAGCACCACTTCGACAAACAAAAACAATTTCATCTTCAGGATCCCAGCTTGGGAGTGAATTCATAAACTCAGTCTCTAAAGTTACCAAAATCGCGCCATCAATATGACCCAGCTCTCCTGTAAATTCATCAGGTCGTCGAACATCAATAATCGTTACCTGATCTTTTTTTTCTAAAAGCTCTTGAGGAGACACTTCCCAAATTCCATCAGTTGTTTTCTTTTTGTTATCAAACACACAAGGAGTATAGCGAGTATTAAGGTTCCCTGACAAATAAAACTTCTCCATCAAAGACTTGTCACAAATCTAATAGGAACGTCTTAAGCGTTGGTCAGGCTCGTATCCAAAGCGCAGCAATTTTTGTGGATAGATATGAACGTAAAACCCAAAATCAAGGCCTGCCCTTGGATCAACCTCAAAGAGCTGGCTGGGAGGATTTAAAAATGCATGAGCTTCCTTTACGCTTGTGGTCGCAATATCATCAAGCTTTAAAACTCCCGAAGATTGCTCAATTTCAACATCAAGAATTTCCCCGGCTCGAGAAATATATATTTTTGTTTCTGTCTTATAAATTCCAGGAGTCAGATGAGAGAAGCGATTTTCCATAACCTCCCTAACTTTAGGCTCCCAATAAACAGCAATCGACTCACGCATTCGATTATAAAAAGTGGCATAAACATATTCATCCGTACTGAGAATAGTTTGAGACGAAATTTTCACATCCGAATCCAAGACATTAAAACTTCCCCTCTGAAGCTTGGTTTTCTCTCCGGGCTCTAGTAGCGAACCAAATTTCCTAATAGAAGGTACAATTCCCTTATTCTGAGAGGGCTTTTCCTTTGCCATGGGTTTGAACCTTTTTTCTGAACTACCGGAGCGAGGTGAACCAAGCCCCTCCGCTCGAGTTTCTTCTGTTACTCTTTGAGTTTTTTCACCCAAATATTTTGCTCTGTCTTTTATTTTTTTTTTAAAATCATTTTTGTGAACAGTATCCACAATTATGTTACGAGGAAAATTTTTTCTAAATTCCTCTTCACTCAAAGGTCTGACTAAAAAAGTTTTTTCTTTTTTTGCTTGATCGAGGACTTTTCGCAAAGTTTCCATACGAACAGCTCTTTCTAAACCCCAAAAAAATAAAAGGATAAAAAGGTGGAAGACTATCGATTCAAGTGGATATCTCCACCGACTCTTATTCTTCCGCACGAAAGAGGGATCGAGCATAATTCACTTTTAGCAGGAATAATCCTTCGGGGGGCGCACAAAATAAGCTTGGAATACGCGTCAAAGGACCCCGGGATGCCTCTAATAGCCCCGGTATAAAATCGAGGGGTCTTTTTTGGGATGCAACAGCCACAAGAGCCCCCACCATGTTCCGAACTTGCTGCTTTAAAAAACCCTCTCCTCTAAATTGAATTCTTATCAAACGCCCCCTATCAGTGGGGCGTAACTCATCCACGCATTCAACACTCAAAATATTTCGAACGGTGGTCTTCACCGAATGACCCGAATTTGCAAAAGCTGCAAAATCTTTCTTTCCCTCAAAGTTTTTCATTTGTTTATTCAAAAGATCTAAATCGAATTTAGTAAAATCAGTGGGATCCCCCGGAATCCAATACACTCTTCCCAAATCAAGGACAGGTTTTGTTAACTTTACAAGAATTCGATACTCATAGGTTTTATCAACGACATCATTTAAAGCATGAAAATCTGAATCAACCTCAACAATCTCTTTCACACTCACATCTTTGGGAAGGTGTGAATTAATTCCCAGTCTTAAGCGCTTGGACTCACCCTTAAAAGACTTAAGCATAGACTCTTCGATATCCACATGAGCGACATACTCTTCTGCATGAACTCCCGCATCTGTTCGTCCACATCCCTGAACATAAATACGTTTTCGAGTGGCCAGTAATTTTCGAAATGCTTTTTGAATAGTTGTTTGCAGAGAAGCTCCAGAGCTTTTCTCCATTTTTGAACTTTGCTCTTGCCACCCACAATAATTCGAGCCATCGAACTCGAGTCGCATCACAAAGCGCATAACTTTAACTCTTTAATTTTTTTAAAAGAATTTCAAAAATTTGATACGCATTCCAAGCAGCTCCCTTGAGAAGCTGATCTCCCGAAATCATGAAAAGAATTCGCTTAGAAAGAGTAGGATCTTTTCGAAAACGCCCGACTAAAACGTCCCTCTTTCCGTCTGCTTCAATAGGCATAGGAAAATAATTTCGAGTAGGCTCATCCACAAGTTTCAAACCGGGTTGATCACTGTAAATTTTTCTAAGATCCACAACAGAAAGATCTTGTTCAAGATCAATAACAACTGTTTCAGTATGAGCGCGCTCAACGGGAACGCGAACACATGTTACAGAAAGAGGAAGTTGAGGAAGGCTCATGATCTTTCGAGTTTCTTCAATAACCTTAAATTCTTCATCGTTAAACCCAGCCCCTTCTTTGTCTAATCCTCGAATGGCACTGTTGTGGCTTATAACATTTCCACCTAAACGGTAACCAAAAATATTTGTAGAAAGCACTTCACTTTTTTCAGCTTTGAGCTGAGCACGCAATTCCGAAAGTCCTTCCTTACCCGCTCCACTTGCGGCTTGGTAGGTCGAAACAATTAGCTGTTTGATCCCAAATTTCTTCAGGGGATTTAAAGCAGTGCAAAGAATTCCCGCTGTGCAATTAGGATTTGCAAAAACTCTCTGCTTAACTTGAATTAAATCAGCATTTACTTCGGGAACAACAAGAGGAACTTCAGGGTTCATTCGAAAACCAGATGAATTATCGATTAAATACTGCCCCTCTTTTAACAAAGGAGCCACAGTTTTTGCCGCTTCTGCACTAGCTGCATTAAAAATATATTTACACTCTTTGAGCTTATCGAGATCTTCGCTCAAGCTCCATTCAGCTTCTTCTTCATTTCGAGTACGGCGAAATTTTAGAATTTCAAAATCTTGAAATTTATTTTCTTCTTTTAAAATTTTAATAAATTCTTCGCCAACAAGCCCACTCGCTCCAATGATTGCTAATTTTTCTTTCATGATTTTATTTTACTCAAAAACATCAACCCTTTAAGAGGAGATCTCACTCTCCTCATCTAAATCATCTTTTTCATTGCTGAAATATCTCCAAGCTGCACCTATGGGACCTGAAATCACATAAAGCGCACCTACGGGAAAGAGCAAAACATCGGGCTCGTTAAAAACAATTAGCAAAACCATAATAGCAATCAAAAGATAACCAAAACCTTCTTGAGATTTGATTTTGATGTCTTTGAAACTTCTATAACGAATCGTGGAAACCATCGTCATTGCTAAAAAAATCATCACAAAAATAATATATGTATCTTTGCCCTGAAATAGCTGAACCTCTTCTTGAAACAAAACTGCAGATGCCGCAATGCTTGCAGCCATTGGACTGGGCAAGCCTTGAAAATATCTTTTTTCATCAGACTGTTTTAAGACATTGAAACGAGTGAGCCTTAAGGCAGCGCACGTCAAAAACATAAACGCTGCAAGCCATCCATATTTTCCGTAAGCAACAAGTCCCCACTCATAGACAAGAATAGCAGGAGCCACACCAAAACTGACAAGATCACACATGGAATCATACTGTTCACCAAAATGAGATTCTGTATGAGTGATGCGTGCAACTCGACCATCGATTCCATCGCACATGGCAGCGACCATGATAGCAGCAGAAGCTGCAATCCACTGAGCCTTTGTTGTTGCTTTTGTTGAAGCGACTATTGAGAAAAAACCTAAGAACAAATTAGCCGTCGTAAAAAGATTCGGCACAACGTAAGCGATCGCACGCTTTTTGTCTTGAGATTCCAAATTTAATCCTAGTGAAGATTAATGACTTGAAGGAACGTCAGATGAATCGTCGTCGTTTTCTTTTATAATCTGCTCAAGTGGAACCCAAGAAGCCCACTCGCTATCGTCAGGAATTTCTTTTAGTTGTTTATTCAAATCCTTGTGATTCAAACGACCCACTTTAAGGAATTGATTACGGAGTCGAGTATCGTAGAGATCCGGACCCAAAACTTTATTTTTATTTTCTGAAGACATCCCTTTATACTTAAGCAAGCGTGACGCGCGGGTCAAGATAGACATCTTGAATGGCGTTTATGAGCTTTAAACCCTCATTCCATGGCTTTTGGAAGGCTTTTCGGCCCGCAATAAGCCCCATCCCGCCGGCTCTTTTGTTAATTACGGCTGTTTTAACCGCTTCTGAGAGGTCTGTAGCACCCTTACTTTCGCCTCCAGAGTTAATAAGACCTATCTTGCCTGCATAACCATTAAGGACTTGGTAACGACAAAGATCAATTGGATGGTCAGAACTAAGATCTGTATAAACTTTTTCAGAGGTCTTTCCATGCTTTGTCGCCTTGTATCCCCCGTTATTAGTAGGAAGTTTTTGCTTTAAGATATCGGCCTGAATAGTAGCACCCAAGTGATTACCCTGAGAACTCAAGTCTGTACTTGTATGGTAATCCACTCCATTCACTTTAAAACTAGGATTTCTCAAATAACACCAAAGAATGGTTACGAGTCCAAGCTGATGAGCCAATTCAAAGGCATGAGAAACATCCACGATCTGGCGAGAGCTTTCAGGTGAACCAAAATAAATAGTTGCTCCTACGGCTACAGCACCCATATCTGCTGCTTGCTTCACAGATGAAAACATCACTTGGTCGTATTTATCGGGATAAGTGAGAAACTCATTGTGATTGAGCTTTAAAATATGGGGGATTTTATGAGCATAGCGACGAGCTGTGAGCCCCAAAACACCTAAAGTAGAAGCCACTCCACTGCAACCTGACTCAAGAGCGAATTCTACAATTTTTCGAGGGTCAAAAAAAACAGGATTTGGAGCAAATGAAGCTCCTGCCGAGTGCTCAACACCTTGATCCACAGGAAAGATAGAAACATAGCCTGTGTTTCGCAAGCGACCTGTGTTTAAAAGTGATTGAAAATTTCTAAGGACTGTTGGTGAACGATCTGAATCAACAAAAACTTCATCCACCCAATTAGGATTAGGTGTTTTGATAAGCTCAGGAGTAATTTTTTGGCATTTGTGCTCAAGAAGTGAACGAGTTTCAGGGCCAAGCAGTTCTTCGTAATTCAGCATAGAATTTTGATAGTCCTGAAACTCTCTTGAGGCAATCTTCAAGGCTTTTTCAATCAAGAATGCAGGATTGACTTTGAAAAATAAGGGACCTAGATTTCGTGCGGTGCAAAAACAAATTGCTCTTTATTTATCATTATTAATTTCAACTTTTAGTTATAAATTTAGCTATGCCGCTCCCTCTGGATTCATTGAATCTAAATACAAGCTCACACAAGCTTCTAAAGAATACCCCAAGAGTTTCAAAGTACTTTCATGGAGCCTGGAAAATATAACCAAAGAAAGCTCAGACGATGTTGATTCTTTTTTAAATTATCTGCTCAAAAATGAAACTCTTGTTCCCGACATTGTTATTCTTGAAGACTTCAAACAAAACGCGCTTCCTGAAGAAACCATTCAATTTTTAAAAGAAACCTATTCTTATGCTGAATTTTTTCCTTATCAAAAAAAACAAATCGATGAAGTCGCTCTTTTAGCAAAACTTAAGACCGAAATTCGAAAAGGCGGTTACCCTGAGGAATATCTAGATAAAGAACTAAATAAATTTATAGAAACCATGTACCAGTTAAAAAAATCTGGTGCTTATTCAGAAATTGCGGTCTTCAGTAAAATTCCTAACTTTAAATTAAGCCGACAAGCAAAACTTGATTGGAATAATCCTATTTTAAAAACTCCTGAGGCTATTCATAAATACAAAAGCAGCTATCAACCTCACTACGAGATGATGGACCCTTGGACTAGACCCTACTTGAAGTTTAATTTTCCATGGAAGGGCAAGGAGATTAACTTCATCCCCCTTAGCCTCATTATGCCTTGGTCTACACAGAAAAACGACGCTTCTCTTTTTTCGGCTTTATTTAAAAAAATCTCGATCGCAAAAGAGATCACTTTGAATGAACAAAGCCCGCACTTTTCCCAAGTCTTTGCCTTGCTTAAAGAACTTGACCACGACGACATCATTAAAACAGACAAAGCAACTCTCATGATGGGCAACTTCAATGTTTTCTTAAAACAAAACAACACTTGGCCCATTCGACCCGAATCTTTAGCGTGGGTTTATTTAGAGTGTTTCAATTTTGAAAATCTATTTCCACTTGATTCCAAGCTCTTTACCTATCCCGTCAGCGAATCAAAATGGACCAAGAATCTTACGCAATCGCAAGTTGATCATGCCTTTATCAAAGGCGATGTGATTAAAAGGGCAGCGGAAATCTTTCCAGTGACAGGATCAAGTCATTATCCTATCTACGTGATTGCTGAATAGTTTTTAATCAAACGCATTTAAGAACTTTGTTTGAGCGAAGCTTTCAGAAAAGCTACAAAAAGTGGATGCGCCTGCACTGGTCGACTCTTAAATTCTGGATGAAACTGACATCCCAAATACCAAGGATGATTTTTGAGCTCGACCATCTCGACAAGATTGTGTTGTCGATTAACTCCTGAAACAAGCATCCCAGCTTTTTCAAAATTCTTTCTATATTTGTTATTAAATTCAAGACGGTGTCGATGACGTTCACTAATCGAAGTTTTTTTGTAAGCCGAAAAAGCTTTTGAGCCTTTTTTAATCCCGCACTCAAAAGCCCCCAATCGCATACTTCCACCTTTGTGGGCAAAGCGCTGACCTGGAAGATAGTGTACGACATTTGCAAACCTTCCTTTTTTAAACTCCTCTGAATGCGCGTCTTTTTTACCTAAAACATGTCGAGCAAATTCAATAGCCATCAACTGCAAACCTAAACAAATTCCAAAACAAGGAACGGCATACAATCGACCATATTCAAGAGCACGCATTTTTCCCTCAACACCTCTTGATCCAAAACCACCTGGCACCAAAATTCCATCGACTTCGCCCAAAATCTTTTCGCGACTCTCTATCGAATCAAAACGTGAATTCTCGAGCTTTTCGGAATCAATAAATTCAACCTCAAGCTTTGCTCCTAAGTGAGCACTCGCATGAATCAAAGCTTCATTTAATGACTTGTAACTTTCTTTTAAATCGACGTACTTCCCAATCACCCCAATACGCAAACGACGGCTTGCATTTTCTTGGCTATACAAGAAATTCCTCCAGGCTTTGAGCTGAGCCTTAGGGGCGCGAATTCCAAGTTTTGTACATACTCGTTCATCGATCTTTTCTTGCTTCAATAAAAGCGGGAGTTCATAAATCGACTTCACGTCGCGAGCCGTTGCAACATCTCTTAAGTCCATGTTTGCAAAAAGCGCAATTTTTCTTTTGATATCATCACCCAATTCACGATCGGCTCGACACAATAAAATATCAGGCTGGATACCGATACGTCTTAACTCTTGCACACTATGCTGAGTAGGTTTTGTTTTTAATTCATCAGCAGTATTGATGTAGGGGACAAGCGTGACATGAATATACAGAACGTTTTCTTGTCCCAAATCAAAACGAAGCTGCCTTGCTGCCTCAAGAAAAGGAAGCGACTCGATATCTCCAACGGTTCCACCAATTTCAACCAACAAAATATTGCAGTCTTTTGATTCTTCAAGAAGATGTTTCTTAATTTCATCTGTCACATGAGGAATAACCTGAACTGTTCCCCCCAAATAATCGCCACGTCTTTCACGCGCTAGAACGCTTTCATAAATTTGACCTGAGGTAATATTCTGATCACGAGTGACGTTTTCATTTAAAAATCTCTCATAGTGACCCAGATCAAGATCCGTCTCTGCTCCATCTTCTGTAACAAAAACTTCTCCATGCTGAAACGGAGACATTGTTCCTGGATCGATATTCAAATAAGGATCCATTTTGAAATGTTTTATTTTTAGCCCGCGATCTTTGAGCAAAAGACCCAAAGCTGCTGAGCTTAAGCCCTTACCTAAGCTAGAGAGAACTCCGCCTGTAATGAAAACAATTTTAGATTTTTTAGAAGATCCCGCGCGAGTAGCCACGGATGTTTAGAGTATGGACGAGCTTTGAGATTGTCAATTTGTATTGTTTATTCTTCGCGCTGATCTGGAGGCAATTCAGCAACTGCTGGTTTGTCGATATCCACAACAACCCAACCATCAGGAAGACGTACTTTTTCTTCTGCAATTTCACGAAGAGCTAAAACAGCAGGCTTGTTACCAGGATTTTCAACCAACGAACGAGAACCCTTCATCAACTGCTTTGTTCTTTTAGCAGCCAAATGAACGAGGGCAAAACGATTAGCACAAAATTGAAGACAGTCTTCGACTGTTACGCGAGCCATATGAAAATAGATACGGTACTTTGAGCCTGCTTGCAAGCTAAGCTTTTAGGTCCCCAAGATCTTCTCTATATTGAGAGGAAAAAACTCAAACTGCTCGTCCGTTAGTACCTTAAACTCAAGCGTGGCAAATTCAGGACTTGTATTCTTACTAACTATACGAACAAGCCCATGAGGTGCTTCGGGGATCTTTTGGGGGCTAAGCTTCTGAACTTTTTGGATATTTTCAAATTTAAGGACGGCTCTTTTACGAGGGTTAAAGCGAAAAAGAGGCTCGCAATCCACATGAAGGGACTTGGAACTTTTATCAAAAATCAAATCCAAGCGTTCTTGGCGAAAAAAGAAAACTAAAAGATAAAAAATCGAAGCTGCTCCAAAAATAACATACCCAATAGTGCTTTGGATGCTTGCTGCTTCCATGGGGCTTGTTGCCCAACCACTTTCCATAATGAAGCGATTAGGAGCTCTAGATGTAGAAAAGAAAAAAGAAAAAAAGAGTAGCAACATTCCTAAAGCTCGGGCCCTTAAGGGTCCAAGAGCGAAAATAAAACTTAAAAAACGAGGAGCTTTTTTCTCAAGATACAATTCAAAAACACCTTGATGATAATGAGTCCCTGAAACCTCAAAAAATCGCATACTCAGCATCCTATACGAAGTCTAATCTCCTATCTAGGAGCTTTAACTTCGACTATGATGAGGACTCCATGATCGACTTAGAAAAAGAAAGCGAAAACCTGCTTGTTTGGGCAGCGGAAGAGGCTTTCTCTCTTCAACTTCTTGCAGCTCTTTGTCGTATCGGGAAAGATGTCCAGCCACTTGCTCGAACTAAAGAAGGACACCAAAAAGTTTCATCCCTTCACCCAAAGGTTAAAATTATAGAAAAAATTTCTGACCTAGAAACTGATTTTAAAGAGTCAAAAATTCTCTGGGCTCCAGAAAAAGAACTTTTTTCAAATTCTCCGTTAAGTGAAAACTCATTCAATGAACTTGAAACTCTGGTAAGTCTTAAAAAAAAGCTCATCATTGCCAGTAGCCACAACTCGTTTCAACAATTAAAAACCTTTCAATCACAAACTCATTTAACAGTTCTCTACCTACCCGCTCTTGTCGGGTTTGGAGATGAAAACTTTTTTGAAAGTATTTTTGAAAGCATTCTCGACTCCGACTCTTACACCGACCTGCCCTCTCAAAATTTACTCTCTCTTAAAGATGCCGCATCCCTTATACTCAGCCTTGTTTTAGACAAAGACAAAAAATTCCCGACACAAATCTGGTGCGAAGGAATTCCCCTGTTCCAAAATGAAATCATAGAAGGCCTACAAGACTATAAAAAAGTAAGCCCTCAAAATGTTATTGCAAAAAAACTAAGAGATTTTTTTGGAAAAAACAAGAAATGGGAAATTCAAGAAGCTTTGCTTCAAAAACCTCAACACATCCCAAGCCATAAAGAAATTTTTCCAACTCTTCTCACTCCTTGGAAAAGATTTTTTAAAGAAAGCTTTCGAGTCTATGAGACAACTCGCGATGGAAATCTTTTACTTCACTTCCCACCCTCGAGGGCCCCTTAAGTGACAACGGCTAAACGCGATAACACGGCTCACGCTCTTGAGCTTAAAGACGGTAGAACTCTTTTTTTTCATCGACCACTGCCCCCCAAAAATCCTCTCGATCTGCAAAGCTTTATTGAAAAAGGCTACAAGCAACTCGAAGTGGAAATTGGAGCAGGAACGGGTCGCTTTTTAGCCCAGAGAGCTCAAAAATATCCTGATCGTTTTTTCATTGGAATTGACAAAAAAAAAGATCGAATTGATGCCACCTTTTCTAAACTCTCACGAACAGGGCAGAATAACTGGAAGCTTCTTCGAACAGATGCTCGAAATTTCTTGGATTTAGAACTCCCCCCCATCAACACTCTGCACGTTTACCATCCCGATCCTTGGCCCAAGAAAAGACATCACAAACACCGCTTTTTTCGCTCTCCTGACGCTAAACACTGGGCTCAAGCCATTGTAAAAGGTGGTGAATTTAGAATCTCCACTGATCAGCCAGATTACTTTGAAGAGATTATTGCCATCACCGAATCATGGGATTTTTTAGACTTAGAGCTGACAGTGGTGAAAAGAAGCGGGAAAGCCCAAAGCCGTTTTGAAGAAATTTTCTTAAAACAGAACCTTCCTGTGTATAAAGCTTACTTCAAAAGAAAATAAAGTCCGGCCGCTAAAACAATTCTGTAGTACCCAAACCAAGCAAGTGGATATTTTTTCAAAAAAGCTAAAAAAACTTTAATAACTAAAGCTGCAACAACAAAAGAAACAAACATCCCCAGCAAAAGTGCCATCCACCAATCGCGATCAAACTGAAGCCCACCCTCTTTGAAAGCTTTGAACATTTCGTAAATGGTTGCAGCTCCTAAAGTGGGAAGCGCTAAGAAAAAAGAATATTCGCTCGCGTCTTTAGGGCTCAAGCCCATACAGCGTCCCCCTAAGATTGTTGCCATCGATCTAGAAAAACCTGGCCACAAACTCAAACACTGAAGGATTCCAATTAAGAAAGAATCTCCATAGCTTAGATCATCCATAGATCTTGTTTTTATTTTTTTTGAATTCAAAACTTTCTCAAGTAAAACCATAAACACACCGCCCACAAAGAGAGCTGCGACAACCCACAAAGGAGAAAAAAGATATGCCTTTATCGATTTATGAAATAACAATCCGATAATAGCCGCAGGAATAAACGATAAAAAAAGATTCACAAAAAATCTTTGACTTGATGACTTATGAAAAAGCCCCTTAACCTTTTGCAATAAAAAATCCCAATACAATAGCAAAACCGCAAGGATGGCGCCTAACTGAATAGCAACCGCAAATGTTTTAGCGCTGGCACTTTCCTGAATTCCTAAAAAATGTTCTGCGAGAATTAAATGGCCGGTTGAAGAAATAGGCAGATACTCCGTTATTCCTTCTACTATTCCTAGGATGAACGCATCAAAAAATGTCATAGCTTAAGGTTAAGCGCGCGGGGCACTTTGCGCAATGTAAACTCTAAGGAATACTTTTATGAGATTATCTTCACTGTTGTGTGTTTTGACGGTCGACAAGATCTTTATGCTCAGCCACGCCCACACGAGCCATTTCAATCAAAAGCCCAAGTGATTCTTTTGGGGAAGACTTTGTTGCAATAGAATAATAAATACGATCATCACTAGATAAAAAATTATGTAGTAAGTTAAGTTGCTCAGAGTTCAAATTAGCAGGAAGTGCCATAAGAGCATCGTCGCCACTTCTAAAGTGAGCAGCAATTTCAATTCCTGTATGTTCTTTGATGGCCTCAGTTAATTTATCAAAAAATACGTTTAAGTTTCGTGTGGATTCCACATAGATTTTTGGCAAATCTTTGCGAGAGGGATCTCCGCGCATCCACATATCGCGAATCACAAAAGAACTTACACCAAAGCCTCGAATGTCAATGGCCACAATACTTGTAGATTCCTTAAGAAATGCATTTCGAATAAATTGAGCATGTCTTTGAGTCCACGGACGACGGCTCACGAGTTCAAGAATATTTTTATTTGCTTTTTTACCACTTGCTAACCACTCTTCTACTTTTGAAAGTTGCTCAGGACTTAAAACATCTGGTGGGGGTAAAAGGTCTGCCCCCTGAACTAACTCTAAATAACAAAGAATATCTTCTGAAATTTCTTTTGAGATTTGCTGAGGAACCTTTAACTTTTCTAAAGTTTTTTCAACATCTTCTTTTGTGAATGTGATTTCACTTTGTTTTTTTGCTTTGAATACAGAAGTCAAGATATCTGTTGTTTCTTCGCTATGTCTTGAAAGTGTTTTTTGAATTTTATCGCGTAGTTGGTGCGTTTGTATCTGCCAAGTATTGATGTCAAAGCCCATGGCTTTTAGATGGGCTCCTTCAAAGTACCGAGAGGATTCAATCTGAACTCTCCCCATAAGAAGACGCAGATAACCCATTCCCGCTGCACCACTCACAGCCAAATCAAGCTCTAATCTTTTTTGCAATTCACTGACGACGGTTTTTTTAAATTCACTAACCTCAAGAGAAGTAATCACTGTTCTATCTTTAAAACTGCGGTGAATAAGGCGCCCCCACTCAGGATGCTCTCGCAAAATCTCAGTTAAGTGCCAATCTTTTAAAAGAAGATATTTCTCTGAAAAAGTTATTCCCTTTGAAATGATATTAATATCTTTCAGCCCATCTTCTCTCATCCAAACGATATGCTCGCCGTCTTTTAATCCCTCTTTAGCAAACCGAGTCCATTCCACCATAAGAGCAGCAGACATTCGGTATTGTTCAGCACCGTATTTAGTTAAAATCCTTGAACTTGCTTTCGAGAAACTTGGTGAAGAGGAGATACTTTCTTGGCTATACGCTATCGAAAGAAGTTGCGAACAAACGGTTTTTTTGGAAAGGCTACTTTTCTTACTTTGATCACGGAGTGGCTGTAAGGACTCAAGATTTGAAGAATAAAGGGCCCCACTAAAACCTAGAAAAAGAAGTAATAAAAAAAACTTACGGATTTGAGCCTTCATGATGCCTTTTGCGGCTCTCTTTACCTGCAAAAAGAATGCCCTTCCAAAGAAATACTTCAACTCAAGCAAGCCCCCAAGACAGCTACTCTTGAGCGTCTAAGGTTTTTACATTGCGCGCGTAATTTGTATTTAATTATTTCTCAAAAACAATCTCACCACGATGAAACGCTTTATGAGAAGACTCCACAATCTTTGCTTTTGAATTACAAACAAGATCCTTTGGCACTCTCGATTGGCTCACAAAAACTTTTGTATGGGGAGGTTCAAATTTCTTTTTTGTGAGAACCAGATAAGAAAACCCTGGGTGAGTGAGTTTAATTTTTAAAATTTTCTCAAGGTGAGTATCATAAGGAGCCAGTCCCTTTTTTCTAAAATCCTCTCGAGAGGGCTGGGCATAACACCACCCCAAATGTGATTTGAGCATAGGACACCCCAAAGTACTCTGAGGGCAAGGAGCCACGACGGAGTAATCTTGAGCAAACTCGTCTCTCAAATACATCAGATCTAAAGTCCCCTCTTTCAAAGGAGGCTCCAGCACAATCAACGTCCCCTCATCTGATAATTTAGTTTCTAAAAGATTTTTCAAAAATGATTTTTTCTTAGATCTAAAGCGAGGCCCCGATCCCCATTCAGTTAAAAAGTGACCCATAAGAATGAGGTCAAATTTCTCATCTTTGACAGGAAAAGAAGGAAGCTTAACTTTTTGAGTAATAATTTTTTTGGAATCATTAACAAGAGTTGAAAGTTTTTCTTTGGCTAACTGAAGCGCCTTAGGCGAATGGTCCCACAAAAGCATCTTCTCAGGCTCAGCAAGTCCCTGCTCTTGAAGCCACACAAGCAACGACAAAGAAAGCGTCCCCGGCCCACAGCCGACATCTAAAACACTCTGGGAGGATGCTAAGAAATTCTTTTTTTTGATTTGGTCTAAGATCCAGTACAGCTCAGGAAAATGAAGCGGCAAATAGTAAGCAACATAAGCATAAAAATATTTATCAATGTTGAGATAACCTTCGGGCCGCTCTTGACGGCGAGGGCCCATCCAATCGCGTAACTGTTGCAGCGCAGGCTTTAGTCGCGGATCTTTATAAATCTTGGCATCTAAAAAAGGCGAAAGTTTAGAAATCAATCTCTTTAAAAGCTTTTAGTGAAGAACGATTTTATCGGCTTTAATCGGACGTCCAAAACGAGTTGCTTTGATAGGTCCAGTTGCTGGAATAGAAGGAGTTGTTCCTTGTGAGCGACGAGCAGCCTTAGATTCAGTGCCCATTTTTTTCTTTTTATTTTTGCGTTTAATACGAGTTCTTTTTCCAGGAAATGCCATGAAAAGAAATTTAAATGAGGCTTTTCTACGAGTCAAATAAGAATAAGATGGACCCATGATCACTCCACTTGAACGCTTTGAAAGCTGGTACAAAGAAGCCCAAGCTTCAGATAAAGTTGATGCAGATGCCGTAGCCCTAGCAACCAGCACCCCGACTGGGCACCCCAGCCTAAGAATCCTCTATTTTCGGCAACTTATAGGCGAAAAATTCTGCTTTTTTACAAACTACCAAGGTCGAAAAGGGCAAAATCTTAGCCAAAACCCCCAAGCAGCCATCGTCTTTTTGTGGAACATGATCGGCAAGCAGGTGAACGTGGAGGGAGAGTGCTTTCCCCTAAGCCCAGAGGAATCAGATGCTTATTTTTACAAAAGGGCGCTTGAAAGCCAGCTCAGTGCTGTAACCTCCAAGCAAAGCCAAAAACTAAGTTCCTACCAAAAGTTTTTAGATGAGATTGAAGAAAATCGAAAAAAGTTTGGAAACAAAATAACCCGCCCAGCACATTGGGGCGGCTATGGCCTTATTCCCACAAGACTTGAATTTTGGGAAGAAGGACAACACCGCCGCCACAAACGCGAATGCTACATCAAAGAAAAAGGCGTGTGGGTTAAGGAACTGCTTTATCCTTAAGAAGCTTTTTTGGTAATTTTATAACGATCTGAGAAAAAATCGGGCGGAAAAGAAATATTCCGCAATTGAAACTTACTTATGAATCGTGGAACGAAACCGGGAGTCGTGAAGCGACCTTCTTTATGATTAAAGCGAAAGATTTCTTGGGTGGTGATGACATCGCCTTCCATCCCTGAAACTTCAATCATCTCGACAATCCGTCTTTTTCCATCTTGTCCACGTTGCACATTTACCACTAACTGAACCGCACTCGAAACATATTCACGAATTGTACGAATAGGGAGATCAGATCCAGCCAGCATAACCATCGCCTCGATTCTTCGAAGAGCATCACGCGCACTGTTTGAGTGGATCGTTGTCATGCTCCCTTCGTGACCTGTGTTCATTGCAAATAACATGTCTAAGGCCTCGCTCCCCCGACACTCACCCACCACAATTCGATCGGGGCGCATACGAAGAGCATTTGTCACAAGCTGACGAATAGTTATAGGGGCCACATCTCTTAGATTTCCAGGACGAGACTCTAAACGAACAAGATTTGGAATTTTGATTTTTAATTCTGCGGTATCCTCTATAGTCACAACTCTCTCTTGAGGATCAATAAAAGAACTTAGGAAATTCAAAAGAGTTGTTTTTCCAGATCCCGTCCCCCCACTCACCACCATATTAATTCGAGCACTGACACAGCAATTTAAAAAATAAGCCATTCGCTCATCAAACATACCCGAACCCATAAGTTGATCTAACGACAAAACAAAGGGTGAAAACTTTCGGATTGTTATAGAGGGCCCATCAACGGCAACGGGTGGAATGACAATGTTTACCCGTGATCCATCGGGAAGACGCCCATCAAGTGTAGGGTTTTTTTCATCTAACGTTTTTCCAAGTGATTGAGCGATTGCTTGAAATAATTTTAGAAGATCTGCTTCGCTATTAAAACTCAAAGGAGTAGATTTAATAGTTCCCTTGGTTTCCACAAAAATTCTAGTATGGCCATTCACCATAACTTCGGTGATGGATGAATCTCTCATAAGTTGATCAAGGGGACCAAGATCAATCGGATTACTTTTGCTCACTCGCTATTTTCCTGCCTTCTAAGTAGTGCGAAACATCAGCCATGACTTTAGGCGCTTGACGGCGAACCAACTCCCAACAAGAAATTGAGGCTCCAATAAGCAGCAAAGTATAAAACAAAGACTTATAGTTAAGCGGTTTTTTACGAGCAAAAATCGGGCCTTTATATTTTTTGCTCGAGCACAGCGTGTCGCCCATAATAATTGCGCTCACTCGCTTAAAAGAATCATCTTTCTTCACGTTAATTCTATCGGCGAAGAAAAAAAGAACCTTTATAAAATTCGCTATTTAGAAATCGGAATCCAAAAGATTGGCTCTTAAAAAGTGAAGCGCTTTTTTGGCAAAATATAGCTTCATCATGCTTCGATCATAAAATTTTGAAGCCAGAACTTTCTCGCTAAATACCTGAATCTTTTTTGTTTCTTGATCTTTTATCGCAAGACCTAGCCAACAAAGGCCCACGGGTTTTTCCTCTGTTCCTCCACTCGGACCCGCAATTCCCGTCGTGGAAAGTGTCACCAAAAAACGCGAGTTCTTAACAGAATCTTCACACAAGCGAAGTAAGGCGTTTTCAACAAGCGCCTTTGTACACTCTTCAGAAACCGCTCCGTATTTTTTTAAAATCTCTGGATCAACACCCAAGCGAATTTTTTCTTCATTCGCATAGCAAACTTGTGAACCCCACACGACAGAAGAAGCCCCTGAGACATCTGTGAGTAAACTCGACACCAAGCCTCCCGTGCAAGACTCCACCAATAAAAGTCTCGTATTTTTCTTTTCAAGTTCTTTAATGATTTTTTCCTCAAGAGTGGGGAGAGACGCGCCTTTTTGATAGGCAATCGGAGCAAGAATTTGATCTATTTTTTTTAAAGATTCACCCCAGTGAGTTTCTTCCTCAGAACTTTTCACGTTTCCCATCAAGGCAACGTAATTCTCAGGAAAGTGTGTTCTAAATCCAAGTTTAAAAGGAGAAAGACCTGCTTCCACAACCTTTAGCTTTTCTTGAAGATCGCTCTCAGCGGTAAAACAAGTAGCCCATGTGTAAGAGCGAAAAGAAGAGTTTAAAAACCTTGTGCGAATACTTTTTTCAAAAATCGATTTCAATTCACGAGGAACTCCCGGGAAAAAATAAAATTCACATTTTTTTTGTTCTCGGTTTGTCACAAAAGAAAAAGCAGGCGCCGTGCCCACTGAATTTTCAATCACTTCACAACCTCGAGGCAACTTGGCTTGCTTAAGCTGACTTTCATTGGGCTCGCGATTGCGACTTGCCAAAACTCTTCGAACAAAAGCTTCAGCATCTGCATTCATCTCGAAGGGAACTTTTGCAAATTGAGAAAAAGCATCTGCTGTTAAATCATCAGATGTGGGCCCCAACCCTCCCGTGCAAAAAACAATATCGCTTCTTTGCGAAGCCAGCTCAAAAGCCGATACAATTCGATCTAAGTCATCATCTACGCTTTGAGCGTAGCGAACTTCAAAACCTAAGAGCTTTAACTCTCGTCCTAAATAGCTACGATTTGTATCTATAACTCTGCCATCTAGGATTTCGTTTCCAATGGTGATCAATTCTGCAACCTGAGACTTCATTGAATTAGCTTTCCTTATGACTTCTTTTCGCTCTCAAGTCTTTTAGCAATAAAATCTTGAATTTGTTTTTTGAGAGCTGCTTCTGAGCTCTCATTTTTCCATTCGTGCTTGGCGATACGCTTCATTAAAATTTCATTTTGCAATTGAAGCATCTGAAAAACCTCATCTCGACCCATGGAATCTCTCTTCATAAGCCTTTTGATTTTTAAAGGCTCTGAAGATGTAACCACAATAATTCCTGTGAGCATGTTATGAAAATTTGATTCGATCAATCGAGTGCCTTCAATGAAAGCCATCTTGGTTCCAGAGCTTTTCCACTCCGTCATGACTTTTGTAATGTATTCCAAAATCAGTGGATGAAGAATGGACTCAAGAATTTTTCGATCATCGGGATTTCGCATCATTCTTTTACGAAGAGCCGGCCTATCGAGCTCTCCTAAATTGTTCAAAACCTCTGATCCAAAAGCCTTGTAAATAAGAGCAAAACCCTTTTTGCCTTCTTCTCTCTTTTTATCCACAACAATACGCGAGACCTGATCGGCATCAATTCCGGGATAGCCCAGTTCGCTTATGAGCTTCATCGCGGTTGATTTTCCAGAACCGATAACACCTGTTACGCCCCAAACTTCAAACATGATAGACTAAAAGATAGCAGCAAATGAAGACGAGTGAAATCGGATATAGAAGTTATGGACTCGAGCTCACAGGACCTCGTGTCCCCAGATCCACTATTGCCGTTCTAGATTACTACCCTCGATCACAACGTCTCATATTAAGTGATCTTATGATGCCTCGTGATGAAGAAAGCGATTTAGATCTGGCAATCGTAGATTTTTTTAAGGATCAAACGAACCTTGCGAAAAGCCTTCTTATCACCAACGCTCCGTTGAGCTTTCCCCCACTCCTTTCAAAAAAGATGGGAGCTTCTCGCGACACTGTTCACCAAGAAATAGAATGGATGGAACATCTTTGGAAGCAACTCAAGCCCCAACCTCGAAAGTTTCTCGATTACGTTCATCGACCTGTTGAGGTTTACCTCCGCCATCAATGCCCGGAGCGCTTTGCTTTTGCAGATGCCATTGGATCCAATCAAATTCTCTTAGCCGCTAGAATGCTCAAACTTCGAGAAAATATTAAAGTAAAATTTCACGAGAGTGCTCCTCGCGCCTCATTTCATCGAATCGCTAAATCTCTCAAGGCAAGAACTTTTATCATCAAAGGATATTCTTCTCTGAGCGACGGAGTTGAGGCACGAAAAGACTTCATGAACTTACTGCAAAAAAAAATGCCTGAGCTTTTTATTTTCGATGAAAGCCTCGAGATGCTAGTTCTTCACATACAGGCCTTCCATGCCTTTATCTTGGCCCTAACGGGACACCTCAAAAACAAGGAATATTGCGAACGTCCCCCTCAAAATTTCCCTAAAAAAAGCAACTGGCTTTTACTGCCCAAGCAAGTCATTGATTGGGAGAGAGTTGTTTAAAAAGTACTTCAATTTTTTGTATTTTCAATTTGATTTTTCAGTCTCCGTTTCTTAAGTTGGCGGCCAAGATGCATACCACTCGCCTTGAAATCTTAAAACTTATCCATCAATCACCTGCCCTTAAAGCACAAGAAAACGCGCAAAAAGTTTCGGATTACTACGGAGAACTTACTTTTGGCCCTGAAGAGCTTGAAAAGGCTGTTTCTTCTCAAGCCCTCAATGCTTACAAAGCAGCGCTTAATGGCAAGGGCCCCATGGATATGGCGAATGCTCAAAAAATTGCAGATGCTGTAAAAGATTGGGCAATTGAAAAAGGCGCAACTCACTTTACTCACTGGTTTCAGCCTCTCACTGGGTTAACGGCAGAAAAGCATGATTCTTTTTTAAGTTTTGATTTTAAAACTTTAAAATATGTTGAGAAATTTAATGCCTCACAATTAATCATGTCAGAGCCAGATGCCTCTAGCTTTCCATCGGGTGGAACAAGAAGCACTTTCGAAGCTCGTGGCTACACGGCTTGGGACCTCTCATCTCCTATGTTCATTGTTGAAAACGCGGGAGCAAAAATTCTCTGTATCCCTAGCGTTTTTGTTAGTTACACAGGTAACGCTCTAGATACAAAGATGTCTCTCCTTCGCTCGATGAATTTATTGAGCACTGTTGCAACAGAGTTTTTAAATTTAATTGGCGATAAAAAAGTTGAATCTGTCACAACTACGATTGGAACCGAGCAAGAATACTTTCTCGTTGATCGAGCTTATTTCAAAGCTCGTCCCGACCTCATCATGACAGGACGCACGCTTCAAGGAGCAGGAATGCCTCGCGGACAGCAACTTGAAGACCATTACTTTGGAAGCATCCCGCCTCGCGTTCAGGCTTTTATGGCTGACTTTGACAAAGAGCTTTATCGCTTGGGAATTCCCGCAAAAACTCGTCACAATGAAGTAGCGCCTGGACAATTTGAAATTGCGCCTATTTTTGAAGTTGCAAACATTGCAAGCGATCACAACATGTTGCTCATGGAAGTTTTACGCCGCAAAGCTCAAGATCACGGCTTTGAATGTCTTCTCCATGAAAAACCCTTTGCGGGAATCAACGGATCTGGCAAACACAACAACTGGTCCATGGCGACAAGCACAGGAGAAAATCTTCTTGAGCCTGGCAAAACCCCTCATCAAAACGTTCGCTTTCTTGCTGTTCTCTCTGTTGTGCTCAAAGCAGTTTTTAGCAGACAAGTTGGCTTGAGAGCCTCTGTTGCGAGTCACGGAAACGACCATCGCCTAGGAGCGAACGAAGCACCCCCTGCAATTATTTCTGTTTTCGTGGGAGATTTATTGAGCCAAATCCTTTCATCTCTTGAGAGAGGAGAGGATCTTTCAAAAACTTCTGCCGAGCAGGTGATGATTACTTTTGGATTAAACCAACTTCCTTCACTCCCCAAAGACAACACCGACAGAAACCGCACATCTCCCTTTGCTTTCACAGGAAACAAATTTGAATTTCGCGCTGTAGGTTCTTCGCAAAACGTTTCTCTTCCTATCACAATCCTCAATGCAGCTGTTGCCGAAAGCTTTCAAGAATTCAATACCCGCTTAAAAGCAAAAAGTGCACAAGCAGTTTCTAATGACAGCGCTGTTCTTGAAATTGCTCGTGAATTCATCAATGAATCTAAAGCTATTCGCTTTGAAGGAAATGGATATAGCCAAGAATGGAAAGATGAAGCTAAAAAACGCGGCCTTTTTGAGCTTCTTACAACTCCGGCCTCACTCAAAGCTTTTGGCAAAGAAGAGCATCACTCTTTTCTCACCAAAGCAGAAATTCTTAAACACGAAGAATTTCACTTAATCTTACACGTTCAATACGAAAGATATTCAAAGAAAATTGCTATCGAAGCCAACAGTTTATTGCAGTTAAGCAACCAGTTTATTTTACCTGCAGCATTTGAAGCCCAAAAAGATTTTGCCTCCTCAATCAAAGCAGTTGAATCTTTGGGCGAATCACCCGCTTCACTTTCTGCACAGCGAACAAATCTTAAAACCCTAACTGATTTAATTGATGACAGCTTTGCAAAAATACAAAGCCTAAAAAAAGACCTGGTTGAAGCGGAAAAAGCTGAAGAAGGATACACTCAAGCGGCTCTTTTTGCTGAGAAAGTTGTCCCTGGAATGAGCCAATTGCGCCAAGTTCTTGATCAAATCGAAGATCGAGTTTCTGACAATCACTGGCCGTTACCTAAGTATCAGGAAATGTTGTTTACTCGATAAAGGATGTTAACATGGAGGAATGAAGTTACATCTGTGGCTCATTCCTCTTACAATCATTTTTTCTTCACAACTTTCTAAGGCTCAGCCTTATTCAAAAAATCATATAACCGACATCGAAAGCACAGACATTATCGACCCTGAATTTCTTGATGGTTTTGTAGGGATTGGGGGAGGGATGACTCAACATCTAACTGAAAGCCAATTTACCGAAGACGACAAAGGTGTTCGCCAATATGCTCACCTCGAATTCACTCGCCTACGCAGATGGATTGCACTTGATCTTCGCGCAGGATTTGGACAAGACTACAATGACTACGGACTTGTTTTTAAAGTTTACAAACATTGGAGATTCAACCCTAAAAACTCAACAGGCATAAGTATAGGTGCTGGTCTTGGGGGAATGTATAGTCCTAAAAAAACACTCTCTGAAACAGAATCAAGATTAGCTTTTGTAGATTTAATCGGATCTCCCTTTGCTCGATACATTTGGGACTGGGGCAATGGAATGGGCATCGAAGCCTCACTTGAATATCAACTTTTGCCTTTGAGAAAATATCTTGATGGCACTTCCATCACTGAAGATAACAATGATCTCAGAACTCGTGTTGCCTTTGGCCTAAGCCTTCTTTTTGAGGCGGATTAAAACTTAAGCCGGACTTGTTGCCGCAGCCTTAGGAACTTTTGTATATTTAATGACATCCACGGGGCAACCTTCAGCAGCAGCTTTGATGGCAGCCGCATCATCAAGAGGTGCATTCTCGCGCACAATACACGTATCTTCTTTAACCCAGAAAACTAAAGGAGCCTCAGCTTCGCACGCATCACAAACAATACAACCAGGCTCAATCCATACCTTAGTCACAGCAAAATCAACGGGCGCTCGTGGAGCAGGCGCTCCGCCCGCAGCTTTTGCAGCTCCTGCTTTAGGTGCTTCAGCCTCTTCTTCTATTTTCTTCCAAGGAAAAACCCGTGTAAGAACGCTCCAAGAATCAGGATTTTTATCCGTGATGATTTCGGTTTGCGCGTCAATCTCAATTGTATCATCCAGCGAGCGAATAAGTTTAGCTTTGGGAATTTTGAAGCGACGAGTTTCGCTGTTCAACGTTTCTACTTCTACAGTCACGGTTGATTGCTTTAAAGATCGAGGATGAGAGTCCAAGCCCGAATCGGTTAGCATTTTAATTTCTTCATCACTGAGCTTAAGAGCCAAAACGAAGCTTTTATTTTTTGCAGAAGAGTCTTCAAAAGTAAAAGAATGAGAAAGTGCTCGACCACCGGGAACTAATTCAATGAAATCTAACTTCACCCGAATCACTTTAATTTCGTAGCTTTCGTTATCCCAAGCAACCAAAAGTGAAAGCGGATTTTCGGGAGTTTTAAGAAACTTAACCCTTAAACCACCCCAAAGATTATTTAAAATAACGATAACCGCATAAAGAGTAATGGGTCCGCCCAACAGTAAAAAAACAACAAGCGCTGAAAGCAAAAGATTTGCCATACCAATGGTATAACTTGAACCTTGAGAAGACACCAGAGCCCTCTCACACACAAAACCTAGATTTTAGACATTAGGCTGCAAGCTTTGCAGGAAGTGCTTTATCATAGGCCTTGAGTAAGTCCTCGAGCTCTAAATGCGTATATTTTTGGGTTGTTGATAGGTGTTTGTGACCCAACAATTTCTGAATATGAGGGAGGCGCGCCCCTCTTCGCAACAGATGGCTTGCCAGGGCATGACGAAGCTTATGGGGATGCAAAACGCCATATTTCTCGTGTAGGCCCGAAGCCTTTCCCCAATTTAAAATCCACTTTCGAGCAAGAGCGTACGTGACCTCTCCCTTATGCCATGTTTTAGAAATCTCAGCATCTTTGACTGAGCACGAGCGAGAAAAAATTTTCAAGAATTCATCCAAAACAGGAACCTCTCTCCATCGTGAGCCCTTTCCAAGGACTCGGATTGTTTTTTTTTGAAAATTGATATTTTCTTCACCAAGGTCAAGAGCTTCAGAAATTCTAAGCCCACTTCCATAAAGAAGATAGAAAAGCATTTGCTCATAAGACGAAACTTCTGAGATTGTTTTTAAAAGTAACCCCACATCTTCTTCAGAAAAAACTCGAATTAATTTTTTAGAAATCTTCGGAGTTTTAAGATTCCATATCTTAAAAAACTTTTTTGGAAAAGAACGCTCTTGATCAACTCTCCATCGGCTAAAAGATCTTAAAGCAGCAACCTCTAAACTCTGTGTGTTAGCACTTACTTTTTTTGCTCGAGTTCGCAAATAAGCTCTTGCCATCTCTTCTGATTCTTCTTGTTCTGCCAAAAAAATGTCGAATTGCTTTAATATTTGGCGATAGATTTCACAGGTCCGCCTGCTTCGACCTTTAGACAAATCCAAATCGCGTAGAAAACATAAAAAAGTCTGGCGCATAAAATCTTATCGGCATTTTTGTTTTAAAATAAAAGAATGAGAAGAAATTTGTTTATTTTAAAAATTCTCATCTTTATTGCAATTTTTTCTCAAAAAGGTTTTTCGGGAAGCTTTCCTGGTCAACTCAGCGGAGACGATCTTAAGAATATTAATTTAAAATTGGCGGGCAACTTGGCTCATCGCTCTTGGTCCATGACAAATACGAAGCCCGAAAAAGATCCAGACCTCACTTTAGGATTAGAAAGCAGCCTTGGCCTTAATGTTAATATCGATGCTTATGGTGATAAACAAGGAAGAACACCCTCAATTTTTGCTATTCCTAAAATCTATTTATCCGTAGGCTTTCCACAAGACTTTCATATTTCAACTTCTCTTTTGCCAGGTATTGCAGGAATTTCAACATATGGCTTTGGAAGTGAACTGTTTTTCCTGAGACATAACTCATTATCTAGCTCGATATTGATTCACTATAGCCATACAAAACTTTTTGGAGATTATCTCGCCAATACTCAGGGAGCCCAACTAACACTTGATTATGCCTTTAATAATTTTTCGCTTTATGCTGCCGGAGGCATAACCAGTGTCGAATCAAAAATAAAAAGCTCGCTTCTAAAAGCAGGAAGCGAAGATAAATACTATGGAGCCTTTCACTCTCATTTTATTTTAGGAACAAAAATTGAGGGGGACTTTCCTTTTCTTATTCAAATTGAAAGCGTTAAAACTCAACCTACTCTTGCTTTAATTATTACAAAAGAATTTTAAAATTCGTAGACAATAGCTTCACCCGTAGCAAGCTCACGTTTAAGAATTTCATCAGGAGTTAGTTTTTCTATATCCATAACGATACTTCTCAAACTATTTCCATGAGCCACAACAAGAACATCTTTCCCGGCTTTTACTTCAGGCAAAATTTTAGATTGAAAATAAGGCAAAGTTCTTGCGGCTGTATCTTTGAGACTTTCTCCGCCTGGAGGTCGAACATCAAAACTTCGCCTCCAAACTTTGACTTGCTCTTCCCCAAACTTTTCGGCAGTTTGAGCTTTATTCTTTCCGTTCAATTCTCCATAGTCTCGTTCATTTAAAGCTTTATCTTTATGAATCGGCAAAGAGCTAACTTTTATTTCGTCTAAAATAATTTGAAGAGTTTTCTGAGCTCTTTGCAGAGCAGAAGTAAAAGCAATTTGAGGAATAAAGTTTTTTTCCTTTAAAATAAGAGCGCTTTTTCGAGCTTCCTCTTCTCCTTTTGAAGTCAAAGCCGCATCGACCCAACCTGTAAAAAGATTTTTTAAATTATATTCAGATTGCCCATGTCGAACAAGAACTAACCTAGCCATCACCTTTAATTACCATCGTCTCAGTCAGAATGTCACCTAAACGCTGTTTTCTTTTGGACATAATCATGCAAATAATTCCTGGAAAAATGAGAGGAACATCTGAATAAGCTCTAAAAATTTCTCTAATTAAACATTGCTTGTAGCTAAGCGATTCAGATTTTAAAGAAATGACTTTTAGACCAAGAATTTTTTTACCGATAGTCGCCTTAAACTTATACTCCATCAAAATAAAATAAAGATGCCAGACAATAAGAGAAACAAGCAAAACCAACAATAAAGCAATTAACAAACTCATGATTTGAAGCGGCGCCATGAGAAGAAGTGTTTGCATAATCTCATCTATAGAAAAGAGAGAAAAAAATGAGATTCCTAAAGCGCTGCCCAAAAGAATTGCCGCAGGAACAAGTAAAAAATTCAAGGCTAAAGAGACTAAAATCCAATCAATCGCAAAAGCTCCAATTCTTCTTGAAATAGATGCTGATTTGGACAATGTTTTATCTTCCATTATTTAAATATACTCTTTAATAAGTCCGCTGGTTTTTGACCCTTTAAAAAATTTTGTATCCCCTTTGTAACTTCCTTCTCTAAGGTTTTTTTTATAACCCGCGATCCCATTTTAGAAATTGTATACCCCACATCAGCACGAGCCTCATCCATTTGGCCAGATAGAGCCACCGGTATTTCAATCTTTCCACTTTTCCCGATAGCTTCTGGCCACTTAATAACCTGGGGCGATAAAAAAACATTTCCCCTCAAATCTATTTGTTTATCAAAGCTGAGCCCACCCTCTGCCTTAAACTCCATTTCTCCTAAATTAAATTCATCAGCCTCATAGGCGACTTCCAAATTTTTAAAATTCACTCTTCTTCCCACAATTTGGCTTTCAAGTTTGAGCGTTTTAAATTTTCCCTTAAACTGATTTTCGCTATACTTTCCTTTAAGCTCAGGCTTTTGAGGAAGTTGCTTCAGAAGAGAAGAAATAACCTTCGACAACTGAAGACTCGTATATCCTTTAACAATTTCACCTTTGACAGATCCCCTTAGGTTTTTAGAAAGCTGTTCTTTTCTAAGTCCCGCTCCAGAAACCTGCGCATCAGCAACAAAAGTACCCCCAAGCTGCCCCTTCCAAGCAGGAACCTGAGAGTTGATTATTTGAGATAAATCTATATTTTGAATCTTTAATCCGTAATTGAAGGTTGGAGCTTGGGAGCTGAGCTGGGTTGAACCTGAGAGATTTAACTTTCCACCATACCCCTCAAAAGAAGCATGATTTATTTTAAAGTTGCCAGAGGACAAAATTCCCAAAAAACGAAAATTTGAAATGTCACTTAAAGGAGTTGCTAATGAAGAAATATTTATCGAAAGATCAAGTTTTATTTTTTGTAACAAAGAATTTTTTGAAAAATTATCAAGTGTGGGAGCTAAAGCTACAAGACTATCATCGAGAGCTTCCGAACGAGATTCTTTAGTCGCTTCTTTTATTGTGACTTTTGCATTCTTTTTCATAAAAGAAGACAAATCAAGTTGCTTAGACTGCATATCAATTTTGATTTGCGGACTCTGAAAACCAAAAATCTTCACGTTTGCTCTCAACTGACTTTTATCAAAAGTAAAATTTAACGGATTTATCTCTATAGAAGAATTTTCAAAAACTGAGGCTCCTTTAAAAGAGCCCTCAAAGTCTAGCTTCAAGGGTGCACCCTCAGCCTTTTCAAAGAAAGATGATTTAATTTTTGTACCTGAAAAATTACCGTTGAGTTTAAATTTTGCATCCCAGGTCTGGCCCTGGGGAATCGCTTGAAATTTTCCACGAAACTCAAAAGGCCCCCTCAACTCAGTAGCTTCTTTAGAGTAGCGAAGATCAGAGGAAATAATTATTTCAACCGGAGACTGAATACCAATGTTTTTAAGAGAAAAATCTCTTAAAGATAAATCCAGTTTTTCTTCAGAGCTTTTATAAATTATTTTTGCATCAGTAACCTCTAAGCTCAGCTTTGAATCTTGAAGTTTCTTTAAAAGAAAAGATGGGGTCTTTTGAGATGCTTGAATTGATTCACTTTTCTTTTCTTTGGAATTATTTTTTAAGAGGGTTTCAAAATTATAACTTTGATTTTTTTTATTCAAAAAAACTTCTGGTCGCCTTATTTTCACAGTTGCTTCAGGAGACCCCAACATAGACAACCAAGGAATTTCAACACGAAAAGAATTTCCTCTTAGAATAGGTTCTTGAAAATTTTTATCTTTTGGAATAACTGAAATATCATCGGCGTTTAAAGACAAAGATGGAAAAACCCTAAGCCCAAGTTTTCCCAAATGAATTTCGGCATGTAGCGACTCACCCGCTTTTTTTTCAATCTCTGGCCTTAAATCGTCAACATTGAAGAACAAAGGAAGTGAAATCAAAAAAACAACAATCACTCCAAAAGAAATGACAAATAACTTAAGAGCCTTTTTCATAAGTCAAAAATAGCATTGTATCAGCCAGGAGGCCAAGAGAGCGGTCGACCACCCAATACATGCAAATGCAAATGAAACACAGTTTGACCCGCCATTTCTCCATTATTCACAACAACACGAAACCCCTCCCGATCAAGACCCAGCTTTTTCGCAATTTCTGTGCAAGATAAAAGCAAATGACCCAAAAGCTCTTTATCCTTCTGAGTTGCATCAGCTAACTTAGGAATGACTTTTCTTGGAATAACAAGAAAATGGGAAGGAGCCTGAGGGCGAATGTCCCTGATGGCAAAACAATAATCATCCTCATAAAGAATTTCTGCTGGTATTTCTTTTGCTGCAATTTTTTCAAATAATGTTTTCATGAATTCCTTACTCAATAGAGCCCCTACCTACACCACAATGCTCACCAATTTATTGGGAACAACAATAACTTTTTTTGGTGCGGCTCCTGCCAAACGCTCTTTAATCGTTTCAGATGAAAGGACGAGTTCCTTAAGCGCTTCTTCAGCCATATCACGAGGAACCGTTACCCGATCCCTTAGCTTTCCATTTACCTGCACAACAACCAAAACCTCATTTAGTTGCACCCACTTGGGATCAAACTCTGGCCAAGGAGCACGCGCAATGGATTCTTGATGGCCCAATAGCTGCCAGATTTCTTCAGTTAAATGAGGCGCAAGAGGAGACATCAACAAAGTTAATGTCTTCAAAAAATCACGAGGAATTTTATTGGGAGAAAGCTCTTGAAGCTCGTTCAAGCAAATCATGAAGCTCGAAATTGCTGTGTTAAAAGACATTCGCTCAATATCTTCAGTCACAACTTTAATGGTTTTGTGATGAAGGTGTCTTAACTTATCAACCCACTTTTCTTCTGGCTCATCAACAACACTGGAGCTTAATTTGCGACTTTCTAAATCAACAGCAAGTTTCCAAAAACGATTTAAAAAACGAAAAACTCCCTCGATACTCGAAGTCTGCCAAGGTTTACTTTTTTCAATAGGCCCCAAGAACATTTCAAAGAGTCTAAATGTATCTGAACCGTAGTCTGCAATCACTTTATCTGGGTTCACTACATTTCCACGGCTCTTACTCATCTTCTCGCCATCTTCACCTTGAATAAGTCCTTGGTGA
Source organism: Bdellovibrionota bacterium (assembly GCA_044347615.1). Classification (GTDB taxonomy): domain Bacteria; phylum Bdellovibrionota; class UBA2428; order UBA2428; family UBA2428; genus CANIGN01. The sequence goes on along the minus strand of JBIKUK010000001.1, from coordinate 225,371 downwards.
ATCAGCTTCTGAAAGGGTTCCTTCGTCGAAACAAGTCCCATATCAAAAAAGACCTTGTGCCAAAAACGAGAATACAAAAGATGCCCAACCGCATGCTCTTGCCCTCCCATATAAAAATCTACGGGGCCCCAATACTTCTCTGCACTTTTACCCCAGGCTTGCTCATCGTTTTGAGGATCCATATAACGAAGCCAATACCAACTTGAAGCCGCACTTCCCGGCATCGTATTTGTTTCTCGAATTCCCCTGAGCCCTTGTCGATCGTACGCAAGCCAATCCTTAACTGCAGACAATGGTGAATCCCCTGTCCCTGTTGGCTCATAACTTTCTACAGATGGAAGAGTCACCGGAAGCTCAACATCACTCACAGGGGTAAACTTTTGCGGATTTTGGGGATCTAAAACTACAGGAATGGGCTCACCCCAGTAACGCTGTCGAGAAAAAACCCAATCTCGTAATTTATAAGTGACTTTTTCTTCTCCCAAATTTTTTTCAGAAAGATACTGAGTAATTTTTTTTGCAGCTTCCTTAAAGGGCAAACCATCAATTTTTAAATTTGAGAAGTTTGAACCCTTAACAACGCCCTCTTCTGTGATCACTTCAACAATTGGAAGTGAAAAAGTTTTTGCAAATTCTTGATCACGCTCATCATGAGCTGGAACGGCCATAATTGCTCCCGTTCCATAGCTAATCAAAACATAATCCGCCACCCAAACAGGAATTTCTTTTTGAGTTAGAGGATGAAGAGCATAACCACCAGTGAAAACACCCGTTTTTGATTTTGCGAGATCTGTTCTTTGAAGATCAGACTTTTTGGCAGCTTCTTGAATGTAACTTTTCACCGCAGCTCTTTGAGCATCAGAGGTTAAATCTTCAACAAGTGGATGCTCTGGAGCGACAACCATAAAAGTCACTCCCATCAAGGTGTCGGGTCTGGTTGTGAACACTTCTAAAGATTTTGTCGGATCTTTTTGTAAAGCAAAGCGAATCTGTGCGCCTTCTGACTTACCAATCCAATTTCTTTGTAAATCCTTGGTACTTTCTGGCCAATCAACATCATTTAAATCATTCAATAATCTCTCAGCATAAGAAGTGATTTTCATCATCCACTGACGCATGGGCCTTCGAACAACGGGATGACCTCCACGTTCAGATTTTCCATCGATCACTTCATCGTTTGCAAGAACAGTTCCCAAAGCAGGACACCAGTTCACCGCCACTTCATCTTGATAAGCCAGACCCCGTTCAATTAATTTTTTAAAAATCCACTGAGTCCATTTGTAATACTTTGGATCAGTTGTATTGATCTCTCGAGACCAATCATAGCTCAACCCGATAGAGCGAAGTTGTCTCTTGTAGGTTTGAATATTTTTTTTTGTCGTCACATCAGGGTGAATCTTTTTTTGGATGGCGTATTGCTCAGCGGGTAACCCAAAAGCATCCCACCCCATAGGATGGAGAACATTGAATCCCTTCATCCGCTTATAGCGAGCAAGAATATCTGTTGCGACATAACCCAAGGGATGACCGACATGTAAGCCATCGCCCGATGGATAAGGAAACATGTCGAGAATGTAAAATTTTTTTTCGATATGACCCGGATCTCCAGGATTTGTTGTCCGAAAAGTATGATTAGCTTCCCAGTAACTTTGCCACTTTTCTTCAATGGCTTTCCACTGCTCAAGAACGGCAACTTTTTCAGGCACTTTTTCCTCGTTCGACATGGCTGTGAGGATAGCGTTTGAAGGGCCAGAATTCAAAAAGTTCTTTTCAGCAACTCAACATTGCTGCTAACCCTATAATTATGGCAGTTGCCCCTTTGGCCGAACGTATGCGGCCCCAAAATTTAGTGGAATTTGTGGGACAAAAGCATCTATTAGGCGAAGGTCGTTTCTTAGCAAGCCTTATTCAAAAAAAAGTGGCTCTACCCTCAATGCTTCTCTGGGGGCCTCCCGGATGTGGAAAAACAACGCTTGCTCGCCTTCTTGCAAAAGAATTTTCGATGGAACTTATCAATCTCAACGCTGTCTCTGATGGAGTGAAAGATTTAAGAAATGTTTTTGAAGCATCTATTGGATCTCTCAGACCTATTTTGCTTTTTGTAGATGAAATTCATCGATTTAAGAGCTCACAACAAGATGCTCTGCTAGGTGCGGTAGAAGCAGGGCAAGTGACTTTTGTAGGAGCAACGACCGAAAATCCAAGTTTTTATTTAAATCGAGCCTTGCTGAGTCGATTACGAGTCGTTCAACTTCAACCACTTTTAGAAGAAGATTTTATTGAAATTATAGATCGAGCCTTAAGTGATCGTGAAAGAGGACTGGGAAATTCTTCGCTAGCAATGAGCGATGGAGCAAAAAAAAGATTATTTTTTGCAAGCGGAGGAGATGCGCGAGTTCTTTTAAGTACGCTCGAGCAAGCAGCCCTTCGCGCCTCGCAAAAAGGCGAGAGGATCCTCAACGTGGAAGATGTTGAGGAAGCCGCTCAATTTACATCAAGCCATTATGATCGAAGTGGTGAGCAGCACTACGATTTTATTTCAGCTCTTCACAAGTCTATTCGGAATTCAAATCCAGATGCAGCCCTGTACTACATGGCTCGTATGATTGAAGGAGGAGAAGATCCTCTTTTTATTATTCGAAGACTCATTCGCGCAGCTTCTGAAGATATTGGTCTTGCCGACCCTCAAGCTCTAGTTATGGCTGTTGCGGCAAAAGATGCTGTGGAACATTTAGGAATGCCTGAGGCAGATGTCATCTTAGCTCAAGTTGTGATTTATCTTGCAACCGCTCCTAAATCGAATAGCTGTTATGAAGCGATTAAAAATGCGCGACAATTAGCAAAAGCGCATCCAACAGAACCCGTTCCTTTACACTTGAGAAATGCTGTCACCACTCTTATGAAAGAGGCGGGCTATGGGAGCAAATACGAATACGATCACGATTGGCCCGATAAGGTAAGCCCTATGGAATCTATGCCGCAAAACTTACAAGATCGTAAAGTTTTTCGCCCTCAAGAATGGGGTTTTGAAAAAGAAATTAAGCGTCGAATTGATTTTTATGAAAGAGCCAGAAAGTTAATTCAAAAAAACTAAGTCAAAGTTTCGTCACTCAAAAAAGAAAAAGATTTTTACGCATATAATAAATAAATGGGTAAAAGAATTTTACAGTTCTTTTTCTGTTTTTTATTTCTTTTATCATCAAATTTATTAAAAGCTGAAAATTCACTCACTCTTTTTGTAGCAACCCCCCCAAAAAAATTATCGTGGAAAAGCCCCAGCTCTCTTCTTTGGAGCACAATAAAAAGCGGCTTCAAATCTAATTTCTTTAGTATTGGTCACGCAATGATTGATCTTCAGTGTGATGCCACAAAAGATTCAGGCCCCGTTAATGAACAAACGGGCGTTACAAGCAAACAAGGATCAGACGATAAAGATCTTATCGTAGATGATGGAATAGGAATGGGGATTCTTTTTCATACCTTTGAGGGGGAACTTAACACTCGCGAGTTTGTTAAGAAAAGATTAGAACTGGCATCAGAACTTCAAAATAGGCTGTCAACATTTAAAATTCTTGTTAATGAAAAAACCTGTCAAAGACTTGCAACCTATTTAAGAGAATACAAAGAAAAGGGAATCGATTCTCGATACGGGTTAAGCCTTAGACCCAGAAGAGCAGAGGGAAGTGGTTGCACCGCTTTTGGCGCAAGCTTTTTTGAAGTAGCCGGATTTTTAAGCTCCGAGATTAAAAAAGCTTGGAGTGTAGAAGTTGATGTCCAAGAAAGCCTGATTGGAGATCCAAGTGTAAATAAAAAAATATCTATTGATGAAATTTTATTTAGTGAGAAAGGTCAATCATGGGCAAAAAACGGAGAACCGAGTCGTCACTTACTCGTCTACGATACACAGCTCTTTGATCAATGGATTAGAAAAATTTGGAACAATCGCAGTAAAGGCCTCCCAGCGGGATATTCTATAGATCAAAAAACTTATAAAAAATGGCACAAACGAATTTGGATTGAAGTTCAAGCACCGGGTACACCTGAAGGATGGGAAGAGGCAAATGTAAGTAATGGAGTCGTTAGCTTGCAATTCGATGCTCGCTCAATTCCAACTCCCATAGACAATATCTGGATTGAATAATTCATTTATGAAACAAAAACACTTTCTTTATTTTTCTTATATTTAAGAAATAATATTTACCCTTTTTTTGTAAAAATTAAGTAAACAAGTTTTATTGAAATATATTTTAATTTTTTTATCAGCAAAAATGCTGTGCGCAGAAAACTCTATAACTCTCTTAATTATTAAGCCTCCTCGAGAAATTTCGTGGGAAAGCCCCAGGTCAATTACCTGGACAGCTTTCAAAAGCAGAGTGAAATCTGACTTTCACAGTATTGGTCACGCAATGGTCCAGATCCAATGTGATCCAACCCAGGAAGACGAAGCTGTTAATGAAGTCACAGGTGTCACAGACGTCGTACATAGCATGGACAAAGACCTTCTCTTCGAAGAAGGAATCGGAATGGGTGTCTTTTTTTTTGATTATCCTGGCATGCTCAATAGCGAGAAATATGTTTGGAGAGAGGTCTTTCAAGCCTCAGAAATGTATCACAGGCTTGCAACCATTAAGGCGCTTATCAATGTCGAAAGCTGCAAAAGAGCTTCTCGATACCTTAAAGAATATAAAGAATTAAAAATCTATAAGCATTTTGGACTTTCTTTTAACCCTCGAAAAAAAGAGGGAGCGGGCTGCACTTCTTTTGCTGCTAGTTTTTTTGAAGTTGCAGGAATTTTAACGCCAGAAATTAAAAATGCATGGTCTTTAAAAGTTGATGTTCAAGAAAAACTAATAGGCAGACCCTTCAACTCTCAATTTATTGAAACAAGTGATTTACTTTTTGGAAGTGATGCAAAAAAATGGGCAGATCAAACAGAGAAAAGCCGCCCGCTCTTAGTATTCGATACTCAATTTTTATATTCCTGGGTAAAAAAGATATGGGAAAAAGGCGAACAAAACTTTCCCTTAGATTACTTTATAGATCAAAAAAATTTTAGAAAATGGAATAAAAGAATTTGGATAGAAGTTCAAGCGCCAGGGACTCCAGAGGGATGGGAAGAAGTATATGTTAGTAATGGATTCATGAGCTTGTTAATCGATGCAAGAAAAGCTCCCACACCTAACGAAAGCATTTGGCTTAATGAATAAACAAAAAAGGGAAAAGATTTAAAACCCCTCCCTTTTCAAATAAAAATTAAGTTAATAAAGCCTTCCGCAATCGCTCTCCTACAATGCCAGGATTAGCCTTACCCTTAGAGTGCTTCATCACTTGACCTACCAAGAATGCAAAAACCTTTTCCTTACCTTGTTTAAACTCTGCAACGACATCTGGATTTTCTTGAATGACTTTTGTAATCCATTCTTGAATCGCTGTTTCATCCAAGACTTGCACAAGTCCCTTTTCTTTTACAATTTCAGAAGGATTTTTACGCGAAACAAACATGTCTTCAAAAACAGTTTTTGCAATTTTTCCACTAATCGTGCCTTTTTCAATCAAAGAAATTAGCTCTGCTATTTGCTCTGGAGAAATAGGGCTTTGAGTAATATCTGCGCCTTCAACTTTTTTAATTTCACGCAACAATTCAGATAATATCCAGTTTGCAGCAGACTTAGGAGTTGCGCCTACCTTTACGCATTTCTCAAAATAATCTGCCAATTCTTTTGCGAGAGTGAGTTGTTCCGCATCATAAGTTGTAAGTGAATAATCGTTTTCAAAACGAGCGCGTTTTTGCTCGGGAAGTTCAGGCATCTTCTTTCTCACTTCTTGAATGTATTCTTCAGTGATCAAAAGAGGTGGAAGATCTGGTTCAGGAAAATATCGATAATCGTGAGCTTCTTCTTTGGTTCGCTGACTAAAGGTTTTACCTGCAGCCGAATCCCAACCACGAGTTTCTTGAATCACTTTTCCACCAGAAGAAACAACAGCAATTTGTCGAGCCGATTCAAATTCAATCGCTTTTTCAATAAAACGAAAGCTGTTGAGATTTTTTAATTCAGTACGCGTTCCAAATTCTTTTTGTCCAAAAGGGCGAACGCTTAAGTTTACATCACAACGAAAATTACCCTCTTCAAGGTTTCCATCGCAAATTCCACCAAAAACTAAAATAGAATGTAATTTTTTTAAATAAGCCACAGCTTCCGCTGCATTTCTCATGTCTGGCTTCGAAACAATCTCAATCAAAGGAGTTCCAGAACGATTCAAGTTAACAAGGGTTGTAGAAGCTAAATGGATAGACTTTCCTGCATCTTCTTCCATGTGAATGCGCTCAATACCAATTGTTTTTGCGTGGCCATCTGCCACAACATCTAGTTTTCCCAAACCACAAAGAGGTTCATCAAATTGCGAAATTTGATAACCCTTGGGCAAATCGGGATAAAAATAATTTTTTCGTGAAAAGACAGACCGCTCATTAATTTTACAATTTAAAGCAATACCCGCTCTCACGGCTAAGTGTACTGCTTCTTTGTTCAAAACAGGCAGAGCACCTGGCAATCCGCCAGACACCGGACCGACTTGTGAATTTTCTTTCTCGCCAAACTTTGCCGCCACAAAACAAAAAGCTTTTGTTTGGGTCATGAGTTGAGCGTGAACTTCTAAACCAATAACAATTTCAAATTGCGAACTCATGGAGTCACTCCTTTAACTGAACTCGGCATTTGTTTTTGATAGCTATGAGCTATTCCCAAAAGAAGGTCGTCTCTCCACCATGGTCCTAAAAGCTGCAATCCAACAGGTAATTTATTTGCAAACCCTACGTTAAAAGAAAGTCCAGGAATTCCCGCAAGATTTGTCGAAAGCGTATACACATCTGACAAATACATTTGAAGGGGATTCCCTGCTTTTTCTCCTAATTTAAACGCTGTCGTAGGAGACGTTGGCCCAGCGATTACATCACACTTTTCAAATGCTTTCTTGAAATCTTCTCTCAATAAAGTTCTCAACTGCGAAGCTTTCCGGTAGTACGCATCGTAATATCCAGACGATAGGCAAAAGGTTCCCAACATAATTCTTAAGCGAACCTCTTCTCCAAAACCTTCTCGGCGATTGAGAGAATAAAGCTCATCCAAGTTCATGGTTTTCTTTTGGGTACGATGACCGTAGTGAATTCCATCATATCGGGCTAAATTTGAAGAAGCTTCACTTGTGCAAACGATGTAGTAAGTTGCAAGAGAATACTTCGTATGAGGTAAATCAACATCAACCAGTTGAGCTCCTTGGCTTTTAAGGTGATTCAAAGATTCTCGAACGGTTTTTTCAACCTCTTTATCAAGTCCTGCTTCAAAAAATTCACGTGGAATGCCCACTCGCAATCCCTTTAATTTATTTTGAGAATGAAAATCTTTTGCCAATTGAACAAAAGAAGGGACCTTTGCCGAAGCAGAGGTTGCATCGTGAATATCTTTTCCAGATATCGCTTCGAGAACAGCTGCAGATCCAAGCGCATCGCTACACATGGGACCCACTTGATCAAGCGAGCTTGCAAAAGCCACCACTCCATAGCGACTCACTCGTCCATAGGTTGGTTTAATTCCTGTGATTCCACAAAGAGAGGCTGGCTGACGAATAGATCCTCCCGTATCCGTGCCCAAAGAAAGAGGAGCGCATCGAGCGGCAACAGCAGCCGCCGACCCCCCACTCGATCCTCCAGGTACACGGGTTAAATCCCAAGGATTTTTACTCGCTCCAAACGCACTTGTTTCATTGGAAGATCCCATCGCAAATTCATCGAGATTGGTTTTTCCAAGAATAGGCGCCCCTGCTTGCTTGAGTTTCGCGACAACAGTCGCGTCATAAGGAGCTTTAAAATTTGATAACATTTTTGAAGCCGCAGTACAGTTATGATCTTTCACAAGAATCAAATCTTTTACCGCAATCGGCATTCCTAGAACTGGAGTTCTCTCGCCTTTAGCAAGACGAAGATCGGCTTCCCGGGCTTGAGTCATCGCAAGTTCTTCAGAGAAAGAAATATAAGCATTAATTTTTTCATTTAGTTTCTTTGAGCGCCCTAAAAAGTACTCAGTCAATTCAACGGAAGAAACCTTCTTTTCGTCTAAGGCGACTCGAAGCTCTTCAAAGCTTGCTTCAGAAAAATCCATACTCATGACTCAATTTCTCCAACAACTTTAGGGATACGGAAACAATTTTCAAAGGCATCCGGAGCATTTTTCATCAGATCTTCTACAGGAACAGGGCTTTCGGGATTATCTTCACGAAGCTCCATTTCGGGGTTTGCATGAAAAAAAGGAGAGATATTGGAGGTCTCCACTTGTGAGAGTTGATTAAAGTGCTCCAAAATTGATTGAATCTTTTTTTCTACTTTTTCGTGATCGCCAGCCTCAAGGCTTAAACGAGCTAGTTTTGCCAAATGCTCTATGTTCAAGGACATTCGCAAAGTTCTAGCGCGCCATCCCTAAACAGGAAAGAAAAGATTGAGGCTTAGAGGCATTTAAGCCATGATTTTGAGGATGTTACGTCGTTTTTTTTTCTTAACAGGCCTCTTAAGCATGCTTAGCTTTTTAAATTCTAGTCCTCTTAAGCTCCCTCATTTAGAAGTCTTTGAAAATCAGATTCCAGCCAAAGGACGTATTCTTTTTAAAACGGAAAGCGGTCACCACTTTAATCAAAGCTCTCCTCTTAACTGTGGGGGCGGAGGAAGAATGGTGGATAAAGACAGTAAAACTCTTAAATGCGAGTACCCTAAAGAGGGAAGCTACAAAGCTTTTCTAGCTATATGTGACGATTCCCTGAAATATTGTAAAATTTTTCAGCCTGAAATTTTTGTGGGAAAAAATATTGTTAAAAAAAAGATAGCCTCCCCAAAAAAACATAAAGTTTCGGAAAATTTTGGCTTTAAGACAGGAAATCCAGAAAAACTGCTTGAAGACTTTCGAAAACAAAAACCCCCTCGCTCAACGCTTATAGATTTTTTTGCACTTTGGTGCCCCCCCTGTAACGATCTTGATGAACTTGTTTTTTCAAATAAAAAATTTCAAAAATACAGCAAGAATCTCAACAAAATAAAAGTAAATGTTGACGAGGAAGAATCCTGGCGAATTAAAGAACGCTTTCAAGTGACGAGCTATCCTACGCTTATTTATTTAAATAAAAACGGAGAGGAAGTGGGACGTTTTTGGGGAACCCAGTCACCAGAAATCCTCAAAAACTGGCTTCAAAAAATGAAACAGCTTGAGAGTAAGCCTCTGTCTTGGGCCCTTCAACAATCCGACGAGGAAAGCGTTCAAAGGGTTGCCGAGTGGCACTTTGATCGAGGCCATTTTTTGGAAGTAAAATCTCTCACGGGAGCACGCAAAGAAGACTGGGCACAAAAACTTTTTTTACGATCAGAATCTTCCCTTGCTGCTGAAAACAAAAAAAAGTCTTTTCAAAAAGAAATTCTTTTAAAACTTTTAGACAACTACCCCAAGGACGTAAACTACGGGTATTGGCTTTTAGATCTCGCACATATTGAAACAATAAAGAAAAAAAACATTGAAAAAGAGCTTTCTCTTGCAATCGAAAATATTAATTTTTTTATAAAAAATCCGACCCTTACAGAAAGAGAGAACGTCTCCACTCAAGATCTAGTCATTTTGAAAGCTGACTTGTTTGAAGCTTTTGAAAAAAAAGAAGAGCTTCAAAAAGCTGAGCAAGAAGCCATCGAGTTTTTTGAAAAAACTCTCAAAAAAGGAAAAAAGATTTCAAGAGGCAGAAGCCATATCCTTGCTTATTACTATCGAGAAACGGGAAGGTTAGAAGAAGCTAAAAAAATCTACGAATCCCTTGTCAAAGACAATCCCCAGGAATTCACCTTTTATTACAGGTATGCCACTGCCCTTAAAAAACTTAAAGAATTTGATTCGGCTTTAGAATGGATCGACAAAGGCTACCCGTACTTGACCAAAGGGAACTCGCAAATACAATTTGCAACCCTCAAGGGAGAAATTCTTAAAGACCTCAAAAGACATGAGGAGGCTCTCGAAGTTGTTCTAGGAAGCCTTTCCATGCTCACTCGTGCGGAGTGGGAAAAAGACAGGAGAAACACACTCTTAGACGACTTGACCGCTCTGAAAGAGGAACTAAAGGAAATTGTTCGTCTCTCAAAACAAAGCAAGTAGAAGTTTCTTTAAGAAAAACAAAATTTCTATTTTCAAATACAAATTTTGTGTTGAGATAAGCCTATGAACGCTTTTGATTCATTCTCAAAGCAACTTTCCAAAGTCAATCTTGAAAAAATACAAGACTTTGCAAAAAGCTTACGCTTCCCCCTAGAAGCTTCCGCAAGAACGGCTCTTTATTTTTTCCCTGCTCTGTCGACTCAAACCTTTTTAGGTCGATCAAGAGACCCGAAGTTTAAAGAATACAAAAATAAATTTTCACTCCCCCAATACTTAATGGAAGTAAAAAAGCTCTATGAGCAAGATGCAGAAAACATCAAATTCAAAAAATATCTTCCTCCAGAAAGAATGCTTCCAAACTTGGTAGACTATGCTTCTTTAAATCTTAAAAACGCTCTTGATTTGATAAACGTTAAAGAAAGAATTGAAAAAAATAAGACTCAAATTCTCGACGATGGAATTTCCTTAGACGATTTTCCCCCTTATTATCTTCAAAGTTTTCACTATCAAAACGACGGATACCTAAGCGCAGACTCTGCCAAACTCTACGATCACCAAGTGGAGACTGTTTTCACGGGAACAGCTGAAGCCATGCGCAGGCACGGAATCAAATCTCTACAAGAACTTAACGGCTATCATTTTCCGACAGATGAAAAACTTAAAATACTAGATATCGGTTGCGGTACGGGTGCGTTTACATATGAACTTAAAAGGCACTTTCCTATGTCCAAGGTTACAGGCTTAGATTTAAGTCCCTGGTACCTAAAGGAAGCCAAAAATCAGCGACCCCAAGCAGGTATAGAGTGGGTTTTTGGCAAAAGCGAAAAGCTTCCATTTGAAGATAATTCTTTTGATATTGTCACCTCAGTATTTTTGTTTCACGAACTACCTGAGGAGATAAGAGAAAAAGCAGCTCAAGAAATGCTTCGTGTTCTTAAAAAAGGAGGAGCCCTCGTACACATCGACAGCCTCCAAAAAGATGATGTACCAGAACTCAACTCTTCACTTGAGATCTTCCCTCATCTGTACCACGAACCCTACTATCAAAACTATATTTCCCAGAAAACGGAAAATCTTTTTGCTGGTCTTGGTTTAGAAAGTCCTCAAAAAGACTTTGCGTTCTATTCAAAAATTGTGAGTGGGAAAAAAGCTTGAATTAAAATTTAATTCGAACGGTTGCAACTAGCGCTTCGGAGGAAAAATCTGTTTTTTCTGTCCAGTTAAAGACATTCAAATTCTCAACCCCGAGTGATGTTTTCTCTGAGAGAGCATATTGAACCCCTATACCCAAGATAGGTGCCAAGTAAGTTTTACTAATCGTATCAAGTGATGCAAAAGCCAAACCAAAGCCAGGTCTTACATACAGATCCCATTTCTCAACACCGACGTGAACTTTGGCATCCATACCCAAAGCAATAATTTGCGGTAAAAGTGCTTCCTTTTTTTCTGCTGTAAAAGCAAAATAGCCTCCAAAACTAACATGAGCGCTAAGCGCTCTTTCATAATCAAGACCCAAAACAAACTGACCCTGATTAAATCCCAGCATCGGGGTGACGGAAGACTCAATAGCAGATGTTGATTTAGCAGCAAAAGAAAAAGACGATAACAAAAGGGTACAAGATAGAATAACTTTTCTCATGATCAATGAACTAGCAATTCAAAAAAATTTAAGCAAAAATGCTTATTGAATTTCTTTGAGCACTGCAGCGACTGCTTTTACAACAGTCACTTGATCTTCTTTTTTGAGATAAGGATGCATTGGGAGACTCATAACTTCTTGAGCAGCTTTTTCTGCTTCAGGAAATTTTTGATCATTATAAAACTGACCATACAAATCACTAAAGACTTTTTGATTATGAATACTCTTTGGGTAGTGGACAACAGTCGGAACTCCATGGTCCTTCAACATCGCCATAACTTTTTCTCGCTGAGGAACACGAAGAGTATACTGAGCATAAACATGGCGATTAAATTCTTCTGTCACAGGAGTTTTGACTGAGGGACAATATTCTTCAAAAAGCTCATTGTACTGTCGTCCAATTCTTTCGCGTGACTCGCATTCTCCTGGGAAAATTCTAAGCTTTGAAACTAGGATAGCCGCCTGCAAAGTATCAAAACGGCCATTAATTCCAATTCGAACGTGATTATATCTCTCATGAGAACCGTGAACGCGAATAGCTCTTAAATCGTGAGCAAGCTGATCATTATTTGTAAAACAAGCACCTCCATCTCCATAGACTCCAAGAGGTTTAGCAGGGAAAAAACTTGTGCAAGAAAGTTTTGTTAGATTACAAGACCACTTTCCTCTTTGGCGAGCACCAAAGCTTTGCGCAGCATCTTCGATCACTTCAATCCCATGTTTTTGTGCAAGAGCATTAATCCTATCCATATCGGCACACTGTCCGTAGAGACTCACAGGAAGAATGACTTTTGTTTTTGAAGTAATCTTATTCTCAATCTGATTCACATCGATATTACAGGTGCGCGGATCAATATCGACCAAAACGGGTTTCACGCCTAAGTAAACCATCATTCCCACGGTTGCGTAAAAAGTAAACGTAGTGGTGATTACTTCATCACCTGGCTTAAGATTCAAAGCCATCATGCACATCAAAAGAGCATCTGTTCCAGACGCACATGTAATGGCATGCTTTGCACCAGAAAATTCGCACAAAGCTTTTTCAGACTCTGCAATCTCAGGCCCCATAATGTATTGACCATGAGCCAAGACTTTATCCATTCTTTCTTGTAAATCTTTTCGAATGAGCGCTTGCTGAGATTTAAGATCAATAAATTCCATATAAACCCATAAAAACTTAAAAAAAAGAATTCTTCAAGAATAAGAAGAGGGTTTCAACGCCTCTGCCTCTTTTATGCAACTAAGAGGTAATTTTAACAAAGCTAATCGAATTTAACCTTCTCTGCCCAAGCCTGCCACTGGCCTAGGGACTCTCCACTCCCCCAATGCCAACCCGTTAATGAAGAACAGGATTCGATTTGAAAATCGGAACTATAGCCTGTTGAAAGAAAATGGGCCGAATACGCTAAAGCCAAAAAAATACCGACAATCCAAACAGAGCGCATAAGCCTTGATTTTTGAGAAGCCTCTTTCCCAACCGCATTAAACCAAAGGAAAAAACTTAGAACAGGAAGGGCAAAATTCGAAATAATCAAATTCCAAGCTATATAAAAACCATCAAACCAACATAAAAGCTTTTCAAAAAAAGGAACCCAAATTGCTATGAAAGAAAATAAAATTGTAAAAAAAACAGACCTTTTCCATGAATACTGCCCTCTGTTAAATTTTCGAAAAAGAGCTATCGTCAAAAAACCAAATACTGGAAACAAAAAAGCTTTCGCCATCACAAGCTTCAAAAGTTCTTTGGAAGCATCATTCGATCGAAAATGATTGGGTGATAACACAAATGCTCCCACTACAAGCAAAAAGTAAAGAACGCTCATGACTCGAGCATTGATCCATTTGTCTAACCCCGGGGAAGAAGATGGAAAAACTTGGGGATGAGAGGAAGATATATTCAAATGATCGATATCAATTGGAAACGAAAGAAATGAAAACGTTAAAATCGACTGACCCAACCTTAAACGAGTACCCTCTTCAATCGGAATAAAAACTTTCTGGTCGTCTGTGCTGAGAAATAAAGACTCATTTTGAAGAAAAATCTTTCCATGTTCGCGAGCAATTTCTTTTCCCATGAGTCGAAGACGACAAAGCGGGTCTCTTCCAAAGACTAAAGGAAATTCCTCTACTTCAATAAAATCTTCGTAAATTGAATGCTCATAGTTTACGCGAATAAAAAGTTTCATTGAAACCTCTCTGTCCAATAGGCCATAAGTTTATTTACATTTTCTAAAGAAACCGTTGTGTGCTCAATATTCACTCGAACCTTGAGCGGGCCAGAAAAATCACTCCATTGAAAAATAAAATCATATAGATTTTGTGCTTTTTTATATTTACGAATGCATAAACCTGTTCGCAAATCTTTCTTTTCTCCCCAAAAAGAAGCTTTCAAAAACCCTCTTTTGCACTCATAAGTCGTCAGAACATCTCGAGCATCGAGCTGACCAAAAAAATCTTCTTCTGAATTATGACGCAAAAGCTCAATGAAACTCCCTTGATCTCCCCAGAGCCTATCCACTGCAAAGCGATTAATTTTGGACGCATCCAAAATTTTAGCTTCCAAAGAATAAGATCCTGCATCAAACTTATCTGTTACAAACTGTGCATGATCTAGGCGACAAATGCGATGCTTTAACACATAGGGAAGCTGAGGCTCGTCTTTTCCCTCAGACCAACACTTAAGAAAGCCGGGAACATTGATAGAGCGCCCTTTCCATATCTCAACTTTTTGAGTTTTTGCATTCAGAAGCGATTCAACCAAGGAATTTTGTGTTTTAAAAAGTTGAGAATAAAGACTGCTTTGGGCTTCTTGCTTGGATAAAAAATGAAGCTTCAGAGGATTAAGTCCCTGAAGCAATAAAGCTAACTTTGAAACGGGAACAATAAATGAAATGTTATTGCTAAAAAGAATTCGAGCATCATTCACTCCTACAATCTTTCCACTTTCATTAACCGAAGGGCCACCACTCATTCCCTCATTTAAAGGAGTTGAAACATGCACAATTTGATAGGGGCCCGACTCAAGAAGCCCATTATAAACCCCCTCGATAAGACTCATGTTAATATCATGTGGAAGACCCAAGGAAAAAACTCGATCGCCTTTTGAAGGTGTCGTCTTTTCTAAAATCACTTGAGACGGAAACTCTTTATCAACTTTTATAAGAGCTAAATCATCGGCAACACTAAAACCAACAAGTCGAGCTTCAATGTTTTTATTATTTTCTAACTCAACAACAATTTTCCACTGCTCTCCAGGCTGCATAACAAAATCAGAAATAACATGATAATTTGTCGCAATAATTCCAGACTTGTGAACAACAAAACCACTTCCGTAAGATGACTTAGGAGACGTTAAAGAATCAGCAGCTTTTACTCTAAGCATCAGCGGCTTTAATTGGTTAAAGACATTTTTTCCATGGTTATTTTCAGCTCTTACCAAAAAACAAAGGAAGTAAAAAAACAAAAATTTCTTCATGAAGAAAGTCCTTCTTTTAGAATACGCTCTTTTAAAGCTGTGAACCGAGGCTGTTCTTGAAAATTTTTAACCGCAATTTGAAAGGCTTTTCGAGAACCAACCAAAACACAAAGTTTCTTAGCGCGAGTGACCGCTGTGTATAGTAACTTACGCCTAAGCATCCTATAATGTTGAGTGGAAAGAGGAAGCACAATCGCTCCAAACTCAGATCCCTGACTCTTATGAACCGAAAGAGCATAAGCAAGACTAAGAAGATTTAAATCTTCAAATGAAAACTTCACCCGATGACCCCGATCAAAAGACACAACGAGCTCTTCTTCATCTAAATCCATAGAGACAATATTTCCTAAATCACCGTTAAAAATTTCTTTTTCATAATTATTTTTGAGAACCACCACGCGATCCCCAAGGCCCCAATAAAACTCTCCTCTTTTTAACTTTTTACGCGGTTGAGGATTTATTTTTTCCTGAAGATCGAGGTTGAGCTGATTAATACCCAATACGCCCTTGTACATCGGAGACAAGACTTGAATATCAGAATCTTGAATTCCAAATTTTGCAGGAATCCTCTGAGTCACGAGTTCAATAATTTTTTCTTTAACAGATTGAGGATCATCTTCTTCTATAAAGTAAAATTCCTCACCTAAAGTTTTTTCACTCAGAAACTCTCCAGAATTAATACTATGAGCCGCTTGAATAATTCCACTCCCTGCTTTTTGCCTATAAACCTTATCTAATTTTGAAACTGTAAAATCACACTCGATAAGATCATGAAAAAAGTGTCCGGCACCTACGGGAGGCAGCTGATCCCTATCTCCCACAAATACAATTTGCGCATCTCGAGGCAAAGCTCTAAAAATCTCACGAACAATTGAAAGATCGAGCATGGAGCTTTCATCACAAAGGAGAAAATCTATTTCTAACGGATTCTCTTGATTATGCTGAAAGCCCTTTGTCACCGGATCGTACTTAAGAAGCCTATGAACCGTGGAAGCTTCTCGTCCACAAAGCTCTTCAAGGCGCTGAGCAGCTCTCCCGGTCGGAGCACAAAGAGCGACTCTTTTGCCTTGAGCAGCGACCATGGCAACAAGAATTTTTGTGAGTGTACTTTTCCCCGTTCCAGGACCTCCCGTGATCACACTGATTTTTTGTTGAATAGATCGAAGAAGCGCCTTTCTCTGCCCCTCACTTAATTCAAGTGAAAATTTATTTTCAAAATGAGCCAGCATTTCCTCTCTAAGGGGAGAAAAATCACCTTTAGCAAAAGATATAATTAAATCCGACACTTCACTCTCAAGCCGGTGAAAAAACGGAAGGTAAATTCTTTGATCTTCACGAATAAGATTCGCTTCTGAGGGAATTCCTTCAAGCTCAAAGCTTAAAAGTGCTTCCATATTCTGGAGAAGCTCTTCTTCAGGTAGGTAAAGATGTCCCTCTAGCGAGCCTTGTTGAAGAATAAAATAGAGTGCAGCCTCAATTCTCTCTTTAGAATTTTCTTTAATCCCCAACTGCAAAGCGAGTTCATCAACTGTTTTAAAGCCTAGACCATCCACTTCGCCTACCAATCGATACGGATTAGATTTTAAAATCTTAATTGTGTCTAAACCGTAAAGCTCGACAAGTTTTTTAGCCTTGGAAGTTCCCAATCCATTGCTTTGAAGAAAACTCATCACTTCCGCATGCGCTCCCTGCTCCCTTAAGGCGCGAGATGCTTTAAGAGCTCGCTTCATACCAAATCCCGATAGTTCCGTTAAACGCGCAGGCTCTTCAGAAAGCACCCTTAGAGAATCTTCTCCAAAAAGATCGACAATTTTTTGAGCATATCCCTCACCAATACCAGGTAAAAAACCAGATGAAAGAAACTTAGCAATGCCTTTTGAAGTTTTAGGATTTTCGACGATAATTTTTTCAATTTTATATTGCGTTCCCCACTTTTTATCTTCAAGGGGTGTGACATCTGCAAAAACACTTTGACCCTCAACCAAAGGCGGACAAAAACCCACTAAAGTTTGAATTTTTCCAAGCGTATCTTTAATCCTTAAAACTCCGTATCCATTTTCTGGATTCGAAAAAACAATTCGATCTAAAATGCCTTTAAGATGAATCATTCATCAAAAAGCGAAGCCTGTTGTTTTGAGCCACGCTTTGAAACTTTCTTGTGAGTTTTGATTTTTGAATCCTGAACCTGCCAAGAATCAAAAGTTTTTGAAAAATAGCTTTGTTTTTGTCTCAAGGTTTTGAGAGTCGATTGAAATTCAGATTCCAATTCTTGCTCTACTAATCGAATATTTTTTTGTTGACTAAAATTCCACGCTTTTTCTGACCTTAGGAGAATAATTTCTTTTCTTAACTTTTCGATTTTCTCACTAAGATGATCTGCCTGGTCCAAAAGACTAGAGTAGGCTAGCGAAGGGACTTCTTTGCTAGAAAGGAGATGCTCCTCTAAGCGTCGAAGCTCGAATATGTCATTTTCAGCATAGGCGCGCTGCACTCTAACCCACAAATCTTTTTCTGTTTCAATGAGCCCCTCTCCTCTTAAGTCAGGGTGAATTGCACGAATAATCCGACGATAAATTTCTTTTGCTTCCATTTCGGAACATTTTTTTTGAGAAGGTGTCCTTACAAAAGGCTCTTCTGCAAATTCCTCACTCTTTTCGGTTTCTGAGCTTGTTTCTTGGTGATTCTTGTAAAACCCTTGAGCTGAACACTCTTGAAAAACTTTTTGAGGATCCACATTAAGCTCAATACTCATTTGAAAAGTTTCTTCGACTTGAGCTCCCATTTCTTTAACTTTTTTTTCAAGCTGAGAAATCTCTTCAAGCTGGCTTGCAAAATTCTGGCTTACCCAGGCTTGATACTGCGGAAGGTCACGAGAAAAATAGTCATGAATTAAAGCCTCAACACGTTGAAGCTCCAAAGAGAGCTTCTTAAGCTCTTGCTCAAGCGCTTTTCTCAAGGGTCTCTCATCAATCCAGAGTAATTCCAACATATTGATCTGCATTAAGAATTAAAGTGTAAAGCCCTGTGGACTTCAAGGGGGCAAACAAGAGTCTCTAAGTTGTTGCCAAGACGCAGCTTTTGGGCGAACTTTTAGAGGAAGGAGGTTAATTTTAAATGGAACTCAATCGGCTCATTGACCATACCCTTCTCCGTGCGAACGCTCGAGAAAAAGAAATAGTCCACCTTTGTGAAGAGGCTCGAAAGTATAATTTTTTTTCTGTCTGTATTCACACGAAATGGCTTGATTTATGTACTCATGAATTAAAACATTCGGACACTCTTCCCATAACCGTTATCGGATTTCCTTTGGGAGTTGCCTCTCTAAAGTTTAAACAAAAAGAATGTGAAGAGGCCCTCAAGCTTGGAGCACGTGAGATTGATATGGTGATAGACCTTGCTCCAGTTTTTGAAGGTGAATGGAAAAAAGTTGAAAACGAAATCAAATCCATCTCGAAACTTTGCGATGAAATTCCCCTTAAAGTGATAATTGAAACGGCCTACCTTAATCAAAATCAAATTGCTGAATGCTCAAAGTGTTGTGATTTTGGAGGAGCGGCTTTTGTAAAAACCTCTACGGGCTTTGCACCGAGTGGCGCCAAAGAAGAAGATATCCTCAATATAAAAAAGTACTGTGGACACCTAGGAATCAAAGCAAGTGGAGGAATCAAATCCTATAAAGAGGCTGAAAAACTGATTAAAGCGGGAGCCTCTCGAATTGGATCAAGCGCAAGTGTGTCAATGATTGAAGAATGGAAAGCCTTGTCCTCCTTATGAAAAAAGTTTCAAGAATTATCTTAATTGTTATGGACTCTGTTGGAATTGGAAACGCTCACGACGCCGAACTCTACGGAGACACTGGGGCTAACACTCTTGGAAATATTGCTGATTGGGCACAAAAAAATCAACTTTCTCACCAGCTTCCTACCCTCACTCGCTTGGGTCTTGGCAGACTCCTTAGTGCATACAAAACAGATTTTCCCTACATTGGTGCAAGCGCAAGGCTAGAAGAAATTTCAGCTGGCAAAGACACAACAACAGGTCATTGGGAAATAGCAGGGACCCCTCTCCAGGAATCCTTTTCTTTTTTTCCAGAAGGTTTCCCTCAGGAACTTGTAAAAAAATGGTGCGAACAAGCAAAGCTTCCAGGAATTTTGGGAAATAAAATGTATTCCGGAACAAATGCCCTAGAGTTATTCGGAGAGGAGCACGTAAAAAGTGGAAAACCTATTCTTTATACAAGTATGGATAGTGTTTTTCAGGTTGCCGCCCATGAAAATCATTTTGGCCTAGACCGTCTTTATAAAATTAGCGAAATAGCTCGCGAACTCACTCGAGATATACGAATTGGCCGCATTATTGCTCGGCCTTTTATTGGAGATAATAAAGAAACCTTTAAAAGAGTTTCCGAACACAGGAGAGATTTTAGCCTTGAGCCTCCTCTTCCAAATCTTATTGACTTAGTGGCAAGACATCTTCCTGTCGCTTCAGTTGGAAAAATTGACGACATCTTTTGTCACCGATCCATAAAGTTTAAAAACCATACAGGGAATAACAGCAAAACAGGTGAAGCTCTCGTAGAATTTTTAAAAAACCCCGATCTTCAAAAGTCTTTTATTTTTGCGAATTTTATTGATTTCGACCAGGACTATGGCCACAGAAGAGACCCCAAGGGATATCTTCAATGTCTTAAAGAGTTTGATGCTTATATTGAAAAAATTCTGCCTCAACTTAATGACGACGATTTACTTCTGATCACGGCAGATCACGGAAATGATCCAACCTTTAAAGGGACTGATCATACCCGAGAAAACGTTCCGCTTCTTTGCTACTCGCAAAACCCTGCTTTCCAAGCTACCTCACTAGGGCAAGCGAGGGGCTACTTTCACATCACGAAATTAATTTTAGAGAGCTTTGGCTTTGAAAAAGAAATCTCTAGCCTTTCTTCTCTAAACAACACTGAATCTTTTGCTTCTCAAATCTGGGGCACTTCATGATCGTTTCTGAAATCATTCGCAAAAAAAGAGAGGGTCTCGAGCTTTCTCAAGATGAAATCGATTTTATTGTCTCTGGAGCTGCAAAAGAAAATATTCCCGATTACCAACTCAGCGCTTGGCTCATGTCTGTCTTTTTTCAAAGCATGTCCGAGAAAGAAACTCTTTTTCTAACTCAGGCCATGAAAAACTCTGGAGAAAGTTACAACTGGAAAAAACTTAATCCAAAGCTGAAAAACTTTGCCCTCGTCGATAAACATTCCACAGGAGGCGTGGGTGACAAAGTCAGCCTCATCATCGTGCCTCTTGCAATTGAGCTAGGCATAAAAGTTCCTATGATGAGTGGTCGTGGCCTCGGACACACGGGAGGAACCGTCGATAAACTTCTCTCTATTCCAGGTTTTCAAATGGATCTTGCTCCCGAAAAAGCTGCCCATCTTCTTGAGGAAGTCGGAGCGTGTATGCTTTCTCAAACAGACAAGCTTTGTCCTGCCGATAAAAAGCTTTATCACTTACGCGACGTCACGGCGACTGTCGAAAGTTATCCACTTATAACAGCTTCAATCGTTTCAAAGAAATGGGCTGAAGGCTGTGAGGCGATTGTCTTTGATGTGAAATACGGAGAAGGAGCGTTTATGGAGAACAAAGAAAAAGCAGAGACGCTTGCTCAATGGCTCATCAAAGAAAGTAAACTTGCAGGACTCAAAGCAAAAGGGCTTCTCACTAGAATGGAAGAGCCACTGGGAACATGCATTGGGAATGCCCTAGAAGTAGAGGAAAGCGTTTGGATTTTAAAAAATGAATATCCTTCCGCTCTTCATAAAAATTTAGCTCATGATCTTCAAAAACTTTGTTGTCAAACGGCTGCTCAAATGGCGATCTTGGGCGGAACTCGAAGTGACTTTGAGAAAACAGCTAAAGAATGTGAAGAAATTCTTGCAACCGGAAAAGCCTTTTCTCATTTTGACAAACTCGTTTGCGCCCAAGGCGGAAAAGACCAGTGGTGGAAAGAGCTCCCTCGTGCAAAAACAATCGAACTAAAAAGCAATGATGAGGGCTTTTTAACCGATATTCAAGCACGAAACCTTGGACTTCTAGGACTTGAAATTGGAATAGGACGAAAAAAAATGGATGATAAAATCAACCCCTCTTCAGGAATAGAAATTCTAATAGGTGTTGGAACTCAAATAAAAAAAGGCGATCTTCTTGCTCGTATCAGATGCAACGATGATTTAGATAAAAAATTTCTCAACAAAATTCTCGGGTGTTTTGTAATAAAAGATAAATATCCTGCAAAAAAGGGAGACCTACTATGGAAAATTCTGCATTAAAATTAAAAGAGTGGTTCAGCTCACAAAAAATCGTTCTTCCATCTTTACATGTTGTCTTAGGCTCCGGCCTTGCTTCTTCTCTTGATGGTTTTGATAAAGAACATCTTGAAAAAAATAAAAGTGATTGGAAATTAAAAGGAATTCTCCACTTTAGCGATATTCCTGGAATTAACCCTTCCACCGCGCCTGGACACTCAGCAGCTTTTAAGTTTTATGAAAAAAATGGAAAAACGCTCAGCTTTCAAACCGGGCGTCTTCACGGTTACGAGGGACACACTCCCCAAGCTGTGGTGAAGCCTCTTAGTGTTTTATGTGATCTTGGAGTTCGAAAATTTATCCTCACTAATGCTGCTGGATCCTTGCAAACTCACATGAAAGCGGGAAGCGTGATGATGATTAATGATCAAGTGAATTTTACGGGTCTCAATCCACTAACTGGCCCCAATGATGAATCTAAAGGGCCCCGCTTTCCCGATATGAGTCAATGCTATAGTCCACGTATCAACGAAATCATTAAAAAAAATCTTCTTCAAAACAACGTCGTTGTTCATCACGGAACTTATATTGGAGTAAACGGTCCCTGTTTTGAAAGTGCCGCTGAAGTTAAACTCTTCTCAAACTGGGGAATGGGTGCCGTAGGAATGAGTACCGTCTTTGAAGCCATTGCTCTTCGTCATCGAGGAAGCGAAGTCGGAGGACTGTCTTTTCTTGCAAACATGGGAACTGGGCTTGCTGAAAAAGCTCATGAAAAACTCTCTGGAGACGAAGTTTTAGAAGAGGGGAAAAAGAAAGCTCCTCTTATTTTATCCGCTATCTTTAAAAGTGCAGAAGAGTTAATTTAATAATTGTGAAAAAATTTGATCTAGGTATTCTATGTGGCCAATTTCTTTCGATGAAAGATAACGAAGCTAAAATTGAAAAAAACGTATTCTTAGGGATCAAAAAAGAAAAAATTCTCTTTGTAGGAACTGAAAATAAAAAAGAGGAATGTGAAGACTTTATTGATGCAAGCCAAAAGCTCGTGATGCCTGGACTCGTAAACTCTCACGCTCACCTTCCTATGCAACTTTTTAGAGGTCTTGCCGATGACGAACCCTTTGATGTTTGGCTTTGGCAACACATTCTGCCTCTTGAAGCAAAACTTGTGAGCCCTGAATTTGTCAGACTAGGCACCCAAATGGCCCTCCTTGAGGCCTTATCTTTTGGAATCACGAGCATTTATGACATGTATTATTTTGAAAATGAGATTGCCGACGTTTGCCTCTCATCAGGAATGCGTGCTGTTGTGGGAGAAACTTTTGGCGATTTTCCTGCTCCTGACAATAAAACTCAAAATCGAAATGACCTCAAAATCGTGCAATCAATGCTTGAAAAGTACGGGACTAACCACACACACATTCGCCCTATCCTTGCCCCTCACGCTCCCTATACATGTAGCGATGCAACCCTAAAAATTGTACGAGATTTTGCACTTAAAAACAAAATGACTATCGGGATTCACGTCTCTGAGACAAAAGGAGAAGTTGAAAAAAGCCTCCAAGAATTTGGAAAAAGCCCTGTCAAAAGACTTCATGACTTAGGTATTTCTGAAGCTTCTTGTATTTACGCGCATTGTGTTCATGTGGATGACAGCGACATCGCCCTTATGAAAGCAAAAGATGTTCGTATTGCGCACAATCCCGAAGCCAATATGAAATTAGGCTCTGGTGCGGCACCTGTTCCCAAATTTATCAAAGCAGGAATTCCTACAGGACTTGGAACAGATGGCGTTGCCAGCAACAACGACTTTAATCTTTGGAAAGAAATGGACTTTGCAGCTAAGCTTGCAAAACTTTCAAATTCCGACAACACAGCCATGACAGCAAGCGATGCACTCAGGATGGCCACTTCAAAAGGAGCAGAAGTTTTAGGCTTTGAAAAGATAGGGCAACTACGAGAAGGCTATCTAGCGGATTTTTTAATAATGAATCTTTACGATGTGAATCTTAAGCCTTGTCAAAACACCCTAAGTTCATTGGTTTATTCGACTACAGGACGAGAAGTAGAAAGCGTCTACTGTCATGGAAAATTACTTTTCCATAAGGGTGAATTTAAGACTCTCGATAAAGAGAAAATTATTGACGAGTGTATTCGCTTTACTGAAAAAAACTTTTAAGCAGCTTGCTTAATATTTATGAATTCACTTGTGTATTCGTAGAGAGATTCAAAACTTTCTAAGAAAACTTTTCGAAGATTTTCAATCGCTGTTTCATCAGATTTATTTAAAATATCTTCTGCGTGCTTCTCAATATGAATGCAACAATCTCTTAGAGAATGAAGACCCAAGTTGGAGCTCATTGTTTTTAATGAATGAGCGCGTGCACTCATTTTAACAAGATCTGATTCATTATAAGCTCGCTCAATTTGATCCACTAAGTCTGGACTTAACTGCGAAAAAGTCGCAAAAAGATCATCAAACATTGTATTTCCGTTTTTGTTGGTTATCTTTTGGGCAGCTTCAATTGATTTTGAATCCACAAGAACAAGTTTTTTTTCTATTTTTTTCTTAAATCTTTTATCCATAAACTTTTAAATTAATCGGGTACTTTATAAAATTATTGAGTTAAAAAATTGTTTAAATATTCCAAAGCCCCGCATGTTGCTTCTTGGGCAAAGGGGCGGTCGTCAAAAAGCTTGAGGGTATGGGCTCCGTCACTTGTTTCGACATATTTGTAAGGGACATTTTTTTGAGCAAGCGCTTCACTAAACTCACGCGAGGAACGAACGGGAACCAAATCATCATTTTGCGCATGAACAAGATAAAACGGAAGTCGCTGTTTTTTAACTTGTGCTTTTGGCGAAGCCCACATCGCCAGGCTTGGCGCAAAAAATGGATGGATCCCTAAAAAATTGACAACAAGGCTTGTCTGAAGAGCATCTAGACCATCTAAATTTGTTAAGTCATAGGGCCCATAATAGGCAACAACTCCATGAACATCGGGCTCAAAGTCCTGAACTGGACACTCAAGATCGCTAAACTTTAGATTGTTTGCAGTTAGTCCAATTTCTGCCGCTAAATGAGCACCTGCGGAAAAACCAATCGTCACAATTCGATCAGTATTCAAATTAAAAAGATTTCGATTTTTTTTCAAAGTTTTTAAAGCACATCGCAGATCCTCCACAGGCACAGGAAAACGTCCTCCTTCTGCTGTTACCAAAGAATAAGAAACTGTCACTGCTGCAAATCCCATCGACGTTAGCTTTTGGGCCAGAGGACGATACTCTTTTCGATCACCCTTTACCCATGCACCTCCATGAATAATCACGGCAACAGGCAAGGGTTTTTCAGAAAGATTTTTCGGCGTATACAAATCAAAACCCAAATCTTTTTTATAAATCAAATTTTCAATTGAGTTAAATCCAGTAGGAGAATCGGGCCCAGTGCAAAGCTGCGAATATGAAATTTTTGAAATAAATAAAGAAAGAGAAAAAGAAAAAACACAGAAAAGCTTTTTCATACTCAAATTCTCAGGATGCTTTCACAAAGGAGCAAGGAACAGAGCGGCGGCCGAGAAACAAAACTCTCACTATTAGGCCAATAACATTCTAAGCCTTAGCGGCTTTAAGTAACCAATCCTTAAACTTTTCATGAACTTGGTTAAGCGAAGACTCTCTGTAAGAAAGATAAAGTCGATTGATAAGAGGGGGAAAGTCTTTTGTATCCAGAGCATGCAAGCTCTTTTCTTTGATTTCATTTTGAACAGTATGTAAGGGGGAAACGGAAATTCCCAAGCCGTTTCTCATCAGTTCGGTGATTACCGAAAAAGAATTAATCCTGTGCGAGTATTTAAAGCGACGATCTACAAAAAAGCCTTGCGACTCAATCCAACGCAAAGTCCATGGATCAAAGTGTTCTGCATCCCCATAGCCAATCCAACGAAAATGCTCCCAAAAACGATCTGACTTTTTAGCTTTTTTTAAGATATCTTTTAAGCGATCAATTTCGTCTTTTTTTCCAACAGGAGTTAGCTTTTCTTCCAACAAAACCTGACTCACAACACGAGTATCTTCTATTCGCTTAGTAGAAATAATTAAAAAAAGCTGTCCGGTGACAAGCTCTTCTTCCAACTTATCAGATTCAGCAATATCCCAAAGAAATCTTGCCTGAGGTTCGATTTTTAAAAAGTCTAAAATTCGGGGCCTCAACCAATACTCGCCAAAACCCGCAACAGATCCGAAAAACAATTTACTATCATGATGCTTTTCACTTTCGCGTGCTTCAGTGAGAATTTTTTCGAGTCGCTCAAGCTCAGGCAGAAGCTTTCTTAAAAGTGCTTCACCTTTGCCAGTTAAGATATTCCTTCTCCCTTGTTTTTCAAAAAGAGGCTGGCCCACTTGGCGTTCTAAATTTTGAATTTGTAAACTCACTGCAGGCTGAGTGAGCCCTAAGGTTTTGGCAGCTTCCGCAACGCTTCCAAGAGTCGCCACATGAACAAAAACTCTCATACTTTGAAGACTAAAATCAGCCAATTCAGACAAAAACATAAAATATAAGTCTTAAAGCTAAGACCAAAGATCTCCCAAAGGATTTCTTTCAAACAAAGATTTACGGTCTGTCCCTGTGCCCACAAGAGTAATCTTTACTCCTACGTAATCTTCAATAAGTGAAAGGTATCGGTCCAAAGGCTTAGAGAGCTTGTCTCCTGAGACAGTTTCTGCCCAACCTTCGCACTCAACAATTTCTCCTTTACGTTTCACACAAATTTTTTCTTCGCCTGACAAAATATCTGACTTTGTCATCACAAGATCGGATATATCTCCAAGCTCAACGTTATTTTTAAGCTCATCAAGATCAAGCCAGCCAACTCGACGAGGACGACCCGTGGTGGCTCCAAATTCAGAGCCATTTTTACGAATCCGCTCACCAGTTTCATTTTTTAATTCTGTCGCAAAAGGACCACTTCCCACTCGCGTCATGTAAGCTTTAAAGACACCAAATACTCTTCCTAATTTTGAATGAGGAAAGGGAGCTCCTACGGAAGCCATAGCAGGCATAGCATTTGATGAAGTCACAAAAGGATAAGTTCCGTGATCAATATCCAAGCTCAAAGCTTGAGCACCTTCGAGCAAGCATTTTTCTTTTTGGGCAATTCTGTAAAAAGGTGCTGCCTCAAAAGACACATAATCTTTAAACAAAGAAATAATTTCAAAAAAATCTTCATTCTCTTTCAAAGAGGATTCTTTACCCTTCATTTCGCGAATCAAGACATTCGCATAAGCAAGGGAATCCTTAAGCCGATCACGAGCCCCCTTCTCATCTAAAAATAAATCCCCCATGCGAATATTTCTTCGATCTACTTTAAAGCTATAGGTTGGGCCTATCCCTTTTTTAGTCGTCCCCAAGCCGCCACTTCCTAACTCACGAGCTTCATCAAGAGCCCTGTGAAAAGGGAAAGTGAGATGCGTACGATAATCAATTTTTATTCTTTGTGGAGAAATATCAAGACCACTAGCCTTGTGTTCATCAGTTTCTTTTTTAAAACCCAAAGGATCCAAAACACAGGCAGCACCAATAAAATTTTTGCATTTTGGAAAAAGAATTCCTGAAGGAACTGAATGGGTAACGATTTTTTTTCCATCTACCCAAAGAGTATGCCCTGCATTTGATCCCCCGTTAAAACGAATCACCCAATCTGCTTTTTGAGCGAAATAATCAGTTATTTTACCTTTGCCTTCGTCTCCGTACTGAAGACCAATAATGAGAGGGTGTTTCACATCTCCAAACGATACGAGGCCCTATCAGGAGTTTCAAGCTTAAAGGGAAAAGAACTTCATTATTGAAAACTTTAAGACGAAATCCAATAACCACAGCCCCTTTTGCTTAGCACTGTAGCCGTAGAACCTGATTCTTTAAGAATTTTTCTTAAATTATGCACAGTTGCTTCCACAACGTTGGATTCAAGATCTTTTCCTACTTCCCAAACTCGATCTAGAATTTGATAACGATTCAAAACAGCTCCCTCTTGTTCCATCAGGACGCTTAAAATTTTAAATTCTTTAGCGCTTAGAGAGATCCTTTGTTCTTTGATTTTCACGACATGCTTGAGTAAATCAACTTGTAGATTCCCAAGCTGCTTAAGGTAAGGCATCGAAGAACCGTTGCTTCTTCGATGTAAGGCTTTGAGGCGAGCCATCAACTCCCTTAAAGAGTAGGGCTTAGACATATAATCATCAGCTCCTTCCTCAAGTGCTTTAGCTTTTTCATCCGGACTCCCTAAAATTGATAAAAAAAGAATTCGAGTAAGGGGAAGTTTTTCTTGGAACTTTTTAAGCAACACTAAAGAATCTTGAGTTCCTAAAATTCGATCAAAAATAGCGAGGTCTGGTTCAAAATAAGGAGCCCGTATAAAGTCTTCCAGCTCTTGGTATCGCGATAAAATCTCAACCAAGTAGGCTTCTGAACAAAGAGCCTTTTCCAAAAAATGCGCTAAAGATAAATCGTCTTCTACAAGCAAGACTTTCATAGAGGCAACACTCCCCCATAAAGGGTAAGAGAACAATAAGTGGCCCCATGCGTTACAAACAACACTGTGCATTTTTCTTTCATTTTCACCGAACACTGTCTTTTGATTGAGTGAACGAGTTCATCCGATTAAGACTCTTATTTATGTCATCAATTTTACCTGACAGAAAATACACAAAAGATCATGAATGGGCTTCTGCAAAAGGCCAAAGTGTTACGGTAGGCATCACAGATTTTGCTCAAACTTCTTTAGGTGACGTCACTTTTGTTCAACTTCCTGAAACAGGAAAAGTTTTCAACAAAGGCGAAATTATCGGAAGCGTCGAGAGCGTGAAAGCCGTTTCCGATATCTACGCTCCAATTAGTGGAAAAATTACAAAAGTTAATCAGGATGTTTTGAACGATCCTGCTCTTTTGAATCAAGATCCCTATGGCAAAGCTTGGCTCATTGAAGTGGAAGCTTCAAACGCTGGTGAGCTTAACGAATTACTTAGCCCTGAAGCCTACAAACAGCACGCAGAATAAAATAAAGAGAAAAAATCATGAGATATCTCCCCCTCACAAAAGATGAAGAAAATAAAATTCTCCAAACTTGCGGCGAACCAAGCTTTGAAAGTTTAACAAGAGAAATACCTGAAAACTTACGAGTTAAAGGCAAACTCAATCTTCCAGAGGCTCTTTGTGAAACAGATTTACTTCAACACATCCAAGAGCTGGGAGAAAAAAACACTGCTGCAAAAATGCGCTGTTTGATTGGACAAGGTGCCTATGATCACACCTGGCCTTCTGTCATAGATTATCTTGTCACTCGAGGTGAATTTCTCACAGCCTACACTCCCTACCAGCCCGAAGTTTCGCAAGGAACTCTTCAAGCTATTTTCGAATTTCAATCAATGATTTCGGGATTGATGGGCATGGAAGTTTCCAACGCCTCTCTCTACGATGGATCAACCGCTCTTGTAGAAGCTATTCTTATGGCTGCTCGACTGCAAAATAAAAGCAGTGGGGAGATCTATGTTTCTGAAGGAACTTTTGATCACACAAAAAAAATTCTTCAGACTTATCTTGCACCACTGGGCTTTGAGCTCGTCGACTGGAAAGCTAGCGCGGAGGGGCTTTGTGAAAACAAAATTCCTCAGCTGAAAAACCCTGTTGCGGTTGTGGCTCAGTCTCCAAACAAATGGGGACTTGTGGAAGACTGGGACCTTGTCAGCAATCTCGCGCAAAAATTAAATGTCAAAAGTATTGCTCATATCTCTCACGGACATTCTCTTGCTCTTTTTGAAGCCCCTGGAAAAAAAGGAATCGATCTCGCAAGTGGTGAAGGACAAGCATTTGGAATTCCTACGGGTTTTGGAGGACCTTATCTTGGACTTTTTGCTTGTAGTAAAAAAGATGTCCGACAAATGCCTGGGCGATTGGTTGGACAGACAAATGATGCTCGTGGAAGACGCGCTTATTGCGTAACTCTCTCTACTCGGGAGCAGCATATTCGTCGTGAAAAAGCGACCTCCAATATTTGCTCAAACCAAAGCCTTATGGCCTTAAGAGCGACTATTTATCTTTCACTTATGGGCCCAGACGGACTCAAAGAAGTTGCGCAAAACTCAAGAAATGCAGCAGAAGCTGCTAAGAAAATTATTCAAAAGTATATTTCTAGCAACAAAGGATTCAAACTTTTGAGTGGGTTAAGTTTCAACGAGTTTTCCCTGCTTTATACACAAGATAACGAGCGAAAAGTTGAAAAGCTTCAAGAAGAAGCACAAAAACAAAATATTTTACTCGGAACAAAAATCTCTGCGCCCCAAGAAAGTGGATTTAAAGGAGCCCTTGCTCTTGCTTTCACCGAACGCTTTAAAAAAGCAGATGCCAATAAACTTGAAAAAATATTTGGAGAGGTTCTTGTATGAGCTTGCAAAAAATTTCATGGCCACTCGAAACTCAACCCCTTAACTCTCTCAGCAAAAAGGGCCACAAAGGCTATAGCCTTGCAAAATCTGAATTTGAAAAAGCAACAGACATCCCCGAATCTGCTGCGCGCAAAGACAGTCTCCCCTTGCCGGAGTGCTCTGAGCTTTCAATCGTCAGACATTTCACGCGACTTTCGCAACTTAACTACTCTATCGACGGGGGGATGTATCCTCTTGGATCTTGCACCATGAAATACAATCCACGTATAAACGAGGTGTCTGGTTCGCATCCTCTTTTTGCTCGCTTACATCCTTTAAGCCCCTGCAACACTGTCCAAGGTGCACTTGAACTTATGTGGAATCTTGAAGGCCTTTTAAAAGAAATTTCGGGATTTGAAAGAGTCACACTTATTCCTGCAGCGGGCGCTCAAGGAGAATATGTCGGCCTACAAATTATTCGCGCCTACATGAAATCTAAAAATTCAAAGAAAAATAAAATTCTTATTCCGGATTCTGCTCACGGAACCAATCCTGCAAGTGCTGTTTTCTGTGGATTTGAAGTTATTAGCCTTAAATCAAATGCAGAAGGTCTTCTCGACAAAGAATCTATTCTAAAACATTGCCTAGAAGGAGATGTTGCGGGCTTAATGGTTACCAACCCGAATACATTGGGACTTTTTGAAAAAGAAATTCAAACTATCTGCAAGATTATGCACGATCATGATGCTCTCGTATATTGTGACGGCGCCAACATGAATGCCATGGTGGGACTCACTCGACCTGGTGATGCAGGAGTTGATATTATGCATTTCAACCAACACAAAACCTTTACGACTCCTCACGGAGGCGGAGGACCTGGTTGTGGAGCAGTGGGCGTTTGTGCAAAACTTGTTTCTTTTCTCCCTACACCCATTCTCGAAAAAAATGGAGAAAACTTTAAACTCAACAGCCACGCTCCTCAAAGCATAGGACCCATCAAAGATTTTCAAGGTCACTTCATGATGATGCTTCGCTCGTATACCTATATTCGAGAACTCGGTGCTGAGGGAATTTCTAAAGTCGGACGCCACGCCGTTCTTTTAGCCAACTATGTTCGTGCGCGTCTCAACTCGAGCTTTGATGTTGCTTATCCAAGACCCTGTATGCACGAAGTTGTTTTTAGCGATAAACGCCAGCAAAAGAATGGAATAAAGACTCTTGATATAGCCAAGCGCTTGCTTGACTTTGGTTTTCATCCTCCCACGGTTTACTTTCCACTCATTGTTCCAGGAGCCATCATGATTGAGCCTACTGAAACAGAATCTCTCGAAACAGTAGAAGAATTCTGCAAGGTTATGGAACAAATTGCAAAAGAATGCGCTGAAGAAGGAAGTCATGAAAAATATTTTGTGGGCTCACCCAAAACTCTTCCTTTTTCAAAAATTGACGAAACAAAAGCAGCTCGAGATTTAAAGCTTACGTGGAATCTTTAACCAAACTCTGTGGCTGGTTGTTTTCTGCCTCCTGCATTATCTCTACGCTTTCAACTTGTTCTTACTTAAAAAAGAAAGATTTGGTTTTAAAATCTGAAGAAAAAGGGTTTCAAAGAGAAAATTGCTTTTTTACTGTGCAAAATTCACTACGAAAAGACTCTACCCTAGACAGCAAATACAATTTTGCTCCCTTTATATCTTGTAAAACAAAAGACAAAGAACACATCCATTTCTTTGATAAAAGTTACTTACATTACGAGATCAGAGATGCCTTTAAAGCTCCAAATTCAAAAACTTTTTTTGCCGTTTTAGATTATGGGGTTGAAGGCGGACTTCAAAAGGTTCCTCTTCTTAAATCAATCGACGATGGTCAAACCTGGACCGAAGTTACTCAAATAAAAAAAACCCACTTTAGCGATCTCATTAAAGGAATAACGTTCACCTCCCCTCTTAAGGGGACTCTCAAACTTGAAAAAGATGAAAATAAATTCATAAACCTCTACACAAGAGACGGTGGAAAAAGCTGGACCAAAGATAAAAAACACAAAGAAGATTTTCAATAAATTTTCGTTTTTTTAAACTTGGCAGATAGCATGTGGAGCCCTAGCCTATAAGGTAGTGGCTTTTTTGTTTTGGATGTCTTCTTTGCTTTGCCTTTTAAGGCTATGGCTATCGCTATACGGAGGAATCCATCCTGACGAAGCCTACTATTGGACATGGGCCCAAAACCTACATATTGGATACTATGATCACCCGCCCCTAGTGGCCTACATAATCCGGATTGGACAAGAGATTTTTGAAGCTTTTTGGGGAAGTAATTATGCAGGAGCAAAGGCTCAACTATTCTTGAGCTTTCGATGGCTTCCCGATGTGCTGGGATACATCTTACTTCCTTGTCTTCTAGGAGCCTCTATTCAAGAATATCAAAAAAAAGATCTTAGTTTGTCACAGGTTTTTGGAATTCTATCCACTCCTCTGATTCTTTTTGGGGCTCAAATCATTACCCCTGACTTACCTCTTTTTATTATTTGGACAGCTTCTTTTTTAGTCTCTCTCAAAATGAAACGGCGTCTGCGTAAAGATCTGGAGCCCAAAAAGCCCACACCTTTTTCGCTCGAGTACAGCTTGATTGTGGGCACACTTTGGACTCTTGGAGGGTATTCTAAGTACACAGCTATTTTCCTTCCTCTTCTTTTCATTATTTCTGGAATAGGCTTTTGGAATTTGTTTGCGGCAGGAATCACCAGCCTTATTCTTTTTTCACCCTATATTTATTGGACTCTCACAAGCGCTCTTACGAATCACATGGGGATTTTTTACCAATTAGACCGAGGAACAAGCCTTCTTGGAACCTCTATTCACCTAAACTGGGCTGCAGATCTTTGGGCTTCACAACTTCTGTTATGGAGTCCTCTTTTTTGTTTCGATTACCTTCTAAGGCTTAGATCCAAAAAATTAATGTCTTGGTCGATGGGGTCATGGATTTTTCTTCCCCTCGTTTTTTTCACTATTACGGGACTTCGAAATCGCCCGGAAGCAAACTGGCCTGCTATGGGAGGAATTGCTTTATCCGTCTATATCATTGCTCGGCTTGGAAAGCGTCCTCTTAGAATGTTTTGGTATACGGCCCTTCATTACTTTTTGGTGATTGTTGCTCTTTGGGCTCTTTTAAATCAATCCTTTGTTGGAAAACTTGTAGCGCCCTTTCACAAAGAAATTGGGGAAAATTTGCAAAAAAAAGTTTCTCGAATTGAAGAATTTAGAGGATGGCAAAATCTAAGAAACTTATTATTTGAATTTACCCTGATCGACAAAGATCAAATTATTGTTGAGAAATACCATGTTCTCTCGCCACTACTTTTTTACGATCAAAGTGTTAATCTTGAAGAAAAGTTAAAAGATAGACTTAAGATAGATAAAATCCCTAACCGGTCGGTCTCTCAATTTCATTTTGAAGACTCATTTACGCCTGATTATAAGAAAAGCTATTGGTTTCTAAAAAAGGGAGAAGGGGTTCCTGAAAATAAAAGATGCGAGCTACGCCAATCTTTTGTAAAAGCAGACCCCATGGGAGAGCCCTTTACTCTCTACAAATGTAAGTCAGAAAACTAAATAACCCTCTATACTTTCATATTAATTTTACTGTTAAACTAAAAAAATGAAAACACTTGTCACTGGTGGAGCAGGATTTATTGGAAGTCACATTGTCGATGCCCTTCTAAAAAAAAGACACGATGTTGTAGTGGTCGATAACTTTTACTCAGGTCGAGAAAAAAACTTATCTGATGCAAAGAAGATTGCTCAAGAAATGAATGTTGAATTATCGATTGTAAAAGCTGATGTATCTGTTGAAAAAACATGGAAGGAGCTTCCCGTAGTAGACGCTATTTTTCATATAGCTGCCCAGACATCTGTGACTGCAAGCGTCCTCGAAAGTGATCGGGATTTTTCTTGGAACATCCTGGCTGCAAAATATTTAGTTGAATATATCAAAAAAAATAAAACTCACTTTCTCCTCTATTCAAACACAGCAGGTGCTCTTTACGGTATTCCAGAAATCATTCCCACAAACGAAACGCAGCCCCTTCATCCGATTTGCCCCTATGGTGCCACAAAATCTTTTCTTGAAACATATATTCGAGCTTTAACCGAGAGCTTAAAAATGGATAATAAATGGTCCAACGATTCCACTAAGCCAAATTATTTTTCATGGGCTTCCTTGAGGCTTGGAAATGTTTACGGACCTCGTCAAATAACGAAAGGGGAGGCAGGAGTCGTTCCAATTTTTATCGAAAAACTTTACTCGCAAGAAGTTCCCACTATCTTTGGCAGCGGAAAAGAGACTCGAGACTATATTCACGTACACGATGTTGTATCTGCTTTTATGACTGTTTTTGAAAAACAACAAAAAGAAAAAGTTGATGAAGCATTTAATGTTGGAACAAGCGTTCCAACTCAAACAGCTGATGTTTTTCAAAATGTTCTTAATTCCATGAAAGATAAAACAAAAATTAGAGAGCCTAAGCACGCATCACTTCGGCCAGGTGAACTTGAAAAATCCTGTCTAGATATTTCAAAACTAAAAAAACTAGGATGGTCTCCTGCTTGGGACTTTGAAAAAGGAGTTACCCAGACAGTGAAGTCTTATCTTGAGAGCGAAAAAGGTATTAGAATTTAATACCTCTTAACAATTAGCCGTTCTTGTTGAGCGAGTTTTATTAAGTATTCCACTTCCTAAAAGTTTTGCTCTCAACCTTAAAACAGCTTGCGTGTGAAGCTGAGATACTCGACTTTCCGTCACCTCGAGAACTTGACCAATTTCTTTTAGATTTAATTCTTCAAAGTAATAGAGTGAAAGAACAAGTCGCTGCTTTTCTGGCAATTCTTCAATAAACTTACTTAACTGATCCTTCATCTCTCTCTGAGTAAGTTGATCTAAAGGATTGTTTTCCGGACCTGCCTCTAAAACAGAAAGAAGACTTTTTCTTTCTCCTGTAGCAAAGCTTCCCGTATCATCAAGAGAGACCAAGGAAATAGACTTACACTGATTCAACAAGTCTCTAAACTCACCCAACTCCATTTTTACTTCTTGAGCAATATCTTCTTCTGAAGCAGTTCGACCATTTCTCTGCTCCACTCTGTTGATAGCCTTTTCTACAAACTTTGCCTTTTCCCTCATTGAACGAGGAATCCAGTCTTGAGCTCGCAATTCGTCTAGTATTGATCCACGAATACGAAATTCAGCATAAGTTTTAAATTTATTATCGCGACTAGGGTCGTACTTATCAATAGCATCCATAAGACCAATAACACCTGCGCTCAACAAATCATCTAATTCAACGTTGGCGGGTAAACGAACAGCTATTTTTTGAGCAATAAATTTTACTAAAGGTGCATACTGTTCAATAATTTTCTTTTTTTGAGCAAGATTTACCTTTTTCTTTTTAGAATTTGCTTTAAATTTTTTAATCAGAGAATCATTCATCCCCTTAGCACTCCCCCAACATTTAATTATTATTTCATAACAAAGATGAGTTTTCTGAATAAATCTTTGACCTCAATGACTAAACTCTGATCAATTTCTTATGAGAGCCGTCAATATTTGTGTAGAAATCTTACGTTTTGAAAATGCCTTAACTTAATATTCACAAAACGCCAAAAAAATACGCCGATAAAACTAAACCAAACTTAAAAGACGATCTACAAAAGCCTCTTTACGAGCGGGCTCAATATCTTGGGGAACCCTCTGCCCAAGAGTAAAATAAGAAAGAGGCATTGGCTGATTTACATAAGCGTTAAAAAATTCACCCAATGCATATGTTTCATCAAACTTTGTAGCGAGTAAGTAGTTTGGTCTAAACATTGAAAAACGAGACAAGATATCTTTCATGTCTCTTTCTTGAGTTGTCACAGAAACGCATAAGTGAGTTTCAGCTTCAATTTGTGAAAACAATAAACTCATTTCTGAAAGCTTAATGCTTTCCCGAGGTCCGGCTCCTAAAGTATCTAAAAACAGTAAATCATTCGGTCTCAAGCGACTTGTAAGACTCAAAGCTTCGTTGGAACTTTTACAGACAACAAAAGGAAGTCCTAAGAATTTTGCATAACTTTCAAGATGCTCTACGGCTCCCACTTTATAGGTATCCATAGTTGCTAAAATAATCCTATTGCGACGCATTTTGAGTGTTTCGGCTGCTACCTTAGCAAGAGTTGTTGTTTTTCCAACTCCCGTAGGTCCCACAAACGTCACAACCTTGGGACCTGTTTCTCTTTGAACACGTTCAGCTAAACTTGGCGCCACTTTTATAAAAGATCTAATTCTTTCGGCCATTTTTGCAAGAATTTCACTCTCACTTCTAAACGTTCCTTCCTTAAAAAAAGGAATTAACCCATCTGCAATGAGTTTTGTATTTTTTTGACTTACTCCTGCGCGTATAAGTCTTGATAAAAGAGTTGCTAGATAATCTTCAAGTTCGGATTTTCGAGAGATGACTCTTGTTGAAGAAATAGAGCTAAACTTTGGAGGCAAAGCTGCCTTCACTTGAAAGCTCATTTTATTCATCAAACCAAAACCATGTTTACGTTGCTTTGTTTCGAGAACAATGGCATCAGGCCCTAATTCTCTTTTTACAGCCGTTAGTGCCTCTTCAAGAGTTGGAGCTTCAAATGTTTTGGATTCCATTATTTAATTCAACTCCTTTCTCGGCATTTTTAAACAACTCCCGAT
This sequence comes from Bdellovibrionota bacterium, assembly GCA_044347615.1. GTDB lineage: Bacteria > Bdellovibrionota > UBA2428 > UBA2428 > UBA2428 > CANIGN01. The sequence goes on along the minus strand of JBIKUK010000001.1, from coordinate 188,649 downwards.
TTAAATTTTTTCGATATGCCAAAAACAAGTGCCACCTAAAAAGCTCTCCTGCATTTACAACAACCATTCCCCTTTGAATTAAATCATCTCTTTCTTTGGATGAAATCCAAGCGCAAGGACGCGATAAAAGTGGATCATGAACGAATCTCTCATCAAAATCTTTTAATTCTGCGCTCCCAACTATGTAGAAATCCTTGTCCTGGAGCCTTCCTTCATAAATAACCTCTCCCTCGGGACTAGAAAATGCATAGTCAAATAAACCAGTCTCCGAAGAATCTTCTAATTTAATAAAGGGAAGTTCTTGGCCATTTTTTCGAGAAAGGTCATTCACAAACCGATCTAAGTCTTCGTGAAGATGAGAATCTCTTGTTAATTGATTCGCTAAGGCCAAACCCACTTTTACTTCGAAAAATCTTTGATTCTTTGACAAAGAAAATTCTTCGATTGCTTTTAGATTTTCTTCATTAATTATTTTTTGATTTTTAATTTTTTTGCCTATGTAAAAAGCTAAAGCAAAACAAATAAAAGATAGTGTAGAGAAGGCAAACATCGCTGATTTTACAAAAAGTCCTAAACAAAACAAAATCCCGCTTAAAATCCAAAAAACTTTCGGATTTGCAGTTATTTGATCTGCAAAATCCTGGCCGAGTGCTTTTTTTGAAGAGCCAGCTTTCGTTATGACAATTCCTGCAGCGGTCGAAATAATTAAAGCAGGAAATTGAGCAACAAGACCCTCTCCTACCGTTAATAAAGTATAAGTTTTAATAGCTTGGGCAAAAGACATCCCCTCTTGAGCAATTCCTACAAAAAGACCCCCAAGTATATTTATCGCAACAATCACAAGACAGGCAATGGCATCCCCTTTGACAAACTTAGAGGCTCCATCCATTGCGCCATAAAAATCTGCTTGCTGATCAATCTCAGCCCTACGAGCTTGCGCGGCTTCTGGGCTAATAGCGCCTGATTTTAAATCAGAATCAACAGACATCTGTCTACCTGGTAAGGAATCAAGCATAAAACGCGCAGCAACCTCTGAAATTCTTCCCGCACCTTTCGTAATGACAATAAAATTTATGACATTCAAAATCACAAAAACTAAAATTCCTACAAAAGTATTCCCGTGAACAACAACTTCACCAAAAGCTGCAATCAGCTCACCCGCAGCCTTTACCCCTTCTTTTCCATTTGTCAGAATCAAACGAGTAGAAGCAACGTTAAGAGCCAATCGGTAAAGAGTGACAAGTAACAAAAGAGAAGGAAAAATACTAAAATCACTTGATTGCTTATTAAAAACGGCCATGAGCAAAATACCCAATGAAGAAGCAATCGATAGAGCTATTAAAAAGTCTAAAACGCCTGCCGTCATAGGGACAATCATTAAAACTAGCAACCCTACTACTGAAAGGCTTAAAAAAGTATCTGAACAAGTTAGCTGAGATAAAAGCTGAGTTTTAAATTGTTTTTTGTCAAAAGATTTATTTATCATACCTTACGCCCCTTAAGACTGAACTTTGCTTTAGAATTTCTTTCTTTTTCTTCTTTATCTGTTAATTCTTCAACTTTTTCGACCCATGCCACAAAAGAAGAAAGAATAAAAAAAGAGACAAAAATAAGTGAAATTCCAAAAAAAACATTGCCCCTTGAGAATTTTACAAAAGAAATAATTGTAAAAAAAATTAATAGAAGCCCAAAAAAAAGAGAAAGAAAATAAACAAGAGGATAGGGCTTCAAAAGTTTCTTCGACATCTAGGCCCCCATCCACAATTTCCAGAAGGAAGACAATATGTTAGAAAAAAACCGAGCAAGTGAAGGAATTAAAAAGGGACTTAAAATGAGAAGAAGAATAAAAAATGAAAACGAGAAAACAAGCCTCATTCCCTCGCCACCAATTCGAAGATAAATCTCATCAAAAGATTTTTTTGAAAGTACAAAAATCAAACCAAAACTCGAAACCTTTAGACCAAGGAAGCAAACATCCGTCATAAACTTATTCCAAAAATCAAAGCTTAAAAACTTTCGAGCTAAACTATCGCCAGATAAACTTACAGATAAAATATTTAACAAAGATCTTTCAATTCTCAAATGAACTAAAAAAAGTATAAGGACTATAAACATAAAAGAATCCAAAACGTTTTTCCAAGAATCATCCTCATTCACTTCGAAGCCTTTTGAAAAAAAATACGAAAGCTTTAAAGCGGATGAAAAGAATAAACAAACAATGACTCCTACAGATATTCCGATCATCAAATCAAGTTGATACAAAGAAGCTTCTGCCCCATCTGTAAGAAGTCGAGCATACAGAGACAAAGACAAGATTAGAGACAAAAAAAGTTTTGAATAAAAGCTAAGAATTATATTCTCAGGTGTTTTTAAGATTAAAAAAACAGGGAAGACCCTTAGTAGTGCTTTTAGGAAAATCTCAAAAGAGAAAGCTTCTAAAAGCATCTTACCTCACCATGCTAGCAGCAGAATGAAAGACTGCTTTTGTATACTCTATGTATTTTTCTGCAAAACCTTTTGCCATGAACGCACAAAGAGAAAAAACCATGACAATTTTTACTAAAAACTGAAGATTAAAATCGTGAATTGAAAAAATAATTTGAAGAACAAAAAAAATAACCGAAATAGCTAAACAAACACCTAAAACCGGGAAAAGCATATTTTGAGCAAGCTCTAGGGTTTGTATGCCTAGTTGATTTAAATTTTGTATATCCATCATCTCACCCAATAGCTTTCTGCAATAGTTCCAAAAAGAAGTTTCCATCCATCTAAAGCTAAAAATAAGAGTATCTTTAGTGGTATAGAAACAATTTGCACATTTAAAGTATGAAAAGAAATCGCTGATAGAATTAACGAACTTAAGAGATCAATAATTAAAAAGGGAACCCACAAAATAAATCCAAGATACAGTCCCTTTTTCAATTCACTCAAGGAAAAGGCACCGAGCAATACAATAAAAGATGTTTGATTTTGATTTTTCACCGAAGCTTCTCTCGTATATTGCTTAACGAAGTCCAAGTCGCTTTTAGAAACTTGTGTCGACATAAACTCACGCAGAGGCACTTCCGATTCTTTAAAAGCTTGAGCCTGAGTTTTTTTGCCCTCTAAAAAAGGAACAAGGGATTGATCATAAATCTTTTGTAGTGGCTCGTTCATAACAAGAAAAGAAAAAAGAAGCGCCAATCCAAACATAATCTGCCCGGAAGGAAGCGCAATTTCCCCTAACCCTTTTCTTATAAAACTTAAAACGATGTAAATTCTTGTAAAAGACGTCGCGAGTAAAAAAATTGGAAATAAAAAGAGTAGAGCAAGGACGCCTATATTCATAGAAACCTATCTCTATTGTGAAGGGAAAGCTCTTAAAGGGAATCGTCAATTATTCTTGATTGGCATTTTTTTTTCTTAATTTTCTCTTCATGGCTCATGGGCTCTGACATAAGAGTCTTGACCATCCACTTTGCAGCTTCATCAGGACTTCTCTCAACGATTTTCGTCAAAACAATGGCGCCCTCAGCAGACTCGTCAATAGCTTGTATTCTTTTATGACTTTTTTTTCTTCTTATCCTAAAAACTAGTGCACAAAGGCAAAATCCAATAAGTAAAAAAGAAAATCTTTCTGTCCAGAGATAAACTTTCTCTTTATTTTTATTTTCTGCGTTTAATGAGTAAGGCAAAATTCTTATTTTTGAAGCTGTGCAAAAATCACCCATAAAGCTCATCAACTCTTTTCTTGCTTCTATTAAACGAGACTGATCTGAGTCATAGCGCCCTTCGAGCAAGCAAGAAAAATCCTTATCTGAAACGCTTACATGTGACCAAACTATTCCCTTTCTTAAAGACTGATCCTTTATAAAGGACTGAATCTCTTGCTCAATTTCAGAAGCTTTAAAAAAAGCTTTTGACTCTTCACTCTCTTCATTCCAGCGAAAACCTTCTTCATCTTTTATATTCACTTGAAGAACTCTGTTGTGCTCAGAAAGACTTGAACTTATGAGATCTGATATCCCTCTAAACTCATTAGAAGTAAGTCTTTTTCTTTTTTTTAATTTTAACACAACGTCAACATTCACAACTCGAGGATCAGCAACACCCCAAAGAGATTCTTGGCTTTGAATTTCGTTCAAAGGCAAAACAACCCTTGAAGCTTCTACCGAACTAAACTTTGCAATATCCTGCTCTAATCTTTGCTCAATTATTCTTTGGGAAGTATCATTTCCAGATTGAAAATCAGATAATAGCTTAGAAAAACTCATTTCTTCTGCAAATGAATTTCTTAGCAGAAAAAAAAGAATAAAATATCCTTTCTTCACATCTCCCCCTTTATTTATTGAAACAAAGTATTTTATTTTTTTCGCGTCAATTAAAGTTTTTTTCGCGTAAGGTGACAAAAAGAATGAGAGATGGGATCAATTTCTCGTCGCTCCTGAAGAAGCTGAAACTCATCCCAATTCACTGTTGGAAAAAAAATATCCCCTTCAAAATCATGATCAATCCAAGTGACAAAAAACTCATCAATTTCTTTCCAAAAAATTTCAAACACTTGAGCTCCGCCAATAATAAAGCTTTTGATTCCCGATGAATCATTTTCAAGTGCCTTAAGAATTTCTTCTTTTGTTTGAAAAAAACGAACGTCACTTCCATGGCTTAAATTATCTGCGCAAGGTTTAGAACTTAAAACCCAATGCTCCCTTTTAGGAAGAGGCTTTGAACCAATTGATTCGAAAGTTTTGCGACCCATGATGATTCTATGACCAAGCGTTGTGGCACGAAAAAATTTTAGATCTCCTGGGAGGCTCCACGGAAGCTGATTATTTTTGCCCATCACTTGAGTGTGTCGGGTCATCGCCACTATTCCGCTGAGGTTTTTTTTCACGTTCATCTCATCCTTTTTTTAAACTGCAACGGGTGCGCGAATCCCAGGTTGAGGGTTATACTCAAGAAGCTGAATATCCTCGTATTTGAAATCAAACACAGATTTAATCTCTGGATTTAAAACAAGTTTTGGCCGGGGACCTGGCGTTCGAGTGAGCTGCAGCTTAGCTTGATCCAAGTGATTTTTATAAAGATGCGCATCGCCAAGAGTGTGAACAAACTCCCCCACTTGATAGCCACAAGTTTGAGCCAACATAAAAGTTAACAGAGCGTAGCTTGCGATATTAAAAGGAACTCCAAGAAAAACATCTGCACTTCGTTGATAAAGCTGACAAGAAAGCTTTCCGTTTGCGACATAAAATTGAAAAAAAGCATGACAGGGAGGAAGCTTCATTTTTTTAAGCGCTCCCACGTTCCACGCGCTAACAATCAAACGTCTCGAATCAGGATCCTCTTTAAGATTTTTTTCTAGCATTGCGAGCTGATCTATAACCTCGCCATCTTGATCTGGCCATGATCGCCACTGAGAACCATAAACAGGTCCCAAGTTTCCATTTTCATCAGCCCATTCATCCCAAATACTCACTCCATTTTCTTTTAGATAAGCAATATTTGTATCGCCTTTGATAAACCATAAAAGCTCGTGAACTACTGATTTCCAGTGGACTTTTTTTGTTGTTAAAAGAGGAAAGCCCTTGGACAAATCATAACGAGATTGAAAGCCAAAACACGAAAGAGTTCCCGTTCCCGTTCGATCTTCCTTGCTCACACCATTATCAAGAATATGCTGCAAAAGATTCAAATAAGTTTGCATGCAAGCAGCTTAGAATGCTTCTAGAAATTAGACGACTTCAAAAATCCAATTTTTATTCTGCCAAGACGTCCTATAATGGCCCTTTTGCCGAGGTATTTCGTGAGCAAAGGGAAGCTTTTCCTCAAGAAACCTTCTATAGCGCTTTGCCCCAACTCTCGAATCGGGCCACAAAACGCACCAGACCCACTCTGTGGCCATTTCCATCATATGCCAATCACCTGGTGAATCTCCTGCGACAAAAAGAGGATGCGAAACCCCATTTTTTTGCAAACATTTTGCCTTGTTTTCTTCCCACACAAAACCTGGCTCCGCAAAGCGCTTTTGATAAATGCCATCAAGCATTTCAAGCTCTGTAGCGATGACCCTTTCGTCGTGAACACCAACCTTACGAGCTAAAGCCATCACTGTTGGACGAGAAGATCCGCTCACGATCCACGATTGTTTTGAAAAAGATCTGAGTAAATTAGGTAAATGGTTCACAAGTCGAACCCAATTATTTTGAAGAGATAATTCAAGCGCTTTTTCAGCATATTCGACGACTGTTTCTTGAGGAAGTCCCGATTGAATCAAAACTTCCCACTCGAGCGCATAACCCAAGCCAAATTCTCGCTCAATTTGTTCGCGAACTCGCTCGTAATCAAGCAAGTTCATATTCAAATAAAAACTCTCTGCACGAAAAGCTTTGGGAATAAGCTCCTGATCAACCATCCCGTGCTTCATCAAAAGCCACCCGGTAATAGTAGAAACGTCTCCATCCAAAAGGGTCCCATCACAATCAAAAATTAAGTGATGCTCAGAACCAATACTTTTTTTAAGACTTTGAAGGAGCTCTTCAAAAGAGTAGCTTTGAATCATGGCCAACTTTGAAATTGTAACCTTTCCCGTGGGAGCCTTGCAATGTAATTGCTCTATACTTTTTCATAGTCCCACGCGCAGTGCTGTGGTGGTGGACCCAGGAGATGATGCCGAAACAATTTTTGATTGCTTGAAAGCTTATGAATATCCCGTAAAAGCACTCTGGCATACTCACGCCCACCTAGATCACATCGGAGCTACCAAAAAACTTTTTGAGAAATGTGAAGTCTGGAATAAAAGAAAAGATCAACCCGCTCCTAAAGTTTATCTCTATCAAGATGATTTATGGCTCTACAAAAACGTTTCCACGCAGTGCCAACTTTTGGGCTTTGATCCTTTTGAAGTAATGGCTCCCACGGATTTACTTGTTCGAAAAACAACCATCGAATTACCTGAGCTCATTTCTTTTAAAACTCCTGGACATACTCCCGGATCTGCGTGCATGTGTGTTGAAGATGTTTGTGACTTTCAGGCTCCTCAAGAATTTTTTCAATCAAAAGCTCTTCCGGGAATGAAAGCTCTCTTCACAGGCGACACTCTTTTTCGTAGAAGCATTGGACGCACGGATCTCTGGGGAGGAAGCATGCCCGAGATTGAAAAAAGTATTCAAAATTTACTGTACACTCTTCCCGATGATTATTTGGTCATTCCTGGTCACGGCCCCTTTACAACTCTTGGAGAAGAAGCTGAAAAAAATAGCTTTGTGAGGAAAAAAAATTAGAAAAGCCCTTGTGTTTCACACGACAAGGGAATCCAAATCCAATCTTTTTTAGGCAAAGTTTTTTCTAATGCAAGATCACGTGTTTTTTGATTTGGAAAAACAAGTAACAAAGATCCACCGCCACCAGCCCCACAGGCTTTTCGAGCTATAGCTCCAGATTTTTGAGCAAAACTCCAAGCTTGTCTTAAAACAGGAACATCAAACGTGTTGGACAGCTTTTTTCTTAACGCCCATTCCTTATTCACGGCTTTCACAAAAGATTCAACGTCTTCTTTTTCAAGATAAGCGTGCATTTCTTCTGCAAGATCTCGAATTCCTTCCAAGGCCGCGCGAACTTTTTTATTTCCCTCGTGATATTTTTTAAAAACATCCCAATTATTAATACCTGAGTGATGAGGCTTTCCTGTGTGAATTAAAGCCGAGCGATTAGCAAGCTCAACTCCCAAATGATTGCTGTAGCGAGAAACTTTTTTTGTCTCTGCAGAAAAGGAACAACTGAGCAATCCTCCAAACAAAGCAGGAAGCGCATCTTGTTCTCCTGCAGGCTTTTCAATTTCAGCAGCTTCTAAATTAAAATTAAATGCATGAATCTTCCAAGGATCAGTTACTAAATTTTCATTTTCAGAATTTCCACTCATATCATGAATAGCTTTAATGAGAGTTGCCCCTAAAACAGAAGAACCACCCAAGCCAGATCCTGGAGGAGCATCGCTCTTTAGAGAAAGAGTCCAAGCCCCTGTTGAAAGTCCTAATTTTTGAAAAGAATAATAACAAAGTCGATGAACCCAACGAAGAGGATTTTGTTTCGTTGTTTTTTTTATGTCACCTGCAAGCACAGACAAAGAAGAATGCTGGGAGCGAGTTTTTAAATCCAAGCTTTCAACCTTTAAAGAAAACTTCTTAGAAGGTTCATAAGAAATTTCCAAATTAATATTCACAGGAATGGCCATATTGATCACACGTGCAGATCCTAAGTGACAGTAAAAAGGCCACAAATCCGTAGTGCCCCCCACCCAATCTACACGACAGTGTCCAATGTATTTTCTGACCTCAATAGATTCATTCACATATTTATTTTTTAAAGCGGCCATAAAAGTTCCTTTTCCAAATACAGTGCTGTAGCTTCACCCAGCAAAACCAAAACAGAATTTGCATAAAAAATTCCTGTCGCGCTTTGAGTCGATCTCATGTCGACAGTTTTTTTTGCCATCAAGGTAAGAATAGCGGGAGCAAGCAAGCCCCACAAAACTCTCGACGCAAATAAGATGACGCCAAAAGTCCCCATTCCCATCCATACATTCCCTTTAACTGCAAAAAAATCACTATCTCCCGTGAATTGAAATCCGTCTTGCGGAACCTTCATCAAAAATAAAGCACCTGCAACCCACATAAAACGAAGCACGATTGAAGCGAGAGCCATTCCAGAGATCCTCTTAAACTCTCGAATATGAATATTGGGAACATTCAAATACCAATGACCCAAAAATTGTCCGATAAAAGCTCCTCCCAATACCCAAGAAGATAAAATAAAATTGCTTCCAAAAACAATTCCTCGACTTTTAAAAACAAGAGCGGGAACAAGAACATAAACAAAAACAGCAAAAAGACGAAAAATAAGAAATTTTCGAGACAAATAAAGCCTCGCTGCAATCAAAAGCAAAGAAGTCCAAAGTAGGTTTTGAACAGGAAGAGCATCAAAATATGCACTTGCAAAAGCACAGGCAGCAAACCCTGCCGCAAAGCGAAAGGAAACCTTTAGGAAGTCTTCTCGACTCTCATTTCGAGAAACAAAGAAAATAAAAAAGTTCCATCCCCAAAGTAATCGAAAGAAGAATTCAAAAGCCAAGATTGCCATGTTAGGCTTTAGCTTAGTCCTATTTTTTTGGAGTGTAGAATGTTACCAAGCTTAGTTTTTGATTTTCGCTTCTTTTTTACAATTATTTGTGCCGCATTAGCCAGCGCCTCAGCTGCTAAAGCCTTTCACAAGCTCATCTCAATTCTTAAAGCGATGAAAAAAGAAGATCTTACCCAAGACGTTCAAGAAAGATTACGTATCTTTGGATTCAACGTTCTTGCTCAAAAAAAACTTTTTAAAGATTTTTGGCCGGGACTTCAACACACTATTATCTTTTGGGGCTTTATCATCATCACAATCGGAACCACGGAACATATCATCGAGGGAATCTTTCACGGATTTAGTTTTCAATTTCTAGGACCCGTTTATAGCGCGATTGTTTTTTCACAAGACATTTTTCACGTACTTATTCTTTTAGCAGTCCTCTATGGGTTCTATCGAAGACTTATTCTCAAGCCTGCTCGACTGCCGAGTGATCCTGAACACAAAAAAGAAGCTCTCTTTGTTCTCACTCTTACAGGCACCCTCATGCTTGCAAATATGGTCACCTTTTCTGCGTATGTTTTTGCAGGATACGAGCATGCGGCTGGGTACGCTCGACCTGTCTCAACGTTCTTAGCTCAAATATATGCCTTCCTTGGATGCAGTCCTGAAAGCGCAATGCTGATTGCTCACGTAGGATGGGCTATTCACTTAGCAACTGTTTTTTATTTCTTACATTACATCCCTAACTCAAAGCACCTTCATATCATCACAGCTGGATTTAATTTTTTCTTTGCTCGTCTTGATAACAAAGGCTCATTTAAGCCGATTGATTTTACAAACGAGAGCATCACTCAATTTGGTGTGGCAAAGATTCAAGACTTTACCTGGAAAGACATTCTTGATTCCTATACTTGCACCTCTTGTGGACGTTGCAACGAATTTTGCCCAACGGCTACGACAGACAAACCCCTTCGCCCTATGAAGCTCATCGAGGATATCAAACACTACGCTCTCGATTTTGGTGCTCAAATTGCAAAAGATCCCAATTTTGAACCTCCTATGAAACTTGTTTCTGATGAATCAGGAATCACCTTTGAAACTGTTTGGGCCTGCACAAGTTGTAGAGCCTGCGTAGAAGCCTGCCCCGTTGGGATTGAACACATAGACAAAATTGTAGATATGAGAAGAAATCTTGTCATGATGGAAGGCAATATGCCTGCGGAACTTCAAAACACTTTCCGCAACTGGGAAAACCAAAGCAACCCATGGGGGATGTCTCAAGATACACGTGCTGATTGGTGTCGCGATATGGGAGTAAAGACTCTCGCCGAGCACCCCACAGCAGAATATCTCTACTATGTGGGTTGTGCGGGAAGCTTTAACGATCGCAATAAAAAAATATCCACATCTCTTGTTAAAATTCTTCAAGCTGCGAATATTGACTTTGCGATTCTTGGAAAAGAAGAACTTTGTAATGGAGAAACGGCTCGTCGTGCGGGAAATGAATATCTCGCAAAAGTGATGATTGATGCAAATATTGAAGTCTTAAAGCGCTATAATGTGAAAAAAGTTCTTGCGACCTGCCCTCACTGCTTTAACACTTTGAAGAATGAATATCCTGAGTTTGGTTTTACAGCCACAGAAGTTGTTCATCACACAGAATTCATTCAAAGCCTTGTCGATGACGGAAGACTTAAACTCAATGCCCTAAACAAAGAGCAACGTATAGCCTTCCATGATTCTTGTTACCTAGGCCGATACAATGAAGTTTACGAAGCTCCTCGCTCAACCTTAAAAGCAATTGAAGGCGTAGAGCTTGTTGAGATGCCACGAAACAAAACAAAGGGCCTTTGCTGTGGAGCGGGTGGAGCACGCATGTGGATGGAAGAAAAGATCGGCAAGCGAATCAACGTCGAGCGCGTGGAAGAAGCCCTTGAGCAAAAGCCCGATGTCATTGCCGCTGCCTGCCCCTTCTGCCAAGTCATGGTCAATGACGGTGTGACAGAAAAAGGCAAAGACAAGGAAGTCCTTGTCAAAGACATCGCGGAAATCGTTGCCGATCAGTTGTGATTGAATTCAAAAATAATTTTATTTAAATATGATGCAAATAATTTCAAAAATCACACTATATTTTAAAAACCTGTGGAAAAAGAAAGTTTTATACAAACTAAGACATCGGACTTTCAAAAAGTTTGGGTTCGATATTATTACATTCCCTATAAGTACCGTCACTGTCGCTAACCCCTATAACTCAGCTTCAATGCAAAAAGATTCCTTAATTCAAGTCCATATGTTTTGGGCATATGGAAACTTAACGCGTCTAGAAAAATTAGCAGCTGCCAGTTTCATGGCAAATGGCTTTGATCTCAAAATATGGACTTATGGATCAATCGACAATCTTCCCAAAGGAGTCTCACAATTTGACGCTCGTGAAATTATTTCTGAGAATCGTATTTTTAAATATAAAAATGGCTCTTATGCAGGTTTTGCTAATTTATTTCGCTATGCAATCTTATCTCATAAAGGGGGTCTCTGGGCAGATACGGATGTGATATGTCTAGCTTCAGCTCACGATGTTAAAAAAATAGCCAAACAAGGCTTCCTAGTTACTCAAAAAACAGATTTTTGGGAAGAGTCAATAAACAACAACCTTATTTATCATCCCAATCCAAAGACAGGAGATCTTATTGACTTAGCATTTGCCATATCCGAAAGATTCCAGATAGAAAAGTTAAACTGGGGTGATTGCGGACCATTTTTACTTACAGCACTAGTAAAATTATATCCAAAACTGGCTCCAGAAATTATGAGCCCAGAATTCGCTAATCCAATTCCATCCTATAATTGTCCTGATATTTTACTTAATTCGAAAAATCTTTCAAAAAACACATGGTTTTTACATTGTTACAATGAACTGTGGAGAAGAAAAGGAATCGAAAAAGATACCCCTTATCCTCCACAATCTATTCTTGGAAAATTGTTTGCTCAATACGAAGACAAAATGTAAGTGTTCATCCCACTAAGAAAAATTTTCTCTTAAGCAGATTTCCAAATACGAGAAACTTCATCCCAATTCACGGTGTTCCACCAAGCTGCGATGTAGTCCGGTCTCTTATTTTGATACTTCAAATAATAGGCATGTTCCCAAACATCGAGTCCCAAAAGGGGAGTGCCTTTAACTTCAGCAATATCCATCAGAGGATTATCTTGATTAGGAGTTGAGGACACAACAAGCTTGCCCTCTTTGGTTTTCACAAGCCAAGCCCAGCCTGATCCAAAACGAGTTGCTCCCGCTGTAGAAAAAGCGTCTTTGAACTTATCAAAACTTCCCCATGTTGAAGTAATTGCATTTGCCAATTCACCTTCTGGAGTTGCGCCTTTTTTAGGCCCCATCGTTTTCCAAAAAAGGCTGTGGTTATAATGTCCACCGCCATTATTTCTCACTGCTATTGGGAATTTTGAGATCTCAGCCATGAGTTTTTCAAGAGTCCACTCAGCCGCGGGATTCCCCTCAAGCGCTTTATTAAGATTTGTGACATAGGCATTGTGATGCTTTGTATGGTGGATTTCCATAGTTTGAGCATCAATCCAAGGCTCAAGAGCATTATACGAATAACTGAGTTCAGGAAGTTTGAAAGTCATTATCTTCTCCTTTAAGAATTATTTCTTAATTTATTTAGTTTTTTTATTTTTCTTGTGTTTTTTCTTCAATCTTTTTTTTGCGTGGTGTTTTTTCTTTGCACTTGCAGGAGAGCGCTCAGTTGATTTTGTCTGCGAAAGATTTCCTTGAGGAGCTTCTTTTTGAACCGCCTCAGGTGCAGCAGAGGGCACAGAATCAGAAACAGGGGCTTCAGTCACAGGAAGCGAGTCTTGAGCAAATGTGACAAACGTAAAAACAGAAAGTGATAAAATAATTTTTTTCATTTTTTCTCCCTAGAAGCAATTCTATTGAGAATGAACTCTGGGTCAATTCAGCGAAAAACTTTTTTACAAAAAGCCCTAAGTGTCTAGAAGAGACACAGCCAAACAAGATTTAAGCCTATTAAATTCAAACACTTACACGGTTTCCAATCAGGAACAAAAATTGCTCATGTTTGGCTCAAGCGGGCGCACATGGAACGTAAAGCTGAAATCGCCGACCACTTTCGACGTCGTTCAATTGCTCAAGGGCAAGACGGAAATTTTGGGGCACTTTTTACTCATCACCTCAGATTAAGAAACATATTCGCTGGCCTTTGTTCTCTGATTGATAACCCGAATCTAAGCTTTTTACTTGAGGGAGCAACAGGTACTGGGAAAGATCGAATCGTTCAAGAATTTGTGCGAATTGAAAATATTTACAGAAAACTTCTCGGAGTCGAAGAAGCTCGCTTTTGCAAAGTCAGCCCTGAAGCTCGTGAAGATGTCCTTGCTTCTCTTAGCAAAAACATTCATCCTGAAACTCCCGAACAAAATGTCATTTTCTATTTCACTTCACTTGAATCATTTAGTCTTTCAGAGCAAGAACTACTTTCTGAGATCCTCAAGTTACAAGACATAAGAGAACAGTCCTATCGCTTGATATTCGGATGCCAAGAAAGTCTTGCCTTTATGGTTCAAAGAGGAAAGATTCTCAGCGACATTGTTCAATCCCTTAGACTCTACTCTTTCTCTCTCCCTCGACTCAAAGATCGAAATGAGGATTTCTCCCCTTTGATTAGAGATTTTATTTTTCGATACACAAACAAACGAGATTACATCCGCCACGAAGCCCTCGAGAAATTCCTAAAACTTGAATATCCTTATAATCTCGATTCCTTAGCAGGAGTTGTTCGAAAAGCCCTTGCCCTCAACCCCCATCCCTCTCAGTGGAGCGCCCACTTCATAGAGAGCATTTACCCTCATTCAAGGCCAGAGAGAACAGAGAAAATTTTGGACTTCAACCCCGGCCTTCGCTATCAATAGAGGCCACACGATGAACCTACTTCACCTTTCTCGATCTGAGCTCAAACAACTTATCTCTTCTTGGAACGAACCCTCTTTTAGAGCGGATCAAATTTTTGAATGGATTTGGAATAAGGGAATCTTTGAATTCAACCAGATGAGTAATCTCAGCAAAGGCTTTCGTGAGAAATTAATTGCTGAATGCACACTCAATGTTCCAAAAATTGTCTTTGAACAGAAAAGCTCAGATGGAACCATCAAATATCTCATTCAATTAGAAGATGGAAAAACTGTTGAAAGCGTTTGGATCCCACGTGAGGATCAAGGTCGAGTAACGGTTTGCATCTCAACCCAAGTCGGATGTCGAATGGGCTGTACGTTTTGTCTGACAGCTCAACAAAAAACTGAGCGAAACTTAAGTGCTGGAGAAATCGCTGCTCAGTTACTTCTGCTTCCGAATCGTGAAAAAATCACAAATGTTGTGGTGATGGGGATGGGAGAACCCTTTGATAACTATGACCATCTCATGGGCGCCCTCACGACAATCACCGATCAAAAAGGATTAAGCATAGGAGCCTCTCACATTACAGTTTCTACAAGTGGGCTTATTCCTGCCATTGAACGCTTTGTTCAAGAATCTAAATGTAAGCTTGCTGTGTCGCTCAACGCACCCAACAATGAAATTCGATCGCAAATCATGCCGATCAACCGCGCTTATCCTATTGAAAAATTACTGGAGTGCATGCACCGAATTTCTGCTCCTTCCTATCCTCGAAAAATTAGAAGAAATTTTGGAATTACCTTTGAATACATTCTTATGAAAGACTTTAACGACTCTCCCGAGCATGCTCTTCAATTGGTAAAAATCCTCAAAGGTATCCCCTGCAAGGTTAACCTTCTTCAATATAATGAAACTCCAAACACTCCCTTTAAGCGTCCAAGCGAAGAATCAGTATTTGAATTTCAAAAGATTCTCCGCAGACACGGACTTTTAAATTTCTTAAGAAGATCTCGTGGTCGTGATATTTCAGCAGCCTGTGGACAACTTGCCTCACTCAACAAAAGACAAAGTATCGGTGCTCAAGCCTAAAGATGGATGTTTCGCGTGCAACTGTTAGCGACCTGAATTCAGAGGGATGGGGAGTTGTTCGGACAGAAGTTGGGGAAGTCGTTTTTGTTCCGGGAACGTGGCCTGGTGATGAAATTGAATTCAGTATTCTAAGCAGAGGAAAATTTACTCTTGGAAAGCTCGAAAAAATTATTACAAAATCTCCCGCTCATCGAGAAAACAATTGTCCTTCTCGCGATCACCAAACTCAGCGATGTGCCGCCTGTCCCTGGGTGGGAATTCACTACAAAGAACAACTTAAAGCAAAAAATAGAAGAATAGATTCGCTTATTAAGCGATTTAAAATACAGCCTAAAAAAACTTTTTCCATCCTGGCCTCCCCTCAAGAATTTCATTACAGAAACAGAGTGAAGCTCCACCTAGAAAAAAATCAACCTGGATACAAAGACCCTGTTACCTTTAAGTTCACTCCCGTTTCAGAATGCCTTGCAGTTGAAGAATGGATTAATTTAGAAATAAAAAATCTTAAGAATAAAGATACATCTAAACAAAAAGAAATCTGGATTCAAAAAGGCATCGCGGGAGAGTTTAACCAAGGCAATTCTCAACAAAACTTACAAATCAAAGAAACACTTAAAGACGAAATAAATCTACTTCCCAAAGCTCCTTTCCTTGAGTTGTTTTGTGGAAGTGGAAATTTTAGTGAAGTTATCCAAGAGTTTTCCACAAATCTTTTGTGCATTGAAGGTAATGAGCAGGCCCTCGAAAAAATTAAAGATCGATTAAGAGTTAGTAAGCTTACGCATATTGAAACAATTTGTTTAAACTTATACTCAAAAAAATCTCTTCAAAAAATCATTCAAAAGTCTAATGACGTTGAATATATCTTTCTTGATCCCCCTCGAAGTGGATACAAAGAACTATCTCATTTAGCAGATCAGATACCTAAGCTTAAAACTATTTATTATCTCTCATGTGATCCCATGACTTTTTTTAGAGACGTAAGCCGCCTCTCCTCAAAATGGAACTTTGAGAAACTCTACTCATTTGATATGTTTCCACATACTCCGCACATTGAAGTTATGGGAGTTTTTCATTGCAACGAAAAGAACTAGCTCCTATTTCTTGAGCTTGAATTATGTTTACCAATGATTCCTTCTCCTGTTTTAATTTTGAAAGAAACTCTTGAGGCGTTAATTTTTCCCGTTCAGCATGCCTATCAATCAGCGGAAGCAACTTGAGATAAGTCGACAAACTCAAAATGGCTGCATTGTTCCATTTAACATTTTGCAGACTTTTAAGGTGAGGGTATTTTTTTGTGCATCCAGAAACCCAATCAAAAAACAATTCACGTTTCGGGAGAGGTTTCTTTACATAAAACTCCTCCCCTCTTTCCAAGACTTCACGAAGAAAACTATACAATTCGTTATCTGCTTTCTCTTCTTGCTCGAGCTCCCGTAAAGTTTTCAGCTTGTTTTCTACATACAAACTTTTTTCTATAAAATTCTTTGAAACTTTATAAGAAAACCATGTTGCAAAAGCTTCATTAAAATCTGCCTGATCATCAAAATAGAAATTTAAATGAACTAATTCATGAAAAAGAGTGTCGATTAATAAAGAATCTCGGCTCAACAGATTCGAAGTCAAAGGGTCATCAAACCAACCAATGCCAGAAAAAGCGATCGCTTTTCTTTGGTAGACATCGTATTGCTCAGAGAGTTCGCGGCTTAGAGCCTGTGCATCTTCCTCATCAAAAAAACCCTTATACGGAAAGGATCCAACTATTGGAAATTCAAATTTTTTTGTCTCTAAACGATCTCTATGAGCAGCAAAAACAACTTTCGTGACCCAGTCACGATTGAGCTCAACATATTTTTTGTAAGAAGCTCCAACTTTCATTCCCAGAACGTTTTGTGCATAGTGAAGAATTTCCTGACTCAACCTAAGAGGACGTATTAAGTTTTCAGAAGTAAGCGGGTTGGCTAAAATACTTTCAACTTTTTGCGCACTCAAAAGCAACGATCCCTGCTTCAATCCTTGTTTAACTGCATAATGGACTAGGCTTTCGCCCGCAAAAAGAGGAGTCTGTAAAAAAAACAAAAACAAAAGCCGCATAGGTCAATTGTAGATCCAAGATCATTCTTCGGATAGTCTTAAAATGTGCGTCGTTCTGATCGATATTTATTTTCTTCACTCGTAGGATCAACATTGAGTGGCGTTGTTTTGGCACTTGTTCTACTTGTAAGTCTTCAAGTTATTCGACTGGGCGGATTAATTATTAAAACTGGCGGAGACCTTTCGATTATGTCGAAGTTTTTTGGAGGCCTCAGCCTCAGTTTTACTCCCATTATTTTTCCTATAGCTTTTATTTTTAGCAGTCTCACCGTTTTTGGTCGCATGAGTAGCGATCGCGAACTTATTGCTCTTCAAGGCCTGGGGTACTCACCGTGGCAAATCATGCGACCTTGTTTTAAAGCTGCCTCAATCCTTTCTCTTATAACTCTTATTTGCGCATTATATATAGGTCCCTTGGGAAATCGGCTTTTTGAAATGTCGATTGATGAAGCTCTTTCAAAAAAAGGTGCAAGCGCATTGAAAGCAGGAACTTTTACAGAAGATTTCTTGGATTATGTCATCTACATCGGAGAATCTAAAGGCGATAACCGTTTTAAAAAAATATTCATATACGAATCCAATCCAAATTTTAATTTGGGTTGGGTGATGAGTGCCAAAGAAGCCAAGTGGAACCCTGCAAATTCTAGCGGTTGGGCAAGCATGCAGCTTTTTGATGGAACTCTTGTTTCTAAAAACTTAGAAGAAAATCTAATTTGGAGAATCTCTTTTGACGAATCAAAACTAAATGCCGATTTTCGCTATGCCGAAGGAAAAAGTCGAGACTCCATGGAGAGCCAAGACCTCAAGGGTCTACTTAAAAAAAGAGGCCAACCTCCCAAAGAAATCTCAAAAATTAGATTGATTTGGATTGAAATTGCAAGAAGGTTTCTCATAAGTCTCTCAATCTTTTTCTTTGTTCCGCTCTGTTTTATTCTTTGCTTACGCAATCAGCGCACGGCTCAAAGTCGAACAATTCTAACGGGAGTTTTAATGGCTATGTTTTACTGGGGCTCTTACTCCACACTTGTGAGCTGGGCATCTAGGAGTCCAGCAACTTGGCTTCATCAAGAAATATTGATGTGGATCATAGTCGGAATTCCAAATGTTATGGTTGGAGCCTTAGCTCTTATTTTTATCAAAAAGAAGTTTGGAAAAATCCTAGAAGGCTCTCATCAAAAAAGGTGCTTATAAAATGAAAAAATTCTTTTTAGTTTTTTTAACTCTTTTACTTAACATAAATGCATTTTCAAAAGCGCCAACTAAAAAAACAAAAGCAACGATCGCTCTCAAAGATTGGCCCATAGAACTTAAAGCGGAACTCGTCGGAAATCTTGTTAAAAAAGAAAATCAACCAACACTTCTCCTTGGCTTAGAAAAAGCAGAAGAAGTTACCTTAAAAGTCTTAGCAAAAAGTTTTGCTACCGATCCCGCAATTTGGAAGTTTTCTGTCAGAACACGAGCGGGGAGAGGCGTGAAAGTTGATTATGATGATGCTGCCAAGGTTTGGGTTTTTAAAAGAGAAGCCACTAAACAATACACTGTTTTTGTTTCCAAAAGAAAAAACAACATCGAAAATATCCCCTGGCTCTGGTTTGAGATTGAATAACTTAACTTAAAAAAATCAGTACTGGAGGCGAGGCAAAGATTGAATAAGCTTTTTTTGAATTTGCCACTGCTTGATTGCATTTTTACGCGCTCTTTTCATTTCTTTAATCTTGCGTTTACAAGCATAAACAAGCGTTCTTTCAGAACGATCCATCTTGGCTCTGCCTTCAGCTTTTAATCTCTCGAGATCCGCTCGAAGAACTTGGAGGCGCTCCGCTATTTGCAAAACTTCCATGCGTTTTTTTACAAGAGCTGCGATATCTAAACCTTTTTGTTCCAATTTTTGCTCAGCAACTTCCATACGAGCAAAACTAATTTTTTCCTCGTCTACTCGAATTAATCCATAAGCAAGCCCCAGCCGAGAAAGAGTAAAAATAATCCATTTCGACGGGTCCCATGCATACCAAGCAGGACCATTACGATAATCAGCCTGAAAGCGGTGATGATAATTGTGATAGCCTTCGCCAAAAGTTAGAATGGATAAAAACCAATTGTCTCTTGCAGTATTATTCATGGAATAGGGACGCGTTCCTAAAATATGCGCCACAGAGTTAATCATAAAAGTACAATGACCTGAGCAAAGAAGGCGCAAAATAGCTCCTACATAAAGCCCTGCAAAAGCAGATCCCATCAAGTATCCAAAAAACATGGGAATTAAAAATCCAACCAAAATTGCAAGAGGTAAATAAAAACGATGCTGTAGTTGAATTAAAGTATCTTTTTGCAAATCAGGGGGAGTTTTCTTTTCAATACCCTTGGGGTCTTTGTGGAACATCCAAAAAAAATGCGCGTACCAAAAACCTTTATTAATAGAATAAGGATCTTTATCTGTATCTACCTCTCGATGGTGAACACGGTGATCCCTGGCCCAAACAAGAGCGGAGTTCTGAAAAGCTCCCGCACCCGCAAAAAGGATAAGAGCTTTTACAGCAGGATGAGCCTCAAATGCCTTGTGAGAAATAAAGCGATGGTAGCCAACAGTAATACACAAACAATCAACTGAATAATGAATGAAGGCGTAAATAATCATTGGCCAAAAAAAGACATGCTCTGATTGAGCTTTTGAAAAAAACAAAAGCGCCGAGAGGGGAAGTCCTAGGAGATAAGCGATTGTGATCCAATTGATATCGCGTTTTTCAACAGATTCTTCACTATAAGACATATATTTATATTTTCTCCCCAAAAAGGGTTTGTGTCGACCTCTCTTTTCAAGCAAATCTCAGCTTTCTAATATCTATTGCTTTGAGGTGCTGGGTCAGCTAATTGATAGTGAACATCTTTTGTGGACTCTTAGCTCAGTTGGTAGAGCAGATGACTCTTAATCATCGGGTCGCAGGTTCGATCCCTGCAGGGTCCACCATAGTTGTTTAGTAAAATATTTAATAAAGAAATGAAATTACTCGTTACAAACATTGCCCGTAATCTAAGCAAAGAAGACTTTGAAAAAGTCTTTGCTAAATTTGGACCCCTTCAAGAATGCACCTTAGTTTTGGATTCAAAAACTCAAAAATCAAAAGGCTTTGGATTTGTTGTCATCGAAGATGAAGCTCTCGCCCAAAAAGCTATTGAGTTCATAAACGGGCGCCTTGTAAACGGACAAAAAATTAAAGTTAAAAAATCGCAATAAAAAATTAAGAAATACTGGCCGAGCTTTTTAAAGCTTAAGATTTCTAGCTCACTTATTTAGGAAGAATTCTTTTTTAAAAATAAAAATAGCTGATCCAATCTTCTTAAAATTTGAGCGTCAGTTAACTTGCTACCAAGATCAAAAAGGTCACCGAGTTTAGGCCTAATGAGTAAGAAACCTAAATCACACTTAGTCACATTAGAAATAATTTTTTTTGAATAATTAGTTATTTTATTTAGATCTAAATCATCTATTGAAGCTTGTGTATCATTTAAAACAAAGCTCTTCGCAACAAGATCAAAAAGATCTTTTGCGTAAGCACCTTTTTGAAGATTATCGAAGTCAGAAAAAACCAAATCATCTTTTTGATTTAACCAAACGTTATAAGGATTAAGATCTCCATGTATATTCCCGACTTTAAAATCAAGTAACTTTAGGCGATTCATTAAAAAACTTTCAAATAAATCTAAAAATGG
The DNA here is from genome assembly GCA_044347615.1 of Bdellovibrionota bacterium. Lineage (GTDB taxonomy): Bacteria > Bdellovibrionota > UBA2428 > UBA2428 > UBA2428 > CANIGN01. The sequence continues at coordinate 167,732 of JBIKUK010000001.1, read as the reverse complement.
ATGATCATGAATTATTTTTTTTAATTGAGAGTGGCCTCTCTCAATCCAATTCTGATAGGTCTTATACGGATGCATAGGCATATCTAGAGATTGAATATTTTCGTGAAGCTCATCCAAACAAGCCAATAGTCGATCTATGGAAACATCTGAGCCTGATATTGGGGTATGCTCAATAAATGGATAAATCATTATTGGTTTAGAAGAAATATATTCACAATAAACGCCATTTTTTGACAATAATGGAAGAACTGTCTTGTAAGACCTTGAGAAAGTTTTACTTAATTCACAGTAAACTTGATTAAGGTTTTCTTCTATCGAGTGGCTTGGAATCTCTTTGTAAAAATAGACTCCGTCTTTACAATTTAATTTTAATAATAAGTTATCAAAGCCAGGGTCCTTTCTCACAAAACTTTCGACACTAGAAATTTTAATATTGTACTTAATCTCAATCTCAGAAACTATTAAGGTTTTGTTTTCCACAATAAGATTAATATGGCATGCTTTGGTTAAAGTATTTATTTCGTTTAAAACTTTTAAATTTATTTGGTGGGCCCAGAGGGACTTGAACCCCCGACCAAGAGATTATGAGTCTCCTGCTCTAACCAACTGAGCTATAGGCCCAAAGCTTGTAAGAATTACGAGCTATGAACTTTTAAACTACTTTCGAAAAGGGCTCGAAACAAGCCCCTCTGCTTATACAAAAAAAACAAAAAAATATTAAAAAAATTAACTTTCAACAAAAGTCTTTAACCGCTTCGAACGACTGGGATGACGAAGTTTACGCAAAGCCTTTGCCTCAATCTGTCGAATACGCTCACGAGTGACTGAAAAGTCTTGTCCCACTTCTTCCAAAGTGTGATCGGAGTCTTCCCCAATACCAAAGCGCATACGAAGAACCTTTTCTTCACGCGGAGTAAGAGTCGCAAGAACTTTTCTCGTTTGCTCAGACAAGTTCAAGTTAATCACCGCTTCACTCGGGTTGATCACGCTCTTATCTTCGATGAAATCTCCCAAGTGAGAATCTTCTTCTTCACCAATAGGTGTTTCCAAAGAAATAGGTTCTTTGGCAATCTTAAGAACTTTTCTTACCTTTTCGACAGGTAATTCCATTTTTGCAGCGATTTCTTCAGGCGTGGGCTCACGACCAATTTCTTGCATCAAATAACGGCTTGTTCGTACAAGCTTGTTAATCGTTTCGATCATGTGCACAGGAATACGAATTGTGCGAGCTTGATCGGCAATCGCGCGAGTAATCGCCTGACGAATCCACCAAGTCGCGTAAGTTGAAAACTTATATCCACGACGATATTCGAATTTATCAACTGCCTTCATCAAACCGATGTTTCCTTCTTGAATCAAATCCAAGAACTGAAGGCCACGGTTTGTGTATTTTTTTGCAATACTCACAACTAAGCGAAGGTTGGCTTCGACAAGTCGCGCTTTTGCTTTATCAGCTTTTCTTTCTCCATCGACAATGGTTTCGTACATATGACGAAGCTTATCGACTGTAAGGCCTGATTCTGTTTCAACATCGACCAAGCGCTGTTCTTGTTCTTGAACAAGTTTAACAAGCGGCTCAATGTCTTCCCAAGAACGACCTCCTGCTTGTTTGTAAGCTTCTAGGCGAGTGGCAGGATTATTAAATTTCTGCTCAAGAGATAAAAACTCATCAAGCGAGGCACAACGAACCTTACCAAGCTCTCGAGTCAACGTGCGCTCAACATCTTCAATAATTTGAACGTACCCCTTCATTCTTCCGACGATACGGTTGATCGTTTTACGGTTGAAGGAAATGTCTTTAAAAGCTTCAAACATTCTCTCACGAGCTTCTTGAAGATCTTTTTGTTTTGCGTTTCCGCCTGTAAGTAGCTCTTCGAATTCTTTTACCTTATCAATCGCAAACAAAATTCTGCGCTTGTAATCTTCTTCATCGATATCATTTGCTTCTTCATCTTCATCGAGACCACGCACGACATCTCGCACGCGAATCTTTCCGTTACGAATTCTTTCACCAATTTGAAGAACTTCTTGAATACCGATTTGCGAGTTTAAAACGACATCGATAACTTCTGCTTCACCTTCTTCAATTTGTTTTGCAATTTCAACTTCGCCGTCTTTTGAAAGAAGCGGGATACTTCCCATTTTTCGCAAGTACAAACGAACAGGATCATTAGCGCGAAGAGCGTCGTCGCCAACTTCTTCAGAAAAACTGCTTTTTTCTTCTGAGCCATCATCCATTTCGGCAGCATCACGCTTTGCTTGCTTAACGCGCGCTTTACCTTCGTCTTCTGTTTCAACTAATTCAATTTCTTTTTGACCTAAAAAATTAAGCGTATCTTCAATCGCACCTGCGGCACTCATTTGAGCAGGAAGCGTTTTATTAATTTCTTCAATTGTTAAATAACCTTTTTCACGTCCTCTTTCGTAAAGCACTTTCCAAATAGCCTTGATTTCTTTTTTTGAAATCGCTTTTACAGGAGCCACTTTTTCAACTGGAGTTTTTACTTCAACTTTTGCAATTTCCTTGGGAGCTACTTTTGAAGCAGCCTTTGGTGCTGCCTTGGGTGCAACTTTTGGAGCAACTGGTTTTTTTGCAACAACTTTTTTCACGGGAGCTTTAGGAGCTGTTTTCTTTTCAACTTTTTTAGAAGTTTTCGAAGCAGCAGTGCTTTTATTTACTTTTTTCGTTTCTTTTTTTGCTTTTGTTTTAGAGGCCATTTTGTACTCCTAGTTTTAACAGGTCATAGCTAAAATGAAAATTTTTTTAATTCTTCAATCTCTTTTCGAAGCTCTTGGATCTTCTGCAAGATTTGGGCCGTTTTCTCGTCATTTGATGAAATTTTTAAATCCAAAGTCAGGCGACGGATAAAACCCTGCTTTTCGACACTCAAAATCTGAAGACAAAGCTCCTTAAGAAGTTTTTTATAGTCACGTGAGCTAATAATATCGCCCTCAAGATCCGCTTCCATTGTTGATCGAGCTATCAAAGCCCCGTTTCCCGAAGCCTCAAGCTCTTGCTGAAAGACTGTCACATCAAAAAAAGACCCCGAAATCGCCTTCAAAAACGGGTCCTTATAAGGACCACTCAAGAAAGTATCCTGAATTTTTGAATACTCTGCCCACGACTTCATATCCTTCCACGTTGACCCATGGCGAAGGATTAAAACCGCAAGATCTTCAAAATAAGTATCAATCTGTGTGGCGTTCACGGCTCTTGGCTTTTGAGTTACCAAGGCTTCCATCTGATCAAGCTTTTCTTCTGCCTTTGAAACAGGCAATTGAGTAGCTCGAACTTCGCTAAAGTGAGTCGCAAGCTGCGTTTCCGTTAAATTCAAAATAGGAGCAAGGCTCTTGATCCAGAGGCGCTTGTGAGCAGGGCTTTTTAGTAAAAGCCATAATTCCTCTAAGCGATGAACAATCTGAAGAGAGTTCAGCCCCTTGTCTTTGCACTCATCAACGATTGTGCGTGCCCACCACTCCATTCCCTCAAGGGATTTTTGAAGTCCTTTCAATATCTCAGAATTTTCTAACTCAGAACTTCCTTTGTTTTTATAAAACTGACTCAGCCATTCATCGGGATCTTTTCCGTTGAGATCAGAAAAAACTTTTACCTCAAAACCATGCTCATAAAGCAAAGGAAGACTTCTCTTAGTGGATTCAACACCCGCGCGATCCGTATCCATAACCAAAACAACTTCACGACATATTTTTGAAAGTCGATCAAGATGCTCTGGGCCTAAAGCCACGCCCATGACAGCTACAGCGGGGACATTAAATTTTTCAAAAGCCCACGCATCAAAAAATCCCTCCACAACGCACACGAATCCATGCTCGCGCATCATACGCATCGCTCGACCTAGGCCGTAGAGAACTTCTTTCTTTTTGAAAATCATTGTTTCTGGAGAGTTTTTATATTTTGGACCTTCATTTTCACTAAGGCCTAAACTTCTCCCAGAAAAAGCAACAATTCTTCCCCGGTGATCTTCAACAGGAATCATCAATCGTGCTTTAAAAAAATCTTGCCCCACTTTTCCTTTAGCAAGTAAACCAAGCTCTTCGCCCAGTTTTTCCATTCTTTGCTCGCGAAGTTTGGCAGATAAATTTCTTCCGCCCTCAGGAGCCCAACCCAAGCGATATTTTTTTGCATCTTCAAGGCTGTATCCACGAGACGCTAAATACTGGCGAGCCGCAACGGCTCCCGAACTTGTGCCTTTATGTAAATTTTCTTCAAAATATTTACACGCGCGGTCCATGAGCACAAAAGATTGCTCGCGAAAATCACTCGCTCCTTTTTGCTCAGGAGAAAATTTAGGTAATTGAATTCTATATTCTTCGGCAAGTTCCTTGAGGGATTCCATAAAAGGCATCCCTCGCGTAATTTCGAGATATTTAAAAACATCTCCGCCACGTCGACATCCGTAGCAGTAAAAAAAGTTTTTTCTGGCATCGATATGAAAAGAAGGAGTTTTCTCTTGATGTCCGGGCAATGGGCAACACGCCTTAAATCCTTGACCGCTTTTTAAAAGCTTTGTGTCGCGCGCAACGTAGGTGGCCAAATCAGCCCTATCCTTCACCTGCTCTTTGACATCATTAAGATTGGTCATCGGACTCCTTGAAGAGAATCAACTTTGAAGCGCTTTTCTAACCGCTTCTTGAACAGAGCGTCCTTCTGCTTTTGATCCCACAGCTTCCATGGTTTTTTTCATGACTTGTCCCATGCCCGCATTTCCAGCTGGGAGTGTTCCCGCTGTTTTGAGATCTGCAACAATTTGAGAAACAAGTGTTTGCAATTCATCCGAAGACATCATCTCAGGTTGAAATTCTTTATAAATTTTTAATTCTTTTTCTAATTCACCAGCAATATCAGCACGTCCCGAAGCTTTGGCTTGATCAAAACCTTCTTGTAACTGCTTGCTTAATGTCATCACAACTTTTTCGACATCTGTGTCAGTTAGATCTTTTCGATCATCAATTTCTTTTTTACGAATAGCATTCCAAATATTACGAATTGCCATCAAACGCTCAGACTCTTTAGCCTTCATTGCGCTTGTCATCGCTTCTTTGATTTTATTTTTTAGACTCATCGTGTTTTCCTCACTTTGAATTCATCTGTTAAACATTAGCTGTAAACATCCATTAAACAAATGCGCCGAGAGCCTTTTAAGTTTTCCAACTCAGAAGTCTCTCAACGCATTTCATTTTGTGTTTTGTAATTATTTTTTAATTACTTTGTATCTCTTGGAACAAATCTCTGACGTGCTTTTTTCTCAACACGTTTTTGAGCAGCGATACTTTTCTTTTTGAGGCGAACGGAAGGCTTTTCATAATGCTCACGTTTACGCACTTCAGTTAAAATTCCAGCTTTTTCACATTGTTTTTTAAAACGTCTAACAGCTGATTCGAAGGATTCTCCTTCACGTATTTTTACCATTGGCATATTGATTTCACCCCCTTTCACTTAGAGGATGATTGAAAGATAGCTGGTGAAGCCATGGTTGCCAAGAAATATTTGAGAGCGAATCTTCAACTAATCGTCCTGGCGACGCTCTATGCGAGCCCCTAAAGACCTCAACTTAAGCTCCATGGACTCATAACCTCGATCCAGGTGGTAAATGCGCTTGATCGCGCTTTCACCCTCTCCCGCAAGACCCGCTAAGACAAGGCTCGCACTCGCTCGAAGATCTGTGGCCATCACAGGAGCTCCCCTTAGGATTCCTGGTTTTCCAAAAATTTTAATCTTAGAACCCTCGATACTATATTTGCCGCCCATACGAATAAGCTCTGGAACGTGCATAAAACGATTTTCAAAGATTGTTTCTTCGATCAAGCTTTCACCCTCAGCATGAGTCATAAGAGCCACCCATTGAGCCTGAAGATCCGTTGCAAAACCAGGGAAAGCCTCAGTCACAAGGCTTACAGGCTTAATTTTTTCAGATGCAATTATGCGTACGCTTTTTCCAACGACGTCAACCTTAGCTCCACTTTCTCGAAGTTTTGCAAAAAGAATCTCTAAATCTTTAACGGGAGCATCCGCAATTGTTACATCTCCACCCAAAAGCTGTGTAGCAATGAGATAAGTTCCCACCTCAATACGATCCGAGGGTATCGAGTAATTAAGAGCCCCTAATTTATCCACGCCCTGAATGCGAATGGTAGGAGTACCGTGGCCTTCAATCTTTGCTCCCATACTTACAAGAGCCTCAGACAAATATCTGACTTCAGGCTCTGCTGCAGCGTTTTCAATCAAAGTCTCACCTCGGGCTGTAACAGCGGCCATAATCAAGTTCTCAGTTGCGCCCACAGAAATCTTAGGAAACCTAACTTTATTTCCAATGAGTCTTCCGCCCGGAGCTTTAATATCAACATCACCGCCTGATTGTTCAATGGTGGCTCCTAATTTTTCAAAAGCCATCAAGTGCAAATCCACAGGACGAGCGCCAATAGCGCATCCTCCCGGAAGAGAAACCCGGCCCTTACCCAATCTTCCCAAGATAGGCCCTAGAGAAAAAAAACTAGCGCGCATTTTGCGTACTAAATCATAAGGAGCATTCCCATGAGTCACACGACTTGTATCAATCGTCCATCGCGATCCCCATGTTGCTTCAAAGTGTTGATTCACGTGAGCTCCAAAATGCAAAAGCATTTTGAGAGTTGACTCCATGTCGTGCAAACAGGGGACATTTTTAACAAGATGTTTTTCATCTGAAAGTATTGTTGCAAAAAGAATAGGAAGTGCTGCGTTTTTAGAACCACTTGCCGTAAGATTACCCTGAATTTTGCAAGGTCCTTGAATAACAAGTTTGTCCACGGTTACTGCCCCTTTAAAGAAACATACGTAAGGAAAGCATTCTCATTTACAACGGCATCAAGAAGAGCCACCTTGTTTCGTTGATTTGAATTGACGCTCACTTTAGAAAAATCAAAAAACTTTGACAAAAAACCCAGCGCCTTTAACCGTTTTGTCAAAGCTTCATCGGGTACAATTGTTTCATCAACATCTTGAATCGGTAATGATTTTTTCTTTAGGGTGAGTGATTGCGAACGTTTTTTCCAAAAAGCTTTTTCTTGCTGAATGGTTTGATCAATAAACTTTTTAAGCGGCTTCGAATAAAAAGAAAAATCAGACCAGTAAAGCTTGTTATCTTTTAAAAGAGCCTCAATTGATCCAATGGATTTTTGCCAAGGATAATCATCAAATCTTGAAATAATTTCATCAATTTTTGGGCTAATTTTTTCGAGACTATCTTGTAGTTTTTTTAAGTCTTTATTGATTTTTTCTCGTCCTGCTTCACGTTCTTTATATTGACCCGCCAAACGACTCACGTCACTCTGAAAAGAGTCAAACCAAAGCTTAAAACACTCATCTTCAGCATAGTTTTCTTGAAAAAAGCCCTGAACATTTGATTTAAAATCAGAACTCAGCACCTGTGCAGACTCAACTCTCTGCTCAGCAGCGTTCAAATAAATAAATATGAAAAAAAAGCCCGATAAAATCGTCGTTCTGTTTCGACTCATAAGCACCGATGGGACTTTAAGCGCCTCTAGCGACTGGTGTCAAAAGCTAATAAAAATCTATTTTTATATGCCTGATCTTTAAGGATTTTCCACTCATAGCGCTTAGGAACCAAACGCGGCCATTCGTGCTCTTGAGCGGGTCCGAATTCAAGAAAAATAGCTCCTCCAGGTCGTAAAATTTCGTCAGCCTTTTTAAAAATTTCCACATATTTTTGATGAGCATCAACTGGAGAGACAAGAGCCTGAAAAGGCTCATAATCTCTAACGCTCTTATCAAGAGCTTCAAATTCCTCATCAGAAACATAGGGAGGATTTGAAACAATCAAGTCGACTTGATGATTAAAAGATTTCCAATCTTTTGCAAAAATAAAAGCTTTGTTTTCTAAACTTTTCCCAAGAATGAGTAAATTTTTATTTAAATAAACAACAGCTTGTTCGGAACTCTCGACTAAATAAAGTTTAGAAACCTGAGAACTTTCTTTGAGCAAGCTTAACCCAATTGCTCCGGAACCTGCACCCAAATCTGCCACCTCATAAGAACGCGAAGGATTCTTACGAAAGTAATCAAGGACATGGCCCACAAGTTCTTCAGTCTCGGGGCGAGGAATCAAAACACCAGAACCTACATGGAGTTGTAAATTTCGAAAATCCCAATGCCCTAAAATATAAGCAAGAGGCTCGTGTTTTTTTCTCCGCTCCAAAATTTCTTGAGCCCTTTCAAAGGCATGTGATGCTTCAAGATTTTCAAGCTCCTTAAAAACCCAAAGAGCTTCTTGTGGAGCTGACAACGCAGAAAATTCTTTTTTTAAAAAAGAAAACAAATCTTTTTCCATGACTTATCCACTAAAAATAATCAATCTTCTTCGCTAACTTTCACTTGTGTTGGGTCTTCTCCCTTAAGAAGAAGCGTTTGATAATAATCGTTAAGTGCGGTGACAAAATCATCAAAAAATCCATTCATCACATCGCCGATATTATAAGAAGTCATGTTGATTCGATGATCGGAAACACGTCCCTGAGGAAAGTTGTAAGTGCGAATTCGTTCATTTCTAAACCCGCCGCCCACTTGTGCCTTACGCTCAGCTGCCTCTTTACTACGTTGTTTTTCACGAGCATGTTCTAAGAGACGCGTGCGCAAAACCTTCATCGCTTTGTCTTTGTTTTTGTGTTGCGATCTTTCATCCTGACATTGCACCACTTCGCCCGTTGGAAGGTGAGTGATTCGAACAGCAGACTCAGTTTTGTTCACGTGCTGACCGCCTGCTCCACCCGCGCGATACGTATCAATACGTAATTCACTTGGGTTGATGTCAAATTCTACTTCTTCAGCTTCTGGAAGAATGGCAACAGTCACTGTACTTGTGTGAACGCGACCCTGAGCTTCTGTCTTAGGAACACGCTGAACGCGATGAACACCGGACTCGTGTTTAAATTGCGAAAAGACTTTGTCCCCTGTTATATTGGCAACAATTTCTTTAAATCCTCCGGATGAATTTTCAGTCAAACTCAACGGTTCAACCCTCCACCCTTTTGCCTCTGCAAAACGCATATAGGCTCGATATAAATCAGCTGCAAAAATGCCCGCTTCATCGCCCCCCACGCCTGCTCTGATTTCAAGAACCGCGTTCTTTTCATCCCGAGGATCTTTGGGCAAAAGCATAAATTGTAAGTGATTAATTTTTTTTTCGATCACAGGCTCCAAAGAAGAAATATCTTCTTTAGCCATAGCTAAAAGATCAGGATCTTTTTCGTTTTCTAATACTTCAACCGAACCAAGATAGTTATTATAATCGCGCATAAAATCGCGATAATTCTCTACTAACGATTGAAGACTTGAATGTTCTTTAGAAAGTTCCGAGAATTTTTTTCTATCCGCAATAATATGCGGTACGCCAAGCTCTTCTGTAATACGCACAAACCTTGCTTCGCTTTCTTTCAAGCGATGAAGCATTTGCGCTTGGACAGAGATAGCCATTTTGTATGATTACTAAATTATTTCTTACCGTATTTTTTCATGAAACGATCCACGCGACCTTCAGCATCGATCAATTTCAATTTACCAGTAAAAAATGGATGAGAAGCACTTGAGATATCCACTTTGATCACTGGATATTCTTGGCCATCTTCCCATTTGATTTTTTCAGAACCTGTTTTGGTAGAAGTTCCAAGAAATGCAAAGTTTGCACCCATGTCCTTGAAAACAACTTTATGTAATTTGGGATGAATATCTTTTTTCATAATCTCTACCTTTAAAATCTTAGCCGCTCATGTTTTGCACGAATTCGGCATTTGTTTTTGTCTTTGATAATTTGTCGAGCAAAAACTCCATACTGTCAATTTGATTCATAGGCTGGAGGACTTTTCTCAAGATCCACAAGCGCTGAAGGACTTCTTGGGGGGTCAAGAGATCCTCTTTTCGAGTCCCAGACTTGTTGAGGTCCATGCATGGAAATATGCGTTTTTCCATGAGTTTACGGTCAAGGACGATCTCCATGTTCCCCGTTCCCTTAAATTCTTCGAAAATAACCTCATCCATACGTGAACCCGTATCAATCAAGGCGGTTGCAATAATGGTGAGACTTCCACCTTCTTCGACGTTACGAGCCGCTCCAAAGAAACGCTTTGGTTTTTGAAGAGCATTGGAATCTACACCCCCTGAGAGGATTTTTCCTGAGGGAGGAACAACTGCGTTGTATGCGCGACCTAGGCGAGTGATCGAATCAAGCAAGATCACTACATCACGCTTGTTTTCAACCAAACGTTTAGCTTTTTCGATAACCATTTCAGCCACCTGAACGTGACGAGTTGCGGGCTCATCAAAAGTTGAGCTAATGACTTCGCCTTTTACCGATCGCTTCATGTCCGTCACCTCTTCAGGACGTTCGTCGATCAACAAGACAATCAAATAAATTTCAGGGTGATTGGTCGTGATGGCATGAGCAATGTCTTGCAACATGACAGTTTTACCCGCTCGAGGAGGAGCGACGACAAGAGCGCGCTGTCCTTTTCCAATGGGAGAAAACAAATCAATCACTCTCGTTGTGAAATTTTTAGGATCATATTCCATGTTCACACGCTTTGTAGGATAAAGCGGTGTAAGGTTTTCAAAGAGAATTTTATTGCGAACCTCTTCAGGGTTTTGACCGTTGTGTTTGTCAGTAGAAAGAAGAGCAAAATATCTTTCACCCGGACGGGGTGGGCGAACTTTTCCTGCAATGGTGTCACCCGTTCGCATAGCATGCTTGCGGATTTGACTAGGACTTACATAAATATCATCGGGTCCAGCTAAGTAGTTATGTTCTGGTGAACGCAAAAAACCAAAGCCATCTTGCAATGTTTCAAGAACGCCTTCTGTATAAATTTCACCGTTCGCTTTTGCGTGAGCGGTTAAAAGTGCAAAAACGACATCTTGGCGACGCATTCCTGCAGCGTTCTCAACCTTGTATTGAAGCGCTAAATCAATAAGATTTTTGATATCCATCTTTTTAAGATCAAAAATATTAAGTTTTTCAACAATCGGCTTTAAAAGAACTTCTTTGGGAGCTTCAGGGGCTTCTTCCTGGTGCATTTGCACTGTGTTCATTTGCGCATTCATTTGCGCTTTTCCGTTTGTCGATTCATGAGCAGGTCGAGGAGGTTGCTTTGCTACTGGAGCTGGAGAAGTTACAATTTTTTGTTCAGGAATTGTTTTAGGAGTTGAATCCGTTATTTCAAGAGAGCCTTCGTCTTGCTTTCTTGACGGGCCCCTACGAGTTTGAGTCTTGTTTTTCCTCGTATTCCTATCAGTATTTTTGTCAGTATTTTTTTCTTTATCTGAATGTTCAGCCATTCAATCCTCCGAGAACTTTTGATTAATTTAATTAATTGCTTTTTCTACAACCACTACAAACATTGACTTTTGGGTGGATTCGATTTGATGACTTAGTTCTAATGGGCCCTCCCCAAATCTGTCAATAGCGTGGCATAAACCCCCAACTCAAGACATGAGACAATGAAGCTTTATGAACTCATCTAAAAAGTCATGGACATTATGGTCCCAAACTCTTTTTCTAGCTGCTTTTTCCGGGGCAGTAACCATCGCTCTTTTCACCCACGATCCTAAAGATCCAAGCTTGAGTACCTTTAATCAACGCTGGTTTGCTCCTCGCAATCAACTGGGATACCTAGGCTCTTGGAGCGCAGATCTCATTTATCAATGCTTTGGATGGTCGTCGTGGATTATCCCTCTCTTCGGCATTGCCTTGATTTACTTGAGTCACTCTAAAAACTCTAAAAAAGACACCTTATCCTGGAAAAGTCTTCTTTCGTTAATGGGCACCCTTCTTTCAACTTCTCTTATTTGCCGTGTTGTAGTTGGCCCTACTCCTGAGAACTATCATTTTTTACAGGAAGGTTTTTTGGGAATGCTTTTGTACTCCGGGCTTCAACCCTTTCTTGGAAAAGCGGGTACATTTCTGCTTGCGACAGTTATTTTGTGGATGAGCTTAATTGTTCATTTTGATTCTTGGGTTGAATCGGGCCTTTATCAACTTTCCAAATTTTCTCAAAAAATCGTCCGCAATCTTTTTAGTTTTTTTGATTTTAAAAAATTCAAATTTTCTTTGAAAAAAACTCCTCTACTCAAAAAAGAAGAGGTTGCTGCTTATGAAGAGGAAACCAAAGAAGAGACAAAAGAAGAAAAAACAATTTCTGAGCCCAAAATCAATCTGGAGTCGCATCAAGAAAAAGAATCTTCTAAAAAAACCGAAAAAAAAGCTCCGCCAAGAGCTCCTCATCAAGGGGAATGGAAAATACCCAAGCCCTCTCTTCTTACTCCCCCCAAACCGCTTAAAACTAAACTTTCACGCTCGGAACTTTTTGATATCTCAAAAAAAATCACAGAGACCCTTAAAAGTTTTGAGGTCGAAGGTGAAATTACTGAAATAACCCCTGGTCCCATTCTCACCATTTATGAATTTCAACCAGGCCCTGGGGTTCGCGTGCAAAAGATTCAAGCCGTTGCAACAGACTTAGCTATGGCACTGGGAGCTCCCGCTATTCGAATTGTTGCACCTATTCCTGGAAAAAGTGTTGCGGGAATTGAGGTTCCCAATCCAGAGAGAGAAGAAATTGTTTTAAGAGAAATTCTTGAAACAGCTCTCACAAAAACAAACTTCCGCTTGCCTCTTTGCCTTGGAAAAGACACAGAAGGAAAAACAATCATCGAAGACCTTTCGCGTATGCCGCACCTTCTTGTTGGGGGCGCTACCAGTATGGGTAAATCCGTTCTTGTAAATTCTATTCTCACAGGACTTCTTTGTCGTTTTAGCCCACAAGATCTTCGCCTTATTATTGTTGATCCCAAACTTGTTGAGTTTAAGATTTACGAAGACATTCCACACTTACTTCTCCCGATTGTAAATGATGCTATAGATGCAAGCAAAGCCCTCAAATGGGCAGTTGCCGAAACCAAACGTCGTTATTTAAAAATGCAGGAAGTTGCCGCTAAAAACTTAGATAGTTACAACTCAAAAGCTGCTGAAAATTCGGAACTAGAGCGTTTCCCATTTATTGTCATCATTATTGATGAATTAGCCGAGCTCATGCTCACAAGTAAAAAAGATGTAGAGCAATCGATTGTTCGTCTTACACAATTAGCGCGTGCTGCGGGCATACACCTCATCATGGCCACACAACGACCCTCTGCGGATGTTGTGACGGGTCTCATTAAATCAAACTGTCCAAGTCGCGCAGCTCTTCGTGTCGCAAGCTCAAGCGATAGCCGCATTATTCTCGACAGCACCGGCGCCGAACTCCTCCTTGGCAAAGGTGATATGTTTTTTACAAGTTCTGGTCCTATGGGGCTTCACCGTATGCAAGGAAGTTACGTTTCTGATGCAGACGTTGAAAAAGTTTGTGACTTTTGGCGCGAGCAAGGCGCTCCTCAGTATCAGAATGAAATTCTTGCTGATGAAAGCGAAAATGAATTATTAGCCGATGCTGATCGTGATTCCTTATACGGAGAAGTGCTAAATTACGCTCGCGAAAAGGGATCTATCTCGACTTCACTCATTCAAAGACGCTTTCAAATAGGTTACACAAGAGCAGCTCGAATTATGGAGCAGCTTGAAGCTGCGGGTGTTGTGGGAGAGCAAAGCTCTGCCGGCAAGCCTCGCGACGTCATCCTGTAGTTGTTCAATAGCCTCTTAAATTAGCCCCAAATCGCCACGTAAACTTTCTTGACCGGAGGCTTGGAATAGAGATAGCCTACGAAAATGCCACACCGCATTACACGCTGCGATAAGACTTGGTCATTTCCAAGCGTTTTTACTTTTTTAGTAGTTTTGTCATGGGCTTTTGGTCCCCTTGTTTTTGCTCAAAAAGACCAAGAAAAAAGCGATGAAACTAAACTTGTTCTTAGCGCTCTTGCAAAAAGATACGAGAACTTAGGCAACTGGGAAGCAACTTTTTTTCAAACAGAAAAATCTCCAGGATTTTCTCAAGAGATCAACTCAGAGGGATTTTTTAAATTTGTTAAAAGCAAGAACAGAAATTTTTTTATCCTTGAATCGAAAAATCAAAAAATCAAAAAACGCTTTGTTAGCGACGGCTTACGAGCTATTTACCTCGAAGACAAAGGCGAGGGTAAAAAAGACAGATACTTTGCACGTCGTTTTAACGATGCAAAAAATCTTGAACTTGAAAGATTTCTTCTTTTTTTTCGTGGGCTAAAATCCAAAAATGACTCCGAAAAAGATTATGAGATCAAGGGAAGCTTTAAAAAACCTGATCTAGAAGTCATACTTGTTCCAAAAATTGAATCTGACTTTTCTGAAATAAAAATATCTTTTCATAACACAGAGAAATTTCCCTCCAGTCTAACATTTATAGATTCTGTTGGAGGAAATACTTCTCTTCGAATTCTCGAAGCTAAATCTATTACAAAACTCGACCCAAAGTGGTTTGACCTAACTTTACCCTCAGGAGTGAGAACAGAAAAATGAGCGACTCTCAAAAAGTACACATTATCTCACTGGGCTGCGCAAGAAATCTCGTTGACTCTGAGAATATGGCGGGCCTTTTACAAGGCGACAAGGGATACAAACTTTCTGATCACGCAAACGAAGCAGATATTATCATTGTCAACACGTGTGGCTTTATTGATGAAGCAAAACAAGAATCAATTGATACAATTTTAGCTGCAGGTGAAAACAAAAAAACGGGTAACTGCAAAAAACTCGTTGTAACTGGCTGCCTATCAGAGCGATATCCTCAAGAATTAAAAGATTCTCTTCCAGAAGTTGACCTCATCACTGGAACGGCAGCTTTTTCAAGAATTGTTGAAGAGTTAGAATCTCTTAAAAATTCTTCATCTTCTGAAACAAAAGTTAAAATTCACACAGATCGTGCAAAAGACTACGACCTTCCTCGAGCAAATAGTCTTAGCTCACACTCTGCGTACCTAAAACTTGCAGAAGGTTGCGCGAAACGCTGCTCATTTTGTATTATTCCCAAACTTCGTGGGGCCCTTCGTTCACGAAGTATCGAAAGTTTAGTTCTAGAAGCTCAAACTCTTATTAAAAATGGAGTTCGTGAAATTAATCTTATAGCTCAAGACCTAACTGACTATGGTCGCGACCGAAAAGATGGGGCGACTCTTGCGGGTCTTTTAAAAGAACTTGTAAAAATAGAAGACCTCAAGTGGCTTCGACTTTTCTATGTTTATCCTGATCAACTCAGCGACGATGTGATTCAACTTGTCCGAGATGAAGAAAAAATCTGCAAATATCTTGATGTTCCCATTCAACATATTTCAGACAAAATCCTCACTCGTATGAATCGTCACACGAACAAAGAGCAAATTCGCTCGATGATCGGGCGTCTAAAAAAAGAAATTCCCAATCTTTTTATTCGTACATCTTTAATGGTGGGATTTCCTGGCGAGACAGAAGAAGATTTTCTGGAACTTAAAAACTTCGTTAAAGAAGGCCTTTTAGATCACGTCGGTGTTTTTACTTATTCGCACGAGGAAGGAACTCCAAGTTTTCGTCTTCCAGATGATGTTCCATCGGATGTAAAAAAACAAAGACAGGCTGAAATTTATGCAATTCAAGAAGAGATTTTAAATAAAAACTTACAATCTCTCGTTGGTCAGACTCTTGATGTTCTTGTTGAGGGAACTCATCCTGAAACTGATTTGTTACTGAAAGGTCGCTTCTTTGGCCAAGCTCCTCAGGTGGATAACATGGTGATCATTCAAGAGGGACAGGCTGAAATCGGATCTTTTAAGAAAGTAGAGATAAGAGACGTTGCAGGAATGGATTTAGTCGGGGGAATTGTTTCTTAAAATAGAATTCCTTTTCGTTATTTGGCTGTAAGAGCAAAAAAAGTTTTGTGAATTTCACTGCCAAGACCTTCTCCGTTTGAAAAAAAAATGATGTGATATGGAGAAGTGAAACATTTCTCAAAAAGATCATTTCTCATCATTTCCTCAAAAATTTTGATCCTCAACCTAGCACTTGCTGCACAATGGGGTCCTGTCTTTCCAACACATAACTTTCCCACTGAACAAAGTTTCTTAATGAATTCAAATTTCGAATATGGAACGCAAAGTTCACTTTTTAATTCTGAAGGACTAAAAGAATCTCTAGACCTTGTCTTTTCTAGGTTTAGAATAACTCTCAATCCTGAGTATCAACCCTCCAGACAATTCTCGTTTGGAGCTTTTTTTAATTTTGATTTCCTTTCTCTCCAACCAACGGGACAAACTCAAGTTTCTAAATCAGGTCCCTCCGATCAATTTCTTTTTGCTGAGTACAGGTTTTACGACTTTCCTGGTCAATCAATCGGACTTGCAAGTGTCGTAAAAATTCCCGCTTACCCCATTCCTCAAACAGTAGACGCAGGAAGTTCGCCTTTTTTAATTTTAGGTGACGGTCAAATAGACGCAACAGCACTCATCACAACTGAATACTGGCTTTCAAGAAATTTAAAATTTTACCTTGATACAGGATTTACTTTTAGAGCCGAAGATCACTCAAGCGAAATTCCTTTTAACACAGGACTCGAATTGAAAGTTCCTCGCTATACAATTGGAGTTAACCTAAGAGGATCTTCCAGCTTAAAAACAGACAACACTCGACTCTCTCAAGTCTCGGGCCTGATTCATGACTTAACTGGGGGGACAAACTATATTTTTGCAGAAAACCCAACGCTCTTAATTGGAAAAATATACGGTGAGTATGCACTCAATCACGAATGGGCGCTGAGTGGTAAATTTGAAAATTCGATGTCTGGTAAAAACGCACCGTTCTTTTATGTTGTTGGATTTGGATTAAGTTATCGAAACTTTGAATATTCACGGTATATTCCTAGAACGGCTCGAGACGTTGATATCGAAACGGATGACTCAGATGATGAATTTGAGGGAGAAATACAAGAAAACTACAGAAAAAATCCCGAGTCTTTTGATAGCGATTACTAAAATTAGTTTATTTAAAAATTTAAATAACTTCTAATTTGAAGTCCCCAAGATTTTTGTCTTTCTGAAGGAAATGCATTTCCAGGCAAAAATACTCCAGCCGCAAGACTTGTTTTGAAGTTTTCATACCATTTTTGTTCAAAGTGGAGGTCTGCTTCAAAACCTAAAGATTCTCCATTGTCATTGGAGCTCATGAGTTTTGCATATCCACCGACAAGCCCTAATCGATACTTTTTCTCACTAAAAGAATAAAAAGCCCCTAGACGTCCAACAAGAGCTCCTTCTTCATTCGGTATTAAGTCAGAAGAAGGATCGTTTCCGATTCCATAACCTAATTGTGTTGGATTATTTTTCTTCGCAAAATTTGCTCCTTGAACTTGCCTAAACAAAATCAAGAAAGGCCTGTAATTTGGATGAACAATAAACGCCCTGTCCTCCGAATGACTAGAAAAAACTCCATCTGCTTCAAATTCCCAGCTTCCGGGACGATATCTGTACTGAGCTAAAGCTCCATAAACATGAGCCTGTTTATCATAAGAATTTGATGCAAATTCAGCACCAAGCGAACTTAAATCCCAATCTTTTTTTATATAAAAAGAATAATCATAAGAGCTATTATACGATGATGGATCTAAAGATCCTCGAATATGACGTCCAAACAGAAGGCCAATAGCTACTCCCGATCCTTCATTTTCATATTTCACGGATCCCTCGTACAAGTCTTCATCATCGGCATCCGTGTGAAGAAATCCTTCTTGTCGCTTTTCATACCCAGCGTTCAGCACAAGACTTCCTAGCTGGCCTTCAAAGCCTACTCTGTCCACAATAGTAGATGCCTCATCTTCTGCTTTGCCTCCTTCATCAAAAAGAAGCCCCAATCCCCAGCCCTTGGGCATGCGTCCAGCTTTAAACACTCCGACATCACTTACCCACTTTAAATATCCATAGCGAATAGCAAGGAGCTGGCTTGAAACAGGGCCAAAAGCGGCGCCTCCGTTTATTTGATGTGGATTAGTTGTGTTATTAAAATTTACCTCTGTTGAACTTCCATTTTGACTTAAAAGACTGAGCTCGGAATGTAGAGAAAACCTTTCATCAATTAAAACATCAGGCCTTAGCAACAACCTGTGCTCTAAAAAAGCACTTGTATCTGAGGCATTTTCATAAGTTGCTCCGGTGTTCACACCATTTTTTGCATCTAGATTGAAGAAAAGATTTGATCCAAATCGATGATTTCCACTCAAACTAAAAAGCGCGGCATGAGAGAAAGAGGCCGTCAAAAAAGCAACCATACAAACAACAAGTCTTAAAGAGCTTATTTTCTTCATGATTTATTGGTCGTAGCATAGCCTCGTGGGCTAGTCCCCTAGGTGATTTTACTTTTTAGATTTTTTGGGATTCATAACTCGAAGAGTCTCGTGGCTTACACCCCTGAGGGAGTTTGGAGTGGGAGCCATCCGAGACTCTTGCTTAGGTACATATACAGGTTAAGGGTACCCCTTATAAGAGTCAACAATGGCAGCGTCATAGCCATATGTTGTCATTTTCTGCTTTGAATCATATCGTCAAAAAAGATGCACAATCGACGCGGCCTTGGATCTATCTTGATTCTTTTCAGTGCTCTTCTTGTGATTCTCCCCTTTTCTATTTTCATGAGTATCAAAAATGTCACAGACGAGTGGTCTCCGCTACTTGAGCAACGCATCAGATCTCGACAACAAATCAGTACCATTCGCGTTCTTGCCAAAAACCAAAAAAGTGAAGATGAGTGGATTTCTTCGATTGTTGGAGGACACGCCGAAGTCCGAAAAAACATTCCTCTTGCGGAAGTAAATCCAATGCTTTTAGAAGCGATTGTTTCGCTTGAAGATCCTCGATTCTTATCGCACGGAGGTTTTGATGTTTGGGGAATTGCTCGAGCAGCTTTTAAAAACCTCATCAACCTTCGTTACAAAGAAGGAGCGAGCACCATTACGCAACAACTTGTAAAAAATCTTTTCTTAACTCAGGAAAAAACTCTCTCGCGAAAATTTAAAGAAATCATTCTCTCAATTCTTGTAGAAAACCGTTTTCAAAAAGAAGAAATCCTTGAAGCCTATCTCAACGAAGTTTTCATGGGCCAAATTCAGCATCCGGATATTTTAGGAATTCAAAAAGCGTCTGAGTTTTACTTTGGTAAAGATCAAGGCCAACTGGACGTTCACGAAGTTGCTCTTATCACCGCTATGGTTGCGGGCTCAGCTTTTTACTCCCCCTTTAGACATCCCGATCGTGCTCTTGCTCGAAGAAACAAAGTTCTCAATATTTTAATGAATGCCGAAAAAATTACGGAAGAGGAATTTGAAACTGCGCTCAAACTTCCTCTCCCAAAGGAACCTCATACAAGTTTTAGATCTAAAGCAAGTTATGCCATTGATGAAATTCGTGATTCGTTAATCAAAAAAGATGGCGAACTAAAAGTTGTCATGGGCGGATACGATGTTCAAACCACTCTTGATGCCGACCTACAAAGGCAATCAGAAGAATTATTTTTGAAAGAAAGTAAAACCTGGCCCAAGCAATTACAAGTTGCTCTGGTGGGAATTGATCCTCGCACATGTGAGTACAAAGTCTATCAAGGCGGCACCTCCTATACGACCACACAATACAATCGTCTCACACGTGCTAAACGTCCTCCTGGTTCTTTGATAAAACCTCTTCTTTTAGCTCCACTTATCAGCCAAAACCCCAAAGTTCATCTCGCAAAACTCATTCAAGATGAAGAATTCACATGGATCTACGATAAAGGTCGGGGACAGTGGAGTCCTAAAAATTACGATCGAAAATATCGAGGAAGCGTTTCTCTTAGAACAACTATGGAACAAAGTCTGAACGTTCCATTCACAAAAGTTTTTCAAGAAATCGAACCCGAAGGACTTTTAAAAAACTCATTTGCTCCACTTGTGAAATGGGGCCTTGATATACCCGAAGATCGCGCTCTTCCTTCGGCTCTTTTAGGGAGCATTGAACAAAAGCCTCTTGATATGGCCAGAGCCTATGTCAGCTTAGTGAGAACAGCTCTTGGCTATCAAAGCATGAACGATCCTGCTTGTGATCCATCCTTTCTTCCAAAAGATATTTCAAGTGATTTTTTAAATGCGAACAAAACAGATCACGCAGGAGCGCTTCTCACACTAGAAGCTATGCAAGGAGTTGTTCGCAGAGGGAGTGCTCGCGTACTAGGATCACAACTTCCGACCAATCAACAATGGGCTGGAAAAACAGGAACTTCTTCTGACAAACGAGACGCTTGGTTTGTTCTCGCATCACCTGACCTAGTTCTTCTTGCATGGATGGGTATGGATAAAAATCTCGAAACGGATTTCACAGGTGCCTGGCTTTCATCTAATCTTATAGCTCCACTCATAAAGAATTATTCTGAAAAATTTAAGGATGGATTTTCCTGGCCAGAAAGCTCTGAGCTAAGTTGGAAGGTAATTGATCTCGAGAGAGGCTGTGAATATCCAGGAGCCTTTGCTCGGCAATTAAGAGAAAAATTCTCGAATCAAATCAAAGGCAAAGATGCCTTGCCAAATCAAGCAATTGTCGAAGGGCACCCTCTCGTTTTTGAGCTATTTAAAAACTCCGACGAACTTAGTTATTGTCGCTAGAAGCTTTTATTGAGTAGTCTTTTCTCCTCATGTCTTCTGTACTTATCGAAGCCCAGCATCTTCAACGAAATTTTAGAAGATCCGTTAAAGATCCAGGACTTTCGGGAGTTATTAAAAATTTATTTCATAGAAAATACGTTGAAAAAGTAGCTGTAAAAAATTTGAATTTTCAAATTCAAGAAGGCTCATTCATGGGTCTTGTGGGTTCTAACGGAGCCGGAAAAACAACTCTACTCAAAATGTGCTCAGGGCTCCTTCACCCCAGCAGTGGAAGCTTGAAAGTTTTAGGTTACACCCCATCGGAGAGGAAATCAGAATTTTTACGAAGCATAGGCCTTGTGATGGGACAAAAATCTCAACTGTGGAGCGATATTTCTGCTCGAGACTCACTTGAGCTTTTTGGCGCTATTTACGATATCCCTAAAGTTGAATTCAAGCGTCGTCTAGATGAAATGCTTACTCTTTTTAATTTAACAAAACTTGTGGGAGTGCAGGTGAGGCGCCTTAGTTTGGGTGAACGAATGAAATTTGAGTTGATCGCAGCACTTATTCACAAACCACGCCTCCTACTTCTAGACGAACCCACCATAGGGTTAGATCTCATAGCAAAAGAAGCTGTCCGCAAGTTTCTCACCAAAGATCTGTCAAAGGAAAAAGTCTCTGTCATTCTCTCAAGCCACGACATGGAAGACATTCAAGAAGTTTGTGATGATTTGATGATCATTGCCAAAGGTGAAATGAAATACTTTGGAAGCACAAAAGACTTTGGAAAAGCTGACGAGAAATTTAAAACAGGAGTTCTTAAGCTGATTTCTGAAGACGAGGCAGCTGAAAAAACTGAAGGAGAATCTTAAGAGTGTTTCCTTTTAATGTTCGCTTTGGACGCTACATGCTCCGAAATGTTTTGATTCAAGAACTTGAATACAGAGCTTACTACTACATGATGATCGTAAGTCTTTTGATTTCTTTTGCGGCTGATTTCATCATCTTAAAACTCGCCCACGTCGACGGGCGAGAAAGCTATGTTGGATACAATCAAATTTATTCCTTTATTCTTTTTGCTCTTTTTGTAAGAACCTCAAATTCGCTCTGGGGAGCCTCTTTATCGTTTGAAAAACAAATTCGGAATGGAGAGTTTAGGCGATACCTTTTGCAGCCCGTTAAATTTTCTCAAATTTTTGTTGTGAATGCATTGGGAGAAAAACTTTTTACCTGGATTCTTTTGTCTTTTATTTTTGTGGGTCTTTTGTTTCTCAAAACAGAGCAAGAACTTCATCTTCCTCACGTTTATTTTTATCCTTTTATGCTTTTATCAATTGCTCTTTCCTGGAGTATTTTTTATTTTTTTGTTCTTTGTGCTTTTTGGCTTCACGAGAGTGCTTTTATGATTTCAGCGTTTAACTTTACAACAGGAATTTTTGCAGGCTCCATACTCCCCATAGATTGGCTTCCTCTGACATTACGTAAGGTTCTCCTTCTTAGCCCCATGCCTTATCTTGGCCACTATCCTATATCGGCTGCTATGGGTAAGATTCTTGAGGGCGACTTCTCATCTGCGATTTTAAGAGGATTATTCTGGCTAACGTTTATGGTGGCACTGAACTGCCTCATGTTTAAGAAAGGAGTTCGCCGCTATGAAAGCTTTGGAGGATAAAAAAACTTATTCACGCGGAGTTGGTTTTTACATTAAACTTTGGGGCTCTTTGTTTAAAAACACAGTTCATCGCTCTCTTGAATATCGGATTAACTTTTTTGGTCGCGCTCTTATAGAAGTGCTTTTTATTTCCTCAAATTTTATTTTTGCCCAAAGTATTGGCGAGAGAAATCCTATCATTTTGGGCTGGGCACCCGGAGAGCTTCTCTTATTTTTTGGTTTTGTTTTTTTTATAGACGCAC
Organism: Bdellovibrionota bacterium; assembly: GCA_044347615.1. GTDB lineage: Bacteria > Bdellovibrionota > UBA2428 > UBA2428 > UBA2428 > CANIGN01. Next base: position 145,211 of record JBIKUK010000001.1, on the reverse strand, counting down.
TTTTCATGCTTCTTATGCACGACAACCTAGCTGAATTTGATTCTCTCATACGACAGGGTACATTTGATTTTCATTTATTGAGGCCCGTGAACTCTCTTTTTCTGACAGCTTTTCGTTTTCCCAATGCTATTTCTGTTGTTAATTTTGTTTTATCTCTTTGTGTGATTATTTATTCTTTTTCTTTACTTACTCCCATTCCCTCTTTTTTAAATATTTTCTTTGGACTTTCTTATCTGGCCCTTGGTTTTTTACTTGTGGTGGCACTGAACGTTCTCATTTTTTGCCTTGGTTTTTACATGATCCGCTCAGATATGCTTGTGTGGATGTTTTTTGAATTTTACCGCCTAAGCTTTCGTCCAGATGATTTTTACTTTTCTTGGCTTCGCAGAATTCTTCTGACTCTTTTTCCAGCTGCTTTTTTTGTCTCAATTCCTGTAAAAATTCTTCTCAACAAACCTCTTTCTATGTGGCTATGGATAGCTCCCTGGACCTACGTTCTGATAGCTTTTATTCTTCTATCCCTTTTCTGGAAACGCGGTATAAAGCATTATGAGGGTGCCTTAAGCTAGATAAGGGCTTTAAATGTATTTGTAAAAATTCTTGATCATTGGATGCAAACCATGTATAATGCAGTGCATTATGTCTTTAAAAAAACATATTTCTCTCATCGTTCTCTTAACTCTCTCTAGCCAATCATTTTTCAATAAAGCTACAGCAAAGGTACTTCCCTTAATTGAATTTTCAGATGGAACTCCTATGAACATTGAAGATTTAGTAAAGAAATATCCTGATGGAACTTTCACGGATACATTCAAAGCCTACAGAGATGACATTGTCCTAAAATGGAGACCTTACTTTGCAAAAGATACAAAATCAGACAAAGAAGGCTTTTATAAAGTTTCTCATCTTTTCAAAAAAGCTCGCTACGTTGATGGCTCAGTTGGTTTAGAAGAATTTATCGTATTAGTGAGTTACCCAACAGCTCGAGCCCAAATCTTGAACGCAATTGAATTTACACAAAAACTTTTAAGCGTCGAGAATAACGAACTTGTGACAATCCAAGTTTCTCGTACTTATAAAAACAACGCTGTTGTTGATGAAAGAATTTCTTTAGAAACTAGCAAAGAAAATAAAAAATACTCTTTCAAAAAAGAAATTCAAGATGCAAATGACGTTGTTACCGAAAACATCAAAGACAAAGACGGAAAAACTTTAAAAGTTATTACTTATAAAGGTCTTCCGATTGATTTGATCAATTAATCAACTAAATTTTAGAAATCTCAAAAGACCAGGAGCCATGCTCGTCGAAGCTTTCCACTTCACTTGCAGGGGCTCCTTGTTTCCATTCTACAGTCAGCGTTTCCTGGCTCACTAAACCCTTACCGTTTAACTCAGCGTTAATTATTTTCTCAACGCGAGAGCTCCCCGAAGCTTTAAAGACAATCTGAATACGATCTGCCAAATTTAACTTCATCTCTTTTCGGCGCTGCTGGATGCGGTTAATGAGCTCGCGCTGCAAACCCTCATCCACCAAATCTTCAGTGAGAGTCGTTTCAAGTTCTACAACAAGTCCCCTATCAGAAGCGGCAAGCTTTCCAGGCAAACCCTTTCTCATGATCTCAATATCTTCTCGACCAAGGGAGACCCCTTTGAATTCAAAACTTCCACTTTTTTCAAAAAGAGCGATTTGTTCAGAAGACCATGTCGCCAAAAGAGATTGAAGCTCTTTCATATCTTTTCCAACTTTTTTTCCCGCACTTCTAAAATTTGGACGAGCTTCTTCACTCACAAGATCACTTGCTTTCTCAACAACTACCAAATCCTTTACGTTTACTTCACGCAAAACAAGAGGGCGAATGTTGGGGAAAACACCTTTTTCAGCATTACTTAATCCAGCTACACGAACTTGTTTAAGCGGTTGCCTTAATCCAATTTTAGATTCTCCTCTAAGAGAGCGTCCTAGCAAAATAACTTTTTTAGCTAGCTGCACTTCCAAAAGAACATTTTTTTCCTTGAGAGATAATTCACTTATTAGCGAACCAAATTCACGCGCATGAACGGAATTTGATTTTGCTTTTGCAGACCAATCTTGAACGTGTTCGTAGTGAAGAGCGCCATCTAAGTACTCTGCAAAAAATGGAAGCACAGGGGACAGCAACAGGGCCAATCGATCTAAGCACTTGTAAAGGGTTGTAAATGCAGCACACTTGCTCTTATCTTGAGACAAAGACTCAGAAGACCAAAAACGACTTCGATTCAAACGGATATACCAGTTTGTAAGATCATCAATAAAAGAAATCAAAATAGGAGCCACTTCACTGAGCTCATATTTTTGCATTTTTTCGTGATATTGAATTTCACTTTCTTTGAGTCGACACAAAATCCACTCATCCAAAGTTTCAGTCGGCGCCTGAGAAAAACTTTCATCCCACTTGTCGATGTTTGCATAGGATGCAAAAAATCCATAGGCATTCCAAAGAGGAAGCATCACGGCTCGCATTAGTTCCACAAGATTTTTTTCACTGAAGCGCAAATTTTCAGCGTGCATCGCAGGTGATTGAGCAAGATAAAGCCTCATCGCATCGGCTCCATGCTTTGACATTAACTCACCAGGATCTGGATAATTCTTCAGACGCTTGCTCATTTTGCGTCCGTCTTCGGCCAACACGATTCCATTCACGATACAATTTTTGAAAGCGGGCTTATTAAAAAGTGCTGTCGATAAAACTGTGAGCGTATAAAACCAGCCCCGAGTTTGATCGAGTCCTTCTGCAATAAAATCAGCAGGGAAATTATTTTCAAAGGCTTCTTTGTTTTCAAAAGGATAATGCTCCTGAGCATAAGGCATGGACCCAGACTCAAACCAACAATCTAAAACCTCAGAAGTTCTCTTCATTGAGTTGGGAGCCTTACATTTTTCACAATCCCAGCGAAAGTGATCGATCAAATGCATATGTAAGTCGGGAGTAGCTTGGCCCACTTTCTTTTCTAAATCAGCACGAGACCCCATGACTTCTTTGGCTTGGCATTTTTCGCAAGACCAAACAGGGATAGGTGTGCCCCAAAAACGATTCCTTGAAATACACCAATCGCGAGCGTTACCAAGCCAATTTCCAAATCGTCCCTCACGAATATGCTCAGGCACCCAATGAATTTGAGAATTGTTGGTAGCCATGTTTTCGCGCATTCCCTCTACTCGTACAAACCAACTTGAGATTGCCTTGTAGATAAGAGGAGTGTCAGAGCGCTCACAAAACGGATAAGGGTGATTTATTGTTTCTTGTTTCAACAAGCGTCCGTCTTGTTTTAAGACTTGAATAATTTCTTTATCGGCATCTTTTACAAATTTACCAACAATTCCTACAAGACGAGAATCTTTTTTCACCACATCAGTAAAAGAGGCAGTCATGTCTGTGGGATCTTCCACTTCAATTCCTTCTTTTTGGCAGGTAAAAAAGTCCTCTTCACCAAAAGCAGGGGCCATGTGTACGAGACCTGTTCCATCGCCCACAGTTACAAAGTGACTCCCATCTAACACGCGCAGTGCTTTGGGCTGTTCTTTACGAGTGAAAACATCAAATAAGCTTTTATAGGGGAGATTGAGAAGCTCCGAAGATTGAACCTCTCTCACACGCTCTGTGAGGCCTAGCTTTTCTGCGGCAAAATCAGCAACTATTACCTGCTCACAACCCGCTTGAGCTTTTTCTAATTTATAAAGTCCGTAAGTAATTTTTTCTGAATCCTTTTGAATCGCAACCGCTAAATTAGACGGAAGCGTCCAGGGAGTGGTCGTCCAAACACAAAGCGCTGTTTTTTGAAAACGAGCATCTTCAATCGTTAACAAAACATAAACAGATGGATCTTGAACATCTTTGTAGTTTTGAGACGCTTCAAAGTTAGAAAGAGGTGCTGTGAGTCTCCAGGAATAGGGAATAACTTTTTTACCTTCGTAAATAAGTCCTTTATCCCAGAGAGTTTTAAAAACCCACCAAACACTTTCCATAAAAGTGGGGTCCATTGTTTTATAGTCGTTGTCCATGTCGATCCAACGACCCATACGTTCAACAATTTTTCTCCACTCTCCTGCATAGCGAAGAACGACACTTCGACAGGCTTCGTTGAACTTATCAACCCCGTAATCAAGAATCGCTAAAGAACCATTGAGACCTAAAGTTTTTTCCATCTCGTACTCAACAGGTAGCCCGTGGCAATCCCATCCAAAGCGACGAGCCACATGGTAACCGCGCTGAGTCCAATAGCGAGGAACAATGTCTTTAATTGTTCCAGCTAAAATATGTCCGTAATGAGGAAGCCCTGTTGCAAAAGGAGGCCCATCATAAAAATAAAAATTTTTGGAATTCTTTTTTTTACCGTCTTCAACAATTTTTTCAAAAATCTTTTCGCGCTTCCAATAACTCAAGACAGACTCTTCAAATTTGGCAAAAGAATAATCTGAGCCAAACTCAGGGAAGCGTTTTTCCGGTGACTTTTGAGACATGGGCAAAATGATAATCCTCACCGCCTCATTCAGACAAGTTTTTGTTGAAGACTTAATCTCCTGAGTGGGTTTTCAAGCATTGAGACAGGACCTATACTCATTTTGTGAAGAAAGTTTATTCAATCCTTGGAATCATTGCTTTGACCATACTTGCTCTTGATCAATGGACAAAGAACTGGGCTCTTGAAACCCTAGTCAGCGAAGGAAACTCTCGCCCTGTTTTAAGCTGGTGGAGTTGGACAATGGTTCACAACTACGCTGCGGCTTTTGGTAGTTTTTCAAAAGTCCCCTTTATCACGAGTGAAAGTTCGCGAGTTCTCTTTTTGCTTCTTGTTCCTATTGTTGTTTTGGGGCTTCTTTGGTTTTTTCACATTAAACACATCACTAAAAAAGAAATCTTTCGCCCGACTGTGATGGGTTTAGTTATTGGAGGCGCTATTGGAAACGTGATAGACCGCATGCGTTTTGGATACGTAATCGATTTTATTGATTGGTTCTATCCAAGCACGAGCGGCAAATGCCTTCCTCTTTTTTTCTTAGGATCAGAGGGGAAAAGCTGTCATTGGCCTGTCTTTAATGTGGCGGACTCAGCCATTTGCGTTGCTCTTGTTTTACTTTTACTTGAGCCTTTTATTTTAAAAAATCTCCCCAAAGAAAAATCTTAAAGAAAAAAGGATGGATGCCTATCTTTTTTTTACGGCTCTTGGAGTTGCAATCATCCTTAGTCCTACCTGCTTACTTTTAAGAAAGCACAAACAATCGGTTCAAAAAGCTTTTTTTCTTTTAGGACTTGGCCTTATTCTTATGATTTTCTTTTCAAAACTACTTGGAGCTCTTGGATATTACTTTTTTACAAAAGAACTCAACTTTGCCCCCACAAGTATCATGGGCCTTCTCTGTTTTGTGATATTTTTTGCCAAGCCGTGGGCACTTCAAAATAAAAAAATGGGCTCTGAACTTCTTCTCTTGTGGAGCTATCTATTGCCCTTTGCTCAAAGCATTGGACGCCTGGGATGCTTCTTCGTTGGCTGCTGTTTTATTCGAAATCCACTAACCCTTTCATGGCCACTTTTGGAAGGGACAGGAACCGTAGCACTTGCAGTTTTTTTATTCAAAAAAAGACACTCAATTGCCCCCCTTAAAGCCTTCCGAATATACCTCTTAAGTTATCTGATTTTGCGATTTTTCCTGGAATTTTTAAGAGGGGATTTCATTCGCGGCTTTATCGGCCCCCTTTCCCTCCCACAATGGACCTCTTTAGCTTTATTTTGCTGGGTTTTTCTTGATTCGATCCTTGATAAATACCATAACAAAGCGCATGAAATTCGAAGTCGAAGAATTAGAAAATAACCGTAAAAAAGTCTCCGTTGAAGTCCCCTCCGAAGTTGTCACAAGTACCTTTAACCGCGTGCTTCGCGGTCTTCAAGAAAACGTTGAGCTCAAAGGCTTTCGAAAAGGCAAGGTTCCCTTAGATCTTTTGCGAACACAGTACCAAGCCGATGCAAACAAACATGTTATTCAAGAGCTTGTGCAAAGTAGCTTACCTCAAGCGCTCAAAGACAACGGATTGAAACCTGCTGAAAATCCAAAAATCGAACCAGGCACTTTGCTTGATGGATTTCCTTTTAAATTTTCTGCGACTTTCGAAAACATTCCTAAGATTGAATTAAAAAATTATCTTGGATTTAAAATCAAACCCGATTCTATTGAAGTGAAAGAAGAAGAAATCAAAGATCAACTCGATCGCTTGCATGCTTCACTTGGACACTTTCATGATCACGACGGCGATATCTTTGAGGGAAAAATTGCGGGAGAGTTTGAATTTTTCACAGCAGATAGCCCTGAGAAACTTGCTGAAAGTAAAGGCGAAAAATTAATTCACGAAATGGGCGTAGGTCCTCTTGTAGAATCAATCGAAGAGAAAATTCGTGGAATTAAAAAAGGTGAATCTCGTGAATTTTCAAACGAAGTTCCTACATCAGAAGACGGAAAAGAGAAAAAAACCTTTTACTACAAAGTCACTTTACACGGTCTTAAAACAAAGCATCTTCCACCTTTAGATGATGAAAGTGCAAAAAGATTTGGCAATTTTAAAAATTTAAATGATCTTAGCGAAAAAATAACAGAAGAATTAAAGGCTCAAAAACAGCAAGTTCAGAATGATACTCACCGCCAAAATCTTGTCGAATTCTTGATTAAAGAACACGAAATTAAAGTTCCCGAATCTATGAAAGCTCGTTGGATGCAAACCATCGTTTATAACTATGCGACAGAACTCGGAAAAATGGGCTTCAGCAAAGAAGACATCGAAGTAAAACTAAAAGAGCAAAGCGACAGCATTTTGACGGCCGCAGAATCTCAAGCAAAAACTTCACTCATTCTTGATGCAATTGGAGAGAAGGAAAACATTCAAGCCAGCGAAGAAGATTTCCGAAAGGAAATTGTAAGGATGGCAGTTGAGCAAAGACGTAACCCGAAAGAAATTTTCGAAGAAATCCAAAACCGAGGAATGGTCGGTGCGGTTGTCGAAAAAATTCAAGAGGTTAAAACTCTCGACTGGCTCCTGGGAAAGGCTGTTGAGGCTTGATGAAATTTGAAGATATTGTTGCAAATATTCCTTATGTTGTAGAGCAAACGCCCCGCGGGGAGCGTACTTATGATATTTACTCCCGTCTTCTAAAAGACAGAATTGTCTTTTTAGGGACGCAGGTGAATGATCATGTTGCGAACGCAATCATTGCTCAAATGCTTTTTTTAGAGTCGGAAGACCCTGAAAAAGAAATCTTTATGTATATAAATAGTCCCGGAGGTAGCGTGTCTGCAGGATTAGGAATATACGACATTATGCAATACATAAGCTGTCCAGTGTCCACTTATTGCACCGGGATGGCGGCAAGTATGGGCGCTGTTTTATTAGCGGGCGGAGAAAAAGGAAGACGCTTTGCACTTCCTAATTCACGCATCATGATTCACCAACCTTTGGGTGGAGTGCAAGGACAAGCCTCTGATATTGAAATTCATGCGCAAGAAATTCTTCGCATGAAACAACTTCTCAACGGAATCTTGTCTGATCACACAGGTCAGTCTTTAAGCGAAATTGAAAAACGCACGGATCGCGATAATTTCATGTCAGCAGAGGATGCTAAGAACTTTGGTATAATTGATGCAGTGGTTAGCAAAAAGCGAGAAAGTCGCTAAGGTCGCTGAGGGGGCGAATACATGAAAGACTTAAGCTGTTCCTTTTGCGGAAAAACACAACGTGAAGTTAAAAAATTAATCGCCGGACCTTCGGTTTATATCTGCGACGAGTGCGTGACACTGTGCCGAGATATTATCTCCGAAGAACAAGTGCGTGAAGTTCGTCAGGGTGTGGCAAAGGTTCCTAAGCCACAAGAAATCAAAGCCATTCTTGATGATTACGTGATCAAACAAGAACGTGCGAAAAAAATTCTCTCCGTTGCAGTTCATAACCACTACAAGCGAATTCATTTTCCAAAATCTTTGAAAAATGACGACGTTGAAATTTCAAAATCAAATATTCTTTTGATTGGTCCCACAGGGACTGGAAAAACTTTGCTTGCTCAAACGCTCGCAAAAACTTTGAAAGTGCCCTTCACGATTGCCGATGCAACATCTCTTACAGAAGCGGGCTATGTGGGTGAAGACGTTGAAAATATCATTCTCAATTTGTTGCAAGCAGCAGATTGGGATGTCGAACGCGCCCAACGCGGAATTGTCTACATCGACGAAGTGGATAAAATCACACGTAAAGCAGATGGTCCTTCCATCACTCGAGATGTGAGTGGAGAGGGAGTGCAACAAGCTCTCTTGAAAATTATTGAAGGAACTCGTGCAAACGTTCCTCCAAAAGGTGGACGTAAGCATCCTCAACAAGAATACATTCAAGTTGATACTTCGAATATTCTCTTTATATGCGGGGGAGCTTTTGCAGGTCTCGAAAAATATGTTGAAAGTAGAATGCATCAAAAGAGCATGGGCATTGGCGCAACTGTTTCTAAAAAAACAAAGGGCCAAGTCTTGAACCCTCTTGAGCACGTAATGGTAGAAGACCTAACTCGCTTTGGATTGATCCCTGAGTTTTTGGGCCGTCTTCCGGTCATTGCCACTCTCGATGAGTTGGATGAGGAAAGCTTAGTGAACATTCTCACCAAACCGAAAAATGCACTTGTTAAGCAATATCAAAAGCTTTTTGAGATAGAGGGCGTGAATCTCGAATTTGATAACGAAGCGCTTCATATGATTTCGCAAGATGCTATCAAGCGAAAAACGGGTGCGCGCGGATTGCGATCAATCCTTGAAAACATTCTTTTAGATACGATGTACGATCTTCCCTCTCTCAAGAATTGTCGATCGTGCCGTATTACAGGAGATGTTTTGCGTAAAAAAGAAAAACCGATTCTCGAGTTTGGTACAGACCCCGATAAAGAAAAAGAAATCGCTTAGGGTTTTGTATTTCACGCTTGTTTGTGACTATTAATTTTTGACTAGGCGCAATCATCAGTTTGCTCTCAATCTTAAAAAGCCTTGTAAAGATAAGTACTTATAACCCTGAGCATTACATATTTATTTGTCCCCTAGAAAATTTCCTGCAAGAATGAATACATGGCAGCGAAAAAAGGATCGAAAGCAAAAAACAAAAGCGAAAAGGTAAATGAAAAAGTTAATTCCATTTATCCTCTATTGCCCTTAAGAGACATTGTTGTTTTTCCTCACATGATCATTCCTTTTTTTGTAGGAAGAGATAAATCTGTTCAGGCTCTTGAAGCTGCGGTTGATCAACAAGTGGATATTCTTTTGTGCACACAAAAGAATGGTGAAACAAATGATCCTGGCCAAGCAGATATTTACACAACTGGAACGTTGGCAACTATTTTACAAATGATCAAACTTCCCGACGGAACTCTAAAGGTTCTTGTGGAAGGCAAAAAAAGAGCGATCATCGAAGATTATTTAGATCTTGGAAAATTTGTTGCGGCTGATGTGAAAATCGAAGCCGATCAACTGGGTGGAGAGCAACTTGAAATCGAAGCCCTTATGCGCTCTCTTCGTACAAGCTTTGAAAACTATGTGAAGCTCAACAAAAGAATTTCTCCTGAATTGTTAATCACCGTTCAAAAAATCGAAGATCCCTCTCGCTTGTCTGATACAATCGTGGCTCACTTGAATCTCAAAGTGGAAGAAAGACAAAAGCTTCTCGAGATGCTTGAAATCATGCCACGACTTGAAAAGCTCTTGGCTTCTCTCCAAGGTGAAATTGAGATTCTAGAAGTTGAGCGTCGCATTCGTTCTCGTGTGCGCAAATCCATGGAGCGTGGACAAAAAGAGTACTACCTCAACGAACAAATGAGTGCGATTCAAAAAGAACTTGGCGAAAAAGACGAGTTCAAAGTTGAAATTCTTGCTCTTGAGAAAAAAATTAAAACCATGAATCTAAGCACCGAAGCTCGTGAAAAAGCAGAGTCTGAGCTTCGCAAACTCAAGATGATGTCTCCGATGTCGGCTGAATCCACTGTGATTCGCTTGTATTTAGATTGGCTCTTAACATTGCCTTGGGAAGAAAAAACCAAAGACAATCTCGATTTGAAGCATGCTAAAAAGGTGCTCGATGAAGATCACTACGGGTTAGAAAAAATCAAAGACCGCATTATCGAATATATTGCGATTAAAAACCTTAATCCCGAAAGCCGTGGCTCAATTCTTTGTCTTGTGGGACCTCCGGGTGTGGGTAAAACTTCACTTGCTACCTCTATTGCTCGAGCTATGGAAAAAAACTTTGTGCGAATCGCTCTGGGTGGCGTTCGCGATGAAGCTGAAATTCGTGGTCACCGCAGAACCTACATTGGTGCAATGCCTGGAAAAATCATTCAAGCTTTGAAAAAAGCAAATTCTATCAATCCTCTCATCCTCTTAGATGAAGTTGACAAAATGGGATCTGATTTTAGAGGAGATCCAGCCTCAGCCATGCTTGAGGTATTGGATCCTGCTCAAAATAAAACTTTCGTCGATCATTACCTCGAAGTTGAGTTTGACCTTTCAAAAAGTTTGTTTATTTGTACGGCGAATTCTATTTCGACAATTCCCCAGCCTCTTGCGGATCGTATGGAAATTATTTTCCTTTCAAGTTACACAGAACTTGAAAAGATTGAAATCTGCCGTAATCACTTGGTACCTAAGCAGCTCAAAGAGCATGGAATTTCGCATTTAAATATAAATTTTGCGGAAAGTGCTCTTATTGAACTCATTCACCACTACACACGCGAAGCGGGAGTGAGAAATCTTGAACGTGAAATTGCAACTCTTGTGCGAAAAAGTGCACGTAAATATCTTGAGTCTGATAAAAAAGTAAAAGATATCAAAATTGGATCAAAAGAAGTTCAAGAATTACTGGGTCCTCGAAAATACAAATACGGCCTCATGGAGCACGAGCACCAAGTGGGTGTTGCAACGGGTTTAGCATGGACGGAAGTGGGCGGAGACATGCTCGCAATTGAAGTGAGTCTTATGCCCGGCAAAGGTAAGCTCACGATCACTGGAAAACTTGGCGATGTTATGCAGGAATCTGCACAAGCAGCTTATAGCTATGTTCGCTCAAGAGCAGAGGCAATGGGATTGCCGCGTGATTTTTATCAAAACCTTGATATTCATATTCACGTTCCTGAAGGCGCAACGCCAAAGGATGGCCCCAGTGCAGGTATCACCATGGCAACTGCTCTGACTTCGGCGCTCACTTTGAAGCCTGTTTCAAAAGAAGTCGCGATGACCGGAGAAATTACTCTTCGTGGTCATGTACTTGAAATTGGCGGGCTCAAAGAGAAGCTTTTAGCGGCTCATAGAGCGGGAATTAAACGAGTGATTATCCCTGCAGATAACGAAAAAGATCTTTATGACGTGCCAAAAACCGTTTTAAAGGATCTTGAGATTATCCCCGCAAGCCATGTGGACGACGTGCTTCAGTATGCTTTGATCATGGAAGAAAAGGACCCTCTTTGGAAAGAGCTGGATCGTCGCCGTAAGGGCAGAGGCTCTTTGACGAGCATTCGCCCGACACATTAGAAGCGTTTTAAGCAATTTTTCATACTTTTTGAGCTCGTGAAACTCATTCTTTAGGCTTGATAAAAAAGTTATTTTGTTGAAATATGTTTTTTACTTCAACTGTAGTCGTTTAGCTCAGTTGGTTAGAGCATCTCCCTTACAAGGAGAGGGTCTGGGGTTCGAATCCCTAAACGACTACCATTTTCTATAAATTAAGTTCCCTCGAAATAACACACTTTATTTCTTCCTGAATTTTTTGCTTTATATAGAGCAGAGTCAGCTTGGGAATAAAGAGTTTTCTTTTCAAGGAGCTGACCTTCTTCGCCCATAAACGAGACCCCCACAGAGATGGAAACTTTTAACGTTTTTCCATCTGTCTCTACGCTTAATTCTTCTATGAGAGTACGAATCCTCTCTCCCAGGATCATTAAAGAATCCAAACCCTCATTCCGAGTAAGTAACGCAAACTCTTCTCCTCCAATACGAGCAAAAAAATCTTCTGCTCGAATCAGCCCTTGCACAGCATCTGCAACTTTTTTCAAAACCTCATCACCCGCAGAGTGTCCGTGTGTGTCGTTGATTTTCTTAAAGTGATCAATATCAAACATCAAAAGTCCCATGCCTCTTTTGTTTCGAATACAGTGGGCAACTTCGCGATCAAAAGCCTCTTCAAAACTTTTTCGATTGTAGGAATTGGTTAATCCATCTCGTGTCGCTCTTTGATAAAAATCTTGCTGAATGTTGGCTTCCGCTTGAGGCATATATCCAAATCGAACGATTGTTAAGTCACCAAGCTGAACCCTATCCCCTTCACCTAATTCATATTTTCCAATAATACGAACACCGTTCACCTTTACACCATTCGTTGATTTTAAATCTTCAACAAAAACTTTTCCTGCGTGAACTTCAAAAAGCGCATGCTGCCGAGAGCAACTAGGATCTGAAATAGGAATTTCACAATTTTTTGAGCGGCCTACAATCATTCTTCCAGATAAAGAAATCACTCGACCCTTTTCTGGGCCAGAAACAACGTTAAAAACAGGCACAAGTTCAAACTTTTTAGTATCTGTAATGTCGGTTCCTTCGTTTGTATTAGTTCTCAAATTCTCGCCACCTATTCGCGTAGCTGAAGATGTAAACTCATCAAAATCTTTCTTTTTTGAATTAGCCCCCATAAAAAACAAATACCTAGATATTCTTCGGGAAAGTTATGCTCGAACTAAATGATCAATTAAATCTTAACAATTTCTTCATAAAGCTCAGGTCTTCGGTCTCTAAAAAAGCCAAAAGAGGCTTGATAACGGGCCTGATATTCAAGATCAATTTCAGAGGTTAAAAAACCCTCTTCTTTATCGCCAAATTCCTTAATGAGGTTGCCCTGATGATCAGCAATAAAAGAATTGCCATAAAAGCTTTGGCCTTCTTCTACACCAATACGATTTGCGGCCACAATAGCAGTGCAATTTGAAACAGCATGACCAATCATGGCACGTCTCCACGGAAGTCTTGTATCAAGACCTGGATTATTGGGCTCACTTCCAATGGCAGTTGGATAAAAAAGAATTTGTGCTCCCTTCAATACCATTGCTCGAGCACACTCTGGAAACCACTGATCCCAACAAATACCCACACCCACTTTTGCATATCGAGTAGACCACACCTTAAAGCCCGTATTGCCAGGTTTAAAATAAAACTTCTCTTCATACCCAGGGCCATCAGGAATATGAGTCTTTCGATAAAGACCCAAGTTTTTTCCATCAGCATCCATCATGCACAAACTATTAAAATAATTAGGTCCATCTTTTTCGAAAAAAGAAACGGGAATAGCAACATTTAAACTTGCTGCTAGAGAAGAAAAATGCCTGAGGATTGCACTTTCACTCACACTTTTCGCACGAGCAAAAAACTTTTCATCTTCATGACGGCAAAAATAATAGCCCTGAAAAAGTTCAGGGGGCAAAATGATTTGTGCTCCTTGTGAAGCCGCTTCTTTTAGTAAAGAAGTAACCTTTAAAACATTCTCTTCTTCGTGATCACTTAAAGCACATTGTATTGCGGCAACTTTTATTTTCATAAGGGCTCCTGTTGGGTCATACAGTGAAACGAACCCCCTCCTGTCAATAGATAATTTGAAGGGAGTCCTATAACTTTTTTCGTTTTAAAAATTTTCTTTAATTGATCAACGGCTTGCTCATCTTGTTTTGTTCCATACAAAGGCAAAACAACAGAATTATTTGCGATATAAAAATTCATATAACTCGCGGGCATCAAATCGCCTTCTTCACTCAAAACTTCTCCGGGGCTTTTAATACTTAGAAGTTTTAAATTATTTTCAGAAGCCCAGGCCTGAGCTTCGCTCTTAATTTTATTTAAAACCTCTGCCTGAGGGTCTGCACTTCCACATGGCTCCATACAAAGAAGCGTTTCATCATTTACAAAACGCAAAATATTATCCACATGGCCATCTGTGTGATCATTTAAAAGGCCCTCTTTAATCCAGCAAATATTTTCAGCTCCAAGTTTGTGAAAAGCTCTTTCATATTGAACCTTTGTCATTCCCGGATTGCGATTTTCGTTTAAAAGACATTGCTCAGTTGTAATCCACAAACCCTTGCCGTTGTGGTCTACCGCGCCACCCTCAAAAACAAATTGATGCTCAACTTTTTCAACACGTGCTTTTAAGGCCATTTCTCGAGACAAATCTATATCTCGAGCCAAAATGTATTTTTCTCCCCAACCATTAAAACGAAAGACATGTCCTTCAAGATGATTTTTTGTTTTTGAAAAGATACACCCTGTATCCCGAAGCCAGACATCTCCGTAATCAAATGTATAAAATTTTAAAGGAAGACCTGCCAATTCGGTTTCAACTCTTTCTTGTTCTTCTTTACTCTTAACAAAGATTTTTAATTCTTCTCGAGGATTTTCACCCTCAAGACAGATAGCACGACACAAATCAAACCATTCTTTGCGAGCAGGCTCTTGATTTTCTAACCACGCATCGGGCAAGTCGGGCCAAGCCGTCCAAGTTGCTTTATGAAGGGACCATTCTGCTGGGAAGATCATTCCCTGTATTTATATGATTTTCCCTAACGAATGGCAATCAATCCTTCTTTACGAAGAGTAATCATGGACTCTACAATTTCGACATCCAAAAGCTGGCAATTGTTAAGTACCTCAAAAACACGCTCAGATTCGCAGAGAGCTGAAAAAACCAAAAAATCTTTCGTATTCCAGGATTTTTTTTCAAGATAAGTCGCTGGTCTTGGGGAAAGTTTTAGCTGGTGCGAAGGCCAGTACTCTTTCACTTGAGCCACTTTTTGCTTCCAACGATCATAAGCCTTTTGAAATTCAATTGGTCCCAAATGAATCGGCATTGCAAAGACCATCGAACGATCAAAACGTTCAAACTGCGACTGGGGAGCAGGCCAAGAAAGAATTCTAAAAAGTGCTTTAAGGCCGGACACAGGTCCCACCATTGCTTCCTCTAACATTCCATCTTGAATAGAAATATAGCCCACTCGATTTTCACTCTTAACAATAAGCTCACCCGACGCGCCACTTTCTATGTATTCGCGAATTGTATCGGCCAAGGTTTTATGCCCGCCCATCGTCGGAAGGGCTTCAATAGAATGGCCACTTTTTCTGAGAAACGCTTTTAAAGAAGCCCATTCAGAGCTTCCTGAAAATTCAAAAATAAAATCAAAAATCTTAATCCGGTCCCCAACTTTTAGCTGTGAAGGATCTCCAAAAAACTGAATCGGAAGCTGCGGTAAAAGTGACCGAAATTGCAGTCCGTGTTTTGTTTTTTGCAATAAAGCCCACTCTCCTTTCCCAGACAAAGGAAGTTTAAAATCAGCAGCACTATCCAAACTTCCAATCACAAGAGGCGCGCCACTTGAAGAAATCATGATTTCAAGGGGTCCCTTCCATGTTGCAGGCGAATTTGTCCAAATCAGTCGGCTTGGAAAATCCCCATTTTCCTTAAGCCAACTCTTTAGATGAGAAAGAACCTTGCCCTCACTTGCAGTTTGGGATTTTCGACTTAAATCCTCAAACAAATATTTTCCAACCAAATCAAAACGACCCTCTTCCCAGTTGAACATTCGCCACGCAGTAACCTGACCTAGACTCACAACTTGTTGAGGATTCATCGATTCGAAAACCGCAATCGCTGTTGAGGGAGATATATTTTTCAGAATTTGCACAGGAATATGGGCTCCTCGTTCTACAAAAAAAACAAATCCATCTGTATTTGCAGGCCAAGCAGACTCACCTACTCTCCACTGAAATAATTCAAACTTACGAGAAGATCTTTTATTAAGATCCCATTGAACACCTTGAATAAAATCAAGCGGCCCTACAACGGCGACACGTATAGGGTCTTCAAAAGAAAGATTAGGATCCATTCTTCTAGAATACGGGCTCACTCACATGCGTTCAAGCATATGTCTGCAAGTGAAACGTCAACATTTTTGGTATTTATTCATTTACCTTAAGAGCTATCGTTGAAGGCCCACTTTCGATCGCCCTCTTTTGACGAATAGCTTCTGCAACAGCTTGAAAATCAGGCGCACCCAAAACAGCTTCTGCAAAATCAGCTTTTGAATCTTTATATTGCCCAATGTACTCGTTTTTAAAATTTGAAATTCTCTCTAAAGACTCATCTAAAAACGACAACGGAAGAAGTCCACTCTCAAAAGCTTTGACTAAACGCTCGTGAGTACTAAGTGCTGCATCAAAATTTTGGCAAATGAGTATATGATCGCAACCCGCTTCAACAGCCATCAACGATGCGTCCTCAATTCCGTAATCATTCACAATGGCGCCCATTTCCATATCATCCGAAAAAACAAGCCCTCTAAAACGAAGATCTTTACGGAGAAATTCACGAACGATTTTTTTGGATAATGTTGCGGGTCGCTCCGTATCAAGTGCTGTATTTAAAATATGAGCTGTCATAATTCCATTACAACGAGCACGAATGGCTCTTCGAAAAGGCAACCAATCACAAGCTTCAAGCTGATCTTTCGTTAAATGACACTTCGGCAACTCAAGATGCGAATCAACGTTTGCAGGACCATGGCCTGGAAAATGTTTTGCAACAGCCATCACTCCACCTTTTTGCAAACCTCGAACCATTGCAGAGACATGACTTGAAACAATTTCTGGATCAAGGCTATAGGTACGATCACCAAGAGCGGGAGCATTCAGATCTCGAGGAACATCTGCGACAGGCGAAAAATTCAATCGAACCCCTACCGCATGAAGCTCACGCGCCATAATAAAACCCAATTCAAAAGTTGTTTTGGGCGAATTTAAATCTCCACAAGTTTTAGCAGCTGGGATTTTTGTAAAAGGATCCCCAAATCGCTGCACACGACCCCCCTCATGATCAACACCCATCCACGCAGCCCATGATTTGTGACTGTTGGGAATAATTGCTGACTGAATGTCATTACAAAGAGAAACAACTTGCTTAACGTTTTGATAATTCCTTCTAAACAGAATCACTCCGCCTGGAGCCAATTTGGAAAGAGATTTTTTTTCCTCTGCTTTTAACTCAGGCCCCGAAACGCCCACGATTAATAACTGCGCAACTTTGCGTTCCAAATCAGAGCTCATCATATTTAAAGATAACGAACTCCCTTGGGATCAAACAATGACGAAAATCTGTCGCACACAGTTTGTAAAATATATAAAATTAAAAAAAACACAACTGCAGGTATAAAAAAACGCTCAGGCGACAAAAAGAGATAACTTCTCCCTTCACTCAAAAGACGACCAAGACTTGGCGTGAGTGGATCAAAGCCCAAACCCAAAAACATCAAAAGGCTTTCACTTAAAATAACCCTTTTAATAAGGGTTAATGAAGAAATTGAAACGGGCATAAAAAGTCTTGGAAAAATGTGAATAAAAAAAAGACGATTCTTAGTTGCTCCCAGTGCCCGAGAAGCTTCAACGTACTCACACGCATGCGCTTGAATCACATAAACCCGTAAGTGCCTGATCATTACGGGGACCTGAGTTAAAAAAACACTTAGTAAAACAGCAGCTAAACTGCCTCCGGCAATTCCCGCCAAACTCAACAAGAGAAGCTGGTTGGGGAGAGCAATAAATACATCTAAAAAAGATAAAAAAGTTTTAGAGAAAATATTTTCTTTTCTAAGTAAAAACGCACAAAAAAGAGCAAAGGGAAGGCATAAAAACAAACTCTTCAGTCCAACAGATAAAGAATAAAAAACCCCTTCCAAAACCTTTAGAAAAAAAAGGTAAAAAGATGAATCAGGCATTTATCCCCCTTTTTAGAAGAGACGTCATTTTTAAACTCGAAAGATGTAAGAGGGCTAAAAGCATTAGCAAAGAATAAAGCAAAGGCAAATCTCGTGCGCGCAAAGCTTCAAGAGTTAAGGCACCTATGCCGGGTAAATCGAAAAGAGCTTCCACCAAAATTGATCCAGAAATAAAGCTTAACCACGTTAGCAAGCATAAAGATAAAAAAGGAGGAAAAACATTTGTTAAAACGTGCATCCAAAGAATTCTTTTATTTGTTAAGCCCTTTGCTCTTAAAATCAGAACAAAACGCTGTCTTAAGACGTAATCTATCTCGGCTTCTATCTCTCTAAAAAAACGAGGGGCCACAAGGAGTGCTTGAGTAAAAGCTGCCAAAAAAATCATAAGCCTCAACCGTTCTGATCCAGCAGGACAATAAGAAGTAAAAGCACAAAAAAACCAAACAAACATAGGAAAAACAACTAAAGGAGGAAGCGAAATAAAGAAATTAGCTAAATTTTTCATTTTTTTTCTATTCTGAAGAAACATTAGAAACACAAAAAAAAGAGAAAAAAAGATCGATAAAAATGACAAATATACAGTGGGATAAAGGTGCTTCCAAATCACAGCAATATTTTTTTCTTTATAAACAAGGCTTGAGCCCCAATTAAAAGTTAGGAAATTAAAAAAACGAGAAAAAAAATTTTGATTTTCTAAATATGCGCTAGATATTTTTTTAAGGTCGATTAAATTGGTCTCGGAATCGCTCATAAAATCCGAGATATCCCCTGGGAGTTTCCAAACTAAAAAGTGAATTAACGTATAAACCAAAAGGATGCTTAAAAAGTAAAAAGCTAAACCCTTAAAGAATCTCACTCTTTTGGATTAATCATAAAAAACTAAAGAGGCCAGAAGTCTTTTGCCTTTTCGTACGATAGCTTGGGATGTCTAAGTTTTAAGATCTCTCTCCATAGAGAAGAAAAACTTTTCTCAATCATTTCCCTTGCTTCTTCGAAATATTGTTTCTGATTGAGATCAATCCAAAACTCATCTTCTTTTCGAATGAATTCCTGCGAGCAAACTTTAATGCCCCCTTGAGCAAGAGGCTCATAAATCGCCTCAAACAAATTTGCCTCTCGTAGTGAAATTTTCTTCGAAGCAATAAAGGACACGCTTTGAGCGGAAAGGGAGTGTACACCTAAAAAATGAGCTGGTTTTTTTTGATCTGATGGAAGCTTTTGAGGATCCTTTAACCACATCCCATCAAAACTCACCCACAACGGTTGATAACGACTTAGGTATTTAGAATTAAAACTTAAAGCCATTTGATTGTTTTGAGATGCGATAATTTTAGAAAGATCTATATGAGCAAGCGTATCTCCATTCAAAACCATCAAAGGATTATCTTTTACAAAACCCTCTTGAATAATTTTTAAGATTGAGCCGCCCGTGCCTAAAATTTGATTTTTTTCATGCGAAAAAGAAAGCTTTAATTCGGGTAAAAGCGAAGAGAAAAGACAAAGCGATTCGGAAACCTGGTCTGCTAAATGATGGGCATTCACACAGACTTCTTTGATGCCTGCTTTATTTAACTTCCAAAGGGCAAAAAAAAGCGGCTCCACTCCTGCAACGGGGATAAGTGGCTTGGGAATTTTATCTGTCCATGGACGTAATCTTGTTCCAAAGCCCGCAGCAAGAATCAATGCCTTCATAAACACTTATTAGAAATCAAAGTTAATTGTTTTTTAAGCCACTTAAGCAATTTTTTTTCATCGCTTTGAATCAATGAGCGTTTCTGCAACCACTCCAATCCCTCAACAGCACCCATCAAAGAGGCTTCGATATAAACAAAGCAAGAAGGATTTCCTCGATCCAAATAGAAAGACGAATAACTACCAATAGCCTTTAAAAGACGCTGAATTTTCATGCGTTGAATTTCTTCATCAATTCCCTTCAAGAATCTTTCGTCAGTTTGTGCTTTCCACTCGGCAAGGAGTTGCTCAATAAAATCTTTTTTCAAATACGCATATGGGTCCCATAAAAGAGAAACTAAGTCGTAACTCACAGGGCCCATTCGAGCATCTTGAAAGTCTAAAGCGTAAAGATGGTTTTCTTTCACAAGAAGATTTCTTGAATGAAAATCTCTATGACACAAAACCCTTGGGCGTTTACTCAAATATTCAGAATTATACCGAGTTAAGCTCGCAATTCGAATCTCATCTTTTAAAAGTCCTGCTGCAAAAAACTTTTCAGTGTGAAGCATCTCTGCATTGAATTTTTCAAAATCAAAAGCCCAGGACCAGTGAGGTGCTTTTTTTAATTGTTCCGAGAGTCGCGCATCAACTTCTCCTTCGCTTCGCTGTAGCAAAAACAACATGGCCAAAGCTTCGCGATACAAAGAGCGAGTTTGAGCAAACTGTAAGAAAAAATCTCCGCAATCTTCAACGAGAATCCAACCTTCCTGCCCTGCAACTCCGAAAATTTTTGGCACTTTTATTCCAAAAGTGGCAAAAATTTGTTGAGCAATTAGGAAGGGATGATTTTTAGGATCATCGAAAGCCTCTGCCGCTTGTAAAACATAGCTTGGAGTTTGACGCTGTAAGGTTTCTTGATCAGAGCCCAAAGGCTTAGTCACAGAAATTCGATAATATTTTCGAGTTGATAATTCTCCCGCTAAAACTTTGACCTCAGCGTTTTCGTTTGTTTGAATTACGTCAACAAATTTTGTTTTTAGAATTCCAAATTCTGGTGTCATCTTTCTCGCGGATAAAAGCTCTCGCGCCCCTTAAGACTAATGTAGCATAAAGTTAAGAAAGTCTTCTATGAATATTGGAAAAGATACTTACTTCGTGGGACAAAGGAAAACCATGAAGAATCTTTTTGTCGCCTCTGTTCTACCTGCTGCGATTCTTTCTCATGTGCAAACTGCTCAGGCTCTTACTTTCTCTTCCAATTTAAAATTTCAAATTACAAATAAAAGAATTCTTGTAGAAGATTTTGTAAACTATGTAAAAATAAACCCTGTCCTTGCTTCAGCCCTTGAAGCAAAAGTTGACGAGCCCCTTAAACAAACTAAAGTCACTCGTAATCAAACTACTCCTCAACAAACACTCTCTCCAGAAGCGACTGTTGTTCCCAAAGGTTTTATTCCTTCTCGAATTACAAATGCAGCGCAAATTTTAGTCGTTGATGAAGAAGCCCTCTTAAATGGTCGCATCCAACCTATTTCAAATGCTCAAATCTCTCTTATTCATCCGAGCCTTAATTTAAAAAAACCTTTTTTATCAAATGAAAAAGGGGTTCTAAAACTACCCTACCCCTTAAGCGAATCTGTTCGATTCTTTGTTCGCTCTAAAGGTTTTGCATTGGGTATGGGCTATGCAACTCTTGGAGAGGTAAGCGTTGTTCCTCTTGTAAACGAAAAAAGAATTTCTGCTTTTGCAAAATCACTATCACTTCGAATTCCCGCTGGACAAATATCTATCGTGGGCAGATTCTTAAATTCCCAACTTACTGCTATTCCAAACGCACAAATCCATTTTGCAAACACAGGAACAGATGTGATTTATTCAGGATCATTTTTTGGAATTCCTGGATATTATTTACGAAACTTCAAAGAAACCGGCGCCGATGGTGGTTTTATTGCGAATGGTTTGACCCGAAGTCTTCACTCAATCGAAATTTTTCATGAACAAGAAACTCATCCCGGATATCAAATGGATTTAACAGGAATTCCTGAAGATGTTCACTTTGTTTCTCTTGCTCTGCAAAGTGGCTCTGCTCTCAATCTTAATTCAAGCGTGGTGGATGGCGATAGCTTTGATCGTCCCAGTTGTGGTCTTCAAGCTCTTATCTCTGGTCAAAGCAACGTTTTTATCCCTCAAGAAGATGGAAATCTTTGGATCGAATCAAGAACTCGCCCCACCATTAGCAATCTAAAAATTAAACCAGCCTGTAAGGGTTATCTTCCTACTTATTTAAGTCAGATTTCTCATGACACTCTTTTCCCGCCTACTATTGGACTTTTCAGTACACACGTTGTGAATGAAATGCTTAAAACTCTCAATCGTAGTTGGTCTAAAGATGAATCCCTTGTCTTGGGGCACATCTATCCTCAAAAAGATTTTAAACATCCTGAAATCAGTGAAACGATGGTGAAAGTTTTCAATGCTCATGGCCAACGCGCCAAAGCAGAAGTTTTTTACTTTGATCGTGAAAATAACCTAGACCCACGAATTCAGAGTACAGACTCTCACTATCAAAACTTCCTCGTAACTGGACTTGAAGAAGGCGAATATCATTTTGTTTATCAAGATGTTCACACAAAAACCGCTCACGGAATGCAAGTCGTTCGTGTTCGTTTAGGCGGAATCACTCAGGTTGATTTTTAAAGACTCTGCTAGATAAAAAATTAAGTTGATTGAGCGTCGACCGTTACTTTTCCACCAGACCTATGCAAACGAGATAAGGTCAACATCGTTGCACGATATCCTTTACGAATAATCATCTCCGCATCTTCTTCTTTCAAAGAAAAACTCGGCATATGAAACATTTGAGAATCGCTTGGCATCGGATGAATATAAATGTAATCAATCATCGGATTATATTCAAAACGCTCTACTAAACGATCAATCAATTCATCACAAAGTTTAGAATCTAAATGTTTTTCTTTAAAAAATTTGAAAACTTCTTTTAGAAGCAATCTTTCTTTGCGTCGTGTTCCTCGAACAGAACGAATTTTTTTATCAAGCAGCTGCATAAGAGCCTGCGAACCAATGCTTTGAACGCCTAAATCCGAAAAGCTTCCGCCCTCAGGCCTCATCCAAAGAGGTTGAGACACATAACTACATATTGCTAAATCACATCCAACTTCTTGAGGAATATGATCGCTTAAAGGTTCACGAATTTCTCCATCAAAAAAATCTCTCGCTCGACGATCAATCTGAATGCGCCACGGATGAAAAAGGGGCGGCAGAGCCATACTTGCTGCACAGGCATCGCCAATAGAGACGTCATCGCGAAATTCCACCATTTGCGCGCTATCAAAACTATTACGATTTCCAAAAATAACCTTTCGAGGCTCATTAAGCTCTGTCGCTACAACATAGAGATTGGCAGCAAGCTCACTAAACTTATCCGTCTTTAGGATATGACTCATCATGTAACGACGTATGCCCTCTGTGCTAAAAGGACTTTGAAAAGATTTTTTGGTGAACGACGCAAGCAGCAAAGTATCTAAATTCAAAAGACTTAAAGCTTTATCAATGCGCGGACTAAAAATGTCACGATACCGAATGGGAGGCAATTCACCCTTTTTCAAATCTTTGCTTCGATACGCTCCTGAAAAATCCTGAATTCGCCCACCCTGCGCAAGAAAGCTTGCAATAAAACTTCCTGCAGATGACCCAACATAAGTTGAGATCGTGGGCTTTTCGTCAAGATTTTGAGATCCGTTATCTTTTTTAAGCCCTCCTGCAAACCCAAAGCCCAATTGTTCAAGAGCCATGACCACGCCCGTATGAAAGCATGCAGCCTTCACTCCGCCTCCTCCACAGACCAAAGCAATGTTCTTTTTCTCAGAAAGCTGAATTCGACTCACAGTTCTATCTTAAGCGTTGTCAGGATTTTTCACGAGTCGAGTTAGATGAATAAATTGATGAATAAAGATATCTCACTGCACGATTCCTTGCGGATTTTTTAGAAGCACCTTACAATTTTCATATGGCCTGGATTGATTTAGCGCAGTTTGCGAGTAAGTACGGAGTGTCTCAATCCACTTTACGCAGACGAATACGCGCCAATACTATAAACTACAGGCTTGAGCGGGGAAAATATTTTCTTGATGATTCACCCAGCGTCCTCAGTGAAGCACCCTTATTTGCGCGAAATGTAAATCAACCTCTTACAACGGCTGCTTCACAAAGAGCTCTTCAATCTCATCAAAACATCACTGAGCCCACAAGCGACACAAGCGCAATTGAAGAAGAAAATCGTCGGCTCAAAAAGCAACTTGCAGAACTTGAGACATTTGTAAGTGCTCTTGAAGCAGAAATTAGACGATTACAAGCATTGGTAAATCCTCAAAGAAATGAATTCGGAGCTACAGAAACTTTTTAACGAAGGCGTCCTCGCCCAAGGCCAAGGAAATGATTCACTTGCACTTGCAAAATATGCGGCTGTTCGAAAAAGCGGATTCACCAGTTCGTCAATCGAATTAAACGAAGCTATTATTTTTGAAAATCAAGAAGAATACGGAAAAGCTCTCAGTCGATTGTCAAAAGCACAAAAGATGGAACGAAGCCCGTGGCTTGCTTCAAACATTCAAGAGAGAATACAAAAAAAAGTAAACAGCAATCGTGCTTATGCAATTGGAAGCTTTGGAGAACTTATGGAAGAAAGTTCCAAAGTTCTTCGTCCAGATGAGGGTCTTTTTATAGGACTTACTTTTTTGGGATGTTTCTTACTTAAAAGAGGAATTGGATATAAAAACCGAATTGATTACACGATTCTTTTCATAACAGGTTTTTTTATCCTTTTTGCTCTCTGCTCTGCTTTTTCAAACTCTACGGCTTACATCTTAAAAGATACAGGCCTTAAGAATGTTCCTATTGAAGGTAGTGCCGACAAGATGAATATCTATAAAGGCACAAAAGTTTCTGTGTTAAATGAGGGCGAACACTTTGTTGAAATTGAACGCCCCGGAGACTTTAAAGGTTGGGTCTCAAAAGAAAGCCTTTTAAAAAACTAAAAAATTAAGGATCCAGAGTTTTCCTTGAGTAATCCACAAAAAGCTTTTTCAACTTTTGAGTGATTTTATTTGAAAATGGCTCCCAAATTTTATCATCAACTCTGGAAACCCATTGCGCCTCTCTTAAGGTCGACATCAAAAAAACTTCATCGGCATTTAAAAGCTCAGACAGCGGAGCCTCCACTTCACGAAATTCAAAACCCTCTTTTCGAGCTAGCTCAACGATGAGCCCTCGAGTAACGCCCGCAAGGCAACCACTTTCAAGAGTTGGAGTGAAAAGTTTTCCATTCTTTATCCACCCAACATTTGTTCCTGTGCCTTCACATACGTGTCCTTTTAAATTTAAAAAAAGTGCTTCGTTACAGCCATTTTTTTTTGCGTAATAAAGCGCTTTTACATTTTCTCCATAAGAAGTTGTCTTTAATCCAGCAAGTGCCGCCTTCTCACATCTTGGCCAAGGGACAACAGACAAAGATCCTTCAGCCGACATTTTTGGAAACGCTCCTGCAGCAATCAAAATATTAGGCGAAGCGTTTCCTCGATCCGACCCCAAGTCTGCCTCGCCTGTTGTATAAGTAATTCTTACTCTGGCATCACTTAATGAATTTGCTTTGATCAAATCATCAATCGCTTTTTTCCAATTTGTTTTTTCAATGACATCTGTAGGCATGAACATCCCTAAAGCTGATTTTTTTAATCTTTCGATATGTCGAGTAAGTGCAAAAGCTTTTCCCTCATAAGCCGCAAGCGTTTCAAATAATCCATCTCCCGTCACAAGACCATGATCGACGGGCGAGATTCGAGCTTGAGATAATTCTTGCAGGGCGCCGTTGAGCCAGACATATTTCATAGCACCAGAGTAGCAAAGCTCCTCATGATGGTCATATTGTTAATTTATGAAATTTTGCAAGAATTTACATCTCGCGGCTTTGGTTATTTTAACAATTTTTTCATGTTCTCATCAAAAAAAACCAATCGACAACTCTTCTTTAACTTCAATTCATTTAAAAATTTCTTCAAAAGCTCTGTCCTTACAACAAATAAAAAAAATGACTCCTGAAATAGAAATTAGCTACAAAGGTGAATCGTCACAAGAAAATTTCAGTGCGATTGGCTTTGCTCTTATTCCGGTTTTGAATTCAATCTACGGAGATACGTGGAAAACCTTTGAAGGAGTTCTCTTCACAGCACTTGATGGCTATAAAATCGATATCCCCACAACAAGAATTCTTAAATACAATCCCGTCCTTGCTTATCGCTATAAAAATCCGCAAACTTCTTTTACCTATAACTCAAAGGGAAACGAGGGAGTCATTGAGTTGGGTCCTTACTATCTTGTCTGGGATAACATAACGTATCCTGAACTTATCAAAGACGGAGGCTATGGCTGGCCGTATCAAATCTCTGAAATTCAAACAATTCGATATGCTTCTTACTATTCAAAAGTTTTTCCTTTTAAAAAAGTCGACTCCGCTATTCGTGAAGGTTTTGAAGCCTACAAAAAAAACTGCATGGCCTGTCACGCACTCAAAGATCAAGGCGGACAAAGGGGCCCTCAACTTTGGCCTTATCCACCCCTTCAACGTTTTGGTCGTGAGAAGTTTACTCAGTGGGTTTTAAGTCCTCAAAAACTTGCACCTCAAACAACAATGCCTGCTTTAAATCCAGAACTTAGTTTAAAAGAGAGAAGAAAATTGGCTTCTAAAATTTATCTTTATCTCGCTGCTTTACATAAAAGCAAAAACTAAAGACGCTCACCAAAAATCAAAGACCCAACTCGAATCAAGTCCGATCCCTCTTGAATTGCGTAGTGATAATCTGCACTCATCCCCATACTTAATTTTGCATGAGGATAAACGAAATCTCGAAATTTTCTCAAAGACGCAAACTGCGAACGAACTGCTGCTTCATCTGAATGACTTAAATCACTGGCCATACCCATGAATCCTAAAAATAATTTCTCTAGATTCTCTTTGTGAATCAAATCCAACAGTGACTTGGCTTCTTCAAAACTTGCTCCCAACTTTTGATTTTCAGAACTAATATTTACTTGAACGTAAAATTTTGCACTTGAATCTTTAAGAAGCATCAACTCTTTTTCTCTAGAAAGAGTCTGAAAAACTTGAGTGAAATTTAAAAGCTTTGGGATTTTACGGCTTTGTAAGGCTCCTAAAAAATGCCATTCAATATTTTTTATTTGTAGAGTTTTTTCTTGAAGCTCTTCAAAATAATTTTCTCCTAAGCAATGAGGAAAGTTTTTTATTTTTAAAAATTCTTGAATCTTTGAAACACTTTGGCCCTTTGAAACGGGCAAGAGAGTGACTTCATTTGTTTTGCGACCCGCACTCTGACAAGCTTTTTCAAAATTTTGCCAAAAACTTTGAAAACTTTCTTCAAAATTTTGCTGTGGCTTTAAAGAGCTCATTTTAAACTTTATTTCCCAAAAACTTTTTTTCCCAGAGCGAAACTTGTTTATGAATTTCAAAAACTGGCAGTCCCATTACGCTTGCGTAAGAACCCTCTACTTTTTCGACAAATTGAAGAGCCGGCCCCTGAACTCCGTAAGAACCCGACTTGTCTAAGGGCTCGCCTGTTCTGACGTAAGTTTCAATCTCCTTGGTCGAAGCCTTACGAAAACGCACCTTTGTTGAAATCAAATCCTGAAATTCATCCTGAAGGACCCCACTTTGATACAAGCCTACATAATACGCTGTTTGCACCACATGTTCCTTGCCCATAAGCTCGGTGAGCATCTGCACAGCACCCTTGGAATTCTCGGGTTTTCCATAGAGGATTTGACCTCGAACAACCACAGTATCCGCTGCGACAATGAGCACCCAAGTATTATTATTTTGAGTTTTATCCCGATGAAGCTCGTATGCCTGGCGTGCCCCGAGAGCTTTTATAGCGATACATTCCTTGAGATATTCGGCTGGGCTTTGATTTTTATGCCATTTGGGCTCATCTAAGAGTGAATTTATTTGTTCTACATTTTTGAAAGCAGAACTCAAAAGTTCTAATCGTCTTGGGGACTTAGAAGCGAGAAATACCTTGTCAGGAAGCATGTTTTACTGTACTATCCCCTAAGCCTATTCTCAGGCAAGAAATTCGTACAGGAGGTCTTCGGTTGGCGATATTTAAAGTTGGCGACAACGCAGTTTATCCCTCACATGGTGTGGGAGTCGTAAGAGGGGTTCAAGTTAAGGAAGTTGGTGGAAGCAAGAAATACTTCTATATCCTCCAATTACACCATAACGGAAGCACTATCCTCATCCCTACAGATAAAGTAAAAGATGTAGGTTTACGCGCCATCATTTCTGAAAAAGAAGTCCCCAAGATCTACCGAATTCTTAAATCCAAAGACGAAGCGACAGACGCTCAAACATGGAATCGCCGATACCGCGAGTACATGGAAAAAATCAAAACAGGAAGCATTTTCGAAATCGCTGAAGTTTTGCGCGATCTGTACCGTTTGAAATTTGATAAAGACTTAAGCTTTGGTGAGCGCAAGATGCTCGACACCGCAAAGAGTTTACTCGTAAAAGAACTTTCACTCGCTCAGCGCCTCAAAGAAGAAGATGTTGAAGACGAGCTCAAAGAACTTTTCGAAATTTCTTTAGATCTCGAAACAGACGCTTAATTTGTTTTCTTAATCAGCCTCACAGAATCAACCATATGTAGCTGCCACTTTTAAGGAGTGCTGCTAAGCTAGTGGGCATGTCTACACTCTTGAGATTTGCTCCCTCACCTACGGGTGAATTGCATCTTGGAAACCTTCGCACAGCTTTTTTAAATTGGCTTATTTCACAAAAACTCGGCGGCAAACTTCTCGTTCGAGTGGATGACACAGACACAAAAAGAAACCTACCTGGCGCTGAAGAAAAAATCTTTCGAGATCTCAAATGGCTCGGCATTCACCACTCTCATATTGAGCATCAATCCAAACGAAATGATCTCTACACAGATGTTATCAAAGGACTTGTGGCTTCTGGTTCTGTCTACCCATGTTTTTGCTCCACTGAACTTCTAGAAGAAGAACGCCAAGCGATGCTCAAGATGGGGAAGCCTCCTCGCTACTCTGGCCGTTGCCGTCACCTAAGCGCTGAAGATGTCCAAAAGAAAATCGCAGCAAAAGAAGCTTTTTGCTATCGACTCAAAATCCCTCATGATCGCGGTACTGTGAAATGGGACGATCTTATTCGCGGACCTCAAAGTTTTGAAGCCGATCATTTTGGAGACTTCGTTCTTACTCGCGAAGACGGATCTGCAACGTACAACCTTGCCTCCATCATCGACGACGTAGACATGGCTGTGACTCACATTGTGCGTGGGGAAGATCACGTCAGCAATACCCCAAGGCAAATACTGATTGCTGAAGCAGTTGCAAAAATTCCTGGCATCAAAGCTTCGCTCACTCGAAAAATTGCAGATGTACGCTTTGGTCACATCCCACTTCTTTTGGCTGCCGACAAAACAAAACTCAGCAAACGTAACGGAGCAAAGACAGTTGAAGAATATCAAAAAGAAGGAGTTCTTCCGGTCTCTCTAAAAAATGCTCTCGCTCTTGTTTCATGGAATCCTCCCGAAGGAAAAGAAATCCTCACAACAGAAGAATTGATTCAAGTTTTTGAAATTGGAAAGATGAGCACTCATCCTTCTGTTTTTGCAGAAAGCAAACTTCAGTGGATCAACAGTGAACATCTCAAGAGAGTTCCTCAAAATGAAAAAGTGCAACTAGCGGAGCCTTTCTTAAAAGACTTAGCTGGCCCCATAAAAATCACAGAAAAAATTCTGGATTTAGTTTGGCCTGAGCTACATGTGCTTTCTGAAATTCCTTTAAAACTCAAACCTCTTTTAGCTCCAGAAGCTCAATCACCTACGGAATTTGATAAGAAAGTTGCTCAAGCCTGGCTTGATTGCTTCACGGCCGATTTTGGAATTTGGCAAAAAGATGTACAAAATTCTACAGGTGCAAAAGGCAAGAACTTATACTTTCCCCTACGCCGCGCTTTGACTGGGCAAGAACACGGGTTTGAAATGCGCGATTTGGTAGACATCCTTGGCGAAACTCTCATCAAAGAAAGACTCAAGAACTATGTCGCTTCCTAAGATCATGCTCACCAACACGCTTGGTGGAAAAAAAGAAGAATTCAAAGCTCTTGAACCTGGCAAAGTAACTCTCTATGCCTGTGGCCCCACAGTTTACGGCAAGATTCACGTAGGAAACGCTATGGCGGCTTTGGTCTCGGATCTTGTCACGCGCGTGTTTCGCTTGGCAGGTTATCAAGTGGAATGGGCCTCTAACATTACCGACGTGGATGACAAAATCATCAAGGCTGCAAACGACGAAAAAATCAGCGCTCAAGAAATTGCTGCTCGTTTTACAGAAATTTATTTAAACGAGATGAAAGAACTCAACGTTCAATCTCCTACGCACAGACCTAAAGCGACAGAAAGCATCCCCGACATGCTTTTAATGATTGAATCCTTGATTGAAAAAGGTTTTGCGTACGCTGCCGAAACTCCTTTTGGAAAAGACGTTTACTTTCGAGTTCGTAAATTTAAAAACTACGGAAAGCTTTCGAACAAAAACTTAGATGAGCTTCAAACAGGTGCTCGTATTGAACCCGGAGAAAGCAAAGAAGACGGGCTAGACTTTGCTCTTTGGAAAGCTGCAAAACCTGGTGAGCCTTCATGGCCAAGTCCTTGGGGCGAAGGTCGCCCTGGCTGGCACATTGAATGTTCGGCTATGATACACAAGCATTTCCCTTCTGGAATCGACATCCACATGGGCGGGCTTGATTTAATTTTTCCGCATCATGAAAATGAAATTGCTCAAAGCGAAGCGTGCCTTGATCATAAATTTGCGCGCTATTGGATTCACAACAATCTACTCACTATTGAACGCGAAAAAATGTCGAAAAGTCTTGGAAACATTTTTACCGCAGAAGAATTTTTAAAAAATTACGGCGCAGAAGTTTTGCGTTTGTTCATTTATCAACATCATTACAGAAGCCCTATAGATTTTAGCGAAGAAAACTTGTGTCGCACAGAAGCCCTTCTTTCAAAACTTTATGCTGCTAAGAAAAAAGCATTAGAGCTTTTGGGATCGCTGACTCCTCAATCCTTAGAAAAAGTTCCCGAGATTGAAACGGCTTTGTATGATGACTTCAACACGGCAAAAGCTTTGGGAATTATGATGAAGAACCTTCGTGAGGCCTTCAAACAAAATACTCCTGAAAGCTGGAATGCTTGGGCACCTGCTTTGAAATATTTTAGTGAAGTTTACGGAATTTTGGAGAGAGATCCTGACTCTGTGATTGCTGAAATTCACAATCGCAAGCTCAAGCGCCTTGGAATCACCGAAGCTCGCGCCCATGAAATTGAGTCTAAGCTCGAAGAACGAGTTCGCCTAAGAGCCCAAAAGGACTTTGTAACGGCTGATAAAATCCGCAAAGAACTCGAAGATTCGGGCGTTTTGGTAATGGATGGAGCTGAAAACTCCACTTGGTCGCTAAAAAGTGGCCTCTCTTAAGCGATGAATTGTTGATTGCCGACGCATTTTGAGTAAAAGTCTATTCATCAACGGTGATTGTAGCTCAGTTGGTTAGAGCGCTAGATTGTGGTTCTAGAGGTCGCGGGTTCGAGGCCCGTCAGTCACCCCAGATTTTTTAAATAAAACTCCCATTATAAAATTTACTCGCTAAACTCAAACCATGAGCATTCGAATTCTCATCTGCGGTGGAACATTTGATAAAGAATATGATGAATTGAGTGGAAAACTTTTTTTTCGAGAAACGCACGTGGGAGAAATGCTCAAGCTTGGTCGCTCAAAGCTCAAAGTAAAACTCGAAAAAGTTTTTATGATCGACAGCCTCGAGATGACCTCCGCTCACAGAAAACAGCTTCTTAAAAAATGCATGAATTGCAAAGAAGACCGCATCGTCATCACACACGGAACCGATACCATGGTCGAAAGCGCAAAAGTTATTGGCCAAGCCCGTCTTAACAAAACAATTGTTTTCACAGGAGCTATGGTGCCCTACAAATTTGGAAGCTCGGATGGTCTTTTCAATTTAGGAGCTTCATTAGCCTTTGCCCAAACACTCAAGCCCGGAGTTTACGTCGCTATGAACGGTCGTTATTTTCGATATGACCATGTTTTAAAAGATAAAAGCAAAGGCGTTTTTAAAGCAGTTTAAATTCGTCAGTTCTATTTGAGAGCGCCTAAAATCTAGACATTCTTAACAAAAATAAAACCAAAGAATTCGAGTTCTTAAGAGTGGAATGCCCCTTGCAGCTAATAATATATGAAACGAATTTTAATCATTTTTACAATCCTTTTAGTAGGATCTCTTAGCTCTTCACACAATTTTAACAATGATTCTGATTCGTTTGCAGCTTGGAAGCCTTGGATGGGTAAAGCTAAAAAACGCCTTTTACTTGTTGCTTAAGATAACAAAAAAACAATACTGTCAGCTTTCGTTTAAGATTTAATTTATTTTTCATAAAGTAGTTATATTTCCCTCAACCGTCAGAAAAAGCGTCCGAACTTTCTGACATGAAGAACAAAATCATAACAATAGGCCTCTTACTTCTAACGAGTTCATGCTCGACAAGACGTTATGCACGAGTAGATCCTTATTTTGATGACCGTCACGTCTTAATTTGGGGTCGAGTTATTCCGGTTGTTGATGGGAAGGAAAATTATCGAAACTGCTCAGTTTACTTTGAGGGCGGAAGAGTTCCGATTGATAGAAACG
The DNA here is from genome assembly GCA_044347615.1 of Bdellovibrionota bacterium. GTDB lineage: Bacteria > Bdellovibrionota > UBA2428 > UBA2428 > UBA2428 > CANIGN01. The sequence continues at coordinate 112,876 of JBIKUK010000001.1, read as the reverse complement.
GAGTGTTTGTTTCTAAAATTCTGGAAGAAAAAGCTACGGCAAATGCCGTTCGATGCGGAAATCGTGTTGTAGAGCTCCCCGCTAACTACGCTACTTTTCGTAAAAATGCTGGGCCTCGCTCGATCTACCTTGGTAGTTTAATGGTGAAGTTCGGTTCTTCAAATAGCGCTTGGACCCGCAGATTTAACACTGCATGGGTTGGACAAAGAGAGCAGGAAAGAGACCGATTTTATAATTACACACCTACAAGCTTAGACTACTTTGCCGTCCAAGATCATTTCTACAAAGACAAACTTCTTTTGGGAAGTAATTGGAACATCCCACTCCTTCTCCAAACCTCAAAAGCTATTCTACAAACACCAGGGGTGAAAAACACCGACGTCATGCAAACTGCTAACAACGACTCATCCAAAGCTCCAGCAGACTCACTCACAAGGCAACCTGCAAGCACAGGAGAGACTAAACGAAGTGATACGTACAATCCTCGCTACTATGACTACTTCAATGGATACTCATATGACCGAGGCAATGTTTATACTTACGATAGAGGGCTTAGATCTTATTACGACAACGGTTATGATTTCCGAACTGTCGATTACTAGCTTTAAATAAAAAAATTCTTCTTAAAAATCCCTGGCTTGCTAAATTTTAGCAGCCGGGGATTTCTTTTTTTATAATTTTTTTAAGTTTTGATCTTGAAGCTGCATGTGCTCTGTCATCTCTCAAGGGGGCCCAATAAGAATTATCCGATATCAACCCTTTGGGGATTTTGTTTTCTAAAATTCTCACCGCACAAGCCGCATTAACAAAAGGATTTAAAATAGATTTTCGAGTATCTCCATAGTACTCAACGTGAACACCACCATAATTCCACGGTGTTTTTCGAATCCTTGAATTGGAATACCCAATGGAGACGTCTTTTTCATAATCTATCTCTTCACAGTTATGATAAATGTAGTCGTTTTCATCCAGCTGAAATAAGCCAACGCTATGTTGTATATAGGGCTTTCCCGCAACGCTAGGGTACTCTCGTAATTTAGGTCGATATTTAATTGAAGTATTTTCTCGAGTTTCTATTCGAGGATCGGCTCCCGTTTCAACTATTGCAAGAGCTTTAAAAAATTTGGCTATAAAGCGAGCCTTTTTCTGAGAGGTATTATGAGAAGAAAGGTCATCACAAACATCCTCAAATTGATGGAAGTTTCTTAAAAGTTTTGTATGACCATTTAAGATAAATGCCATAATAAATTCTTCATAATCGCTATCCCATCCACTTTTCTGATAGGATTTAACTTCATCTCGACTCAAAGAAAGATATCTTTCAACAATTTCACCGTTACTTTCTTTTTCTTTAGAAGGATTAGAAGTAGGTGCTTCTTTATGCTTAGGAACAATATCAGCGGGTATTTGTTTTATAGGTTCTGTTTGTTTAGGTGGGCTAATTTTTGTATGTGAATATTCAATAATTTTTTCTTCTATCTTGGGAACAGCCGCCTCTGCCTTAGGATTAACCTTTGCCGTTTCAGTTTTTATTTCATGAGTATTTTTAATTTTTTCTTGAGGCTTATCAGTAGATTTATAAACATCATTCAAGCTTACAAAACCTCGGGGCAAATCAAGCATTAAAAAATTTTTCTTATCTTCATTTCGACAGCCAATATCTAAATGATTTTCATCTTTTAAAGAATTAATCTTTTTTAAGATATCCAGAATCTTTTTCTTAGGGGTTTCAATAGAAGTTACTTTTTCGAACTCTAAAATATTTGCAATATCTGAAGAAGACATAGGCATTATTCTTCCACTTGAATCATCTATGTAATACGAAAACAAAGTCTCTGTTGTCAGCTCGTTTAAATCTAACAATAAATTAGAAAACTCTTTTTTAGCTGGTTCAAAAGATCCAACGGGTCGATCACTTTCATTATAAACTCTTAAGTTACTGACCATCGCCTTGTGGCGATCCCTAAAGCTAAGTTGAGGTTGGGGATTTTGCCTTAATTGTTCAACAATTACATGAAAGGCTTTTGTTTCAAAGTCCTTACACCCGTAGTCTTTTAACAGTTCAACAACGAATGGCTGAAGCTGTTTTCTTTCGTGATCCTCGGCCTCTTTTTCAGCCTTTGTGTAGGAGTGACTCAAATAGCCTGAAGTCTTAACCGGAGCATGAATCTGAGAAGAAGCTTGATCAGGTACAAGAAACGAAAAGGCAATAAACATCAACGAGCTCGAAGCCCTTGAAAAATATAAAGATGAAAACACAAAAGGTGCTCTCATACTTATTATTTTACCCTTGAAAAGAGCTTAACCATTTGAAAAAACAGTGTTTTTTCGAATTTTAACTGTCTAAACTTCAGACAACTGAGCAAAGATTCTTCGGCCTTGGCTTTAAGATTAAGCCCTCTAACGATATAAGAGGGGTCATGGCAAAAAAACAAAAACCAAAAAATCGTAAAAAAAGTGTTCGTCACAGAGCAAAGCTCAAGAAAAAAATGTCTAAAGCTCGCAAAAGACAAACTCGCGCTTAATCTAAGCCGCATCTTTTTCTAAATTTTCGCTAAATCCTGCTTCGTGAAGCACTTGAGGCGAACGAGCATTAACGGGAACTTTTGCAAAGTAGACTTCTTGTCCAACTTCAGCGAAGGCATAAATTTCCCCTCCGATGTTTTGATAAAGAACAGGTACTGTTGATTTCTGCTTAACTGTTTGTTTTTTAGTTTTCTTTGTAAACGCTTTCTTTTTCATCTCTATATCCTCCTTGAGAGCTCCATGCTTCTATGATTCCATTCGGATAGAGGATCAAAAAGTGAAGCAAATTCCTGACGCGATTGAAAAAAGAGATATTCTTCATGGACACAAAAAATTGTCAGTTGAGCAGAAAGAGCTCATCGGCCTCTCTTTAAAGGATGCAGGTTGGACAAGTGACGCTCTAGACTTTTTGACAAATAATAAAATTGAAATTGAAAAAATCAAAAAAACATTGATTGAAGAAGGTAATGTTTTTTTACTTTTAAAAATTTTCAGGATTCTAAACGAAGAAAACCAAAGCGAACTTCTTCAAGCAACGGCCAATGCCGAAGCTCAAGGCAAAACTCGCTACGCCCTTAAAGGCTACGAAAAGCTTGGAAGAACCGAGAAGTACGAAGCTCTTAAATCTTCAGTTGCTGATGATGGCGACATGATAAACTCCCTCAACAGCGTGTTTATCCCTAAGAGCGAAGAAGAACGAGAAGAAGAAATCGAAGAATAAAAATCCTCCAAAAAAGGAAATCTAATATGGCTCAAGCCCTTAAAAACAAAAACTCAAAAGATAAAAAATCAGGACTCTCAACTTTTGCAAAAGTTGGTTTTTTTATTGCATTACTTCTTTTTGTTGCAACTTTTTTAGAGGAATCTTCAGGCATAGAAAAAAAAGGTTACTCTGAAATCAAACAAGCTATTCGAGATGGTAAGGTTAAAAAAATTTGGATGAATGCCGAAATCTTAGGAGCTGAGCTCAATGACTCTAAGAGCACTCAGTGGATTGCCGAAAGGATTGGGGATGATCAAACCCTTATTCCTCTTCTTGAAGAAAAAAAAATTAATTACGAATCTAAATTTCAAAATAATTGGATAAAAGATTTTCTTCTCTCTTGGGTGCTCCCTATCGTTTTCTTGATTTTTATTACTCAATTCTTTTTTTCACGTATGTTTAAACAAGGAGCCTCAACGGGAATAATGTCTTTCGGAAAAAGTCGGGCTAAACTTGTTGAACAAGATCCTCAATCTAAAACAACTTTTGCTAACGTTGCAGGCTATGACGAAGTCAAAGAAGAGCTACAAGAAATTATTAGTTTCTTGAAAAGTCCCGAAAAATATCTCGCTATCGGGGGAAAAATCCCGAAAGGCGTTCTTTTAATGGGCCCCCCAGGAACTGGAAAAACGCTTATCGCTCGAGCTGTCGCAGGTGAAGCGAATGTTAGTTTTTTTCAAATTTCTGGCTCAGATTTTGTGGAAATGTTTGTGGGCGTTGGAGCTGCTCGAGTGAGAGATCTCTTTGCGGAAGCACAGAAAAAAGCTCCCTGTATTGTTTTTATTGATGAACTCGATGCTGTCGCAAAATCACGTAGCGCTGGAGTCTTATCAACAAACGATGAGCGTGAAAGTACTCTCAATCAAATTCTTGTGGAAATGGACGGCTTTGATAATCACTCTGGAGTGATCATCATGGCGGCAACCAACAGACCCGAAGTTCTTGACCCAGCCATTTTGAGACCTGGCCGCTTTGACAGACAAATTCTTGTTGATCGACCTACTTTAAAAGGTCGTGAGGAGATTCTAAAAGTTCATGCAAGCCGAGTAAAACTTGAGAACAATATAGACTTCAAAGAAATTGCATCTCGAACTCCTATGTTTACAGGAGCTGATCTTGCAAATCTTGTAAACGAAGCTGCTCTATTAGCTGTAAGAAGAGACCTTATAAAGGTACCAAAAGCCTGCTTTGAAGATGCCATCGATAGAATCATTGCAGGCCTTGCGACAAAAAGCAGAGTTCTACCAGAATCTGAAAAAAGAACCGTTGCTTATCACGAAGTTGGTCACGCTGTAGTTGCTCAATTAAGCCACTCCCAAGACCGAGTACATCGAATTTCAATTATTCCTCGCAGCAGTGGCGCCTTGGGATTTACCATGCATATTCCCGAAGAAGAAAGACATCTCTTAACCGACAAACAACTACGAATAAAAATTCGAACTCTTCTTGGTGGTCGAGCTGCTGAGCATGTTTTCATAGGAGAAATCACAACAGGTGCTCATGATGATTTGAAACGAGCTAGTGAAATTATTCGCAGAATGATTTCTGAATTCGGCATGAGCCAAAGTTTAGGACTTGTCTCGCTTGGGCTTCAAAACCAAATGTATCAAGGAAATCCTTTTATCAAAAATGATTACGCTTCTGTTTCTGAAAAAGTTTCTCAATCGATTGATGAAGAAAGCCGAAAGATTCTTGAAGATGAATTTGCAAATGCATGCAAAATCTTAAATGAAAATCGATCTCTCGTTGAAAGAATGACTCATGTTCTTCTTGAAAAAGAAACAATTGAACACGATGAAATTGAGCGCTTCTTTGATAAGAATCAAAACATAGAGCAAAGCTCTCCTGAAGCTCACGCTTAAAATTGCCTTCTCTTGTTTAATGATTGTACAGGCTTTAAACGCTTAACTCTTTGATTTTACTTAACGATCAAAACCCACTGTCTTAGGCATGTTCCCTGCAATTCTTCTTTTTATGGGAAGAGTTATCCATTACTTATCCACACTCAGCCTGGCTTTATTTCTATCTTCATGTACAAAACAACTCTCTTTGTACAAGTGTGGGGAGTTTATGTGCTCGAATGGAGCGGTCGTAAAATGGAATCGTAGTTCGGTAGAATTTTCTTTTGATTCCTCTGTTCCTGAAGCCTTACGCAAAATTATGTCAGAAGCTTCAACAAGTTATGATGACATTCTCCTTGATACAAATCTTTCTATAAATCCTAACAACACAACAGCTCCTCGCTACAAAAGTGACTACACTTCACTCAATAGTGATGGTGTTAACGGAATTTATTATGTTTCGGGAGAATGGCCATGGACAACAAAAATTCCAGGCTCTCTCGCTGTCACTCTCACTCGCTATTCTACCGACGGACTTATCGAAGCCGATATTTTTATCAAAGAAAATGCTTTGGGTGATCCCTCAAAACTAAGCTCATCTGCTCAGTACTATTATAAATATTTATGTGCTCATGAGCTTGGACATGCACTTGGTCGTTCACATAGTACAAACACAGAATCTCTTATGTATCCCTCTATTGATTTCTCACCTAAAAAAGATACGAGTTCAGGGTTCTTTTCAATCTTTGATCTAGAAATTTTTGATGAAGCTTATTCCATTAATTTTAGCACCTAAAAAGCTAAAAACTTAGTGAGGTTGACTTCTCCAAAAACAACACCACCTTATTTAAGAGGAGTGTTGAATGTTAAAAATAGAAAAATTAACGGCTCTTTCACAACAGTCACTTGCAGAAGCCCATTCACTTGCAGAACAAAAAAAGAATCCAAGCGTTGAAACTATCCATCTTTTAAACTCTCTCCTTGATGACAAAGAGCCTGTTTCAACTCTTTTAAAAAACCTAAATATTCAAAAGTCCATTGTGTCATTTGCTAAAAATCAAATCTCCAAACTTCCCTCTGTTGAAGGAATAAATGCGTCCAGCATTTCAATCTCGCACAACCTTCAAAAATTATTTTCTATTGCCGAGAATATTTCAAAAAAATGGGGAGACAGCTTTATAGCGGTTGAGCACTTATTTCTCTCTCTTACCGATAAAGAAAGTGCTCTCACACAAGAACTCCAAAAACTTGGACTTACTTCAACACTTGTTGAACAAGAGTTACTTAAAATTCGAGGTTCTCAGAAAGCTGATGATCCACACAGTGAAGAAAAATATCAAGCCCTCAAAAAATATTCTCGCGACCTTACAGAACTTGCAAAAGACGGAAAGCTCGATCCCGTCATAGGTCGCGATGAAGAGATCAGACGCGTTATACAAGTTCTTTCTCGAAGAACCAAAAACAACCCCGTCCTCATCGGAGAACCAGGCGTAGGAAAAACCGCTCTTGCTGAAGGTCTCGCGCAGAGAATTATTGCCGGCGATGTCCCCGAAACTCTTCGAGATAAAAAAGTTTTATCCATGGATTTAGGCGCCATGATTGCTGGAGCAAAATTTAGAGGAGAATTTGAAGAGCGACTCAAAGCCTTTATCAAAGAAGTTCAAAACTCAAACGGTGAAATCATTCTTTTCATTGATGAGCTTCATACTTTAATTGGGGCGGGGAAAAGTGATGGTGCGATGGACGCAGGCAACCTGCTCAAACCTGCGCTTGCTCGAGGCGAGCTGCGCTGCGTAGGGGCAACAACCCTCAACGAATATAAAAAATATGTCGAAAAAGATCCTGCTCTCGAGCGAAGATTTCAACAAGTTTACGTAGGGGAGCCAAGCGTTGAAGACACCGTCTCTATTCTTCGCGGTCTTAAAGAAAAGTATGAAATTCACCACGGTGTCCATATTCAAGACAATGCACTTGTGGCTGCAGCTCAACTTTCGCACAGATACATCGCGGACCGCTTTCTTCCTGATAAAGCAATCGACTTAATAGATGAAGCCGCCTCAAAAATTCGCATCGAAATAGATTCGATGCCCGTAGAAATTGACGAGAAAGTTCGAGCTCTCACACAAAAAGAAATAGAGCGAGAAGCGCTCAAAAAGGAAAGCGACCTAGCGAGTAAAGAACGCTTAGAGAAATTAGAAAAAGAAATTGGTTCAGAAAAACAAACTATTTCTGAATTAAAAAAGAAATGGGAAAAAGAAAAAACAACCATCCTTGCAGTCGCTCATATTCAAGAAGAAATTGAAAAACTTAACAAAGACCTAGAAGCGGCAGAAAGAGAAGGACGACTTGGAGAAGCTGCTGAATTAAAGTATGGAAAAATTCCTGAAAAAAACAAAAGCATGCTTCAAGCACAAAAGGATTTAGCTGAAATGCAAAAATCCTCTAGAATGCTTAGCGAGGAAGTTACCTCGAACGACATCGCAAGTGTCGTATCTAAATGGACAGGAATTCCCCTTGACCGTCTTGAGCAAGGAGAAAATCAAAAGCTCCTTAAACTTGAAGAGCTTTTAAGAAAAAGAGTGTGCGGGCAAGAGCAAGCTCTATCTTCGGTCTCTGATGCGGTCCGCTTATCTCGCAGTGGATTAAAAGATCCCCATAAACCAATCGGCGTATTTTTATTCCTCGGTCCCACAGGAGTGGGAAAAACAGAAACAGCAAAAACACTTGCTGAAGTCCTTTTTGATAGCGAACAAAACATGATTCGTTTGGACATGAGCGAGTACATGGAAAAACATTCGGTGGCAAGATTAATTGGAGCTCCCCCTGGTTACGTTGGATTCGAAGAGGGCGGACAACTCACGGAAGCCATACGGCGAAGACCCTATTCTGTTGTTCTTTTTGATGAGATCGAAAAAGCCCATCCCGATGTCCTTAACACGCTCCTTCAAGTATTCGATGACGGACGGCTTACCGATGGACAGGGAAGAACAGTAGACTTTAGAAATACTCTTCTTATCATGACGAGCAACATGGGTGCAGAAGAAATCAGAACGCAAAAGCTTACATCGAACGATCTTCCAGATTACTTAAAAAAATTTCTGCGTCCTGAATTTATTAACAGAGTAGATGAAATGATCATCTTTAACCCTTTAGCTCCAGAATTGATCAGACAAGTTGTCGACGTTCAGATCCATAACCTGAATAAAATTATGAAAGATAAAAATATAACTCTCGATCTCGACATGGAGGCCAAAAACTATCTTGCCGAACTTGGATATTCTCCTGAATTCGGAGCTCGCCCCTTGAAAAGAGTCATTTACCGTGAAGTACAGGTTCCCCTATCCAAACATTTTCTCGAAGGAAAAATTAAAATGGGAGATAAAATTCACCTGAGGCTTGTGTCTAAAAAAGACTCAAAAAGTTTTATTTTCGAAAAAACTCATTAGAGTACATTTGGTTTTCGAGGCTGAGACAAGGTCACAGCTAACTTTGCAAAAAAATCTCCCATTTCTTGTTGAGAGGGGAACTTATCCGTTCCCATACAACCTGGAGAAAGAAGAACTACATCTCCAGAACGAGATTTTTGATAGGCAAGCAAAGTCGCTTCTTCAAGTGTCCCCACTAAAAAGGTTTCTGTATAGTCACCTAAAAAGCGATTGATTTTCTCTTTACTTTCTCCCGTAATGATTAAGTTTTTAACTCGTAAACGAATATGAGGGGCAAGAAGAGAGAAATTAACTTCCTTATCTTTGCCACCCATAATTAATATGACAGGTTCTACAAAAGAGCCCAACGTGCGAATAACGGCCGCAGGATTTGTCGCATACGCATCTGAATAAAATGCGACATCATTAATTCTCTTAATGAATTGCACTCTATGAGGCAAAGCTTTCAATTCGACAATTGTTTTTTGAATCGCTTCGGCTTTCACTCCTAAATTGAGAGCAGCCAATGAAGCGGCCATCAAATTTTCGCGATTATGAAATCCACGCATTCTAAGCTGGCTTATATCCAACTCAACGAGTTGATTATCTTTCCAACGAATGGAGATTTTATTTTTTTGGCACCAAGCACCTTCAAAGCCAGAGGGAATCTCTTGCATCCCAAAAAGATAGGTTTTCCCCTGAAGATTTTGCACAAAAGAAACAACAGAGCTGTCTTGAGAATTGAAAACAACCCACGTGTCAGAATCTGCGTTCTTAAGAACTTCCCTGTTTGCTTGAAAGTAGTTTTCGATATTGGGATATCGATCCGTCATGTCTTCAGCTAAATTCAAAAATAGAATTCCTTTTGGTTTAAAGGTTCTGGTTCCCTCAAGTTGTTGAGGTGAACAAGCTGCAATAATAAAATCAGGAGTAGTTCCTTCATTTAGAACCGCGCTTAAGGGACGATCAATGTTTGCAAAAGCTTCAATGTTTTGTTTTTCAAGAATTGCTTTAAGAATATGTGCTGTGGTGCTTTTGCCATTTGTTCCCACAACCGCAACAATACTCGCAGCTGAATGAAGAGAGACAAACTCTAATTCAGATACGACGGGGATATTCATATTTCGAGCTGCATCGAGTTCGCGAAGATCAATCGGAAATCCATCGCAAACAATCACCATTGCAGATGATTGAAAAATTCTTAAGTCGATAGGACCAAATTCAAATTCAACAGCGAGTCCCTCAAAAATAGCTCTTGCTTGCTCGTGCCTATCTTCAGGAAGGCCTGGCAAAACAATTCTTGCTATTCCCTGATTTCTTAAAACGAATCGAGCGATTTCCAACGCGTTTTGTTCTGCACCTAAAATACTAAAAATTTTTCCGTTTAATCCTTGCATTGCCACAATCTATAAAAAACCTTTCTCGTAACTATCGCAACATTTATCGCGCTTTATCGTAACTTTAGAGTACCCAATGCAGCTATAGCCAAAATGAACGAAAGAATCCAGAATCTTACAATAACCTTTGGCTCAGGCCAGCCTAAAAGTTCAAAATGGTGATGAATAGGAGCCATTCTAAAAATACGCTTACCTCTCAATTTAAAAGAAGCCACCTGCAAAATCACCGAAAGGGTCTCTATAACAAAGACTCCCCCAAGCACTATAAGTAGGATTTCGTTCTTTGACAGGACTGAAAGCGCCCCCAAAGCTCCACCTAAGGCCAAAGCTCCTACATCGCCCATAAAGATTTGTGCAGGATAGGTATTAAACCATAAGAAAGCTATTCCTCCGCCCATTAGGGCAGCACAAACCACTGCAAGCTCCCCAATCCCGGGCACATGGGGAATTTGTAGGTAACGAGCAAAGACAATATTTCCTCCCAAATAACAGAGAATAAAAAAGGAAGCGCAATTCACAATACAGGGCCCGATGGCTAAGCCATCTAGGCCGTCTGTTAAATTCACTGCATTTGAGGCTCCCACAACCACCAACACACTTAAAAGCATGTAATACGGGCCCAAATTGAGTGCTAAATTTTTAAAAAAAGGAAAATAAAGAGCGCCCTGGACCCCATCTCCATCTGCCGAAACATAAGAAATGTAAGAAAAAAGTGCAGCTCCCAAATAAAGTAAACGGAACTTCCACCGACTTGCTAAACCCTCAGGGTCTTTTTTTATGATTTTGATGTAGTCATCTAAAAATCCAACCAATCCAAAAACAAAAAGAATAAGCAAGACGCTCCAAACATAAGTATTTGTTAAATCCCCCCACAGAAGAATGCCTAAAAAAGCACCCCCCAAAATCAAAACTCCTCCCATTGTGGGAGTTCCAGTTTTCTTAAGATGGCTTTGTGGTCCCTCGTTTCGAATTGCCTGACCAAATTGGCGCTTTTTCATCCACTTAATAAAAGGGGTTCCTGCAAAAATAACAAACAAGAGTGCTGTGACTGCTGCAAGTCCCGATCGAAAGCTGATATATCGAATAACATTTAAAATTTTGAATTCATTATTGAGAGCGTAAAATAAGGCGTATAGCACCTTTAAAGTCTGTTAGAGTTTTGCTTCTTTTTCAAGAATTGAGCGCGAATGTATATCCAAGGAAACAACACCCAGCAAAAGAAAGCGCCTCCAACAAGACCAATGCTTAAAACTAACTCAATTGTTTCTCGAAAAGTCCACTCATGAAAGTTTTGCCTTTTTTTGAACAAAAGTGCGGCCAACAAAACACCTGGCGCTAAACCCAAAGAAAGCCATGGATAAACATTTAAAACGCATAAGATCAAAGATTCCCACAAAACAAAACCAAAAAAACAAGAAATTGCAAACATCACAGCCGTAACTTGAGGGTTTGATCCCTTTTTCCACTTAGAACCCATAGAAAATAATTCGCTTAGTTTTTGAGGATAAAGTTTTTTTTCTTTTCTTTTTTTAAATTCAAAGACAAGAAAAATTGATAAAAAGAAAAAAAGTAAAATAAATCTTACAAAAAACAAAGCCACACGTTAAGACTAACCTAAATGTGTAATAAAATAACCTGATGTCAGATCCTCTTCTTTGTCCTAAATGTGGAGCTCTCATTGGAAAACATCTAGACCGTTGTTATCAATGCAACACATACCTTAAAGGTTCGCGTTTAGACTCATGGTTAACTTCACTCCTTCCAGAAAAAGCTCAAAAAAACCCCGCAACGTATCTACTCGTTTTTCTCAGCTCTCTTCCTTTTTTAATCGTGTTTTTCAAAATTGGCCCGTCTTCTCTTGGCTCAATTCCCACATACACAATGACTCAAATTGGAGCGACAAACTCTGCTCTTATACTGATGGACCAGTACTGGCGCTTTGTGACAGCAAACTTTGTTCACTTCAACGCTCTTCATCTTCTAATGAACATTCTGGGGCTCTTTGCTTTGGGCCCTTTGATTGAAGAAATGTTTGATTACAAAAAATGTTTTTTTATTTTTTTTATTTCGGGAACTTTAACTTTTGCTGTTTTTTTTGTTCTCACACTGATTTTTCCTAAAATTTTAATTTCAGCGCTTGCCGGAGGAGCCTCGGCTGGAATTTTTGGACTTTTAGGAGCAGGAGTTGCTGGTGCTCAAAAAACGCAAAAAAAATCGGAGCTTCAAAAACTCCTCATAAAAAACTTTTTTCAAAACCTCATCTTGGGTTTAATTATTCTTCCTCTTGGCAGTACGGTTTTACACGTACTTGGTTTTGGACTTGGATTTTTATCTGCATTTTTTATTCCTGTGGGTGAAGACTCTATTACAAAAAACCGAAAAATATTCTCTTATGTTTTCTTCGTGTCTTTAATAACAATTTTTGTCTCGTTCTTTTTGCAAGCCTATGAATTAAAAAAATATCCAATTGTTATCGCAAAAGAGAGTTTTAAAACAAGACTTTTTGAGTGTGTAAGCTCAGAAGAAAATAAAACTACCGAGGTTCAAAATGCATTGACCCAAAAAATCAATAACTGTGAAATTATTTTAAGAATGGGCGTCAATCACCCAGAAAAAATTATTGCCCGAATTATTGAATTAGCAGAAAATACTCAAAACTCTATAAATAAAGATAAATATCTTCTTTACTATAAAAGAATAAATTCTCTACTTAAACCAAGTCCTTAGAGCATCCGCCTTGTCGGTTTTTTCCCAACTAAGACCAGCGTCATCACGCCCGAAATGGCCGTAATTTGTGCTGTTTTTATAAATCGGTTTTCTAAGATCTAGTTGCTTAATAATTCCTGCTGGCTTTAAAGCAAAAATCTCTCTCACTGCTTTTTCGATTTTTTGAGGATCAACTTCGCTTGTCCCTTGGCAATCCACCATGACGCTCACTGGCTCAGCAACTCCGATGGCATAAGCAAATTGCACAAGAGCCCGAGAAGCGATGCCTGAAGCAACAATGTTTTTAGCAACATATCGAGCCATATAAGCAGCTGAGCGATCAACTTTAGTTGGATCTTTTCCACTAAAAGCTCCTCCGCCGTGGGGGGCATATCCACCATAAGAATCCACGATTATTTTTCTTCCCGTTAACCCAGTGTCTCCATGAGGGCCACCAATGACAAACTTACCCGTTGGATTAATATGGTATTTAACTGCACCTTTTATAAGGTTTTGAGGCAAAAGAGGTTCAACGATTTCTTTTTGAACTCTTTGTTTAATTTCTTCTTGAGTAACACTTTCCAAGTGTTGTGTTGAAACAACAATTGTATCAATTCTATAAGGAGCTCCATCTCTATACTCAACCGTTACTTGAGTTTTTCCATCAGGGCGAAGCCAAGGAATTTCTTTCGACTTTCTCTTCACAGAGAGAGATCTAGAAATTTGATGCGCAAGAGAGATGCAAAGAGGCATTAAAGTTTTTGTTTCCTTACATGCGTAACCAAACATCAAACCTTGGTCGCCCGCTCCGATGTCATCCCCTAGATCAACCCCTCGAGCGATATCAGCACTCTGCTCATGAAGGCGGTTGATGATTTCTACAGAATCAACATTAAATCCCTCTTCAGGGCGATCATATCCAATAGCTCGAATAGCCCCCTTAACAAGTGAATGAACATCAACATTAGCTTTTGCATGGTTCGAGATCTCTCCAGCAACAAGCGCCAAGTTCGTCGTCACAAGTGTCTCACACGCAACTCGAGCGTGAGAGTCTTGTCCTATAAAGGCATCTAATATTGTATCACTAATCAAATCAGCGACTTTATCAGGATGGCCTTCGGTTACAGATTCAGATGTAAATAAAAAACTTTTATTCGATACTTCCATTGTCGATGTCCCTATTATCTAAGAATACTTCGACTTTCTCTCTTTTTTTATGATCTGTCACTTTTTCTTTATGTTTTCTGCTCTGATGAAGAATTTTATCGGTTACCTCATCAATTGCTGAAAATAAATTCTCGCCCCGAGCTTCTGCTCGAGCATCAAAATCTCCCGCCACAACATGAAGCTGTGCAACACTGTCCGTTCTTTCCATTAAAAAAGTAAAATGACAATTTGTCATTTCATGTAAGTGTTTCGACACTTTCGCCACTCGATCGTTAGCGTATTCCTTTACAGATTCACTTGAATGAATTCCTTTAAACACAACCATCACATTGAGATTAGATTTTCTTTCCACAGTTTCCCCCTCTTATTATTTTAAAACTCTTTATAGATAAGAAATTTTAAAATTTTGTTAAGCATTAAAAATACTTCTTCCTTTTACTCGAAGGAAGAATCGACAGAGCCTCTCTATACTTTGCGACCGTTCTACGGGCGATCTCAATTTTATCAGCCTTTAAAACCTCTACAATTTCTTGATCACTCAGAGGCCTTTTAGCGTCCTCACGAGCTACAATTTCTTTAATTTTTTGTTTAACGGAAGCACTCGCGAGGTCATCTCCCCCGTCTGAGCGACGAATCCCGGAATTAAAAAAATACTTTAATTCAAATATTCCGTGTGGTGTATGAACAAATTTATTAGTCGTCACACGCGAAATAGTTGATTCATGTAAGCTCAACTCATCTGCCACATCCCTTAACACCATCGGATGTAAGTGCTCTGGTCCTTTATCGAAAAAATCTTTTTGCCTTTGAAGGATAGATTCAGTCACGCGAAAAATGGTGCGCTGTCTTTGATAAATAGACTTTAAAAGCCAGTTTGCACCCTTCAACTTATCTTTTACAAAAGCTCGAGTTTCTTCTTTGAGCATTCCTGTATCTAATTGTTCTTTGTACTCGCTTGAAACTTTTAAACGAGGAAGGCCGTCCTCGTTTAAAACAACCATAAATTGTCCGCCTACTTTAACCACGTAGACATCAGGTACAAAATATTGAGCCTCTCCTACATGAAAACTTCTTCCGGGTTTTGGTTCCATGTTATGAATAACTTTACAAAGTTCTTGTACCCGATGGAGAGGAAGTCCCATTTTTTTGCTTATTGAAGAATAATTTTTAGTTTCAAGTTCGGATAAATGATTTTCTATAATCTGCTCAACTTCATCATCCTCTGAAAGCAATTCAGCTTGAATTAATAAACATTCAAGTAATGAACGAGCCGCAACTCCTGGAGGATCGAAGCGCTGAATTCGATAAAGAACAGCGCTAACTTCTTCAACATCACATTTCAAATCTGAGGCAATTTCTTCAACAGAAAGAACAAGGTAGCCATCTTCGTTGATGTTTCCAATAATTTCTTCTGCGATTGAACTTTGTTCTTCTGTTGACTCACTCAACCTCCATTGCCACATCAAATGATCAAAAAGCGTTTGTGGTTTTGAAAGCACTTGTTCATAAGAAGGAATCTCATCGAGATTCATGTTTCTCGTAGAACGATAGTTTTGAGATCCGATGTCTATTTGTCCAAAATCAAAATTCTCTGCACTTGATGATTGAGAAGCCTTATCTTCAAATTCGTTTGAGTCTTCAACCGATTGAGCAACGGGGGCTTCTTGTGGAGAGGTGTCGTCTCCCGTTGATTCTTCTAAGCAAGGATTTTCTACGAGAGCGTTTCCTATCTCCTGCTGAAGCTCCAATACAGACATCTGCAAAATTTTGATCGCCTGCTGTAATTGAGGGGTCATTGCCATCCCCAGGCTTTGCTTCATCTGTTGTTTGAGTGCCATTTGTCTTTCTTTCCTACCTCTTTAAATTCTTTACAGTTTAAATCCTTCTCCTAAGTAAATTTCTCTTGCCTCATTACTTTCGGTAATTGTTTGGGGAGATCCACTTAAAAATACGTGTCCTTGGTTCATTAAATAGGAATAATCGCAAACTCCCAATGTTTCCCGTACGTTATGGTCAGTAATTAAAATACCGATATTTTTTTGACGGAGATCATGAATAAAGCCTTGTATCTCTAAAACCGCCTTTGGATCAATCCCAGCAAAAGGCTCATCTAACAATATGAAATCTGGGTTAATAGCCATACATCGAGCTATCTCACATCTTCTACGTTCACCGCCAGACAAAGCCGCTGCGCTTGAATAAGCTACTTTTTCTAAGCCAAAGCTTGTGATGATCTCTTCAGCTTGATTGTGCATATCCTTACCTTTCAAGTTCTGTGCCTCCAAAGCCATTAATATGTTTTCATAAACACTTAATTTTCTAAAAAGGCTTGGTTCCTGAGGTAAATAGCCAATACCCAGCTTTGCTCTTTCAAAAAGATGCAAAGAACTAATATCTTTTTCCCCAATTGTAATTTTCCCAGAATTTGGAAAAACCAATCCTACTATCATATAAAAAACCGTGGTTTTTCCCGCACCATTTGGTCCCAAAAGACCCACTACCTGTCCCTTTTTGACCTCAAGAGTTACCCCATTAACTACATTTCTTTTTCCATAAGCTTTTTTTAACCCATCAGCCTTTAAAACCACTTCATTTAAAGCTTCATTTTTTTGATTTGTATTCATGAAAAAGCCCTTCTTATATCGAAATCATTTAGAAGGCGAGGCAGCCCCTGCACTTGGCCCCGATGGGCTAGTTCCGCCACTCGCTTTTTTAACAACTTCAACAATGTCTTCATCTTTAAAAGATTCAGGTTTATCACAGGCTAGATTCTTGAGATAGACCGGGGCGATCCCTACACCATTAGAATCTGTTGGATAAATCACAATCGCAGCTTTTCCTATTTGTCCTGGAATAAATTCAACACGACTTCCATCTTTATGAAAAAAAACAGCTCCCACGCGATTAATGAGAGCCTTCATGTTTTGTTTGTCCACTAAGCGCCTTCGCCCTTTGCGGATTTCTAAAATTCTTTCGACCTGATACCCTCTCAAGGCATAAAATTCTGAACGCCCATCCTTTAGTTTTTTTTGAAAAACAAAAGAAACATCTCCCTTTTCATCAAGAACCTGAACGAGTTCCCAAAGCGCAAACGCTTTTTCTCCATCTTTTTTTAAATAATCACGAAAGATTCTTCTCGTTCTTTTTCCACTACTTTTTAAGGTCCAAGGAATTCTATCAATTGTTCCGCAAGTGTTTATTTGAGAAACTCTTAGATCGCCCGTTGTGGGATCATATGAAAGTTTTTCAATCGTTTCTTGAGAAGACTTAGGCGTTGCTGAATCAATTTTTTTATTGGCAATCGAAAAAAAACTTAAAGAAAAAAAATAGAAATAAAAAGGCCTCTTTAAAAAAGCCAACGTCCTCATACTTTGATTATGCCATAAATTCCGCTGAGAACGCGTTTTCTAGCCATCATTCGACGCTTTTCCTTATAGTCTTTATGACTGCTTCGACCTCTTAGATTTTCGACATAAGATTCTTTGTCAGTTATTTGAATTTCATAGGGATAGTAAAAAGCTTTTCTCTCCCTCAAAACTATTGGAAATGATTTCAAAAATCGCCTTCCGGCCATTGTTTTTTCAAGTTGAGAACGTACTTTTTCTAGAACAGGCAAAATAGAATCTTGAACATGAACTAAGTGTTGACATGTAAACTGAAGAGATCGGTAGTGGGGAGAGCTAAAAGAATTTTTGACTCCTGCCTCTTCTTGCTTCATCAGTGGAATATCCAGCAAAGAATATCGCTCATCAGCCTCTTGTGTTGATAGCCTTCCTACTTCTACAGCTTTTTGTAGCTCTTCCATTTTTTGCTGAAGAACTTTTACATCTAATAAATTATTAAATGATTTTCGTGGTTGAATGTTTGCATAAGAAATCGCACCCAGCTCAAAAAACTTCTCAACTAAGCGAACCGCATCTATTTTTTTTTCAACGACAAAACGAATTCCCAAACTGTCATAAATAAGCTCAACATCGTTCTGAGCTTTGGAAATAAGCTTAATAATCATGGAATTTCGTTCTTTTTTTATTTTCTTTTGATAGCGGACGAGTGGAATTTGCACTTCGCCTGTTTTTCCAAAACTCCATTTGCGTGGAGCCACTTGATGAACAAAGGGATCAAACTGAGCAAATATTTTTTCTCGGGCTGTATGGAAGTTTTCTAACTTTAGATCGTTATCCAAATGAGAAATAGTATGCATGACGCGCAAAATAGCACATGCCCAAGCAGACCTTTCTCCTTGGGAAGTAGAAGCATCAACAAGCAACTTAATGATATCATTTTGACTTGTCCTCTCGTAAAAAGAAGAGGGCAAAGTCTCATTGGGTTCTAATAAAACGTTTCGAATAAAGTGAAGACCTTCAAAGTAAACTCTCCAAATTTCTTCATAAACAATCGGATCTTCTATGTCGTAGCCATAGGCTTTTAAAAAAGTCTTTGCCTCATTTTTGGTCCGAACGTTTAAGTGAGGAAAATCAACAATAGATTCCCCTTGAATTGTTTGATTGATGGGGAGCCAATCATGATGCCACTGGCTTAAGGCCATTCTTTTTTAAAGTTCCTTACCAATCACGATTATCATCAGAGTCATTATCGCTGTCACTCTTCTTATCGTCATCAGCCCACTCATCATCCTCAGTCCACTCGTCAGAATCGTCGAAGTTACCTCGCTCCCCTTCTTCATCGTCTTCTGCTCCTTCAATCGCAGCAGGATCGCTTTTCCACCAAGCAGGAGGGCCATCTGTATCTTCATCATCTTCAAACTCTTCGAGTTTTGTTCGGGCTTTTTCGTCTTCTTCGAAGTCATCGACTTCGCTATCAGCCAACACATAGGAAGCAGCTAGCTCTTCTTTAGGAAGAATTTTAGACAAAGCAACTGCAGGGGCCGCTTTTGTGAGAGGCTTTGCAGTCTTATCTGTTTTCTTCTCTACTTTTTCGGTCGTTTTTTTAGACTCCGCTTTAGTAAGGGGCTTTTCTTTAGAAATAGTCTTACTGACAGTTTTCGCCACAACTTTATTTGGAGCGCTCTTTTTTTCAACCTTCGTAGCCTTTACAGGCTTAGAAGCTTTTGAGGCAGCTTTTGGAGCTTTTTTAGAATTTTTACTTTTACTCGCCATATGTCCTAAAAACATTTACAAAGGTGTAGTAGGACTTGTGTCAAGAACAGATTTAAAAATCCTTTACGAAGATCAAAATTTGTTAGCAATTTACAAGCACCCTCGCGTCCACAGTAACGAACTGGAATTTGAACGCGGCGCGCAATTATTTAAACCTGCTCATCGAATCGATTACGAAACCCAAGGCCTTCTCTTGTTGGCCGCTGAAAGCTCTTGGAAGACCTATAATGAGCTTTTTTTAGGACATTCAATTCATAAGCTCTATCTTGCTGGTGCTCCTTATAAACAAAGCTGTATTGGAAAAAAAGAAGGTTTTATTGCCTCTCGCTACCGTTCCTCAAAAAAAACGACTTACAGTGAAGAATCTGAAAAGTTTCGTTCCTTTCATTCCGTACTCGAAGCCAAGCACATTATTCGCGATTCTAAAGAAAATATAAATTTTAAAGGCCACGTATATGAGGTTGAACTCGTTACAGGCCGAAGACATCAAATCAGAAGCTACTTTGCTTCCCAAAAAAGCCCCCTAATAGGCGATAAACTTTACGGAGATATGAGTTCTCAAAAAACCCTCGAGCTTTTTAGCTGGAAATTAAAATTTGTAGATCCTCTTTCGAAAAAAGAGATCTCTCTTCAAGCACCAACTTCTTTATTTACTGCTGAATAGGACTTCGCCCATAATTGATCTTTTAATTGTGCAATATTTTTGATTTTTAAAACTTGAGCACCCATAGGAACTGAAATCTTTTTCGAATTTCCGCTTTCAGATACAATTATTTTTTTAAACCCCATTCGAGAAGCTTCTTTAGATCGAATATCTAAATGTTGTACGGAGCGAATTCCACCAGTAAGACTTACCTCTCCTAAAAGCAAAACATCTTCAGGAATACTTTTATCTAAACGAGCAGAGGCCAATGCTGCTGCAATTGCCAAATCAGCCGCAGCTTCTTCAATCCGCCCACCTGCTGCAACTTTCACATAAACATCGTAATTAGAAAAATCAATTCCATATTTTTCAAGAACTGCTAGCAAAAGAGCTACGCGATTTTGATCTATCCCTTGAAAAGTTCTTCGAGGAAAGCCCTGAAAACATCTCTGTACGAGTGCTTGAATCTCCACAAGAAAACACCTAGTTCCATCCACAAGAGCAGCCACGGATGTGCCCGAAACTCCTCTTTGTCGTTCAGACAAAAACTGCTCAGAAGGATTCAATACTTCAACCAATCCGTCTTCAGACATTTCAAAAACAGCTGATTCATTTGCAGAACCAAAGCGATTTTTCTGCGTCCGTAAAATTCTTAAAGCCCCCTCATGCAAACTTTCAAAATAAAAAACCGCATCAACCATGTGCTCTAAAAGTTTAGGTCCTGCAAGAGATCCGTCTTTTGTAACGTGTCCCACCATCACAACAATACATTTTCTTGATTTTGCAATTTCCAAAAACTTCTGTGTGATCTCTCGTATCTGACTAATCGTTCCTGCACTTGATTCTAGAGTAGAGGTTGCAATCGTCTGCACACTATCTACCACAATAAAATCAGGCTCGTAATTTTGAATAAGTGATTCAGCTTCCTCAAGGTTATTTGTCGAAAGAAATTGAATACTCTCTAAATCAAGCCCCAATCTTTTTGCACGATCGGCAACTTGAAGGCCCGACTCTTCTCCGCTCACGATAAGACATTTGTAACTTTTGCTTAACTTACCCACAATTTGCAAAAGAAGAGTTGACTTTCCAATTCCTGGAATTCCTCCTACAAGCAAAAGAGAGTTCCATAAAAAACCGCCGCCCAAAACGCGATCAACTTCTGGGAAAAAAGAAGAAACTCTTTTCGAGAAATTTTCATGGGTAAATGAATTGAGCGTTTGAATGCTTGGAGCTTCGCCAGAATTCATCTTTGATGATGATTTAGAATTTTTAGGAAGTTTTGCTTCTTTAAATTCAACAAGCGAATTCCAAGCTCCACATTCAAAACACTTACCACTCCACTGAGCGGATTCCCCACCACACTCTTGGCAAACAAAATGAGTTTTTAATTTAGCCATACACTCATGTCTTAGCTAATAGTGAGCCAATTGAAATGATAAATATAACAAAACTTAATTAACTGACTTTAATGCATTTACACGGCTCATAGCACGCTGAAGCTTAAGCTCATATTTTCTAAACTCTTCATCGCTCATGCCACCTTCTGTGACTTTCTTGAAGGCTTTGGATTCAGCCGCTTTTGCTCTTTGCTCATCAATATCGGTTGCAAGCTCACTCACGTCAGCAAGAACTGAAATTTTATTATCAAAAATCTCAAGCCAGCCATAGGAAATAGCAGCTGCGCCCCAGTTGCCATCCGTCTTCCAGCGAATGACTCCTGTGTTTAATTCAGTAATAAAATTAGCATGCTCAGGTAAAATCTCAATTTGACCTTCTACACCAGGCGCAAAAACATCACTAACTTCTTGTTCGACGAGTATCTTTTTGCTGGGAGTAAGAATTGATAATTTCATTTTTTATCCTGTCATTTATCCAGCTAATTTTTTAGCTTTTTCAACCGCTTCTTCAATTGTTCCAACATACAAGAAGGCTTGCTCAGGAAGCGCATCGTGTTTTCCTTCGATGATTTCTTTGAATCCACGAACTGTATCTTGAATTTGAACATACTTTCCAGACATACCCGTAAATTGTTCTGCGACGAAGAAAGGTTGCGATAAGAATCTCTGAACTTTACGAGCACGAGAAACGGTTAGTTTGTCGTCTTCAGATAATTCATCCATACCCAAGATCGCAATAATATCTTGCAATTCTTTATAACGCTGCAAAATCTTTTGAACATCGCGGGCCACTTTGTAGTGCTCTTCGCCCACAACTTCTGGAGTCAAAAGACGAGATGTTGAAGCAAGAGGATCTACCGCGGGATAAATACCGAGCTCAGCAATCGGACGTGACAAGTTTGTTGTCGCATCCAAGTGAGCAAACGTTGTTGCAGGAGCTGGATCTGTATAGTCGTCCGCAGGAACGTAAACAGCCTGAACAGATGTAATAGATCCTTTGTTTGTTGAAGTAATGCGCTCTTGCATCGCTCCCATCTCTGTCGCCAATGTAGGCTGATACCCTACAGCTGATGGAATACGACCCAATAAGGCAGAAACTTCTGATCCCGCTTGAGTAAAGCGGAAGATATTATCTACGAAAAACAATACGTCTTGGTTTTTTTCGTCACGAAAATATTCCGCAACAGAAAGACCTGTTAATGCAACACGAGCACGTGCACCAGGTGGCTCATTCATTTGTCCGAATACAAGAGCTGTTTTTTTGATAACTCCTGATTCTTCCATTTCGCGCCAGAGATCGTTTCCTTCACGAGTTCTTTCTCCAACACCGGCAAATACAGAGTAACCTCCGTGTTCCGTTGCAATGTTACGAATCAACTCTTGAATCAAAACTGTTTTACCAACGCCTGCGCCACCGAAGAGACCAATTTTTCCACCTTTTGCGTAAGGTGCAAGCAAGTCAACAACCTTAATCCCTGTCCAAAGAGCTTCTACTTTTACACTTTGATCTTTGAAAGCGGGAGGATCTCTGTGAATAGGATAGTATTTCTTTGCAGGAATATTTCCTTTTTCATCCACAGGATCGCCCGTTACGTTGATGATTCGTCCTAGAACTTCTTCACCAACAGGAACTTGAATTGGATGACGTGTATTTAAAACGTCTTGTCCGCGAACAAGTCCGTCTGTTGAATCCATTGCGATACAACGAACTCGGCCTTCACCTAAGTGAGACGCAACTTCAAGAACGAGATTATTTTCATCATTGTTAATCGTTTTGTTTGAAGTCTTAAGTGCCGTGTAGATGGGAGGAAGATCAAATCCTTCGAATTCTACGTCTACAACAGGTCCCAAAACTTGAGAGACTTTTCCTTTATCCTGATTGTTAACAACAGTTGCGGTCATTTTATTTCTCCTAACCTTTATCCTTTAAGGGCTTCTGCTCCGCCCACAATTTCCATAAGTTCAGTTGTGATTGATGCTTGACGTACTCGGTTTGCAAGAAGAGTGAGATTCGAAATCATCTCAGACGCGTTTCTTGTTGCATTATCCATTGCAGTCATGCGGGCACTCAATTCGCTTGCGAGCGCGTCTGCAAAACATCGAAACATTTGGAGAACAACTTGCTTTGGCAAAAGTGTTTCCAATAATTCTTTTCTGCCTGGTTTAAACAAATACGCTTTATCTGTTCCTTCTTCTTTTAATGACAAATTCACTTCAAGAGGAAGAATCGTTCTAAATCTTGCTACTAGCGAAAGTGCTGATCTGAATTCAGTATAAACAAAATCAATTCGCTCAACTTTTCCACCCATGAATCCTTCAATCCAAGGCTTTGTCATATGAGAAACTCTTGTTTGAGTAAGAGGTGCTGACCAAAAATCAGAAACTGTTTCAACAGCAACTCCTCTTTTTCTCAAAGCATCTGCTACTTTTCTTCCGACACAAAAAACTTTCACTTCATAGGATTCTTCTAAAGTTTTAACGTGTTTCAAAGCAAGCTTGATAACGTTTGCGTTGTAAGCTCCGCAAAGTCCCTTATCTGAACTGATTGCAATCATATAAGCGAGAGGTTTTTTCTCGTTAAACGATTCATCTTTTGGAGACGCTTTTCTCAGCAATGGATGAAGGACTACTTTCTTGTCGCCTTGATTTTGCGTTAATTCGCGAAGAATTCTTGATGTAAGTTCTTCTACTTTGTCAGCGAAAGGACGAGCGCCAGTAATGAGATCTTGAGCGCGACGGAGCTTTGCCGCTGCGACCATTTTCATAGCCTTCGTAATTTGCTGCGTATTTTTTACGCTGCCAATCCTACGTCGAATGTCTTTTAATGACGCCACACTCTCTCCCTAGTTTGCAAATTGCTTTGTGAATGTTTCCAAGACACTCTTCAATTGGGGTTCTGTTTTCTCATCGATAGCCTGACTTTGACCAAGAGCCTTCATCAAGTCTCCGCCTCTGCTATCAAGATATGCAGAGAGTTGTTCTTCATAATCACGAACGCGATTTGTTGGAACATTATCAAGATATCCCTTTGTCACCGCGTAAATAAGAACAACTTGTTTATCAACGTTCATGGGAACGTATTGTCCTTGCTTCAATATTTCTTGAAGACGAAGTCCTCTGTTTAATTGTTTTTGAGTTGTTGGGTCTAGGTCAGAACCAAATGCTGCAAAAGCTGCCAATTCTCTGAACTGAGCCAACTCCAAACGAAGAGGTCCTGCAACTTTTTTCATCGCTTTAATTTGTGCGTTACCACCAACGCGAGAAACTGAAAGTCCTGCGTTCACTGCTGGGCGTATGCCTGCGTAAAACAAATCACTTTCTAAGAAGATCTGTCCGTCAGTAATCGAAATAACGTTAGTAGGAATGTATGCAGAAACGTCGCCTGCTTGAGTTTCGATAATCGGAAGAGCTGTCAAAGACCCCCCACCCATTTCTTTACTCATTTTAGCGGCACGCTCTAACAAACGAGAGTGAATATAGAACACGTCTCCAGGAAAAGCTTCGCGACCTGGAGGGCGTCGGAGAAGCAACGAAAGTTGTCGATATGCTTGAGCTTGTTTCGTTAAGTCGTCGTAAACAATAAGGGCATGCTTGCCGTTATCTCTGTACCACTCACCAATCGCAACTCCGGTATAAGGAGCAATAAATTGAAGAGGTGCTGTTTCTGACGCTGTCGCCATAACAACAGTTGTGTATTCCATCGCACCATGAGCACGAAGTTTCTCTACTACTTGAGCAACGGTTGATTGCTTTTGACCAATGGCCACATAAACACAAAAAACGCCTTTGCCTTTTTGATTGATAATTGTGTCAATTGCAACAGCTGTCTTTCCTGTTTGACGGTCACCAATGATCAACTCACGCTGACCACGACCGATCGGAATAAGAGCATCGATAATTTTTAATCCCGTTTGAAGAGGCTCTGTAACAGGTTGTCTTTTGACGATACCTGGAGCCTTTGTTTCAACAACTCTAGATTCTTTACTTGTTATAGGACCTTTTCCATCTACTGGAATTCCAAGAGCATTCACAACACGTCCAGCAAGCTCTTCGCCCACGGGAACCTGTAAAATTTTTCCTGTGCGCTTAACTGTGTCGCCTTCTTTGACTCCTGTATCCCGACCGAAGATTGCAACGCCGACATTTCCTTCTTCAAGGTTGAGAGCAACGCCATAGACGTTTCCAGGTAGTTCAATCATCTCTCCTGCCATACACTTGTCGAGCCCATGAACACGAGCGACACCGTCTCCAATCGAAATAATGGTTCCAGTTTCGTTAACTTCAAGTTTTGTATCGAAGTCTTTGATTTGCTTTTTGATAATCGAACTAATTTCTTCGGCGCGTAATTGCTCCATTGAATTTCCTTCTCCTTAACTTTCACCAAACACCTGACTCATGTCAGTTGCCTGTTCTTTCTTCCATAAATTTGTTTTGCATTTGGAACAAAACGCCCGTCAATGTTGAGTCGATTGTTCTTCCTAAAAAATGCACTCTAATTCCCGCCACAAGTTCGGGAACAATATCTACTGATGACACGAACTTAGTAGAAAACTCTTTTTCTAAACTTGAAATAATTTTTTTCTGTTGAGTTTCGCTTATTGGGAGAGCTGTTTCAATTTTGACAGAAGCAACTCCCTCTTGAGTCATTATTTTTTCTCTATAAGCTTCGAGTATTGAACCCAAAACGTTTATTCGATTACTTTGAAGTAATAAATAGAGAAAATTTTGTAACTCTTTAGAAAATGAAACTTTTTTAAAAATTTCTTCTAAAACCTTTTTTTTATCATCAACAGAAAAAGCTGGGTTTAAAAAAAGCTTTTGCAAATCTTCACTTGAAAGAAAAATTTCAACAAACTTCTCCAAAGATGACAAAGTTTCTTTTGCTTCTTCAAACGTCAAAGAAGACCACAATGCTTCTGCATATCTTTTGGCAGCAAGCTCAGCAGAAGTACTCATATCCGAACACCTCTTGAAGTATTTTCAGTTTTTGTCAAAAACCCTTCGATCAATCGATCATGAAGTTTTTGGCGAGAATTTTCATTTGAAAACTCTAC
Source organism: Bdellovibrionota bacterium (assembly GCA_044347615.1). GTDB lineage: Bacteria > Bdellovibrionota > UBA2428 > UBA2428 > UBA2428 > CANIGN01. Next base: position 86,840 of record JBIKUK010000001.1, on the reverse strand, counting down.
GCGAATTTTTTCAAAAACATTTTCTAAAAGTTCTTCTTTGTACTTTTTACGCATCTCTCCGAACTCAGCACTTACAGCATTGCTACTATCTTCTTTTATCCTCTTGGCACTTGCTTGAGCTTCGTCAATCAATTTTTGTGCTAGTAATTTACCTTCTTCTTCGACACTTTTAATGAGGGCTTCTTTTTCGGCTTCAATATTTTTTAGGCTCTCTCGTGCTTTTTCAATTTCAGAAGAAATTCTTTTAAGCTCTTCCCGTGCGTTGATTAAAGCCTCTTTTGTTTTTTGACTCCTATTTTTGAAAATAACAGGAAAAGATTTTCTGCCAAAAAATACGATCGCTAATACAACAAGCCCTATATTCATCAAAGCATAGAGCTCATGCATACCTGGACCCTGTGCAACGTGATGCGCTTCCATGCTTTTAAAATTCCTTTTCCAAAGTTATTTTTTTGACAGAACTTGATCCTAAAAGTTTATCGAGAATTTCTTCTTTTAATTCGACACTCAAGCGATCAAGCTTTTGTTTTTCATCTGTCAGCATTTTTTCTACTTTTTCTCGAGCTGCCTTTACTTGTAAGGCAAAATCATCTCGAGCTTGTGTCAAAATTTTTTGTTGCTCAGAAACTGCCTGAATTTTCAAAGTTGAAAATCTTGAGCTTGCCTCTTGTTGAGCAATTTTTCTTTTCGAAGATAAATTTTCTTGTATCTCTAAAAGCTCTGAACGAATTTTGCTTATTTGTTTTTGACGGCCGGCTATTCGCTTATCTCTCTCAACGAGTAGATTTGAAACAGGTCCCGTCAGAAGAAAAGAAACAATTAAATAAGTGGTCGCAAAAAGACCAAACATTACAAAAAAACTTTGATTGACACCCAACTGCGTAAGGAGGGCAAGAATTTGTCCCATCTTGAGTCTCTTTTGAACTCCGTGGGGGCATTCTGGTCAAGCTTTAAATCTAAAATTCCAAACAATTACTCTCTAAAAGAGTTTATTTTGTGACGCTTCTCAGTTGGTGTAAAAGTCTGTGAAGCGAATCGTCGTTTGAATAAAATAATTCAATCATTCCACCTTTCACATTTCCTCTTATTACAACCTTTGTGCCAAAAATTCCTCTAAGTTCTTCTTCGGCTGCCAAGTGCTCTGGAGTTTTTTGAACAGACTCACTTTGCATAGGCGATGTAGCTTGCGCAATAATATTTGGTTTAACGCTGGCACCATGAGGAAGTGGACCTTGAATTTTTTCTCTAACTTTAAGCTCAACATCTCGGACACTTAAATTCAAAGTACTTGCTTCGTTTGCCAAAGAAATAATGTCTTCTTCTTTTTCGAGAGTCAAAAGAGGCCGCGCATGTCCCTCTGTCAATTTTCCTTGAATAATCAGATCTTTAACAATATTGGGAAGCTTTTGAAGCCTAATTGTATTGGCAACAGACGCTCTTGAAACGCCTAATTTTTTAGCTAATTCTTCTTGTGTAAAATTATAGGCTTTTAAAATTTTTGCATAGGCATCTGCTAATTCAACAGCATTTAGATCAACTCTTTGAATGTTCTCGATTACGCTTGCTAAGTCAGCCTTCTCAACATTCTCATCTTGCTCACGAATAATCGCTGGTATTTCGGTCATTCCGAGTAATTTGCAGGCTCTCCATCTACGCTCTCCTGCGACAATTTGGTAATTTTGATCACCTATCATGCGAACAATAATTGGCTGAATTAAGCCTTGTTCGCATATACTTTCTGCCAATTCTTCTAATTGAGCATCCGAGAAAAACTGTCTTGGTTGCTCTGCGTTAGCGTGAATTTGCTCAGTGGGGATTCTTCTAATTCTGTATTCTTTATCAACTTGCTCTACAGAAGCGGTTTCTTTTATGGGCTCTTGAACAATTTTTTCCTGAATAGAGGTTATAGCGGCCTTAACAGAAACGTCTTCAATAGCTGGAGAAGCCGCTTGTGAAGATGTACTTACATAGGGCAACTCTTCGTCTCCTCCTAGTAAAGCAGCTAAACCTCTACCTAATCCTTTTTTTTCAACTTTGTTACTTGTAATAGATGATTTAGAAATTTCTTTTTCCATTAGTTTGGACTCCCTGAAATTGGCTCAAGCGGCGGAAGAGGCGGTAATTCAACTGGTTTCGTATTTTGAGAAAAGCGATCCATGGGATCAGGCGGCAAAAAAGGTTGCTCAGCTTCCAAAGGAAGCTCTTCACCTGTATGTCTAAATATTACTTCTCGGGCAACATTCATATAAGCTCTTGAGCCAAGACAGGCTGGATCATAAACAACTCCCGGCACTCCATGCGAAGTACTCTCTGAAAGCCTAATTCTTCGAGGAACCAAAGTCTTGAAAAGCTTATCGCCAACAAAACCTTTTACTTCCCCCATAACTTGTTTCGATAGGTTCGACCTAGAATCAAACATTGTTAACAAGATGCCCTCTAAGTCTAATGATGTGTTGAGGTGCTTTTTAACAATATTCGCAGTTTTCATAATGCTAGTTAGCCCTTGCATAGAAAAGAACTCTGCTTGCATAGGTATTAAGTAAGAATTACTAGCAGAAAGAGCGTTTACAGTTAAAAGACCTAATGAAGGTGGGCAGTCTATTAATAGATAATCAAAATCTTCCAAGCCTTCAGATATTGACTCTTTGAGTCGAAACTCTCTTCCCACAACGCTGACAAGCTCTACCTCAGCACCAGCAAGATTAGAGTCAGTACCTACGCAAAAAAGCTTATCCAAATTAGTAGAAATGATGTTTTTGGCTAATCTGCCATCTTCACTTAGAGCATAATAGGTATTTTTTTGCTTAACTTGATCAGGTGGAAGGTTTAATCCCGCAGTCATGTTTCCTTGTGGATCAAGATCTACAATAAGAGTTTTTTTATTAAGCAGCGCTAGCGATGCTCCTAAGTTAATAACAGAGGTGGTTTTACCCACTCCTCCCTTTTGATTTATGACTGAAATAACCTTCATGATAGTTACTATAGAACAAATTTTCAGAAGGGAAATAGATACAAGAGCAAATTTAAAATTTTTTTATCATTAAACATTTATCTTCGTTTTTTTCAAAGACAAAGAGGGGAAACTTCAATTTAGAGCGCAGATAAAGAAGCTCCAAGCTTTCATTGGAACTAAAGGCTCTTGCTGCAAAAAAAAGCCTCGCTTTATCTGGACAGAAATCCAATACCCTTTGTTCTCGTAGATTTTCTATACGTTCACCAATAACAATGGCTCTATTCTCTTCAGCAAATACATCTACCAAAAAGGCAAGCGCCTTCTTATCCGGTTCTAGTGCTATAACTCGGCGATCAGGAGAGCTATTTAACCAAGCATAAGCAAGAATGCCCGACCCCGATCCCACATCTACCATTGTCGTATATCCCCTGAGCAATTCTTCAGAGTTCTTGATTGCCTTTGTTGCCTCAGACACAAGTGTTTCACATGAAACATTGCCAATAAGGCGGTGTGTTCGGTTATATTTTTTCAACTTATCAAAATACTGTTTCATGTGAAACATTCGCTAGGTTTTTCGTTCTTAATTCTCGATCTTCCTGCTGCTCGAGCAATCATCAAGACCGCCGTTGGAGGAATTCCGCTTATTTTTGAAAGCTCTAGAACCGACTTAGGGTTGTGGGCCTTGTATTTCTCAATAACCTCTAAAGAAAGAGATGATAGCTCTTCAATGTTAAAAGATGGATCTAACAAAGAGCTTCCGAGTTTCTGAAGAGCAGATATCTCGCTTTCTTGCCTGCTGAGATATCCATCGTATTTTGCCTCTACTTCTAATTTTTCAACTGCTTTATCAGAAATGAAAGAAGCTTCTGGTATAGAAAAGCTCTCCCAATTAATTTCTGGTCGTTTTAGATGCTCCATGTAACTTTGAACCCTATCCTTAGAAACTCTAATTCGATTATTTTCAAGAAATTCTCTGCCCTTTTCTATCTCCGCTAGGTTTTTAGAGTGTTGTTTCTTTTGAGCTTCAGTTAAAAGGCCCAACTCAACGCCCAACTCAAAGAGGCGTTCTTGAGCATTATCTTCTCTTAAAACCAATCGATACTCTGAGCGACTTGTAAACATTCGATAGGGCTCTTGAGTTCCTTTTGAAGTTAGATCATCAACAAGGGTTTCAGTATAGCTTCTAGATCTATTGGGATAAACAAAGTCTTTTTCTTGCAAGTAAAGGGCTGCATTTATTCCAGCCCACATTCCTTGAGTAGCCGCCTCCTCATATCCAGAAGTTCGATTAACCTGCCCTGCAAAAAAAAGCCCCTCTTGAAATTTAGACATAAAAGAATAATGCAAGTCCGTTGGATCGATCGTATCGTATTCAACAGCATAGCCTGGTCGAATAAACTCGACTCTTTCCAAGCCACGAATGCTTCTCATGAATTCGAGTTGCACATCCGAAGGTAAGCTCGTGCTAAGACCATTGGGATATATAGAGTCAGTATCCAGTCCCTCTGGCTCTAAGAAAATTTGATGTCGCTCTCTATCCGCAAACCTTTTGATCTTATCTTCTATGCTGGGACAATATCTGGGCCCTAAGCCGACAATATCACCTGAAAATAGCGGGCTCTTATCGAAGTTCGCTCTGATAATTTCATGCGTTCGCTCTGAGGTGTGAGTAATATAACAACAAAGCTGGGGAAGTTTTTCTTTTGGATCTCGCCAAGAAAAGCGCCGAATTTCTGGGTCACCCCACTGTTGCTCTAAATTTGAAAAATTAATTGTCTTAGCATTAAGCCTAGCGGGAGTTCCCGTTTTTAAGCGACTTAGAGAATGTCCAAGTTCGCACAAAAATTCGCTCAAAAATTTGGCGGCTCCATCTCCAACGCGACCACCTTCTTTGCGCTCCTCACCACAAAACATGAGTCCCCTCATAAAAGTACCCGTCGTGATAATGGCGGCTCGAGTCATAAATTGAGTGCCATTCTTTAATACAAGATCCCAATTTTTTGATGACTTTTTTAATGCTGAGACTTCACCCTGAATGATTCTAAGATTTGGAATCATGCGAAGCTCTTGGGTCATTGTGCGAACATATCGATCTTTATCACACTGGAGACGTGTAGATCTTACAGCAGGGCCCTTATTCATGTTGAGTCTTCGAGCCTGTATGGCGGCACTATCCGCCACGTAACCCATCAATCCTCCAAGCGCATCAATTTCTGACACAAGATGGGATTTTGCCACCCCACCAATTGCGGGGTTACAAGACATTGCACCCAACTTAGAGGCATCCATAGTAACAAGAGCAACCCGTTGCCCCATTGACGTTAATGCTCGGGCAGCTTCAATGCCAGCATGTCCACCCCCCACAACTACAGCATCAAAGTCTATTTTCATATGCGAACTTATATCAAAATAAGATTCGCATTTACATCATTATTTACCGAGGCAAAATTGACTAAAAATCTCAGCTATATAGTCTTCTGAAAGGTCTCTTCCCTGACAATTTTTAAGGGCTTTATCAGCCAAAATTAAATCTTCGGCAACAAGCTCTAATGATTTATTTTCTCGCAAAGAAGCAGTCGCTCTTTTGACAGAGAATTCTACTTCTTTCAATAAAAGAACTTGTCGATGGCTTAGAAAAACATCAAGAATTTGATTGTCTTTTTTGGAAGCTAAAAGCGGCAATAATTCTTTTTCAAGTTTTTGACGAATCAACAAAGAGTCTTTTTGAAAATTAAACGATCCTTTTTTTTGAGAAATATCGGCAAAACTTTCAAGAGATAAAACAAAGGCATGGTTACTTAAAATTTTTTCTATATTTTTATTTTTTTCTCTGTGCGAGGGTTGAACCCAAAGAACAAACTGAGCGTCATTAAGTAGAGAGAGAGCACGATCAATTCCCTTACTTTCAAGAGTGTCAATTTTTTCTCCTTCAAGCCCACGTAATCCCGCAGTATCTATAAAAATAAATTCTTGATGAGAAATTTTTACTCGAGCTTCAATATAATCTCTAGTTGTTCCAGGAATGTCAGAAACCAAACTGCGCTCACTGCCAAGAAGTAAATTTAGAAGCGAACTTTTTCCTGAATTAGGTTCGCCTACAATTAAAACTTTTGGTTTTTCCCAGCTGCTTGAAAAGTTTTGATAGTTAGTCAAAAACTCATCAAGACAACGAGAAAGTTGGGTGAGTTTTTCTTGGCAAGATAAAACATCTTGCTCTTGCTCATCCGTCGCTTCAGAAAAATCAATCGCACTTTCAAGCCTTCCACGAGCAGAGGTCAAAGAACCTTCTAAGTCCAAAAAAATTCTTTTTGTTTTTTCTTGCGAGCTTTTTGACAAATTTAAAAGATCTTTTGAAAGATGACTTTCACTTGCAATAGACAAAGCTGTGTGGAGAGCCTCTGCTTCAGAAAGTGTCATTTTTTCATTCATAAAAGAACGAAAAGAAAACTCACCAGGGAGAGCTTCTAAAATATTTCTTGTTTTTAATTCTACTAAAAGCAATTCGCATATGCGATCACTCCCATGAACATGAAACTCTAAAACATCTTCTCCTGTAAAAGAGTTAGGAGCTTTAAAATAAATGACAATTCCTTGATCTATCCCAAAAAAATTTCGATAGCAGGCTTTTCTAAAATCTTCTTCTTTGATTTCTAATTCTTGGGCAAGGGAAAATAAATTTTTTCCGCTTACCCGAAAAACAACCAATGGGCCACCTACAGCTGTGGCTGCGGCGGCAATTGGATTTTCAAGACGCTTAAAATAGTCAAAAGAAATAGAATGTGAATTCAGAGCAAATTCCTATTAACGATTTCCAATATTATCATCGATATCGTCTATTGTTTCTTCTGGAGGTGCTACGTTTCCATTCACTTCTCCACCTGAATTTTGATGATCATCAAATTGAGATCGTCTTACGTTATCGTTATCTGATCTACGTGGGTTCCTATTAGGTCCACGATTATTGAAATTTCGCGGTCCACGGCCTTTTCTAAAACCTCCACCTTGTGGACGATTCCCACCAGTGCGAGGGTTTCCGCTTGCTCTATCTACAGGGCGGGATGTGTCGTTAATAAGCTTCACCCGAATTCTTTTATAAGTACCATTGCCGATACTTTCGCTTGTAACTTCGCCGAGAGTTGCAAGATGAGTATGAATGATTCTTCTTTCAGACGGACTGAGAGCTGGAATATATGTCGGGCGACCATTGTTGCTTATAACTTTTTCGCGAGCTTCTTCAGCAATTTTTTTAAGACCTTCTTGATGACGATCTCTAAACCCTTCAGCATCAACAGTGACACGATATTTACTAAGGTCGGTTCCTTCTTCAATTGCCTTGTTCGCTAAACCTTCTTGTTTACGAAGAACTCTCATTGAAATGTGAGCAAGAGCATCTAGAATCTGAGTGTTTTCTCCGAGCATGCTCATGACTTCAGCGCCCTTAATTTCAATGTGATGACTTCCGTCGTCTTTTTGATGACGATCCAATGTAATGTCATATCCCATCGCACGAGGAAGTCCCTCTAAGAACTCATCAAGGTTTACAACTCCCTGAACTTCCTCTTCTTTTGAAATACCAAATAAATTAAGAGCTGATTTTACAATATTCATTTTTTAACTTTCCTTCCCTAATAGAACGCTTTGATTAGTCGCTATATTTGTTTTTTTTCTAAAGAAAAACTGCTGGCTCATCCCCGCTAAATTACTCACCAAAAAATAAAGATTTAGGCCAGACGGAAAATCTTTAGATACAAAGCCAAACACGACAAACATGATTCGCGAAATCCACTTCATATCGGGCATGCCCGGTTGTGAAGAAGTGGGCTGTGGATTTAATTCCACAGAAATAATTAAACTGATTGTCCAAAGAATGGGCAAAACATAATAAGGATCGTGATAAGAAAGATCATGAATCCATCCAAAAAATGGGGCTTGATAAAGATCAACTGCATTTGAAAGAGCGCTATTTAATCCAAAGAAAATCGGGATTTGTAAGAACACGGGAAGACATGATCCAAAAGGATTGACCCCTTCCTTTTTATAAAGAGCCTGAATTTCTTGGTTCATTTGAAGGAGTTGTTCTTTTTTTCCTTCATATTTTTTCTTAATTAATTCCATTTGAGGCTGGATGTCTTTCATTTTTTGCCCGGACTCGAACATCTTCTTGTTGATAGGCCAAAGTAAAAGACGAACAATGAGAGAAAGAATAATAATAGAAATGCCATAGTTGGAAGTGAATTTGAAAAGTATTTCAAGACACCACAACATCAAACGAGAAATTCCACTGAAGTATCCAAAATCAATTGTTTCAACGAGATCAGGTCTTACAGAGCGAAGCTCTTGCAAATCTTTCACAGAAAAATAAAGATCGAAATTATAAGATAACTTTGTGTTTTCAGCGGACCACTTTAAAGGATACGCAATCCCCCAGAGAACTCTCCCCGTGTCTTCATTTCCTTTTTGATAGTACAAGTCGGGATTGTAGCGTCCTTTAGGAAGAATATTAGCTGAAAAATATTTATCCCCCCAGGAGATCCACTCGTAAGGACCGGAACTACGAATGTTTGATTCCCAAAGACTTTTATCTCGGACTCTTTCTGTTTTTGTATCTTTTTTCTTTAAAGCAAGATGTCGGTGATCTTGAATTGTTCCCTTGCCAATTCCATCTTCCGTCTCAAAAAAGATATCCCCGCTTATTTCTTTGTCGGATTGAATATCAAAAGCGGTTTCTAAAATTAAATTATTTAATTTATATTTAACATTGCAAAAAACACCATCGGCCTGTGCAGAATAAGAAAGATCACCATTTGAAGAGAGATTTTTCAAACACTTGTCCACGCGCATATCGCTGGATCTCCAACGAAATCCATTTTCGACGATCATCACGTTTGTTTTTGTCTCTTCTCCTCTATTAAAATACTTAGTAAAAACAGCACTTCCAATTCCTGCATTTGCATAGAGATTAAAATATCGACTTGTGTGAACGTCTATTTTTTTTGCAGTCTTTTTTAAGTCTTCAGAAACATTTGGAGAATAAGGGGAGGATTGTTGTTTTGAGTTTATATTTCCAGAAGAAAGAGAAGCTTCAGGACTTGCACTTTGAGTTGAGGTCGTTTGTTTTGGAACATATTTTTCCTGATACGGCGTTAAAACAAAATGCTGATAGGCAGCCATGGCTGCAATAAAAAAACCAATGATTAACCAATTACGATTCATAATGACTCAATACATATTTAGGTGTGGGTGGATCGAACGTTAACGTAGGCGTTGACCAAGGATTACACCTGATAATTCTTGCTACAGAACGAACTACGTTTTTAAAATTAAGCTTTTCTAATAAAAGCACTTCTGCATATTGTGAACACGAAGGATGGAAGCGACATCCACAGAAACCAAAAATTTTTATAAAAGGAACAATAAACGTGCGATAAAAAACAAAGGAATTTGAAATCAAGATAGACTTAAAGCTTTTATTTTCTTTAATTCCTGGGACAGAAAAACTGTCCATTCTTTTGTCAGAATATTCCGATTTAATTTTTTGTTTCGATTGAATCTTATCCATAAACTTTGCCTCGGACTCATTGAGAGGCCCTCAGAGCGATACCATTCTTTTACTATTCTCTTCCATCGATTCCGAGAAACAGCATTTCCAGCTGTGCCAGGGATCGTTACCAAAAGCGGGTCCATCAAATCTCGAGTGTTGTTTTTCCACTCAATTTGAGACATGTGAAAAAGCAAAGTTGAAGACGCGACTCTTTTTAAAATACTAAAACGATCCGATCTTCTTTTAGCCTTCTTTTTATTTCGAGCATTTGAAGGCTTTTCAGCGTTTTTGCTTTTATTCACCATAAATCATGCGTTTTATAAAAACAGTCTTTTTGAGATTAAAAAAACAGCTATCAATTTAGTGCTTTATTTAACCTAAGAAAAATTAACTATTTCTTTCTACCGCGTTTTGAGCTCACAGCTACGGCAATCTTTTTTCTGCCTTTTCGGCGTCGACGACTTAACGTCTTTCTTCCACCAGGTGTTGCCATGCGTTCCAAAAATCCGTGAACACGCTTTCTTTTTCTCTTGCTCGGTTGATATGTACGTTTCATAGAGCTAAACATTTATGGCATATGTTTGTGGGCCGCTCAATCCCTCAATTTAAGATGATTAAAGAATTTAAAGGAAAAAACACTCCAAAACAGGCTTTCTGAGAAAATAATCAAGCAAATGGATACACAACAAGAGATTTTTCCGTTCGAAGCCTTTAAAACAAAAGAAGGTTCGGAAACACCCCCCCTTTCTCAAGAAGAAAACTCTCGATACCCTGGAAAAACTGTTACCACTCAATTTGGTGAGCCCCTAACTCCAAAATACTCCTTTGATACCTTTGTAGTAGGCAAAAGCAATCAATTTGCCCATGCCTCTGCAGTCGCTACGGCTAATAAGCCAGGAATTTATAATCCTCTTTTTATTGTTGGAAAAACAGGGCTAGGTAAAACTCACCTACTAAAAGCTATTGGATATAGAATTCTTACAGATATTCGCCCTGGGGCGAGAATTTGTTATCGTTCAACTCAAAAATTTATAGAAGAGGTTATTCAATCTATTCGCCATGATACTCGCCATGAACTTCATGAGCGCTATCAAACAAACTGTGATGTCCTGTTAATGGACGATATTCAATTTTTATCACGTTCAGTTTCAACTCAAGATGAGTTTTTTCGTATTTTTAATGCTCTTTTTGATAACGGAAAACAAATTGTCATCACTTCTGATCGACTCCCAAAAGAGATTCAAGATGTTAATGATCGGATTATCTCTCGTTTTGAAATGGGAATGGTGGCAGATATTGATGCCCCCGAACTTGAAACCCGCGTTGCTATTCTAAGAGCCCGTGCAGAGGCAGACAACGTAGCACTTTCAGACGAAGTCGCTCACCTAATAGCCACCTACGTTAAAGCTAATATCCGTGAATTAGAAGGCTGTCTTACTAAACTAGCCGCACATGCCGCTATCTATAATGAGGACATTTCGATTCCATTAGTAAAAAAACTTTTAAAAGGTTACGCAGGGGAGCGGCAAAAAGTTATAACCCTTGATGAGATCATTAGTGTAGTTTCTCATTATTTTTCCGTTAAGTCGGCTGAGATTCGGGGCCCTTCGCGCAAAGCTCCAGTTTCGAAAGCTCGACAAATTGTCATGTTTTTAGGAAAAGATATTGCTAAACAAAGCTGTACCTCTATTGCTGAAGAGCTTGGTAATAGACACCATACAACCGTTCTTCATGGACAAGATTTTATTGAAAAATCTATTTTAAAAGACCCTGTTCTTAAAACCCAAATCCAGCAAATTGAAGAAACCCTTTCAAAGACACTTTAATTGATACAAAGACCGTCTTTATTATGCGGTGAATTCTAACTTTTTTTGAATGAATAACTTGTGGATAAGTCAGGGATAACTCTGTGGATAAATCAGGGATAAACTATGAATACCAAGTTTTCCAATTGTTTTCCCTAAGTTATCCACAGAGTTATCCACCTACTTTAGCCAATAAATTCAATACCTTAAGTTAGTTACGCCATACAATTCATATATACACTAATAATTAACAACAACTTTATTATTATAAGAAGGATAAAAAATGAGAATAACTTAGGGAAAACTTGCTCTGTTCATTAGGAAAGAATCCAATTAAGGTGGGAAAGAATGGAATTTACGATTGATAGAAGTTTGTTTTTAGAGGGATTAGAAAAAACTTTAAGTGTCGTTGAAAAAAGAAATACGATGCCTTCTTTAAATCATGCCTTATTAGACATTAAAGAAGATCAGTTACAAATATCAGCGACTGATTTAGAGATTTTTGTTAGCGCTAGTGTTCCTTGTAAAGTTACAACATCTGGAAGAATCGCTTTACCAGCTAAAAACCTCTATGACATAGTTAAAGAACTTCAAGCTAATGAAGTTAAAATCAGAGGACTTGAAAATAATCGCGTAGAAATTAAAAGTGGAAAAAGTTTATTTCGTTTAATGGGATTATCCGCTGATGATTTTCCTCATTTTAAAACTTCACCTAAGGGACAACTTTCTACAGGAAGATTAAAAGTTAAAGAATTTTTAAAACTTATTCAAAAAACGGAACATTGTATCTGTCATGAAGAATACAGATACGCTCTCACGGGAATTTATTTAGAATATTTAACAGAAGATGGAAAAAGTAAGTTGAGAGCTGTTGCCACAGACGGACATCGGTTGTCGTTGATGGAATGTCCTGTGGATAAGTTAGGGAATGTTAAACTTACAAAAGGAATGATTATTCCACGAAAAGGCGCAGCAGAACTTCGGAAACTTTTAGAATCAACAAACGAAGAAGAATTTGAATTAACTTGCGATGAAAATCTAATTAGAGTGAATTTAGGAAGATTTAAAATTTGGATTAGGCCCCTTGATGCAGAATATCCTGATTACAGAAGAGTTCTTCCAGGAGAACTTCCAAGCAAATTCTTTTGTCGTAAATCAGATCTAAGTTCAGCTCTAAAAAGAATGTCTTTACTTGTCTCTGATCGTTCAAGGGTTGTAGCGTTTGATTTTCAAAAAGAACGCCTGCAACTTTCTACTCAAAACCCTGATTTAGGTGATGCTAATGACGAGCTTTCCGGAGATTTTACAGGAAATACTGTTAAGGCTGGATTCAATGTAAGATTTTTCTCTGAAGCACTCCAAAACTTTACTGACGAAAAAATTGTTCTTCATGTAGGAGAAGCTTTGCAACCCGCAATTATTAAAGCTCCAGCAGAAGAAGGCATGACAATTGTCATTATGCCTATGAGACTTTGATAGAAGTTTTCCCTAAGTTATCCACAATTGATAACTTGAGATCTACAGCTCAGAGATAAAAAAGACTTGTGGATAAGTCAGGGATAACTCTGTAGCGTACAAACATGAAGCTTACAGAAATCTATATAAAAGGATTTCGAAATCTTCAAAATATTGAATTTAAAGCAGCTGAAAAATTAAATGCTTTTTTTGGTGAAAACGCCCAAGGCAAAACAAATTTTTTAGAAGCCTTGTATGTCGCCCTTCGAGGGGATTCTTTTAGGTATTATTCTCAAAAAAAAGATTGGTTGCCCGCTCGCGGTAATATTGAGGTAAAAACAACTCTTTACTCAGCTCTTGGTACCAGACATCAAATTGAAATGAAAAGTGAGGAAAAAGGAATTCGTTATTTTTTAGATGAAAAAAGAATTCCCTTAGTTATCCTCAAAAAAAAACACCCTATTGTTGTTTTTTCGCCAGATGACCACACCCTGGTAAGGGGAGATCCTCAGGTTAGACGACAATTTGGTGAAGATGTCATGAGTGATGGGGTTCCGGGTTTTGCCGAAGTCCAAAGTGAATATGAAAAAGCTCTTAAAAATAGAAATGCTTTACTGAAACAGTGCCGAGAATTTGGACTTTCTCGCGAAATAAGAACACAAATTTTACACTGGGATTTAATTTTAGCAAAATTTGCTATGAAAATTCTCGAATTAAGAGCTGAAGCATGGCCCAATTACACAAATACTTTTCAAAGAGTCATTGGCGAAATTTTTCATACAAAAAATGTGAATATGTCATGGAAAACTTTTGAAGGAGAAAAAACACTCGAATCCTATGTGGAAAACCTAGGGAAAAGTTTAGAAAAAGACATTGCAACAGGATGGAGTCATTTTGGAATTCACAGAGACGACATTGAAATTTTAGTGAATCAAATGTCCGCTCGGAATACAGCTTCTCAGGGACAGGCGCGAATGTTGGCTATGGCACTGCGCTGGTCTCATGCAGAGTGGATAAAAGAGCGAAACCTTGAAGAACCATTGTTCTTTGTGGATGACTTTTCAAGTGAGCTGGATGAAAAGCATCGGGAAGCCCTTTTAAAGAGGCTTTTACAGAGTGAAGGACAAGTGTTTTTAACAGGCACAAATGAGTCATTTCTAGGGTCGAATTTGTTGGCCAACTCAACTAAATCCTATATAGTAAACGGAAGGATTTTAGAGCGAGAAATTAGCGGATGACGCAAAATGAAAATGAATTAAAAACAGCCAATTCGACGAACACAAAAACAACAGCCGGTGATGGTTATGATGCTTCTAAAATTAAAGTTTTAGAGGGATTAGATGCTGTTCGAAAAAGACCCGGCATGTATATTGGGGATACTGCCACACGTGGATTACACCACCTTGTTCAAGAGGTTGTAGATAACTCAGTTGACGAAGCTCTCGCTGGTTTTTGTAATACAGTAAAAGTTACAATCCATGTCGATAACTCAATTACGGTAGAAGATAATGGTCGCGGTATACCTGTGGACATTCACCCTGATATGGGAATTTCTGCTGCGGAAGTTGTATTAACGAAACTTCACGCGGGCGGAAAATTCGAAGGACAAGCTTATAAAATTTCCGGCGGTCTTCATGGCGTGGGCGTAAGTTGCGTAAATGCTCTTTCTGAATGGATGAAGGTTCAGATAAAAAAGAACGGTCATTTGTATTCGATTGCGTTTGACAGAGGAGTGACTCGATATCCTCTTCAACAAGAGGGTGATTCAAGCGATCACGGCACAACAGTTAGTTTTAAACCAGATGTCGAAATTTTTGAGACAACTGAATATAATTTTGAAACACTTTCTGCTCGTCTGCGAGAACTAGCGTTTTTAAATCCAAAACTTCGAATTATTATTTCGGATGAGCGCGCCGATAAAAGTGCTGAGTTCTATTACGAAGAAGGAATCAAGAGTTTTGTTGAATACTTAAACAAAACTCGACAAAAACTTCACGATACAATTTATTTTGAAGAAAAAACTGAAGAATCAGAAATTGAAGTCGCTCTTCAATGGAACGATTCTTACAAAGAAAATATTTATACTTTTGCTAATAATATCAACACCGTTGAAGGCGGAACTCATTTAATGGGCTTCAAAACCGCCCTTACGCGTGCGATTAATAAGTACGGAGAGCATTATAAGCTTCTAAAAGAGAACGATTTATCGATTGAAGGAGATGATTGTCGCGAAGGTTTAAGCTGCGTGATTAGCGTAAAAGTTCGAGAACCTCAATTTGAAGGACAAACCAAAACAAAACTAGGTAATTCGGAAATCAAAAGTATGTCCGAGAAGGCAACTTTTGAAAAACTTTCTGTTTACTTTGAATTAAATCCTGCGATTGCGAAGAAAATTATAACAAAAGCCATTGAAGGCGCACGAGCGCGTATGGCTGCTAAGAAAGCGCGTGAACTTACTCGAAGAAAAAGTGCTTTAGAATTTTCAGGTCTCCCTGGAAAAATGGCTGATTGCCAAGAAAAAGACCCAGCTCTTTGCGAAGTTTACTTGGTAGAAGGAGATTCTGCGGGTGGTTCGGCAAAACAAGGTCGAAACCGCAAGACTCAAGCGATTCTGCCTTTGCGCGGTAAAATTTTGAATGTAGAAAAGTCGCGAATTGATAAAATGTTGGGCCACGAAGAAATTCGAGCCCTCATCACAGCTCTAGGGACAGGACTTGAAGAATCGGGAGCGGGCTTTGATATATCGAAATTGAGATATCACAAGATAGTAATTATGACGGATGCAGATGTCGACGGTGCTCACATCCGAACTCTGTTGCTCACATTCTTTTATAGAAAAATGCCTGAACTAATTGAGCGGGGGCATTTGTACATTGCGCAACCTCCTCTTTATAAAATTAAAAAAGGAAAAGCTGAACAATACGTCAAAGACGATAAAGAATTGCAGTCTATTTTATTAGAAGAAAGCTTAGAAACAAGTCACCTTGTAAGTCAGGCTGGATCTTCTTTGTCGACCGCAGATTCTAAAAGAATTCTTTTGCAAATGCAGAAGTTTGATAACGTGTTTCGAGTTCTTTGTCGCAAAGGAGATTCAAGAGTTCTTTCGCATTTGCTTTTGGATGGGCATTTGCAAGAACAAAATTTGAAATCTGAAGAATCCCTTAAGCTTATTGCTGAAGAGTTTAAAAAAGAACTTACTGATTTTGAATATAAAATTGAAGAAGATAAAACAAGCGTGGGTTATTTTATTTTGCGTTTTGATACCAGAATGCAAGGAGCACGTTTTAAAACTGAATTTTCAAAAGCATTTTTTGAGAATCCAGACACCCAAGAAGCACTTCGACTTTCTTCTTTTGTAAGAGAGCTCGGGGGTAGGCCGTTTAAGCTTCAAATTGAAAATGGAGCTCAAAAAACAATTGAAAAGTATTTAAATCCCGCTGAGCTTCTTGTGAGTATTTTAGGCAAGAGCAAAGAAAAATTTTCCATCCAGCGCTACAAAGGATTGGGAGAAATGAACCCCGAGCAGCTATGGGAAACAACTATGGATCCTGAGAAAAGAACTTTCTTAAAAGTGACCGTTGACGATGCAGCGGCTGCGGATAGTATTTTTTCTGTTCTTATGGGAGACGATGTGGAGTCACGTCGAAACTTCATTGAAGAAAACGCATTACGAGTTAGAAATTTGGATATCTAAATGAGTCAGGTTTTGGTGGATCAATTTAGAAAAGAATTTTTTCTAGATTCTCCGTCTCATATTGCTTTAAACAACGCGGGAACTTCCCTTTTAACAAGAAAAGCTTTTGATAAATTAAAAAAGGTTTCAGAAGCTTTGGCTTTTGAAGGAGCGTTCATTCTCCCTTTGTTTGCGGAGAGAGATAAAGCAAAAGAAACACTTGCTCAATTTTTGAATGCAAAAGTTTCTGAAGTTGCGTGGGTTCAAAATTGTTCCGCAGCTCTTTCGATGGTGGCTCAAGGTTATGAAGAAAAAAGGGATGAAGAAATTGTTATTCTTGAAAATGAATATCCCGCAAACTTCTATCCATGGATCGAACGATCCAAGAGAAATCATTCTCAATTAAGAATTGTTCCTGTAGAAAAAAACCTTACTCGAGTTGAAGAAAAAATAGTTTCGCAAATTAATCCGCGTACACGAATTGTCGCTCTTTCTCACATTCAAAGCGATTGTGGTTTTAAGGTTGATGTTCAAGCTATTGCAGAAGCCGCACACAAGGTAGGAGCCATTGTCGTTTTGGATGTTATTCAGTCTATGGGAATTGAAGCCATAGATTTCCAAAAAATAGGAGCTGATATTATTTGTGGAGGCTCTCATAAGTGGCTTTGTGGCCCTATTGGAGCGGGTTTTATGGTTGCAAAAGAAAACCTGTTAGAAAAAATAACTCCTTGTCTCCATGGAGCAAATAATTACGGAACCTTTGAGGATGCTTCTTGTGTAACAAGAACTCCTTTTCAAGATTCGCGGAGATTTGAACAAGGAACCGTTTCTTTTCATTCAATTTTAGGAACTGCAGCCTCCCTTGAGGTCTTAAGAGACTACAATGTGGATAACTTAGGGAAAAAAGCACTTTCTCTAAGAAATTATTTAGTAGAGCAATTAAATGAGCTTGGATTTCATGTGTATGGAAGTTCAAAAGCAACGGGACCTCAGGTTTCTGTTTCGCATCCAAAAATTAAAATTCATGAATTATCAAATGCTTTAAATAAAGAAAAAATATCGCATGCTTTAAGGCCTGCTCCCGTGCAAGAGCAAAAAATTCTTCGCCTTTCTCCACATGCTTACAATACAAAAGATGAAATTGCGTTTGCCGTTGAAACGCTTAAGAAGGTGTTAGCTTAATATGACCGATACAAAAGAACCAATTGTTGTTGATAAAATGGAATCCATCAAAATTGAAGAAGAGATGCAAGGAGCTTATCTCGAGTACGCAATGTCTGTTATTGCGGGACGCGCTCTTCCTGATGTGAGAGATGGTCTGAAGCCTGTTCACAGAAGAATTCTTTTTTCAATGTATGGTCTTGGCAATACCTA
Source organism: Bdellovibrionota bacterium (assembly GCA_044347615.1). Classification (GTDB taxonomy): domain Bacteria; phylum Bdellovibrionota; class UBA2428; order UBA2428; family UBA2428; genus CANIGN01. The sequence goes on along the minus strand of JBIKUK010000001.1, from coordinate 69,039 downwards.
CGATAAGAAATATCTGAAATCTGCCCGTACTGTGGGGGATGTCATTGGTAAATATCACCCTCACGGGGATTCGGCTGTTTACAATGCCCTTGTTCGTATGGCGCAAGATTTTTCGATGCGCTACATGCTCATAGATGGCCAAGGAAACTTCGGTTCTGTCGACGGAGATAGTGCAGCAGCTATGCGTTACACGGAAGCAAGAATGACTCGCTTAGCGGGCGACTTGCTAGCGGATCTTGAAAAAGAAACCGTTGAGTTTGGTCCCAATTATGACGGAACCCTCGAAGAGCCTAAGGTTCTCCCTTCAAGAATTCCTAATTTATTAGTGAATGGGAGCAATGGAATCGCGGTGGGGATGTCGACAAATATTCCTCCTCATAACGTTGGAGAAGTTTTGCGCGGAACAATAGCCGTGATTGATAATCCCCAAATTGATTTTGAGGATTTGATAAAAATTATCCCCGGTCCCGATTTGCCAACTGCCGGAATTATTTCCAATGTTTCTGGAATTCGTGCTGCTTATAAATATGGCAAGGGATCGTTCACAATGACTGGTCGAGCGAATATTGAAAGTATTGGAAAAGATAAAGAAGCAATCATTATTACAGAGCTTCCTTATCAAGTAAATAAAGCGACTTGGATTGAAAACATTGCAAGCCTTGTTCGGGATAAAGAGATTGAAGGAATTACAGACCTAAGAGACGAAAGTAATCGCGAGGGAATGCGTGTGGTGATTGAGCTTCGCAAAGGCGAATCATCACAAATTATTTTGAATAATCTTTACGCTAAAACTCAATTAAGAACAAATTTTGGCGTGATTATGCTCGCAATTGATAACGGAAGACCTCGCCTTTTTTCTCTAAAAGATTCAATTGTAGCGTTTATCGATCATCGTCGCGATGTTGTTACAAAACGATGCGTCTATGATCTTCGCAAAGCTCGCGAGCGCGAGCATTTGTTAGAAGGATTGAAAATTGCTCTTGATCAAATTGATGCGGTTGTTGATTTCTTGAAGAAAACGAAAGATGCAAAAACGGCAAAAGAAGGCTTACAAGAAAAATTTAAATTGAGCGAAAGACAGGCACAAGCAGTTTTGGATATGAGATTGCAGCGCTTAACAGCTATAGAAACGCAAAAGCTTGTTTCTGAGTTAGAAGAAATTAAAAAAGAAATTGATTACATCAATCTTGTTTTAGGTAGCGATAGCGAGTTGATGAAAGTTATTAAGGCTGAGTTGACCGAAATGCTTGACCAATATGGAGATAAGAGAAGATCGGAGATATCTCTTGCCGACGACAAGGATTTTAACGTTGAGGATTTCTTACAAGATGAACAAGTTGTGGTGACCATTACCAATTCAGGTTACGCAAAAAGAAGTTCTGTAGAGGCTTATCGTTCACAGGGTCGAGGCGGAAAAGGAATTAAGGGCGCAGATACTGGCAAGGACGATGACTTTGTAAAAGATATATTTGTTGCAAGTACATTGAGTTACCTCTTGTGCTTTACAAATTTGGGACGCTTGCACTGGCTGAAAGTCCATCAGGTTCCCGAAATGAGTCGTACAGCTCGCGGCCGTCCACTTGTTCAACTCTTGCAACTTGTAAATGGCGAAGAAGTTTTATCAATTCTTCCCATTAAGGAATTTGTTGATAACAAATACATCGTCATGGCTACAAAGCATGGTGTGATCAAGAAAACTGATCTAATGGCTTTTTCAAACATTAGAGCTGCAGGAATTATTGCGATCGCTTTTGATGATGGAGACTCATTAGTGAAAGCGGCGCTTTCTGATGGAAAACAAGATATATTTGTGGCGACCAAGCTAGGGCAAAGCATTCGCTTTAGTGAAGAGGATGTTCGCGACATGGGTCGAAATGCTCGTGGAGTGAGAGGGATTAAGCTTGACGACAACGATGCCGTAGTGGGCATGGAAATATTCCCGACAGAAGAAAACGACAAAGGAGAGCTTTCGATTTTGAGTGTAAGCACGTTAGGCTATGGAAAGAGAACTCCTCTTAATGAGTACCGAACTCAAGGTCGAGGCGGATCGGGAATTATCAACATTAAAGTGACCGATAAGATTGGTGAACTCGTTGCTGTTAAGTTAGTTCGTGATGGCGATGATGCAATTGTGATTAGTAATGTTGGCCAACTCATTCGAACTCCTGTGAGTGAAATTCGGGAAATTGGTCGAAACACTCAAGGCGTGAGAGTCATCAATATGGACGAAGGTGAAAGTGTAAAAGCTTTTGCAATCACACGCGAAGTTGATGAAAGCCATGTTGAAGTGAGTTCTTCGGGTGAAAAATTAAATTAAAAATGTCTGTGAATAGTGAATTTTTAGCTCGAGCAGAAAAAGTTTTTGTGGGGGGAGTAAATTCTCCCGTTCGAAGTTTTCGTCGAGTTGAAGGAACTCCCATCATCGTAAAAAAAGCTAAAGGAGCTTTTATTGAAGATGTTGAGGGCAAAAAATATCTTGATCTTGTGATGTCCTATGGGCCACATCTCTTTGGCCATTATTATGAGCCAATCATTCAAAATATATCAAAAACCCTTGAAGAAGGACTCTGTTACGGAATGACAAGCGAAAGAGAGATTTTGTGGGGAGAAAAGATGCTTTCTTTTTTACCACCAAATTGGAAAGTCAGGGCTTTAAGTTCTGGAACAGAAGCTTGCATGACAGCCATTCGCTTGGCCCGCGGTTACACTGAAAGAGAAATCGTGGTGAAATGCTCCGGCCATTATCATGGGCACGTAGATTCTCTTTTGTTTGATGCAGGAAGTGGACTTGCAACTTTAAGTGAAGCAAGTGTTCCCGATTCAGCGGGAATTCCACAGTCTCTTGGAAAGCTTTTGAAAATTATTCCTTTCAACGACATTTTGGCTCTTGAAAAAGTTTTTCAAGATTATGGCGAGCAAATTGCAGCTTTTATTTTTGAACCCATTATGGGAAATATGGGAGTTGTTCTTCCTGATGATAATTTTTTAAAAAAAGCACGAGAGCTGACTCAAAAGCATAAAGCTATTTTGATTTTGGATGAAGTCATGACAGGCTTTCGAGTATCAAAAAGTTCAGCTTGGGGTCGCTTCGATGTGTGCCCAGATTTAGTCACATTTGGAAAAATTGTTGGTGGAGGACTACCGTTGTCCGCTTTAGCAGGAAAAAAAGAAATTTTAGATTCTTTAGCTCCGCTTGGAAAAGTTTATCAAGCCGGAACTCTCTCCGGAAATCCTATGGGAGTGACCGCTGGTTACGCAATGTTAGATGAAATTGAGAAAAGAGATCCTTACCCTCAGCTTGAAAAACTGGGAGCTAAGCTTGAAAGAACAATACAAAATGTAGCTACCAGAAAAGGAATTCCTACAAGTGTCGTGAGATGCGGATCCATGGTAAGTGTTCATTTTAGAAAAGAAAAGCCTCAGAATGCAGCCGATACTCGCGATATTGATTATGGAGTATTTAAAAATTATTTTTGGTCAGCCGTGAAACACGGAGTCATGCTCCCACCCTCTCCTTTTGAGGCCTACTTTTTAGCAACTGTTCATGATCAGCATGAAGATCAGCTCTTATCTTCATTTGAAAAAATTATGAGCTCTTTATAATGGCGCTTGATACTTTGATATCGATTATCATTGGGTTAGTCATTGGTCTCTTCCTGACTTTTAGTAGCTCTTACATAGTTAAAAAGGCTTTTAAAGCAGTGAACACAAAGGAAGGGCCTCAAAACCAATTTGCTGCTTTAGCTCAAGGAATGGCCCTTGCTTCATTGTGGCTTGGAAAATTAATAGCTTCAGTTGTTGCTATTCATTTTTCGATGAAGGCTGGATACTCCTCTTTGTATATAGGAATTTTGATTCCCGTTGGGATTGTTTTGGGCATCCTTCTTCTGCGATTTTTTGATCGAAAAAAAAGCCCATAACTTTGTGTTTACAGTCGTTCATAGGGGCGATATGTATTTTTGTACATGGCCGCTGGTTTTAAAATATGGAATCCACTTCATATTGAGTATTTGGATGCAAATCCGCATCTAGGCGCGGCTCTTGTCACAGCGGGGTTGTTTATCGGCGGTGGAATCGCTTACAGGGTTACAACCTCCTCTGCAAAAAGCTCAAAAAAAGATTTAGAAAAGCTTCAAGATGAAGAGTTTGTTCCCTCTGAAAAGGTTGGAATAAGAAATATTTTTGAATCTGTTGGGGAATTTGTTCAAGTCCTTGCAAAAGATATTATGGGCCACCAATATCCAAAGTTTCTCCCCATGATATTTTTTATTTTCACATGGGTTTTGGTTAGTAATCTTATGGGAACAATTCCAACTGTGGGTGCTCCTACCATTGATATCAACACAACTCTTTCGATGGGTCTTTTTGTTTTTATATATTACAATTTTAAAGGCTTTAGAGCGAGTGGATTTAAGTATCTTGAGCATTTCACAGGTCATTTGCATGGAGTTTTACTTTTTTGTTTTGGTTGGTTGATGTTTCCTCTTGAGTTGATTTCTCATTCCTTGAGGCCTTTGACTTTGGGAATTCGTTTGAGAACAAACATTTTTGCTGATCATGCCGTTTTTGATATTATTTCTAGATTAACCCAAGATCTTGGCCATTTTATGGAAGTAAAAATGGGTTTGGTAGGGAAAATCCTTAGTTTTATAACAGCATCCGTAGCGCCTATTCCTCTTGTTTTGCTCGGAATTATTTTTTGTTGTGTACAGGCTTTAGTCTTTACGCTCCTAACGAGCGTCTATATTAGCATTGCAACTTCGCATGAAGACCATTAAAAGGAGAGATCATGAAATTGAATAAAACTGTCGCTATTAGTACTTTTGCACTACCTTTCTTAGCTATGGCTGAAGAAGCTGCTGCTGTTGCGCAAAAAAGCGCTGGAGCTAGCAACGCTTATCTAGCTGCTGGATTTGGAGTTGCAATTGCCGCTTCTGTTGTTGGTTATGCTCAAAGCCGAGCTGCTACGGCTGCTTTGGATGGCATTGCACGTAACCCTGCTTCAGCAAGTGCATCACTTGTTCCTCTTATCTTGAGCTTAGCGTTCATGGAAGCCTTGGTTCTTTTGACTTTCGTTATCGCTCAAAAATTAGCTGCTATCTAATTTGTTGAGTCTTGATGTTTTTGATTTACGGCAAAAACGCGTAGTCAAAGAAAAAGTTTATGGCGGAAAGCTTTTGCGTATTTTCTACGCGAGCTTTCCGCTTCGTTTTTTTATAGGCTTAACGTGGCTTCAAAAATTTATAAGTTATTGTGTAGGTTTTTATAAAAGAAGTTCTTGGAGTCATAAGCAAGTTTCACCCTTTATTCATCAATATGAAATGAGTCTTGACGATTTTGTTGTTCCTAACGGTGGGTTTAAGTCTTTTAACGATTTTTTTATTCGTCAAAAAAAAGAAATTAGATTTTCGGAAGATCAAAGTGTTTTTTGTTCTCCTTGTGATGCTCGTTTAATGGCAATTCGATTTGAAGATTACATACCGCGCTTGAAAATTAAGAATAAAGAAATTTCTCTCCCTCATTTATTAGGTCCACTTCAAGATAAAGCTCCTCAAAGGGGCTGGGTATTAACTTTTCGTCTCTGTCCTTTGGATTACCATCGCTTTCATTTCTTTGACTCAGGAAATGCAAGTGAGGTTTTGAAATTAGGAACAAAGCTGGATTCGGTTAATCCCTGGGCATTGGAACTTAAACCACAAATTTTTCAATGGAACGAAAGACAAGTGACAATTTTTCACTCCGATCATTTTGGGGATGTGTTTTACATAGAAGTTGGGGCCCTTTGTGTGGGAAGAATTCATCAACGCTTCGAGCCTGGAAAGCCTGTTAAAAGAGGGCAAGAAAAGGGCTATTTTGATTTTGGTGGCTCAACTGTTGTTTTAATCGTAGCTGATGGACAGAAAAGACTACATTTGGACCCTCTGATCACATCTCAAAACGCTTTAGGAGTTGAGGTTTTGGTGGGCCTCGGCGATAATATCGGTCGGTGGGAATAGCCAAAAAAAAATCTTTTTTTTATAAAATTTTAAAGGGCTGCTTATTTTGTATTTCCCCTATTATCTTTGCAAGAGAAACCCCTGTTCCCAAGGCGCTTCCTGTTAGCTTAAGTCTCGAGCAGATTAGAAATCTAAAAATTTCTCCTCAAACGCAGTGGTCCACTTGTGCTCGGCCTTTTGTTCCACAGCTTTTACCTTATAAAAACGCGCGTATTGATGTTTTTATTTTGCGAGATGTTGGTTCTCGATATCTTTCTCCTCTCAAAAACTTTGATCAAGAATTTCTCGTTCTTTCTATAGACGGAGTTGTAAAAGGAGCGGGGTTGGTTTCGTCTGGAACGCATACAACAGATGGCAAAGGCGGGCTCACGCCTGCGGGTCGTTACTATGTTTTTGCTCTAGATAGAGATCATCGCCAGATGGTTGAGGATGAGGAAACTCATGAAATCGTTCCGCGATCTTGGATGCCTTACGATATTATGCTCGCTTCCCGTCGCCCTATTTATTCGCATGAGAGAAAAAGAAAAAATTTAAACCAAGCACCTGTTTTGGCTCAATACACCAAAAGAAATTTTCATGGAACTGATGGATACGGATATGATTACTTTGGTCAGCCGGCCTCTCATGGATGTATTCGAAATTTTACATCTGAAGACATAATGGTTCCCTACACAAATCCTGAGGGAAGAGTGCTTGAAAATGAACCTAAAAGATTACAGCGTTGGGGGCTTCACAGAATTAATTGGAAATACATTAACCCGTATGGATGGGACAAGGTTGATCTTATTCCTAATCGTGGACAGAATCGTTTAGTGAATGGGCGATCGTGGGAAAACAACTGGTTTGAAGATTATCCAAACGAAAAGGGATATTTGAATTTAGGAAATGGAACATCTATCGGATTAGAAGAAATGTCTCAAAAAGTGAGAATTGAATTTCATGATTTTGAGAGCATAATTCAAAGAATAAATCGAAAGGAGCTTTTTGAAAAACTTTACGCTCCCATAACAGAACTCTTAAATAATTTTCCTTATGCTGATTTTGGAGATAAAGAGTTTTTAAAAAAGATAAAATTTTCTAAGCTTTATAACTACCGATTAGATCCAAGGTTGCTTTCAGAGTTAGAAAACCTTGAGCAAAATATTCCTCGAGTCATTCCGCTTTCAAACTAGGAATTAAGAATTCTTTAGGCGTTGCCCTTGAGCCAGCCTCTACGATCAAAATAAGTTTTTAAAGGTGCAGCGGTTGCAGACTGCTTTGTCTTTGGTAGATCCATAGGCGGTCCTTGAAAAACAATTTGTCCACCTTCGTTGCCGGGCCCAGGTCCCATATCAATAAGCCAATCTGCAGAAGCAATCACATCAAGATTATGTTCAATCACACAAACTGTATTTCCTTGATCGACGAGACGATGAAGAAGTTCGAGAAGTTTTTTAACATCTTGAAAATGAAGGCCTGTGGTCGGTTCATCTAAGAAGTAAATTGTTTTTCCAGAGGAGCGTTTTGAAAGTTCTCGTGCAAGCTTGATACGTTGAGCTTCTCCGCCCGAAAGAGTTGTGCTGGATTGGCCGAGCTGTAAGTATCCCAATCCCACATCAAGAAGGGTTTTAAGCTTTTGTTCTAAAACAGGCTGATTTTTAAAATGCTCATAGGCTTCATCAATAGACATTTTGAGGACTTCAGAAATGTTTTTTCCTTTGAAAAGAATTTCGCTGAGCTCTCTGCGATAACGTCCGCCCCCACAGCTTTCGCATTCAACAAAAACATCGGGAAGAAAATGCATCTCAATTCTTTTTTGACCTGCGCCTTCGCATGTTTCACAGCGACCGCCTTTCGTGTTGAAAGAAAAGGTTCCCGCTGAATAGCCTCTAATTTGTGAGTCAGGTAGTTGTGCATAGAGCGTGCGCAAGTGGCTAAATAGCCCTGTGTAAGTTGCAGGATTGCTTCGAGGAGTTCTTCCAATTGCGCGCTGATCAACCCGAATTGATTTTTGTAAATGTTGAGTTCCTTCGATTTTTTTATAGGAAAGTGCCTGTTTGGTCGTGGTGCCATTAAGCTCTCTGGAGAGAGCCACTTCGAGAGTGTCTCTTGCAAGAGAAGATTTTCCGCTTCCGCTAACACCCGTGAAGACAACGAAGAGGCCAAGGGGAATTTCTGCGCTAACATTTTTTAGATTGTGACCAGCGCAGCCAGTAATTTTGACAGATTTGCTTTCTTTTTTGCGAGGCTTTCTTTTTTCAAAAACAAGTTCTTTGCCCAAAAGAAAGTCAGCCGTCAGAGAGTTTTTAGATTTTTTTAACTCATTCGGAGAACCGGCCCAGATTAAATCTCCTCCAAAGCGACCTGCACCAGGCCCTATATCGATCAAAAGATCAGAGGAAAGCATAGTTTCTTCATCGTGCTCGACGATGACAACGGTGTTTCCCATATCACGAAGTCGCTTGATGCTTTTTAGAAGGCGTTCGTGGTCTGCAGGATGAAGTCCAATGCTAGGCTCATCTAAAATATACAAGACACCGCTCAGTTCAGAACCTAATTGAGTTGCAAGCCTAAGTCTTTGAGCCTCTCCACCTGATATGGTGCTGACTCTTCGATCAAGAGAAAGATAAGAAACTCCTACGTTTTTCATGAACTCTAAACGCGGGAGTATTTCTTCAAGAATTCTTTTGGTGACTAAACTTTTTTGATCGACGTAAATTTTACTAAGTTCAATTTTGAGATCAGAAGCCGAAAGGTTTGCCCATTCAGCAATATTTTTTCCTTGAAATAAAACCCAAAGAGCTTCTTGTCTTAAACGAGTTCCCTTGCACGAAGGACATGCTTGAGCCACTTCTTCTTCATTTATTTCCTCACCATCTTCGTCGACTTCTTTTATTTTCTTTTTATCTTCGACAATGAGCCCCACGCCTCTACACTTTTCACACATTCCATAAGGAGAGTTGAAAGAAAAAAGCCTTGGCTCAAGATCGGGAAAGGTTTTTTCGGAAGAGGAAGCCGCAATCTTTCGTGAAAAAAGTTTTTCGCTTTTATCAGCGAGAGAAATAACTTTTAGCCAGCCCTCGGCAATACGATCAATATGCTTGAAGGCTGTCGTAATTCGTTGAGCGCTTTCCTCAGAACCTGCAACAATTGTATCAACAAGTAATTCTATGTCGTGGCTTTGATAACGAGAAAGAAGAATAGGATCAAAGAGATCTCGCATTTCTCCATCAACTCGAACTTTAGAAAAACCAGTCCGACGCCATCCCTCAAATTCTCTTAAGAATTCGCCTTTTTTTCCACGAACAACGCTTGCGTAAATTTGGAATTTTGTTCCTTTAGGAAGAGCATCTATATGCAATTGTATATCATCGTCTGTGTGAGGCTTAAGGGTTTCGCCTGTGTTTGGGTCTCTTACTTCTCCTACACGTGCAAAAAGGAGTCGGAGAAAATCATAAATTCCAGTTACCGTTCCGACAGTTGAACGAGGGTGTGCAGAAATAGTTTTTTGATCAATTGAAATACAGGGAGCGAGACCATCAATTAGGTCAACGTCAGGTCGACTGAGTTGATCGAGAAATTGTCTTGCATAAGGAGAAAGAGATTCTAAAAATCTTCTTTGTCCTTCAGCAAACAAAGTATCAAAAGCAAGACTTGATTTACCAGATCCTGAGGGACCAGTTATAACGATCATTTTTCCGTGCGGAAGATCAAGGGAAATGTTTTTGAGATTATGTTCGCGAGCACCGCGGATGACAATTTTCTCTGTCAGGTTATCAAGAGAAAATTCGTGAAGCGACATAATCGCTTCAACATAATCTATGAAGGTATTTCTAGGCGAGGAGAAAGTTGTGAAAGAATTTGCTCAAAATGACCTTTAACTTGAGTTAGCGCCTCAGAGCTGTTTCCCTCAAAACGCATCACAACGATGGGTTGTGTATTAGAGGCTCTAATAAGCGCCCAACCTAGGCCTGGAAACTTTACTCGGGCCCCGTCTATATCGAGGACGTTTTCTTGTTTAAAAGTTTTTTTAGCCAAAGAAACAAATTTTTCAACGAGGGCAAATTTTTCTTCGTCAGGACAATCCACTCTTAGCTCGGGCGTATTGTATACGCGAGGAAGTGCCTCAAGAAATTGATCAACACTTTCAGAGGGATTTTTGCTGTAAGCTTCAATAAAACGGCCTCCAGCGTAGATGGCATCGTCGTATCCAAAAAAACGATTTTTAAAAAATATGTGACCTGACATTTCTCCGGCTAATTCAGCACCTACTTCTTTGAGTTTCGCTTTGATGAGACTATGCCCCGTTTTCCAAACAATAGGTTCTGCTCCCATTCTTTGAAGTTCATCATAAAGAATTTGGCTACTTTTAACTTCAGAAATAATTTTTGCTTTTGGACTTTCTTTCAGTAAGTCTCGAGCAAGGTAGATTAGAATCTGATCACCAAAAAGAATTTCTCCTGTTGAAGAAACAACGCCAATTCGATCGCCGTCACCATCAAAAGCAATTCCGAAAGCCGCGTTCACATCTTGAACTTTCTTTTGAAGATGCACTAAGTTTTTGGGAACCGTAGGATCAGGGTGATGATTTGGGAAATTTCCATCGAAGTCACAAAAAAGAGGAATTACGTCAAGCCCAAGAGCTTTATAGGTTGCAATGCCTAGAGGGCCCGCTGCTCCGTTACCTGCATCAACAACAACGCGAATTTTCGAGGGGTTTTTAATTTTTAAATTATCGACACTAAATCGAATGTAAGCATCACTTCGATCAACTGTAGGTGCACTGTGGTTAAAGGAGTTTGGCGCTTGAGAAATATATTTCTCAAGCGGAGTTCTTAATTTTTGGATTTCTTCTCCGTAAATCGCCGCATCACAGATAACCATTTTGAATCCATTAAATTCAGGTGGATTATGGCTTCCAGTCACCATGATCCCACTTGAACAGGGAAAGTCTTTATTTTTTTCGTGAGCTGCAAAATAAAGGAGAGGTGTAGGGCCAGGGTTAAGCATGCGAACGCTAATTCCACCAGCTTCAAGCCCTGCCGTGAGAGCCTTAGCAAGCCTTGGGCTTGATACGCGAACATCTTGACCAACAAAAATAGAATTTTGATTTTTACTTTTTAAAAGATCAGCTACAGCTCTTCCAAGAGCCCAGGTGAAATTGTTTGTAAGTTCTGTTTCTGCAATTCCTCGAATGTCGTATTCTCTAAATAATTTAGCAAAGCTCATATGAACTATTCTATAGCGGATTGATTGTAACTTCGAGTTCGTTCTTTTTTTTCTCTATCCAAATCTTGAACTTTTTACCGAGCTCTTCTTCTTCGACAGAATCTTTGAATCGATCTTTTGCGGCAATAAATTGTTCATCGGTGCCTTTGCGGGTATTTTCAACAAGAAGAAGTTGAAGTTTCTCGTTTCTTTTTAAAGGGCCAAAAGCTTCACCAGATTGAGAGGCAGAAGAGAGTTGTTTTTTAAAAGCTTCAGAAACCTCTTCAAGAGGAAGCCATCCAAGTTCCACGTATCCCGGATAGTCCTTCAGTTTTTCTGGAGGGAGCTTTCCTGTTTTGAATTGTTTTTTTATATCCTCTAAAATTTTTTGATTCTCTAAAGAATTTTTTTCAACGATAATACCAAGCTTGTATTCAACGGGTGCTTTGTTTTTGAAAATTGATTTTAACTCTTCGTCGCTTAAGGTTGAGCCTCCCGATTGAATTTCTCGATGAAATAAGGAGCGTCTTTCAATAGAGCTTTTAAGGGCATTAAAGTAATTTTCAAAACCAACCCCTTGCTGCTTGAGCATTTGCTTGAGCTGGCTAGAGGAGATTTTGTTTTTTTTGGCAATTCCATCAATTTCTCTGTTTACACTCTCTGCAGTAATTTCAGAGCCGATTTCTTTCAATCGGGCACGGATAATTTGATTTTCGACAAGTCGATTGAGAAGCTTCTCGTCTGTGAGATCACCCTCGATTGGATAAAAATTTTTAAGCAAAGGGCTTTTTTGAATTTGTTGCCTTAAGCTTTGAATGTCGGATAGAAGAATAGCTTTTCCCTGAACAACCGCAACTATTTTATCAAGGAGCTTTGCCTGGGAAAAAACAGATACAAACATAGAAAAAAGGAATATAATTCTAGAAGCCTTCATTTAAAAACGAGGCTAATCGATGACGACTCATGAATCAAAAAAAGAAAAAGGAAGTCTATGGGCTTGGATAGGATCTGTTTTTTTGTGGTTTGTGACTCCCACAGGAGCAAGTGCGTTGTGGGAAAAGTGGCTTGATGCAAGAGAAAAAGAAAATAACGAAAAAGAAGAGCGAGAAGCTCTGGAAAAATCAAAAACTAAAGACTCTTCAGATCCATTTTAACAGAGTATTTCTTTTTCAGATTATTAAAATAAGCTTCATAAACATCGCGGCCTTTAATGTCTTTGATTGAGCGAACAATAAAGTTTTTGTACTCTGTATCTAAGCCGCTGTAAGGCTTGATTCCTTCAAGCTGAATAATGTGAAAACCGTAAGGCGTTTCAACAATTCCACTAATCTTTCCGGGTTCTTTTAGCGCGAGAGCCGCTTCGTAGTATTCTGGAACAAGTTTGTTGCGACCAGACCATTCAACAAGGCCGCCGTATTTAGCATCAGGCCCTTCTGAAAACTCACCCACCATATCTACGAAATTCTTTTTTCCAGTAGTGATAAGTTCATAAGCTGTTTGAGCGCGGGCTTTAACTTTTTGAACATCGTCATTTTTCATTTGAGGAGATGTTAAAAAAACAATTTGTCGAGTTCTTAGAAGAGGACTTTTTTCATAGTATTCTTTGATGTCAGCTTCGGGAACATTAAGGGAGTCAATTTTGGGTTTGATTTCTTTTTGAACAAGCGTTTTATACATCAAGATTTCGAATTGATCTTTGAGCATGGGGTCTTTATCAACGCCTTTATTTTTTGCTTCTTGAAGTGCGAGTTCAAAATTAACAATGTTGGAAAGAACTTCTTCTTTACTTGGCGCTTGTCCTGGGAGGCTGAGGGCTTTGTTTTGTTCATAGCGTTGGTTGAATTCCTCGGCCGAAATGACTTTTTGACCAATAACAGCAACGGAGTTAGCCGCAAATGCATGAAAAGTTGAAAAGGATATCGCTAATAAAGAAATGCGTTTGAACATATTTTCATTCTAATCTTCAGAGTAAAGCCTGCAAGTCATGCTTTTGGCAGTGAGCCAAAGCCCCTCTGCTTGATTAAAGAAGGGTTTCAAATTGAGAGAGGGCCGTGTCGACGCTTCTTAGAAGGGTTTCTTCTGTGCTTTGCTCGTTTATCGGGTTTTTTATGAGAAGTTTTCCGTCGGGGGAAAGTTGAAAGTGCTTTGGGTATTTGAGAGCACGTTCTACAAGTTTTTCTCGAGAGAGAGGAGAAGAGGCATCAAAAATAACAGTGATTCCGCTTTTGCCACTTGCAAAACTTCGAATTCGAAGTCGACGAAGGACGCAAACAATTTTCATAACCCTTGCAAGATTAAGGACGCTTAGGGGCGGAGTTCCAAAGCGGTCTTCGAGCTCAGAAAGAATTTGATCGATCGCCTCTTCATTTGCTGCTGAGGAAAAGCGCCTATAAACACTCAAGCGTAGAGATATCTCTTTAATATAAACTTCGGGAATGGCTGTCTCAATGGAGAGCTGAATTTCAGGTTCAAAATCTCTATCAAGGCTTTCACCTTTTAGTTCCGCAATGGTTTCTTGAAGGAGTTCAAAATAAGACTCACTCCCAATTAAAGACATATGGCCACTTTGAGAATCACCTAAAACTTCTCCAGCTCCCCGTAAATCTAAGTCGTGGCTTGCAATTGTAAATCCAGAGCCCAAATCTTGATAGAGCTCTAGGATTCCAAGCCTTTGTTCTGCTTCTTGAGTGACAGAGCCTGTTTCGGGCAAAAGCAGGTAAGCGTAAGCTTTGCGATCACTTCTTCCCACTCGTCCTCGTAATTGGTAGAGCTGAGAGAGCCCAAAGTTTGCAGCATTTTCGACAATAAGGGTATTTGCGTTGGAAACATCAAGGCCTGCTTCAATAATGGTTGTGGTTACTAAAACTTGAGTTTCTCCACGATAAAATTTGATCATTTTATCTTCAAGAATAGTTTCGTCCATTTGCCCGTGGGCAAAATCAATTTTTATATCAGGCAAATATTTGCTGATCTCTTCATGTATCTTTTCAATTCCCCGTACTCGGTTGAAAAGATAAAAAACTTGTCCTCCACGCTTGGTTTCAAATTCGATCGCTTCTTTGATTAAAACAGCATTTTTGCGAACAACATGAGTTTTAACGCTTAAGCGATCTTGCGGGGGCGTGGTCATAACAGAAAACTCTCTAAGACCAGACATGGCCATACTTAGAGTTCTAGGAATAGGTGTGGCGGTCATAGAGAGAACGTGCACGTTTGTTCGCATGCGTTTAAGTTTTTCTTTGTGAATAACACCAAAGCGCTGTTCTTCATCAATCACGATAAGACCAAGCTTTTTGAAAGAGACGTCTGCGCTTAAAAGTCGATGAGTTCCCACAACGACATCAACTTCACCTATTTTAATTTTTTCTAGAATTTCGCGAGATTCTTTTTCGGTATTAAAACGTGAAAGAGCCGCAACCTTGTATCCAAATTCTCCGAGACGAGTTTTAAAAAGACGTTCGTGTTGAGCAGTGAGAAGGGTTGTTGGGCTTAGCACGGCTACTTGGTATCCAGAAGAAACAACAGCATGTGTCGCTCTCAAAGCAACTTCAGTTTTTCCGTAGCCCACGTCTCCACATAGAAGTCTGTCCATAGGGTGACCCGATTCAAGATCGTGGAGAATTGAGGAAATAGCTTTATCTTGGTCAGGAGTTTCGTCGTAAGGAAAGCTTGCCGCAAATTCTTGAATTTTTTCACTAAGGGGAGAAATTTTAAGTCCTGTTGCAAGAGATCTTTGTGCGTAAAGAGTGAGAAGCTCACCCGCGAAAGCAAGAATTTCTTTTTTTACTTTCTCTTTCTTATTTTTCCACGTTGTTCCGCCAAGTTTGTCCATTTGAGCATCGGACACCTCTGCGCCTGAATATCGGTGAATTTGTCGAAGCTGTTGAACGGGAACATATACTTTTCCATCTTTATAGAGAAGTTCTATCAAATCATTTGAGCGCCCTTGAATATGGAGGCTCTTGAGACCTAGATATTGTCCGATTCCATGGGTTGCATGAACAACCATGTCTCCTTCTCGTATGTCGCGAAAAAAAATCTCTTTCGTGCTTTTTTGAGCCTGGGGGGCTTTTCTTTTAGTTGATCGAGGTGTTCCTAAAATATCTGCTTCAGAAATAATGAGTAATTTCTGAGAAGGAACTCTAAAGGATCGTTGAAGGTTTCCAAGAGCCCAGTGGAATCCCTTTTCTGAAGGAAGAACGTTTTGTTTTTTGTCAAAATGGACTCCATATGGAGAAAGAAGAAACTCAAGCCTTTCCATTTGAGATAAGCTATGGAAGACAAAAAGAGTTGACCATTCTTTCGTTTCTAAAAGAAGCTCTTTTGCAAAACTTTCAACTTGATGAGATTTCCACAAGGAGGAAAGCCTTGAAAGATCGGCGCTAAGAGTAGCCGAATCCTGAAATTTTTCGTGACCCCCATCTGTTGCGTGAAAAGAAAAAATAGAAACTTCATCTTTAAGGGTTTTTAAAAAATGAGTTGTTTGTTCAGAGTCGTGAAAAAAATCTTGAGCAAGTGGAGCTATATCTCCAACGGATTGAGCAAGCTGAAGTTTTTTTTCAGCTTGGCTCATCAACAGACGCCATTTTTGATGAAAGTTATTTGGATCGATTATGATTGGGTTTTTCCCTAAAAGACTAAGAGAAAGGTTTTGTTTTTTTTCAAGAAAAGACCAAAGCTCAAAGCCCAGAGGAAAAACTTTGTTTTTTGTGTGAGATTCACTCAGAAGTGCGGAGACACTTTCTTTTTGTTCAGATGGGTAAGAGTGATCCATCATATAGCTTCTAATTTTGCTGCGAAAGGAAGCGACGTCTTCTGGTAAAAAATCTCGTGCAGCAAGAAGATCAAATGAATTGAGACTCTCTTCTCTTAACTGAGTCTGAGGATCAAAAGAGGAAATGCTTTGGACACAGTCTTCATTGAGATCAAGACGAACAGGCAATTCATCGATAAAAGAATAAATATCTAGAACACTTCCTCTCGCTGCAAATTGTCCTGGAATTTCTACCACTTCAGCTTCTTCATATCCGAGAGTTGTTAATTTTCTGATCAGATTTTCTCGGATAATTTTTTGGCCGAGAATTAAAGCTTCGCTTTTAATGCGCTCAAAGGGATTTTGAAGGCCCTTTTCTAGAAGGGCGGGGAGTGTCCAAATAAAAAAAGAATCTTGATCTTTCTGAAGATGATAGAAAAACCTAAGCCTTTCTTTTCTTTCAAAAAGAGCGGGCCTTCTTTGAGTGTGCGCTTCTATATCGAGCGAGGGGAGAATAAAGACCTTAGGAGGTTTCTTATTTTCAGAAGCAGTCCTTTCTAAAAAAAAAAGGAGCTCGTCTCTGAGCTCGTCAGCCATTTCTTGGTTTAAGCAAAGAAGAGAGGCGCCCGTAGGAAAATGAGTAAAGATTTCGTATGCAAGTGCTGAAATATTTGGAATGGAGCCAGCGCTCAGCCTTTTAAAACTCACAGAGTACGAGTTTAGTAATGAATTACAAGCGGGTCTATCAAAGTTATTGAACGCGAATCATTTTCAAGAGTTTTGATTGTCGATCGCTCAATTCTTTATGTGTGAGTCTCATAAGGCGCTGAATACCAAAGTCTTCAACAGTAAAGCTTGCCATCACACATCCGGCAAGAACAGCCTTACGTAGAGTGTTTTCCCAGAGCTCAGGGTTTTTGCTTGCCCAATCTCTCGAAGCCTCAGCTGTCGCAAGATATCCCATCAAAGCTCCTGCAAAACTGTCGCCTGCTCCTGTAGGATCTACGACTTTATCGACTAAAAAGGCAGGGGCAAGAAAAGTTTCTTTTTCAGTGAAAAGAGCCGCACCGTATTCTCCTCTTTTGATGATTACGACAGAAGGACCCATGTTCAAAATTTTTCTAGCAGCTCGTTCCAATTGTTTTTCTTCAGAGAGTAAGTAGGCTTCTGTTTCGTTAATAGAGAGGATATCTACGCGAGATAGGGTTTTTTTAACTTCAGCGGGCTTGCCCGTAATCCAAAAATTCATACTATCGCAGGCAATGAGTTTGGGGTTGCTTGCTTGATCTAAAACGCTTTGTTGAAGAATGGGGTCAATGTTTGCCAAAAAAAGATAGGGAGCATTTTTGTGATGAAGAGAAAGTTTAGGGTCAAAGTGTTCAAAAACGTTGAGAGAGGTATTGAGGGTTTTGGCTTCGTTCATATTTCCGTCGTAAGAGCCTACCCAGTGAAAAGTTTTGCCCGAAACAACCTGAACGCCAGAAATATCGATATTTTTTTCGGATAACCATTGAAGATGACTTTTGGGAAAGTCGTCTCCTACGACTCCCACAATGTGAAGAGGGGCAAAGAAGGACGCCGCAATCGAGAAATAGTTTACAGAACCGCCCAGAGTTGAGTCGACCTTGCCCGCGGGGGTTTGAATGCTATCAAAAGCCATGGAGCCAACTGTAAGAATTGCGTTTTTTGGAGAGAGCGTCATTTGAGATTAAGATAGCGGCGCATTTAGAAGACGACAAATAAAGATTTAAGCAAATAATGCGAAGCGAAATTTTTTCTTTTTATAAAAAAACTTGATGCAAATTCATAATGATGCGCGAGATTGCTTTACCGATTGCCGTCTTATGATAAAACCCCAAGAGATGCTCCAGGAATTTGGAAACGCCTTTGCTTTTATTGCGTTAGCTGCTGCCCTTCCCCCAATCATTTTGTGGGTCTCGAGTTATTTTCGTCCAAGTTTTCCTTATTCAGGAAAGCTCGAGAGTTACGAGTGTGGTGAGCAACCTATTGGAAGCGCTTATGTCATGTTTAACAATCGTTTTTATCTTGTGGCGATTGTGTTTCTAGTTTTTGACGTAGAGGTCGCTCTTTTGTTTCCTGTTCTACAATTGTTTCGCTCCTCAATCGAGGCGGCTTCTCCTATGGCCATTCAAATTTTTACGTTGTCTTTTCTTTTTATCGGTATTCTTTTCTTGGGACTTATTTACGAGCTCAAAAAGAAAGATATTGATTGGATCAAAGACAGCGCTGATCGCACAGATGCCTTTAAGCAAACTGAGCATTACAAGGGTAGGACTTATCAATGACATTAGCTGATTTATTAAGCGATGGGTTTACAGTTTTTACAGGGTATATTGCTCCTCCTGTAGTTTTTTCAATTTTATCTGCGGTGGTTGTCATTCTGTTATTTGCAATGCCTGTAGGTGGAATTTGTACTTACCTTGAGCGAAAAATCAGCGCCGATTTTCAAGAGCGAATCGGTCCCAACCGTGTAGGACCCATTGGTCTGCTTCAGTTTCTTGCGGATGGAATCAAAATGTTTTTGAAAGAAGACATTGCAAACAAGAATGCCGATCTTTTTGTTTACAATATTGCTCCAATACTAGTGATGGCAGGCAGCTTAGGGGCTTTTGCAGTGATTCCATTTGCAAAGCATGTAATGGGTGCCAACTTAGATATTGGTGTTTTCTACGTCATGGCAGTGAGCTCGCTTGTTTCTCTTGGAATTTTGTTGGGAGCCTGGTCGTCAGAAAATAAATGGTCTCTTTTAGGTGGAGTTCGAGCCGCAGCTCAAATTGTTTCTTACGAGATCCCTTTGGGTATAGCAATTTTAACAGTTGTGATGGTTGCGGGAACCATGAATATAGGAAAAATAGTTGAGCTCCAATCGTGGCCAAGTGGCGAGGGCGGACATTTTTGGTTTATTCTTCACAACCCCTTTGTTTTTATTAATTTCTTTATTTATTTTATTGCTTCACTCGCTGAATGTAATCGAGCTCCATTTGATTTGGCTGAAGCCGAGTCGGAGCTTGTTTCTGGTTTCAACACTGAGTTTAGTGGAATGCGATTTGGACTTTATGCTTTAGCGGAATTTATTGATGTCATAATGTTTTGTTGTATTGCAACGGCCATCTTTTTGGGTGGTTGGAATCTTCCTTTCATAAACTTGGCGGACATCCATTTAGGATGGAAGTTGTTTGGAGGAAATCTTGATGTTGTTGTTCAGAGTCTTTTCATGATCGGCGTCTTCTTGGCAAAGGTTGCGGTTCTTATCTTTATTGTGATGTGGCTGCGATGGACGTTGCCTCGGCTTCGAGTTGATCAACTTATGTCTCTTTGTTGGAAGTATCTTATTCCGATAGGCCTATTTAATTTAATGGGAGCAGCTCTTTGGATGCTTATTTTTCATGGCCGCGGAATGATTGAAGTTTTAGGTCTAGCTGGAGGCGCGCATTAATTATGAAGATGGTTGATCTTTTTACTCTCCTGCTTGGAATTGGTGCGGTTGTGACCTCATCAATTGTTGCGTTTCATCCCAACATTTTATACGCAGCGATTTCGTTAACATTTACATTGATTTCGGTTGCTGGTTTTTATGTTGTTCTGGGAGCTGATTTTCTTGCAGCAGTTCAGCTTATTATTTATGTGGGCGGAATTATCGTTGTGATTCTCTTTGCGATTATGATGTCTGAGAATATTTATCGTGCGCGTTTTTTGGATCAGGCACGTAAATATATGGCGCCGATTATTTTTTCTTCGGCTCTATTTTGGGTACTTTTTAAATTAATTTCTAAGACTCAATTTTCTTTAGTTGCAGATCCGGTAAGAGGGCCTATTTCAGGTTCGGTTGGGGTTGCTTTAACAACTTTATATGCGCTTCCTTTTGAATATGTGGCTCTTTTTCTTTTGGTTGGCCTAGTTGGCGCTGTGATTGTTGCTCGACCTGACTACAAAGAAATTCACTATACGGATGAGGGTTCAAACAAATGAATGGCTTAGCAAATAACTTATCTTTTTACTTAGTTGTGAGCGCTATTATGTTTGTTTTTGGAATTGTGGCCGCCCTTTCTCGAAAAAATACAATTGGTATTTTTATGGGAGTTGAACTTATTTTAAATGCGGCTGCTTTAAACTTTGTGGCTGTAAAGCTTTTACAATCAAAAGCGGCTGCATCACCTACACAAGATGGTGCTATATTCTCTCTTTTTATTATTGTTATGGCTGCCATTGAAGCAGCCGTTGCTCTGGCGATTGTTCTGCGAGTTTTTGGAGTTAAAAGGTCAATCGATCCAGATGGAATGGCGAGGCTTAGAGGATAGAAATGACCACCAACATTACTTTAGCGCTTTTGATTCCCTTGTTTCCACTTGTTGCTTATTTCGTACAAGTTTTTGTCGGAAAAAGACTTCCACGCATGGGAGACTGGGTAAGTTTAGGAGCGATTTTTTTATCTTTTATAGCAGCTTCGCGAATCTTTTTATCGATGTTCAACCACTTTGATCCAGCGTGGGTGGAATCGTGGCATTTTACTTGGTTTGATCTTGCTTCTCTCAAGACACCTTTCAAATTAGAGATTGGTGTACGAATCGATAACATGTCATCAATCATGTTGTTCATGGTCACACTGTGTTCAACGTTGATTCATTTATTCTCTACGGGATACATGCGCAATCATCACGGTGAACCTGAAGATGGCTATCGCTATGCAAGTTTTTTTGCGTACCTCTCGCTTTTCACTTCAGCGATGCTTGGGCTTATCATCTCTGATAATTTGTTTACTCTTTTCATGTGCTGGGAGTTGATGGGGCTTTGTTCTTATCTCTTAATCGGTTTTTATCGACATAAAATTTCTGCAGCAAACGCAAGCCTTAAGGCCTTCATGACAACTCGAGTAGGAGACTTGGGTCTCTTTACGGGAATGCTCATGCTTTTTACTTTGCCTTTGGCAAACGGACAGTCTCTTGGCTCTTTTCGTTTTGACGACATCTATGCGGCTATTCAGGCGGGACAATTTAATTTCACAATTGCTGGCTTTCATGCCGCTGCTGTAATTGGGTTGTTGATTTTTTGTGGAACAGTTGGAAAATCTGCGCAGTTTCCTTTGCAAGTTTGGTTGCCTGATGCAATGGAAGGCCCCACTCCTGTTTCAGCTCTTATTCATGCCGCAACAATGGTTGCAGCTGGGGTCTATTTAATTTTGAGAATGTTCCCTCTTCTGCAAGTTGGAGGAGTTTTAACAATTGTAGCTTATGTGGGAGCTTTTACAGCTCTCTTTGCTGCGATTCTTGCAATCAAGCAAAATGACATAAAAAAAATTCTCGCTTATTCAACCTTGTCTCAATTGGGATATATGGTCATGGCAGTGGGCTTAGGGGCTTATCAAGCATCCTTTATGCATTTGATCACACACGCTCTTTTTAAAGCGTGTCTTTTCATGAGTTCTGGAGCGGTAATCTATGCCATGCACCACGAACAAGACATTCGCCACATGGGAGGATTAAGAAAAAAAATTCCCATTACTTTTGCTTGTATGTTTCTTGCAACTCTCGCTATTTCAGGAGTGCCTTTGTTTAGCGGTTTTGTTTCGAAGGATAAAATTCTTGTAGCAGCATATGCTTTTGGAATTCTTGATCACTCACAACACTTTTTCATACCTTTTGCAGGATTTTTAACAGCAGGACTAACTGCTTTTTATATGTTTCGCTTGATCTTCAAAACATTCTTTGGGGAACCGCATGATCATCATCATTATGAAGAAGCTCATGAGGTATCCTTCAATATGTTTGTACCGCTTGTTGTTTTAGCAGGACTCTCTTTGTCTATACTTTTCACGGGAAGTTTAACGGGCGGTTTGTTTGGCGAAGGAGATTTTATTTTCAAAGGTGCAAACAACTGGTTTGAAAATCTCGTGACGAACGCCTCCTTTGCAACGGGTCACGGGGAAGCGTGGCACGAGCACCTTCACCATGCCCATATGCCGGGAATGATTTTGTCACTAGTTGTTGCTTCAGTTGGGATAGTGTTTAGTTATCTTGTCTTTGGAGCAAAGAAAATTTCTGCAGAAAAACTTGCAGGTCTTTGGCCAAGTTTTGTTCACAAAGCGATCGATAACCTTTATTTCTTTGATTGGTTTTATATAAAAATTCTAATTCAAAAAGGGTTTATGCCCTTCTCATCTTTTTGTGCAGTCTTTGATGACAAGGTTATAGACCAGGGTGCAGTGGATGGATTGAAAGATGCGACGCATGTAACAAAAGACGTTGCAGGAATTTTGGTTGATGATGTTTTAATCGATGGACTTTTAGTGGATGGAGTGGGAGGCGCGATGCCTTCAGCTCTTGGATCAACTCTTAGGACCTTACAAAATGGTCGAGTTCAAAGATATTTGTTAGTGGCAGTTGCGGCTTTAGTTGTCGCTCTTATTTGGAGAGGTTTTTAATATGAATAGTGTTCTCAGTTGGATTACGTTTTTTCCACTTTTAGGAATTCTTTCGATTTTGTTTGTTCCTAAAGGAAAAGACAGCATCATTAAATGGATTTCAGCGGGGGTCACCCTCGTTCCTCTCTTACTTGCTTTAAAGCTTACGACTATTTTCAATTATGCAGAGGCAAATTTTCAATTTATTGAAAAAGCTTTGTGGATTCCTTCGCTCAACGTTGAATTTCATATGGGCATAGACGGAATGAGTTTCTTGATGGTGTTGCTTGCAACTCTTTTAAGTTTCCTCTGTATTTTTGCAAGCTGGAACATCAAGAAACAAGTTAAAGGATATTTCTGTATGTTTCTCCTACTCCATGTGGGGATGCTTGGAGTCTTTTGTGCACTTGATTTCTTTCTCTTTTATGTTTTCTGGGAAGTTATGCTTTTGCCCATGTATTTTCTTGTGGGAATTTGGGGCGGAGAGCGTAAAGAATACGCGGCTATCAAATTCTTTTTATACACACTTTTTGGATCTGTTTTGATGCTTGTGGGTCTTTTAGCTCTTTACTTCTACAGCACAGGGCCAGACGGAACAGCACCTGCAACATTTGATCTCGTTCAGCTTTCTAAGATTAATTGGTCACAATACACGCTGAACTTTTTTGGAATGACTTTGCCTTTCGATAAAGCTGTTTGGGTTTTATTGTTCATGGGCTTTGCGGTAAAAGTTCCAATTGTTCCTTTTCATACTTGGCTGCCTTGGGCGCACGTACAAGCTCCAACAGCTGTATCTGTCATCCTTGCGGGGGTTCTCTTGAAGATGGGAATCTATGGATTTTTGAGAATTAACTACTGGTTGTTGCCTCAAGCGACTCAGTATTTTGCCTATGCTTTAGCAGTTATGGGAGTCGTCAATATTGTCTATGGAGCTCTCTGTGCGATGGCTCAAAAAGATTTGAAAAAACTTGTTGCCTACTCCTCTGTAAGTCACATGGGATATTGTTTATTGGGCATGGCTGTTTTCACAGCAGCTGGAATGCAAGGTGCGATTCTTCAAATGTTTAACCACGGACTTTCTGCAGCCATGATGTTTATGTTAGTAGGAGTTCTTTATGATCGCCTCCATCACCGATCGATTGTTACTGTTGATGGAAAGCTTGGTTTTGGGGGAATTGCTCAGAAGTCTCCGATTATTACAGCTGTTTGGATGGTTGCTGTTTTCTCAAGCTTAGGACTCCCTGGGTTGAATGGGTTTATTTCAGAAGCAATGGTGTTTTTGGGAGCCTTTCCTGTTTACAGAACTTTAACTGCAATTGCGGCTTTGGGAATTCTTCTTACTGCTGCTTATTTATTATGGATGGTTCAGAGAGTATTTTTGGGGCCATATGTTGCTCTTCATAAGGATGAAAGCGGACATTATCATCCGGCTGGCGAAATACCTCCTATTCGCTGGAACGAGTGGGTTGTGTTAATTCCTCTTGCAATTCTTTGTTTGTGGATTGGTCTTGTTCCGCAGCCTCTCATTAATATTTTTAAGGTTTCTTCTAACGTCATTACGGAGAATCTCCGCTAATGAATTCTGTAGTCGCTGTTTCAAGTTTAATGGGTAGCTTAAAATATTTGGGGCCAAATCTAGCTATGGCTATAGGGAGCCTTGTTTTATTAATGGCTGGACTCTGGGTTCGTTCTTCTAGCGTTTTGACGATTCTTACGGGAATCGTTTTGTTGACAGCAGCGGCATTAAACATTCCCCTATTGGGGCTTCAGTCTACTCAGTATTTTAGTGGTTTAGTTTATCACGATGCTTTCAGTTCATTTTTTGGATTTTTAATTCCTATTGTGATTCTTTTTGCAGTTGTGATGGGACATTACTCAAAAGAATTGCTTGAAGACAGAAAAGCAGAATACATGAGCTTGCTTCTAGCTTTTGGTTGCGGACTTCTTTTCATGTCTTCTTCTAATCATTTTTTGATGCTTTATTTGGGAATCGAAATGGTTTCGGTTCTTAGTTACGCCTTGGCGGGCTTTCATCGTGAACGACAAGTTTCGGTAGAAGCTTCTATGAAGTACGTTGTGTACGGGGCTCTTGCTACGGGAATCATGATCTTTGGAATGAGTCTCATGTATGCTGTTTCGGGTGAGCTCACTATTTCTGGTATGAGAAATTTTCTTCATTCCGTTCCAGCTGATTCTTTGCCCTATTTGTTTTGGGCAGGAGTTATTTTTTCTTTTGCGGGGTTTGGTTACAAAATTAGTGCTGCTCCTATGCACATGTGGACTCCTGACGTGTATGAGGGATCTCCCACTCCTGTTGCAGCGCTTTTTTCTGTCGCACCAAAAGCGGCGGGTTTTGCTCTTTTGATTCGATTTTTTGTTGTGGGTCTTTCACTCCCTGTTGTGGATCAAGATCTTGTGCTGGCTCTTACAAAAAACGCAACTCAACCTGCCTATTTAGCAGGAGGAATTGTTTCATGGTCTAAATTTTTTGTAATTTCATCTGTTTTCACTATGTTCATGGGAAATCTTGCAGCTTTGGGACAAACTTCTGTAAAGCGTATACTGGCTTATTCAAGCATTGCTCATGCAGGATACATGTTACTTGGCCTAACTTCTCAAAACAAAGAAGGGCTTTCTGCCATCATGTTTTACATCGTTGTGTATTGCACGATGAATCTGGGAGCTTTTTGGGTAGCTTCACTTGTGGAAGATCGCATGGGGGGAGATTCTCTAAGAGAATTTAAAGGACTTGCTAAAAAAGCACCTCTTTTGGCGATCCTCATGTCTGTGTTTTTGTTTTCTCTTGTTGGATTGCCTCCCTTTGTTGGGTTCATTGGGAAACTATATTTGTTTATCGCAATATTGGGTCAAAAAATGTACGGGCTTGCCATGCTTGCAGCGGTAAATTCGGTGATCTCACTTTATTATTACGCAAAAATTTTGAAAGCGATGTTTCTTGAAAAGGTTTCTGAAGGAACTTTGAGTGTTCAGTCGCAAATTCCAAAGCTTGTTCTAGTAATGTTATTTATTTTAGCGGTTCCTAATCTTGTTTTTGGTCTCTATTGGGAACCTTTAATGTCATGGGCAATGACTTCGCTAGACTTTGCTCGCTAAGCCTTTGTTATTTGTCAGCTTTCCTATTTGATAATTGCCACTCTAGGGGCTTGGAGCTATGAATTAAGTTGGGCCTTTGGCTCATTTTGATGAATACGCCAGATACAAACCTCTTGGGAATTTTTGTCATGTTTGCCTTTGCCTCTGTTGTTGTTGGCGGAGCTTTTTTTGTGGGGCGATTTTTAGGACCTAGAAGATTATTTGGGCCTAAAATTATGTCTTATGAATGTGGAATTACTCCCACAGGGGAAGCTCGTGATCGTTTAAGTGTAAAATATTATCTCGTTGCGATTTTATTTCTATTATTTGACCTAGAAGCGGCCTTTCTTCTTCCCGTGGCTCTTGCCTGGCCTGAGTTAAAAGCTGTGGGAATTGTAGGTATGCTTACAACTTTATTCTTTCTTGTCTTTTTTGTTTTAAGTATTTGGTACGAATATCGTGCCGGTGCCGTGGAATGGGAGCCTTCATAATGGCAACGCAATTTGAAAGTTTTTTTGATGAATTAAAAACAAAATATAATCTTACAATCCGAGAGTCAGCTCCTTCTGAGCCCGAGCTCAAAGTAAGTGTTCAAAATTTTAAAGAGCTTTTAAAAGATCTTCAATCTCGGGGCTATGTCCACATGGCGGATTTAACTGCTTATGATGAGGCTCCTGCTTCTCCACGCTTTCATGTTGTGTATGAGCTGATTTCTATGGAGAGCAAAAAACGTTGCTCTGTTGTGGTTCCTGTTTCTGATTTGGATCCTAAAATTTCTACAGTCACGGACATCTGGAAAGGCGCAGAATGGCTTGAGCGAGAAGTCTATGACATGTACGGAATTGTTTTTGAAGGTCATGCTGATATGAGGCGTATTCTTTTGCCTCATACTTTTAAAGGCCATCCCTTAAGAAAAGATTTTATTGTCGATTATCGCCAAGAGTTTGAAAAGAAAGTTGTTGATGAAGGAATGTTTGATCCTTTTGGAACAACGGTTGTCCGAGGAAAAGGAGTAAATTCCTAATGGCTTCTGAAAAGAAATATGAATTTTCTCCTGAAGTTGAAAAAAGATTTCAGTGGTTGCTTACTCGCTATCCCACAAAAGATGCTATTTTGTTGCCCATTTTGCATCTCGTTCAAGATGAAAACAAGTGGCTCACACCAGATTCTATTGAATACGTTGCAAAACGAATGGACTTAAGTCCTGCTCGAGTTCGCGAAGTCGCAAGTTTCTACACAATGTTTCGCCTCAATCCAAAAGGACAATATGTTTTGCAAGTTTGTCATAACATTAGCTGTTATTTACGCGGAAGTGATGGTGTCATTGAGCACATTAAAAAACGTCTCAACATTAAAGAGAATGAAATCACTCCAGATGGTAAATTTAGCCTTGAACGCGTGGAGTGTTTGGCTTCTTGCGGAACAGCACCTGTCCTTCAGGTGAATGGTTGGGACTATCATGAAGAACTTACAATCGAAAAAGTCGATCGAATTATTGATGACTTGTTAAAAGATAAAAATGCTTACCTCGATTATGAAAAACGGATTTCTGAAGGGAGTGTCGCATGAGTCAAAAAATTCTACCCCTTCACCCGCTTGAGAAAAGAGTTTTAATTGCTGGATACGGTGAGGATAAGTCATGGACAATTCAGCATTACGAAAAAAATTACAAAGGTTATGAAGCTGCAAAAAAAGCCGTTTCAATGCCTGCCGATGAAATTATTAAAACAGTTAAAGATTCTGGTTTGCGCGGCTTGGGCGGAGCGGGTTTTCCCACGGGAATGAAGTGGGGTTTTATTCCTAAAAATTCAAGCAAGCCAGTTTATCTCGTGTGTAATGCCGACGAAGGAGAGCCCGGAACGTTTAAAGATCGTCAGATTATGGAGCATTGCCCTCATCGTTTGATTGAGGGAATGATTGCCGCTGCGGTCGCAATTGGTTCTAAGACTGGCTACATCTATGTGCGCGGTGAATTGCGTTTGGCAATTAAGCGCTTAGAGGATGCCATTAACGAAGCTTATGCAAAAAATTATCTTGGCCAAAACATTTTTGGATCAGGCAAAGCTTTTGATCTAACAGTCCATCCTGGTGCAGGGGCTTATATTTGTGGTGAAGAAACAGGGTTGATCGAATCTCTTGAGGGAGATCGTGGACAGCCTCGCTTGAAGCCGCCCTTTCCTGCAATTAGCGGAGCTTTTGGTGGTCCAACAATTGTGAATAACGTTGCAACTCTCGCGCATGTTCCTGGAATTTTATTGAACGGTGCAGAGTGGTTTATCAAAATGGGCAATGGAACAAATCGTGGAGCAGGAACGGCCGTATGGTGCGTTTCCGGAGATGTTCAAAGACCAGGGTTTTTTGAAGTTCCTGTAGGTACAAAGCTTTCTACAATGTTGAATGAAATTTGTGGTGGACCGTTGCCTGGTAGAAAATTCAAAGCGTGTTTTCCGGGCGGATCTTCTTCTCCTCTTCTAAAAGCTGAAGAATTTGATGTTCCTATGGACTTCGATACCCTTGCTGCAAAAGGAACGATGATGGGAAGCTGCGCGATTATTGTGGTTGATGACAGCAGAAGTATTCCTGAAGTTTGTATGCGTACAGCACGCTTTTACGCTCATGAAAGTTGTGGACAGTGTGTGCCCTGTCGCGAAGGAACAAAGTGGACATATAAAATGCTTCGTCGTGTTTGTAGTGGGCAAGGAACTAAGAGCGATTTAAAAAATGTTCAAAGTGCTTGTGACAACATGGCAGGTAAAACAATTTGCGTTTTATCAGATGCCTGCGCAATGCCTGTGACAAGCATGTTGAAAAAATTTCCTGAAGAATTTGAAAAGCTTTTGATACCAGAAAGCGAATTTACTCCTGAGCTTCCAAAAGTATCGGGTCAATTAGGAACTGTATTAGACGCTATTCGTGCGAGGCAAAAATCATGAGCTCAGAGTTATGGTCGGCAATCGTTGCAATTGCTTTGGGAGCGGCTGTGCTGACGGGTGTTCCTTTGATGGTCATCGTTGAAAGGCGCGGCTCTGCTTGGATGCAGCGACGTAGTGGGCCAAACCGTGTTGGACCGTGGGGTTTGATGCAACCTATGGCGGATGCGATTAAGTTCGTGTTCAAAGAAGAAAACGTTCCCGCAAAGGCGCATAAGGTTTTATTCTTGCTAGCTCCTGCTCTTGCGGTCATTCCTCCATTGATTTCCTTTACCGTGATTCCTTTGGCAGGATCTGTAAATTTAGAGGGAATTGAGTTTCCTGTTCAAGTGACAAACATGAGCGTGGGGCTTTTGTTTTTGCTTGCAATTAATTCCATGCACGTTTTTTCTGTTTTGACGGCTGGCTGGGCTTCTAACAATAAATTTTCATTGATGGGCGCTCTTCGTGCAAGTTCACAGATGATTAGTTACGAAATTGCGATTGGAATTTGTATCGTCGCTCTTGTTATTACTTACGGAACACTTGATCTTCGTGAGATTGTTAAACTTCAAGAGGCGGGATCTTCTTTGCCTGCGTGGGGAATTTTTATCCAGCCCCTGAGTTTCTTTATCTTATGGGTGTGTGCTTTTGCAGAAACAAACCGATTGCCTTTCGACCTTCCTGAAGGAGAGTCTGAGCTGGTTGCAGGGTATCACACAGAATATTCCGGAATGAAATTTGCTCTATTTTTCATGGGTGAATATGCCGCAATGTTTGTTGCTTCTGCTTTTTTAACAACTCTCTTCTTAGGAGGATACAACGTTCCATTTCTTTCTGAAGAAGCTCTTCGAAATTTTTTCCTCGCAAAAAATATGACATTGACTATGGCTTCTGCAGCAACGTGCGCCCTTCAAGTCGTATCGTTTGCTGTGAAGGTTTTGTTTTTCATGTGGTTTTATGTGTGGATTCGCTGGACGCTACCGCGTTTTCGCTATGATCAACTCATGCATTTGGGATGGAAAGTTTTACTTCCTCTTGGAGTTCTAAATATTTTTATCACAATGATTGTTAGTTATTTGAGGTCTTTATGAATCAAGCCACTGAATTAGTAGCTAATGGCGCGCCAAGTATTTTTATGTTGGTGGCTAGTTTTTTTGCCATATTTTTTGCTTTGATTGTTTTTATAAGTCGTAATCCTATTTCTTGTGCAGTTGCTTTGATGGGGACTCTTTTTTCAACTGCAGCTTTATATTTTTCACTTGGAAATTTCTTTGTCGGAGCCATACAGATTTTAGTTTATGCAGGAGCGATTGCTGTTCTTTTTGTTTTCATCGTGATGCTTTTGGATTTGAGACCACAAAAATTAAAAAACCTTCCGGGACAAATGCCCTATTTTATTTTTTCAGGAATAGTGGCCGTACTTCTGGCTTTCTTTTTATTTAAAACAATTCATTTGATTCCAAAAACTGAAGGCTCTACCGCCTCTCATTTGACCGCAACACAGTATGCTCAGTACTTTTTGTCTCAGTATCAGGCTGCCTTTCAAGCGGCGGGGCTCCTTGTCTTTGGAGCAATTTTGGGTGCGATAGTTTTAGCAAGAGGACATTTGGGTAAAAAGGAGAATTCATGATCGCAACGGGACAGCTAGTTTTTTCAGTCGCGATATTTTTGTTTTGTATAGGAGCGCTTACTTTTTTTACAAAAAGAAGTGCGGTTGTCGCTTTGATGGGAATTGAGCTCATGCTGAATGCAGTGAACTTAATTCTAGTTCAAGCTGGTCAAGTTTATAAAAATGCCGAGGGAACTTCCCTTGTTCTTTTTGTGACTCTTGTTGCAGCTGCTGAAGCGGCTCTTGCTCTTTCAATATTTGTCATTCTTTATAGAAAATACGGATCTCTCACGCTTGAGAATTTTCGTTCCATGAAGGGTTAAGTTAAGGGTAAAAAGGATTGAATAAATGACGGATGTTTTAAACATTGTGGAAGCCCCTTTAGGTTGGATTATTTTATTGCCCGCTCTTGGGGCAGTTTTGAATGGATTGTTTAGGTTGAAATCTCCTTTGAATGGATTACTTGCAACAGCGCTTTGCATAGCGGCTTTTATTTTGTCGCTTCTTCAATTTTTAAAATTTCCAGAAGCATCTAAACTTGTTGATCCAGGATATCTTTGGTTTCAAGCTGGACACGTCAAAGCCCAGATGGGATTCGAGCTCACACCTTTTATGAGTGTCATGTTGCTTGTGATTACAGGTGTGGGATCGCTTATTCATCTTTATGCAACATCTTACATGAGCCACGATAAAAGTCCGGCTCGCTTTTTTGCTTATTTAAATTTATTTGTCACTTCCATGCTGGTTCTTGCTCTATCAAGTGATTTGGTTGGAGTTTTTTTGGGATGGGAAGGGGTTGGTGTTTGCTCATACTTACTCATCGGATTTTGGTTTGAAGAAGATAAAAACGCTCGTGCGGGTATCAAAGCTTTTATCACCAACAGAGTCGGTGACTTAGGTTTTTTAGTCGCCCTCTTTGTGGCTTTTGCTTATTTTGGAACTTCTTCTGTTTCAGGAATTATGGAATGGGTTGCTGATCCAGGAAGAGCAGCGGCTTTGCCTGTGTGGGTTCTTACAGTTTTTGCTCTTGCTATTTTTTGGGCAGCTTGTGGAAAATCAGCACAAATTCCTTTGTATATTTGGTTGCCTGATGCAATGGCAGGCCCCACTCCTGTTTCTGCTTTGATCCACGCAGCAACAATGGTTACTTCGGGAATTTTGGTAATTGTGCGCTTGTGGCCTATTTTTGCAACACAAACAGAAGTTCTTACAGTCATTTTTTGGGTGGCCCTTTCAACAGCATTGCTTGCTGCCCTTATGGCCCTCACTCAAAGAGATTTGAAAAAAGTTTTAGCTTATTCAACAGTTTCTCAATTGGGGTTTATGTTTGCAGCTTTGGGAGCAGGTGCTCCAACGGCGGCTTTCTTTCATGTTGTCACACATGCTTGCTTTAAAGCACTTTTGTTTTTGACTGCGGGTTCTGTGATTCACGGAATGCACGACGAGAAAGATATCTTTAAAATGGGCGGACTTAGAAAAAAAATGCCATGGTCTCATGTGGCCTATCTAGTGGGGTGTGTTGCGATTGCGGGCTTTCCTTTTACGTCTGGATTTTTTTCCAAAGATCTTATTTTGACAAAAGTTTATGAGTCTCGGGGAGTGTTGGGTTATGGACTTCTCCTGTTAGCTGCAATGCTTACGTCTTTTTATATGTTTCGCTCGTACTTCCTCACTTTCTCTTCGGCTCCCCGAAGCCATGAGGCTGAACATGCTCACGAAAGCTCCGCGATGATGATTGTCCCTCTTATGATTTTAAGTCTTCTTTCTTTAGTTGTTGGATGGCTTGAAATTCCTCATATGTGGGGGCACTTACAATATTTTTCTCACTGGGTAGAATCTTCAGGCGCAAAGGGACTTGAGGGGCATTCAGTGGATGCTTCAACCGAATGGATTTTAATGAGTATCGCCACTCTCGCATCTCTTGCTTCAGCTATTTTTGCTTATTTGAAATATGAAAAAGGACCTTCCGCTTCTTCAGAAAGCTTTGTGTGGAAAGTGTCCTTTAATAAGTTTTACGTTGATGAAATTTATGAGGCTTTTATTTTGAAACCTTTTCGAAAAATAGGAACTTGTTTAAGCCTCTGGGTTGATGAATACGGAATTAATGGAGCCTTGCATGGAAGTTTTGCTTCGTATCGAATCACAGGACAGCTTGCTTCTATTTTTCATACGGGATCCATTCAAAGTTATGCACTGTTAATGCTCTTGGGTCTCTTAGTTGTGTGGGGAGTTGTGAATATATGGTAAGCGTTCTTCTTTGGCCTCTTGTAAGTCTTCTTGTTCTTGCGTTTTTTAGAAAGCAAAACTGGGCTCAATGGGTAAATCTTTTACTTCATCTTCCTTGGGTGTTTTTTTTAATAGAACTTATAAAAGTTACTCCTGCTGGAGCTCCTTTTGGACTGACTGAGACTTACGGAAATCTCCCTGTTTTCAAAAGTGTTTTATCGCTCGGCGCTGATACCTTGAATGTTTCTCTTATCGCTTTAACTGTTTTCTTAAGTTTTTGTTTGAGTTTTTATTTCCTTGGGCATTCCAAAATTTCTCAAAGCTTTTTGATTTTATTTCAACTTTTAAATTTTGGAACTATTGGATCTCTTTTAGCTGCTGATGCTTTTCTTTTTTATATTTTTTGGGAGTTCATGCTTATTCCTCTTTTTTTTCTTATTGGAATATGGGGATCAGAGAATCGCGTTTATGCAGCTTTAAAGTTTTTTTCTATGACTCTTGCTGGATCTTTAGCTCTTCTTGCGGGAATTTTTTATATTCTGACAAAAACAGAAGTTCAGTCTCTTGCGTGGTCTGAACTTTCACGAAATGCAGAGATGTTGAGTGTGGCGGCTCCCTGGTTGGGATGGGCTTTCTTATTGGCTTTCTTGGTAAAGGTTCCTGTTTGGCCTTTGCACACGTGGTTACCTGATGCTCATACAGAAGCTCCAACCGGTGTTTCAGTTATGCTGGCAGGAATTTTGTTGAAGCTTGGTGTGTACGGAATGCTTCGGTGGGTTTTGCAGATTTTTCCTGCGCTTTATTGGAACTCAACAGATCTTTTGTTTGTAGCCTCAGTTACGGGAATTATATTGGGAAGTTACGGAGCTCTTCGACAGACAGACATTAAGCGAATGATTGCTTATTCTTCGGTGGCGCACTTGGGTTTTGTTGTTTTAGGTGCAATCTCTACAAATGCAACGGCACAATCAGGCGCTTTTTTTCAAAATTTTGCTCACGGATTGAGCACGGGATTGTTGTTCTTAAGTTTTGGGATGATATACGATCGCACGCATTCTCGTAAGCTAGAGGATTATGGGGGGCTTGCCTCCACGAATCGCTTCTTAGCGTTTACTTTTGT
Source organism: Bdellovibrionota bacterium (assembly GCA_044347615.1). Classification (GTDB taxonomy): domain Bacteria; phylum Bdellovibrionota; class UBA2428; order UBA2428; family UBA2428; genus CANIGN01. The sequence continues at coordinate 35,725 of JBIKUK010000001.1, read as the reverse complement.
TTTTGCCTCAATGGCGAGTGTTGCCTTGCCTGGACTACCGGGTTTTGTAGGAGAATTTTTGATTTTGTCGGGAACTTTTTTACAAAAAGGATGGTGGGTTTTGTTCCCTCTTTTAGGAGTTGTTTTAGGAGCCATGTATACTCTTCAACTTGTAAAGGGCCTTGTTTTTGGAAAAGTTTCTCCCTTGGTTGAAGCTCATCCTATTTCTTTAAAATGGAATGAATATGTTTCTATTTTTCCATTTTTAATTGGACTTGTACTTTTAGGCTTAGCCCCACAATTTTTATTAGCTTGGATCAACGGCTCTATTCCCGTTAAGTAAGGATGAAACATGAACGAATTTTTTCAAAGTAAAATTTTTGAAGTCACCTCTGAGCATCAGAAAGATTTACTTCCTCTTTTTTTATTGTCGCTGGGTTTTGGACTTTCTGTTTTAGGAGCAGGGTTAAAGTTATCGCCTAGATTTTTTAAAATCACAGGAATTTTAGTTTTTTCATTAGCAATTGTTACGTGGTCTTTAGTTTTATTTGAAAGTGAAAGCTTGGTTTTAGGTTTGTCTTTGTCTCATTATTCCAGAGTTGTGGGGGCTTTAAGTTCTCTTTTTGCTCTTTCAAGTTTTATTTTGTTTGACGTTTCAAAGCGCTATGAGAAACGTCCAGAATGGCTTGCCCTTTTGATCTTGTCAGTAATGGGGTTGAGTTTACTTCCAGCATCTCGAGACTTAATTAGTTTTTTTGTCTTCCTCGAATTTTTTTCTATTCCTTCGTATATTTTGGCTGGATACGATACAAATCGGGAGAGAAGCTTAGAAGCTTCGCTCAAATATATGCTCACGGGTGCTTTTGCCTCTGCTCTCTTGTTGATGGGAATAGCTCTCGTATATCTTTGCTCTGGAACGGTTGCTTATTCCGCGTTGCAATCTTTTTTTCCGTCTCATCTTCTCTCAAGCCTTGCTTTAGCGCTGGTATTGGCGGGGATTTTTTTCAAAATGACCATTGCACCTTTTCATTTTTGGGCGCCTGATGTTTATCAGGGAGCGCCTATGGGAGTAGCGGCTTTTTTGGCTGCAGGAACTAAGCTAAGTCTTTTTGTTTCCGCTTCTTTAGCTTTTTCTGAGACTGGATTGTCTTCAAGAACTGATCTTATAAATTTTGCCTTAATAGCAGGAACAATGAGTATTTTGGTGGGAAGCTTTTTAGCGTTTTCTCAACGCTCTTTTCGAAGAATGTTGGCTTATTCCGGAACAGTCAATGCAGGAGTTTTAGCTCCTTTGATGGTTTTAGGAAAAGAGGGTCTTTCATCAGGCATCTTTTTTCTTTTGGTTTATGGACTTAGTTTGGCTTTAATTTTGAGTGCTTTTTCAAGTCTTTTAAAAAAACATCATCTCGATACAAATGCAGATTTAGATCCTGAAGAATTTAACCTCAAAGATGGCCTTCACAGTAAAACACAGAGCCTTGTTCTTGTTTTAGGTCTTTTTTCATTAGCAGGTATTCCCCCGTTGCCTGGTTTTTTTGCTAAGTATTGGGCTCTTTCTACACTTTGGTCACAAGGACATTGGTGCCTTGTTCTGTGGGCTCTTTTAGGAACCCTTATGGGCGTTGCTTATTACATTCGAATTGCAGGTAGGCTTTTCTTTGCAGAAAAGCGTAGCGCAATTATCTAAGAACTTTCACCTCAGCCGCTTGGTTCTCGGTTATTATATCCATGAGGGTAGTGTTAAATCATGGATACAAAAATTTCAGAACGTATTCGTATTAGGCTTTCATCAGGACAGATTAAAGGTCCATACACTCGAAATGAAGTTATCCTTCGAATAAAAAAAGGAAGATTTGATGGCTCCGAAGAAGTTTTTTTGGAAAGCGAAGGTCAATGGAAGCCCATAGGAGCAGAAACAGAGTTTTTTGATTTAATTCAAGAAGTTCAATTTGGCGTCAAGGGAGGTACGAGTTTATCGGATAGAGGGTCTCCTAAAAAAGGCTGGGGTGATTCAGCAGAAAAAAAAGACGCATCTAAGATAGATTCAACAGAAAAAATTCAATACGGAAAAGACACTCAAAACAAAAAAATACAACAATCGATTCAAAACGTAAATCCCTTTCAAATCGAAACCCCTTCCTCCCAAGCTCTTAATCCTTCAGGAGCACCTCGAAATGAGAAGAGGGTGAAAGAGCCTGAGAGTACAAAGAGGACCCAAGCTGTCACAGGCTTTGAAGACCTTTCGTCTTCTGTTAAGAAAAGCCCTAAAAAATTTCAAGGTCTTTTTTTGATAATTTTTATTTTAATGGGAGCCTATTTTTTTTCTAACTATTTTTCAGGTTCAAAAGAAGAAGATTCTCAGAAGATCAACCTTGAGTACAAGTTCGATTTTAAAAAAGGATATTTTCGCCCACTTTTGTTAAGACTAAAAATGGTACCTCAGTACACTTTTCCGATACAAACTCTTACGGTAGATTTTGAAAAATTAAAAGTTTTACCCCTTAGTGTCCACGATCTTTTAATGACTGTTGATGAAAACGAGGCAAATGCAGAGGCCAGTTTGAGTGCAAGTTCTTGGGTTTTAAAGGCTTGGACTTTTAGAGTCGTCGGAGATGCTATTTCTGTTGCAGAACCCAAAAGAGGAGCCGAGTTTAAGAAAGCTTCCCAGGCGCTTTTATTGGAAATTGAAAAAAACATAAAATTACCTGATGAGATAAAACAACTGTTTTTTGCCCTTGATTTATTTTTAAGCGGAGATTTTGAGAAAGCTTTAAAAAAAATCGAAGCCGTTGAGGTCAAGAGTTTAGCCGTTAAATCCTTTTACAGAGAAATTTCCTATTGGATCTCTCTCATGCCTGAATATCGAAAAAAGCTAAGCGTTCAAAACTTTTTTACAGATCAAGATTTGTTAGCTTTGCCTGTACGAGCGGAAAAAGAAGAAAGGTTTAGGAAAAGTTATAATGGAGAAAGCTTTAACGAAGATTTTATAAAAAAAGCCGACGATTTTCTCTCTTATGAAGCTCATTCTTTATTGGCGTGGTATTTGATTGCAAAATATAATGTTCTTAAGTTTAAAGGAAATCCGCAGGTTCCCAATCGATATTTTTTTACAGGATTCTGTGAGTTATCGCTATATCCAAAAGTCTTACAGCTTTTTTATTGGAAGCAGTACTCTCAGTTTGTGGCCGATTCGCTATCGGTCGATTTAGCTCAGATTTTAGCAACGGTAGAGGCTCTTGATAAGGGAAGTTTTGAATTAAGTCCTAGCGTAGTTGACCTTGACGGTGCTTTTTTTAGATTCGAAAGTCTTTTAGAAAATTACAAAAAAGCTTTTGAACAAAATGAAATGAATAATGTTGAAAGAGCTTCTTTTCAGGTTGTTTCAGAGGCCTCTCCAAAAGCGAAGGAAAATTTAATTTCTGTTGTAACAGAGCCGCTTCTTGAAAAAAACTGGCCAGTGGCTGAAAGACAATTAAGGCTTCTTGAAAAAACATTCCCATTCGATGAAGAAATTAAAACGTTAAGAATTTGGTTTGAGGGCGAGCGTTTTCGGTTTGAAAAAGCAATCGAGATTTTAAATAATACTTTTTCTGGTTCTTTTAACAATATCAAAAAAGAACAACTAAAAGCAGAGGGAATTCTCTACATGGTTGGACTAGACTTTGAAAAAGGATCAGAAAACTTAAAGCTTTTTTTGGAGATCAACAAGCAAGATGGATTAAGTCAATATTTCATAGCACGAGGGGCTTTTGAGTTAGAGAAATATACTGAGTGCGTTCGTTATTCTCAGCTAGCTCAGTACAATAGCTCTGGTCCGTTGAAGCTTCGTTCTCAGATTTTGAGTTATAGATGCAGGATTAAAGCAAATCTTGCAAGAGATGCTTCTTTAAGGGAGTTCGCTCAGTTTGTGGAGCGTTTTTCTCAGACAGCTGTTGCTCGAGAAGAGTACATTCGTGCTCTTGTTGATGCTGATCAAAGTCAGGAGGCTTTAAAAATTGCTGTAAAAGACGTAGTGGATAATCCTGATAGCCCTAATTTGAAAATTCTTTTAGGAGAAGTTTACGAGAAAAGGGGTCTCACAAACGAGGCTCTTGTTATGTACAATGAAGCTCGGAAATTAGAGCCTCAAAGAGCGAGATCCTCTATACACATTGGAGATCTTTATATGAAAGAAAAACGCTACAGTGAGGCTGCTCAAAGTTATCTTAATGCAGGATCACAAGATAATGAGTTCCCAGAGTTATTTCTGAAAGCAGCCAGAGCTTACAGAAAAGCAGGTGATATCGAAAAGGCCAAGGATATGTATTTTAAAGAGGTCTTATTAAGACCAGGAGTTATCGAAAATTTTCTTGAAGCCTCAGAATTTTTTCTTGAAAGCAATCTTCCTGCTCAAGTTCCTTCTATTTTTAAACTTTATGGGCAAGATTTTAATAGTGATTCGAGGGTTTTAACTCGTCTTGCTCAGTCCTATTATGCTTTGGGAGATCCCACAAATGCCTTAAGGAACGCTAACTTAGCCATTAAAATTAACAAAAAAGAGGCAGAGCCCTATAGAATTCTGGGATATATTTATAATTCCCAAGGGCAATACTCACTTGCCAAGATAAATTTTGAAAAATATTTAGTTCTTTTGCCTCAGGCAAACGATGCCGCTGAATTGAGACAAAAACTCTCTCTTCCCCCATACAGCAGCCAGTAGTAGAGTGGTGGCCTATGATTGATTGGAGACGTGTTGTTGCAAATCCTGAGTCTTTTCAAAAAGCGCTTAAAGCCCGGGGCTATAGCGATTCAGATAGCCAAAATATTTGCCAAAAAATTCTTAAACTTTCAGAAGAAAGAAGCAAAGGACAGCTTCAGTTAAATGCTTTACAGGCTGAAAGAAACAAGGTTTCTGAAAATGTAGGACTGTTGATGAGACAGGGAAAAAAATCCGAAGCGGAAGAATTGAAAACAAAAGCAAAAGAAGTGGGCGATCAAATGGTTCATATCAATAATGAATTTGAAAAAATTTATCAGTCCTTTAAAGAAACTCTCGAAGTGATTGCAAACTGGATTCATGAATCTGTCCCTGTTGGCAAGTCTTCTCAACAAAACAAAGAAGTAAAAGCTTGGGGTGAAAAAAGAGGCTTTGATTTTCAACCCAAAACACACGATGAATTGGGAGAGTCTTTGGGTCTTTTGGATTTTGAAAGAGCTGCAAAAATAAGTGGAGCACGCTTTACCTTTATTCGTGGAGAGCTTGCTCAACTTGAAAGAGCACTTATTAATTTTATGCTCGATCACCATCGTCGAAGAGGATACGAAGAAATTATTCCTCCTTATATGGTGAGTGCGCAAACTTTTTATGGAATTGGACAATTCCCTAAGTTTAAAGAAGATGTTTTTAAAATTGAAAATGATGATAAGTATTTAATTCCTACAGCAGAAGTCCCTGTGACGAGTCTGTTTGCAGATGAGATGGTGCCTGAGGAAATTCTCCCTAAATATTTTATGGCTTTTTCACCTTGCTTTAGGTCTGAAGCTGGTTCCTACGGAAAAGATACAAAAGGGCTTATTCGTCAGCATCAATTTCATAAAGTGGAACTAGTAAAGCTTGTTTCCCCTGAAGAGAGTCTGAATGAACTTGAAAAAATGACGGCTGATGCAGAAAGTATTCTTCAAGCCTTAAAGATTCCTTATCGAGTGATGCTTTTGTGCTCAGGTGATACAGGAAATAATGCTCAAAAAACTTATGATATTGAAGTTTGGCTACCGGGTTCTATTTTTGAAGGATCTCAAAGAGGATGTTATCGGGAAATTTCCTCTTGTTCGGATTGTAGCGATTATCAGGCTCGTCGCAGTAAGATTCGCTACAAATCAAAAGAAAAGGGAACTCGTTTTGTCCATACTTTGAATGGTTCGGGCCTTGCCGTTGGAAGAACGCTTATTGCTGTTCTTGAAAATTACCAACAAAAAGATGGAAGTATTAAAGTGCCTGAAGTTTTAATTCCTTATATGGGTGGAGTAGATGTTATTCGCAAAAAATAACTCATGACTTTAACTTTGAAAAAAAAATGGAGTCTTGAACGAGATTGGACTCCTTATATGAAAAGAGCTTTAGAATTAGCGCACGAGGCTCAAATAAAAGGAGATGTTCCCGTAGGGGCGGTTCTTGTCAATGTGGATGGAAAAATTGTAGCGGAAGCCTACAACCAACGAGAGCATCTCAAAGATCCTACAGCTCATGCAGAAGTTTTAGCTCTAAGAGCCGCTTCACAAATTGAAAACGCATGGCGACTGAAGGGTTATACTTTGGTTGTAACCCTTGAACCATGTGTCATGTGCGCGGGGGCTTTGTCTTTGTCTCGTCTTGATCGAGTTGTTTATGGCTGTCGTGATTTGCGAGCAGGAGCTATGGGGTCTCGTTATACGGTTCATGAGGATGCTTGGTTGAACCATGATATTATAAAAGTTGAGGGTGTCCTCGAAGAACAATGCCGGGAAATTCTACAAAGTTTTTTTCGTTCAAAAAGATCTTAGAATTTATCACGTAAATCGCGGAGTTTTTTCCAAGCTTCAAACGAAGGTGCTTTCAGAAAGGGATTCCACCAGAGCTCCATTTCAAGAGAAGTGCTTTCATGAAGATCGTCTACTTGAAGAGCGGAGTAAAAGTTAGGATCTAAGCTTTTAGCAAAGTTTAGATTTTTTTCTCGATAGTCGTGACCGACATAAATTTCTGTATCAATGGGTAATTCTTTTAAGAGCTGTAAGCTTGAGTAAAGCTCTTCGTGGGTTCCTCCGAGAACTCTTCCACATCCTAAGTTAAATAATAAATCTCCCGAAAAAAGAAATTTACTTTTTTTGAAATAATAAGCATTGAGGGCACGGCTATGGCCCGGCATTGAATAACAAAAAACGCTTTCGCCTAAGAGTTGTATTTCTCCAGCAGCCTTAAGGCTTGTTATTTCGGGAGTCTCTTCATTGTCGTCAGGTCCTAAAACAGGAATCTTGTAATGCTTTAAAATTTCTGGAACTCCAGCTATGTGATCGTGATGGTAGTGAGTGATCAGAATGGAGATTGGCGTGAGTTTGAGAGAAATTATTCTTTCTTGGTAAATTTTAGGATCAAGGGGATCAACGAGCAGGCATTCGTTTTTTTTATTTATGATTATATAACCCCAGTTATCAGTTCCTTGCCTAAATATTTCGACTTTCACTTTTTGTTCCTACTTCTAGGAACAGTCTAAACTATTTTTTTAATATTTCTTTTATAACACTAATAAGAACGTCAGGATTTGCACCCATTTTTAAAAAACGCCCATTAACGTAAAGAGAGGGAGTTGCTTCGACCCCTAGGCTTTTTCCTAGTTCAATTTCATTTTTAATTTCATTTTTAATTGAATTGGAATCGAGGCAGGCTTCAAAGTCCTTACTTTCAAGGCCAAGAGATAACGCTTTTTCTTGAATACTTTTCTTGTCAAAGAACTTTTGATTTTTAAAAAGGTAATTTTGAATTTCCTTAAAAGCTTCAAAACCCTTTTTTTGATAAACACATCGAGCAGCATAAGCCGCTAGGCAGGCATTGTGATGCATCCCTGCTGTGTTGCAAGCAGTATCAAGAGGAAAGTTTTTGTAAACTATTCGAACCTGATCTCCAAAACTTTTTGCAACGGCAGGCAAGTTCTTATGATTTTCAGCACAATGAGGACATTCAAAATCACTAAATTCAACAATTGTGACTTTTGCACTTGAATTACCTTCAGTTGGGCTATTTTGAAGAGAGATTTCATATGAATTTCCATTTTCAAATTCAGATATAACTTGTTTTAAGAATTCAGGAGCGAGATCTTCTCCTGCGCTTATAGAAAGTGCGTTTCTTGCTGCCGACTCAGTAAGAGGTTGAAAAAAATACTGAGCTCCTATGGCGAAAAAAGAAACGAATATAAATTTGGGGCTAATTTTTTCTTTTTTAATAAGAGAAGAGCTTTCTTTTTGAATTTTTCGATTGATGAAAAAAAGGGAAAGGCAAAGAAGATAGACCATTCCACAAACAAGACAGAAGGTGCCTATAACTTTAAGACTTAAGATTGCTAAAGCAATCGAGCTTACGATTCCGACAACAGAGGAGATGGCTAAAAGTTTTTGTGTAAGATCTCCCATGTATCCCTGATTGACTGTACGTAGGCATCTAAGCGCCAAAATTGTGACGATGGTGAAAAAGATCATTCCCAGCAAAGAAATGGAGATGGGCCCAATAGATGAATAAGAAGAAAGCGCAATACTGTCACAATTTACTTTTGAATTGATATTACAGAAGGCCTGTCCAAGGTCTAAGCCCGTTTTTACTTTTGCTCGATGCCAGAGAGTATAAAGAGAGACAATCCATCCAACGATTCCCGTTAGCAAAAATGTTTTGATGTTTGCAATGAGGCGAGGGTTTTTAGACATAAAAAAAATTTAGCTCATGAAGACTAAAAAAGTCTAATCCTTGATGTGTAAAACGAAGGCGCTAATTGTTAGAATGATTTTATGAGATCTCAAGAAATTTGGGTCATTTACGGGGGAGAGTCTTCAGAACGAGAGGTAAGCCTCAAAACAGGGGCAAACCTTTTAGCAGCCCTTCAATCAAAGGGTTTTAAAGTTAAAGGTGTAGAAATTAAAACACAAAAGGATCTTTTAGGACTTTTTCACAACCACAAACCTGACCTTGTTGTTTTAGGTCTTCATGGAACTTTTGGAGAAGACGGAAGGGTTCAGGGTTTTTTGGAGACTGTTGGGGTTCCTTATGTGGGAAGTGGTGTCCTTTCGAGTGCTCTTTGTTTCAACAAAGCCGTGACTCAATCACTATTGAAACAGGCGGCTTGCCCTGTGGCTCCTTTTATTATTTGTGAAAAAAATAATTTTTCTTTTCAAAAATTTCTTAGGGAAAATCCGAAAATCTTAACTAAAAAAAGTTTTATCAAGGCTGCTTGTCAGGGAAGTACGATTGGAGTTTATCGATACGATCCTCAAGAGTTTTCTGAAGTTCAAAGAGAAGCGGCTTTTCATTCACTTTGTGAAAAAGCCTTTGGTTATGATGATGAGCTTATTGTTGAGGAATGGATTGAGGGCCGAGAGCTTACGTGCGCTGTTGTTATGGACGAAGCTTATCCCCTTGTTGAGATAAGACCTAATTCTAAATTTTATGATTATACAAGTAAATATACAGCAGGAGAAACAGAATATCTCTGTCCTGCTCCTCTTGAAGAAGATCTTTCCAAAAAAATACAAGCGGCTTGCTTAAAAGCTTTTAAGGTTTTGCGTTGCCAAGATTACGCCCGTATCGATGTCATGTTAAAATCCTCAGGGGAATTTTTTATTCTTGAAGCCAATACTCTCCCAGGAATGACAGCAACTTCACTTGTGCCGAAAGCAGCTAAGGCAAAAGGACTAAGCTTCGAAGATTTTGTTGAGTTTTTGGTGACTCAATCTCTTGTAAGACAAATAGGGGTAAAAAAGTAAGTGAAAAAAAAGGGGGGAAGGTTTTTAACTTATCTTTTTGTGGCAACTCTTGGAGCTGTTTGCTTTTTACGGTCTTCTTTTTTTAATATCAAAGATATAGAAATTGTTTCAAAAAACTCATCGACTCAAGAGATGATTCAAACTCAATTAAAAAATATCTATGGACAAAATCTTTGGGAAATTGATTTAGAACTCATATCAGAACAACTGCTTAGCAAAAATAAAATACTTCGGTCTCTTCGGTTTCAGAAAAAATGGCCGCAAAGACTCATTCTTAATCTTGAAGAGAGAGAGGGGCTGGCGCTCATTTTTGTGGGGCAACAGCTTTGGCAAGTTGATAAAGAAGGCATTGCTTTTTCGAAGATCCCTCAATCTCTTCCTTTTTTTTGGCCCATTCCTTTAGATAAAAAAAAATACCTCTCTGTTCTTGATTGGTTGAGCGTTGAGAGCCCTCAAGAGGTCAATGGTTTGACATGGGATAGGGAGCTCGGCCTTGTTGTGATGGTAGAGCTAGGAAATATGAAAAATTCAAAAATTATATTGGGAACTCAAAATTTTTTAGAAAATTGGAAAAAAGCTAAACTGTCTTTGGAATTTTTAAGTTCTCGTGGAATTCGGGCTAAAAAAATTGACGCAACATACAATAAACGGGCAGTCGTCAGTTTATAGACACTGTCAACAGTTTGAGAACTCTCGATACTCCATTAAATTAGATATAAGGGCAATACAAAGTCAAAAACGCTCTGCGTGAACTGTGTATTGACGGGGGGGTCCGTATGAAAAATGACGAAATTGTCGTCGCATTGGATTTTGGTTCCACAAAAATTACCACGGTCGTGGCATCTTTGAATTCTTCAGAAAACAATGAAGGGGGCGCTCAGTATAAAATATTGGGTGTTGGAACTTCAAAATCTGTAGGGTTAAAGAAGGGCTTTGTTTCAAACATTGATGAAACAGTGAATGCAATCTCTGAGTCGATTGAAGAAGCAGAATCAAATTCAGGAGCAAAAGTTACAACGGCAGTGATTGGAGTTTCAGGGCCGCACATCCAAGGGCTTAATTCTTCAGGTGTTGCAGGAATCAAGGGGCGTGAAGTTACTTCCATTGATGTTAAGAGAGTAATTGATTCTGCAAGTGCTCTTGCAATTCCAAATGATCGAATGCCTTTACATGTGATTCCGCAAGAATACAAAATTGATGGGCAGGATGAGATTCGTGATCCGCTTGGAATGGTGGGAACTCGTCTTGAGGCAAAAGTTCATATCGTAACTGCCTCTCGTTCTGCGATTCAAAATTTAATTCGTTGTTGTCATAAGGCAGGAATTCATTCTTCTGAAATTGTTCTTCAAAGTCTTGCGACTTCTGGCCTACTTCTTTCTCAAGATGAAAAAGAGCTTGGTGTTGCTGTGATTGATATCGGCGGAGGCACAAGTGATTTTGCTATTTATTCTGCAGGAGCTCTTGTTCATACAGGAGGAATTGCTTTGGGTGGAAATCACCTTACGCAAGATCTTGCCATTGGACTTCGAACCCCACAAAATGAAGCTGAAAAATTAAAAATTGAAAAAGCCTGTGCTTTAAAGAGTCTTATCGATGACGGAGCAACACTCGAGATTTTTCCAGTAGGGGGAGGCGCTCCTCGTATTATTCAGCAAAAACTTGTGGGTGAAATTGTTGAGCCTCGATTGGAAGAGATTTTTAATTTCTTGAAGAAAGAAATTCTTCAAAGTGGATTTCAAGATAAATTAGGAGCAGGTCTTGTTTTAACTGGAGGAGCGACAATGCTCCCCGGAACACAAGAACTTGCTGAAAGAGTTTTTGATCTTCCAATTAAACGCTCACAGCCTTTAGCGATGGAAGGATTAGACACACAATTTGTACATCCTTCTTATTCTTCTGTTTTGGGCCTAGTGGAGTGGGTCGGAAGTCAAAGACGTGGATCAAAAATGAAGCGTAAAGTTTCTAGTAACATGATGGAGCCGGTTTTGAATGCAGGTAAACAAATCAAAAACTGGTTTACAGATTTAGTATAAAAAAACGAGGGGGGACGTTATGGGATTTGAGCCAATTGAAGGGGAAGAAAATCAGGGATTTACAAATGAAGAGACGCAAACATCTTCACAGGAAATTACCATAGGAGATATGGAGGTTTTAGGCGCCCAAATTAAAGTTGTGGGTGTTGGTGGAGGTGGCTGTAACGCCATTAATGCCATGGTGAAGGCAGGTCTTTCTGGTGTTGAATTTATTTCAGGAAATACAGACCGGCAAGCGCTTGCAAAGAGTTTAGCAACTCGACGTATTCAATTAGGAATGGGGCTTACAAAAGGATTGGGCGCAGGTGCAAATCCTGAAGTAGGTCGTCAAGCTGCTGAAGAAAGCCAAGCAGAAATTCGCAAATCTCTCGAAGGTGCTGACATGGTTTTCATCACTGCGGGTATGGGTGGCGGAACAGGGACGGGCGCAGCTCCTGTGATTGCAAGAATTGCAAAAGACATTGGTGCTCTCACTGTTGCTGTTGTCACAAAACCCTTCATTTTTGAAGCGCCTAAACGAACGCGTGTTGCTGAAAAAGGGCTTGCAACTCTTAAAGAAAATGTCGATACACTTATTCAAATTCCCAATCAAAGATTGCTTTCAATAATTGATAAGAAAACAAGCGTTTTAGAAGCTTTTTCTAGAGCAGATGAAGTTTTATTAAATGCCGTTCAGGGTATAAGTGATTTGATTAACATTTCTGGACATATCAATCTTGACTTTGCAGATGTAAAAACTGTTATGCAAAATCGTGGACTGGCTCTTATGGGAACAGGTGTTGCTGAGGGAGAAAATCGTTCAGTAACTGCGGCTCATTTGGCTATTTCAAGTCCTCTTTTAGAAGATATTTCTATTCGTGGAGCGACAGGAATTATTATTAATATTACAGGTCCTGAGAATTTAACTCTTCACGAAATCAACGAGGCTGTTACCTTAATTACAGAAGAAGCTGATCGTGATGCAGAAGTAATTTTCGGAAGCGTATTCAATAGCAAAATTGGAGACGCAGTAAAAGTTACTGTGATTGCAACAGGGTTTAATCAAAAAGATAAGAATAATGGATTAGGAGTGAGTAATTCTTTTGCTTCTCCAGCTCCTCTTTCAACTCCTGTGAACCAGCAAACTGTTTCACAAGTTGTGCAGCCACAAGCGACTTCGCAAGTGATTCAACCACAAGTTGTTCAACCAAGTGCAACTCCTTCTTTCCAAATTCCTACAGTCGAAACAACTAAAACTGAAAATGGTCCAGAAGCATTTTTTACTGCTGACTATTCTCAAGGAGCTACACATACACAAAGTGAGATCGTTGAAGAGCCTGTTATTCATCAAGCTGCGTCTCTTGAGGAAGAGCTTTTTGTAGAAAGTTCTCAAGTTGAGGCATCTGTTGAAGTAGAAAAGGTAGAGGTTGCTCCTCAGCCTGCGGCTGAAGTCAAGGTTTCTAAGTCTATGGACATTTTGCAACAAGCTCGCAAAATTGCACAAGACCTTGGTCTTCACTCAAACAGCAATGAAGACCTTGAAATCCCTGCTTTTTTAAGACGCGGTAACGTGGAAAAAAGCAATCATTGATTTAAAGAAAAGAATCTAGCTTTTCTAAACTTGACAGCATGGGGCTCAGATTTAGTCTGGTCCCATGCTAAATTTTTTGAGAGAGCTTGTTGAGCTCTCTTCCGAAACAAACAATCTTCTTGGTATTGAAGCCGTTCAAAAAAAAATTATTGAACGGCTGAAGCTATATCGACCAAAAATATCAATGATCGAATCAGAAACTTCTGATTATTCTGCCTCCGTTCTTGCAAGTTGGGGTGCTGAAAAAATAAATCCACATTCAAAAGGGATATGTCTCATCACTCATGCAGATACTGTGTATGCCACTGAAGACTTAAGGCCTTTTGAGATTGATTCAGCAAAAGGTATCGCTTTTGGAGGAGGCGTTGCAGACAATAAGGGAGGAATTGTTATTGCTTTGGAAGCTCTTGAAAAATTATTCTCCGCTGGAAAGCTAAACAATCTTCAAAAACCACTTTATTTTTTTTCCTCCTCTTGTGAAGAAATGGGCTCCCCGGGATTTCAGAAATTTATCAGAGAATTTAGAACTCAATTAAGCTTTGTTTTGGGAATGGAGCCAGCGCTTCCAGGGGGCCATCTTATAAAAAAACGTCGAGGTAATCGTTATTATAAGTTTTCGATTCACGGCAATTCAGTTCATACGGGCCGAGATATTCAGAATTCGGCTAATCCAACCTTAGGTTTTGTAAAATTGCATGAGCTTATAGAAAAGTTATCCCTGCTTTATCCACAATTAAGTTTGAGCATAAATGGAGTTCAAAGTTTTCCCTTTAAGTTTAATATGAGCTCTGAGAAAATTTTAGTCACTCTCGATATGCGCTTTGAAAATTATGATGTTGCTCAATCTTTTCACTCAGAATTAGAAAAAGAGCTTGCTCAATTACAGTTTTTTTCTTCAAATAAAAATAATTATGGATTCATTACTTTTGAGATAGTGGATGATTGTCCATCTTTTGAAACTTCAATGTCTGATTCCTTACAAAAAGCTCAGGAAATTTATTCTAAAGTTGAAGGATGTGAAGTTCTTTTGTCTGCGGGGCAAGGCGCCTCTGATTGCTGTTATTTTGCATATAAAGACTTGCAGATCGTTGATGGATTGGGCCCTCGTGGGGGAGCTATTCATTCCAAGGAAGAATTTGTTGAGGTAAAAAGTATTGATCAAAGATCAACGGCCCTAGCTCAGTATTTGGAGTACTTGCTAGATCCGCGTTGCCCCTAAAAATCCTTCCAAAATGGCATATTGCTTGCTTTGATTTTAATGGTAGATACAAGAGGGATACTTTTTCTCTCAAGGCCTCTTTAAAGGGCCTATTGATAGTTTATGAAAGAATTAAAAAGGGCTTGTTATTTTACATGCAGGACATTTTTTGTCCTTTTTGTTTTTGTTGTTATGGCTTGCGCTCAGAAAAGTGAGCAGCCTAAAGAAACAAAAGAAAACGAAGAGGTTATTCCTCGAGTTATTTTATTAAATCCCCAAACCCCAGTGTCTCGTCCTGTTCTGCCTCAAGAGAAGGCTCAAAACACCGAAAATATAGAATCTGAGCAACCACCAAAGGTAATACCTGTTCAGCCTCAGGTGGTTGTTCCTATGCCCAAGGAGCTTAGCCCTAAAAGTGACTTAACTTTAAAAAAACGTCCGCCCCAATTTATGATCTTTGCTTTTGATAACTGTACGGAAAATGAACGCTGGCAAGATCTTGCAACATTTTCTAATCACATGCGTGAATTAGACAGACATATAGAATTTACGTTTTTTTTGAGTGGTGTGAATTTTATTCCTGACAATAAGAGAATGTTTTATAAAGGACCAAACCATGCTCAAGGTGCTTCTAATATTGGTTTTGGTGGCTCCTTAGAAGATATTAAAACAAGAAGTGCGTATGCTTATAAGCTATATTCCCAGGGCCATGAGCTAGCTTCTCATGCTGTTGGACATTTTAGCGGATCTCAATGGTCTGAGGACGACTGGGTTGAAGAGCTTCAAAAATTTAAAAAAATCTTCACAGATAATTTTCAGTTTTTCGGATACAACGACGTTTCCAAAATGGCTTCAAGTATTGTGGGATTTCGAGCTCCTTATTTAGACCGTAGTGCAGGACTCTACCCAGCGCTCAAGAGCTTAGGTTATCGATATGATACGAGTGGCTCAGCTGACTACAGACTTTGGCCCAAAAAAAATACCTACGGCTTGTGGCAATTTCCTTTGTTTGAGTTAACGATTGTTGGAAATGGCAGCAAATCTATTTCAATGGATTACAACTTTTTTGTTCATCAAAGTAAAGATAAGAAAAACCCTAAAAATGACCCAGAAAATGAAGATAAATTTGCAGATGAAATGATGCAAACTTATTTGAAATATTTCAAAGCAAATTATTTTGGAAATCGTGCCCCCTTAAGTATTGGGCATCATTTTTTTCCTTATCAAAGGGGAGTGTACAACCGAGTCCTCAAAAAATTTGCTATGAAAGTTTGTGCTTTGCCCGAAGTAAAATGTGTAAAATATACAACTCTTGCAAACTATCTGGATTCTTTACCGCAAGGGCTGAAAGAAGACTATCAAGCTGCTCGCTTTGACAGACTCCCAGAGCATCCCCTCCCTTAGCCCCCAGCAGCTTCCTTCTTGCTTGTTTGTGGCGCGATGGGAAAATCAGAATGTGAAAAAGCAGGGTGTATATGTTTGGAGAGACTCGTAAACTTTTTAGAAAGCTCCAAATATTCTGAAAGTTCTTTTGTTGTCATGTCTATGGGAGATCCAATCATTTTCCTGGATAAATGATCTAAGATAAGTGCAGTTCTAAAAACTTCACGTCGAAGAGTTTGTGATTTCATTTCGATAAGGCTTGCCCAAAGAGAAATTTGAAAAAAACCTGGATTTTGTGATCGAGGTTTATTTAGAATAAATTCAAAGGAATCTCTAATCATTTTATTTTCTTCTTCAGAAATTCTTCCAAAATAATTTTCAACATGTTGGGGATGATTAAGGAGAGAACTAAAAAAAGAATGGCCTTCTTCCCATTCAAGGCTTGCGACTTGTTTCCAGTAATCTTCAGCTTTTCGTGAGAGAGACCAAAGCTGGTTAAGGCAATCTAAAAGAAGTTCGCGTTTTGAATTGTTCATTTTTCATCCTTTTGAGAGGCATTCAGGGCCCACGCGGGTTCTCGAATAGCTTTTACCCATTCACAGAAATGTTCGCGAAAGCGCCTATCAAAAAGTAAAGCTTTTTCGAAGTTTTGTTTTTCTTCTTTTTTAACTCCCTCTAAGAGCCATCGAGTTAAAACAGAATCCATATCGTGAGATTCAAAGTCGAAATTTATTTGTTTAAGTGCTTTCATGCAGACTCCTTGGCTTTGCTGTAGCCTGCGCTCAATATTTCTTTTGCAGCATGAATGGCTTCATCAATTTTTTTACTTTGAATACCTAAAATTTTTGAAATTTCGTTTGGTAAAAGACCTTCCAGATGAAGTTGGTAGGGAAGTTGAAGTGGTTCTGGAAGTGAGAATGTTATAAATGAAAAAGCTTCTAAAAAAGGACCGGTTAAAGCATTTTCTAAGGAAGCCCCTTCAATATCAAGAAGGCTTCTTTGACCTGAGTAACTGACTTCTCCTTTCACTCCTTTGGGATACTCTGAGCGTCTAAAGCGATAGTAGGATCTAAAAACTTGAAAGGGTAAGGACCATGGTCCCTTCCCCCTTTTTGACCATAAATTTTCACATTTTTGCCATTCGCCATGAGTTCTCATCCATTCTAAAAACTGAAGAGCTATAGGACGCATCTTTTCAGTTGAAACTGCGACGCCCCATCTGTGAGAACGAGAAAAATGAAGAGATCTTAAAGCTGAAAATACAATTCCTGGAATTTTTTCAATGATATATTGGGGGGACCATTGATGGCTTGAAAGGTCTTTTAACAAAGCGCGATCATCTCTTTGAAGGAAAGACCTCCAGGGACTTTGTTCAGAATAGATAGCCATAATATTCTCTTTCGGTTGTTAAGAGCTTTCATTTAAGATGAAAAAATTATTTAAGAACTTAACTTAAAGTTAATAATTGTTAATTTCTTAAAAGAGCGCTTAGATATGAGCAATGTTTATAAGCGCATTTTTGGTTTTAGGAAGTTTTATTTTTGGCTCCCTTTTTGCCTATTATTTTTTGAGTCAAAAACATGCAAGATATGTGCTGGAAAGTGAAAAGGAAAAAGCTCTTCTAAGTGCTCAAGCTGATTCTTTAAAAAATGAAGCTCTTTTGAAAGAAAAAATTCTACAAGAAAAATTTGAAGTTTTTGCTCAAGACCTCATGAAAAAAAGTCAGCAAAATTTAGAAACATCTTCTTCTAAAAGCTTTGAAAATATTTTGAAGCCCTTAAGTGAAAAAATAAAAGATTTTGAAAAAAAAGTTGAAAGTGTCTATCAAGCTGAAGCTCGCGAACGCTTTAATTTAAAAAAAGAAATTGAGCGAATGGCTTACACAAGTGAAAATTTAGGAAAAGCTCTCCGAGGTGATTTTAAAACCCAAGGAATATGGGGAGAAATTATACTTGAAAAGGTCCTTGAAGCCTCCGGCCTTCGTGAGGGATTTGAATATACAACGCAAGGAAGAGATCTTCAGTTGAAGAATGAAGAAGGTTCTCGCTTTAAGCCCGATGTGATTATCCACCTACCAGAAGATAGACATTTGATTATTGACAGTAAGGTAAGCCTTTCAGCTTTTGAAAAATGGGTAAATACAGAAAACGAGAACGAAAAAGCTGTGGCTTTAAAAAGTTTTGCGTCTGCTGTACGATTACATGTCCAAGGGCTTAGTGAAAAACACTATCAAAATTTAAAAAATCTTCGCTCCCCTGATTTTGTTTTTCTTTTCTTTCCGATTGAAACAGCTCTTATAGCTCTTTATGAAAATGATCCTAACCTTTTCCAACAAGCATGGAATCGTAAGGTTGTGTTGGTAGGACCTTCGACCTTATTGCCAACATTAAAAACAGTTGAGTCAATTTGGAAGAATGAAAAACAAAATCAAAATGCCCTTGAGATTGCTCGAAGTGGAGGCTTGCTTTATGACAAATTTGTTTTGTTTTGTGAGGATTTAATATCTGTTGGAAAATCTCTTCAAGGGGCTCAAAGTTCGTACGAAGAGGCCATGAAAAAACTTCGTGATGGTAAAGGAAATTTATTGCGTCAGTCTGAACGCCTAAAAGAGTTTGGTGTGCGCTCCCAAAAACAAATTCCTCAGGGTCTTCAAAGTTTTGAACTTGAATAAAAATTAAGGGGTTAAAAGAACAGCGTCGATAGGCATAACTTTGCTTGCCCGTATTCGTCGATGAACCGTTAATCCGCTTTTTGTGCAAAGCTCTTCAAGGTTGAGTTTCATGCTAAATCCAAATTTATGAGCAAGAGGCTCCATAAGATGAGCAAAAAACTCTGCTTTTTGAAAATTATTAACGAGGAGAATGCGACCATTTTTTTTAAGGACCCGTTTCATCTCCAGAAGGGCAGGTATTGGGTTTGATGTAGCGCTCAGAAAGTGTGCACTTATTACAAGGTCAAAGCTTTCATCAGGAAACGTAAGTTTTGAAGCATCCATTTTAAGAAGCTCATAGTTAAGCCCAAGCTTTCTTTCTTTTTTGAGAGCCTTGGCGAGCATTTTTTGGGAAAGATCAACCCCTACAAATTCAATACCTGTGGGCAGATGACGAAAGGTCAGGCCCGTTCCTACCCCAACCTCAAGGACCCTTTCCCCCTTTTGAATTTGAGCAAATTCAATGGCTTTTTTGCGGGCTCCTTCAAGAGAGGGGCCTATAGTCCAATTATAAATGGGGGCTATTTTATCGTAGAGGCTTTCCAAGATGTTCGACATGTCGTTCTCCTCTCATACACTTGATATTTTTGCTGCAGGGTTGCAGTTTTTCGTCTATATATTTGTTTCGACCAAAAAAAGCGGCCCTAGCGGCTCTTTTTTAGTTTACGCATCCATAGCTCAATTGGATAGAGCATCAGACTACGAATCTGAAGGTTGTTGGTTCGATCCCAGCTGGATGCGCCATTTCAGGGCTTTTGAAAGAGAAAGTCCAACGAACTCAGGGCTTCCTCATAGAAAAGATTTGAAATAAGTTGGGCTTCGCCCCTACCGGGATGAAAAGCATCGTGTGGGCTTAGATCGTCACAAGATAGGCTATGAATCTCCTGGGGTTTGTAGGAAAAACGAATTTCAACATTAGGGATGTTTTCTCTGTAATCGTTTAATTCTTTAACTACATTGCGCATAATTTCGTTTGTTTTTTGGTTAAGACGATAAGCAGCTTTTCGATTTTCTTTTAAGACAAGTTTAAAATCACTGGAAACGTTTTCAAATGAATCAAAAAGTGATGGATCTATTTTTTTTCGAGCCTCGCATTCGTCGCGAGCTTTAAACGCACTTTCAAATGATCCAAGAGAAAAAACGAGAATGGTTTTGTGTTTCTTAGAATCCAGATAAGATAAAGCAAAGGTTAATTTTTGAATTTGTTTTTTAAATTCATTTTCAAATTCCCTAAGAACTTGGCTTTCTGAGTATCCTTTTGTGTAAAGATTTACGTCGTTGTGTCCAATCCATACGAATGTGATATCCGGAGGGATAGCGAGTGAGGTAACAATATCAACTTGCTCTCGAAGGCTACGAATCCCCAGGAGTTCAAATAGAAGGCTTGGTTTAGGGGGGCTGACCACCATAGCACCCGGGGCCCCCACGTTCATGGCTAGGGTGGGAACTTGCTTAGAGAATTTTTCGAAGACACTTTCAATAGAATTGGGGTCTTGGTCTGTGTCTATAAAAGCATGTTTTTTATCGAGAGTTAGAAACTGCTTAAGCTTACAGGGGGCGTCACAGTTGTAAAAATTTTGAAGAAGGCTATCTCCAATGGCAAGGATTTTTAACATTTTACGAGGGTCGTGGTGCTCAAAGCCTGGGGTGACAGTGAGTTGGTATTGAATGTTTTTTGGGGGAATTGAAATTGGTTTAAAAATATTTTCAATCAAGAAAGGCGACTTAAAGTTTTTAGCGCGAGAGATATGGGGGATTAAAAAGCAGGATAGAAAAAAACAAAAGTTAAGAAAGTTTTTTACAGATTGAATATTGTTAGCCAAGCGATCCCTCATAAATGGCTTAGTGGTGAGAGGGGTTTAAGTCGTCTTTTTTTTACTTAAATTTTATTTTCAATAAAATGTTGGTGCAGGGCTAAAAGAATTTTTTGATTATTCTCTACTTTTTTTGTGAAGAAAATAAAGTAAAGTGACGTCCAATCATACGCCTCTATTTCTAGCTCGAAAGATCTAAGCAGTTCTTTGATTTCATCTAGAAGTTTTTTATTTTCTAAAAGAGATGTCCCCACAAGTGCGAAAGATTGATACAGAGCCCCATCCGAATATTTTTTTTCTAAAAACTCTTGCGGGTTTAGGCTTTTCTCGAAAGAATAGAAAAAAGTTTTTAAGGCGTCCTTAGGAAATTCTCTGCGATTTTCAAAGTAGGAAGGTATAAAATAAGTCTCTATTTCTAGAGGCCCAAACGTATTTGTAATCTTTTCTGTTTCTTCTGTGGTTAACTTTTGTAAGTCGCTTTTTTGATTTATTGTAAGTACCTGAAATAATTGATTTTTCGCGTCAAATGAGCCCTCAATTCCCCCACTCTCGCTCTGTGGATTAAATGTGGATAACATCTGAACTTGGAGCTGCTGCTTTGCGGCTATTTTTGCGGCTCTATAATGTAAAACTTTAGCGCCAAAATAAGAGGAGAGATAACCTATGTCCCAAGGAAGCTTTTCGTAGCGACGTGCGTTTTTTACTTGTTTGGGATCTGCAGAAAAATAAGCGTCTACATCTGAATAGATATAAGCAGAAGACGATTTAAGAAAACTTGCAAGAGCAAGAGCTGTTGTATCGCTTCCTCCTCGGCCTAGCGTTGTGATTTCCTTATTCCGACTCACTCCTTGGAAGCCTGCAACGATGACAATCTTTTTTTCTTCTAAGCTTTTGAGAATTCGTTCCCCTTTAATTTCAACAATTTCAGCTTCTCCATGGCTTTCGTTTGTAATAATTCCACTTTGAGAGCCCGTGAGAGAAACCGCCTCAACTCCTAAATCGCGAATGGCCATGGACACGAGGGACATTGAAATTCTTTCGCCAACACTCACAAGCATATCAACTTCTCTGGAGTGTTTTTGTTGAGCATGGGGACTTACTTTTTTAGAGAGAGAAATTAGTTCATCAGTACTTTTTCCCATAGCGCTTACAACGACCACAACCTTTTGGCACGCGCGATAGTGATCTACAATAATTTGAGCGACTTTGTGTATGAGTTCGGGACTTGCAAGCGAAGAACCACCAAATTTTAAAACTCTTATGTCTGACAAGCAGCTTTAATCTAGCAAATTATGAGAGGAATTCTCAAAATTATCGATAAAGAAAATATTTCTTTTGAGTTTTGAGCCATGATTTTTCATTCAGGCTCAGCAGCTTTTCAAGGTCTCCTGGTTTAGAGCGAGGGTCCTCTACCCACTCTCTTACAAGAGTTGTTCCGCATATAAGATCAAAAGAAAGCCGATCTCTCTCATACTCATAATAGGAGCGATTCCAGATCTCTTTTTCTGGATAAAGATTTTTTATGGCTTTAAGGGCTAAGCAAACAAGCCGGAAAGGTTTAAATTTTTGTGGATTGAATCCCTCGTAATCCGTATGAATTTGAAAGCCCGAGCAAAGTTGTTTGGCATGTTTTTGAAATGTGGGTTCAAAATAACATGAGCGAAGGAGACATCCTTGCATCCATTTCGAATTTAATTTTTCCATTTCTTTTAAAAGTGTTTCTCCATTGATGTCGGGAGCACCTAGAAGCTCAAGAGGCCGTGTTGTGCCTCTTCCCTCAGATAATAGAGTTCCCTCTATAAGAACAGTTCCAGGGAAAGCTCTTACAGAAGATAATCGAGGAATGTTGGGGCTTGGATTGACCCACGGGAATTCGAGTGTGGGCCAACCCCACCCTGGTTTTTGATGAGCTTTGTAGTTTTGTATTTTAAAAATTTTTGTTTGAACATTGAAAGAATGTTTTTCTTTAAAATATTCAGTGAGTTCTCCAAGAGTGAGTCCGTGTCTTAGAATGAGTCCCTCGCTACATCCAACAAAAGAAATCATTTTCGGATCAAGACAAAATCCCTCAACGCTTCTTCCCGCGGGATTGGGTCTATCGAGTATCCATATTTCTTTAGATGTGTTTTGAAGGGCTTCAAGCATATAAAAAAGTGTTGTGATGAACGTATAGATTCTTGTGCCTACATCTTGAAGATCGACGAGCAAAACATCAAATTTATCTATCATTTCTTTTGTGGGCCGACGTGTTTTTCCATAAAGGCTGTAAACGGGGATGCCAAGTATTGGATCGATGATGTCTGGGCTTTCTTCCATATTGTCTTGTTTTTCACCTCGAATTCCATGTTGTGGGCCGAAGGCACAGACAAAATTTTCTTTTAGGATTTTTTTAAGAACGAGAGAGGAGTGAACAAGATTTTTGTTGACGCTTGCAGGATGAGCCAAAAGAGCTACTCGTTTTTTTTTGAGTTCTCGTAAGTTTTTTGATTGTTCAAGAACTTCACTTCCTAGTTTCATAACCTAAAGTTTAAAGTTGAGTGATCAACTCTACAATATGCTTAATCAAGAATCTTCATGACTAATCAAACTTATAAGAAAGCCAACATTTAAGATTTGATGAAACAAAAAATAATAAAAGATATCTAAATTTTTTTTAAAAATATTTTTTGAGGCCTAAAGTTTTTTCTCCTCAAGACGATGAAAGGATCACATGAGTGCTTTTACTATGGAAAATTTATCTTCAAGGATTAAGAGGTTCACTTCTACTTCTGCCCTTACACTAGCATTGCTTTCTGGGTTGGTTGCTTGTTCTTCTAGGAATGGTGCCATTAGTGATGTAAATACTAAGGATGAAGAAATCAGTTCAATAAACTCTCAGAATGAATTAAGTGATGGCTTAGAGATGACTTCTATTGATCAGCCTACAGATCAAGAGGGAAGCCAATCAGATTCATTGTCTTCACTACCGGTTAGCTATTCTAAAAAGAAATATACAGATAAATCTTCTAGAGCCAGATTAAACATGCGTAATTGGGGTGGACAGCTTCATACGCAATATAGTCCTGATATGAAAGAGTGGACTGTCGCTAGAGGCGAATCTTTGTCATTAATTGCAGAGGGTGTTTTTGGAAACAAAAATTCTTTAAACAAACTTCTTGCTCTTAATCCTCAGATAGTAGATCCAAACGTTTTAAATGTTGGACAGGTGATAAGTCTGCCCTTCGTTGCACAAGATGCACAATCTGAAGAATTGGCTAAAGCTCCTCAGGTTGATGCTCCAGTTGCTCAGGTAGGCAATAATGATAATAAAGTCAAAGAAGACTCTTCTTTGGCTGTCGTTTCTAATAATCCTAAAGCGGATGTTACGGGAACGGCTGAGGCTTCAGCAAGTCTTTCAATCGATTCACAAGCTCAAGGTGCTATGGAAACTGTACCTGTTGCTGTAGCTGCAGCCCCATCTTCACCCTCTATTGATAATTCTGCAGTTGCGCCTAGTTCTATTTCTAATGACGAGCTCTCCAGTGGAGCTTCTTCAATGGTAAAAAGAGTGAGCAATGTGAACAAGAAGGACAATTTGAAAAAGGGGCTTCTTGTGGGCGCAATTGGCTTCTTGGTATTATCAGCTATCGTCTTCATGTTGAGCAGAAAGAAAGCGTAATCAGAATAGCCAAATTAGGCATCGCTTAAATCTTTAAGTTGAAGTTAAAATTTCGAGTAAAACTTTGCAAAATTCTTCCTGTTGATCAGAGTGAATCCAGTGTCCAGAGTCTTTGATCTGGAAGTGCGGAAGTGTATGAGGTGTTCTTTTCTTAATCATTTTTTCGAGAACTTTGGGATCGGTAAAGAGTACGCTTTTTTCACCTGTCATAAGATATGTTTTGCCCGAATAATTGTGCCATTCCTCCCAAAGGGCATTTCTACCTGCCTCTTCTAAAAGGGACTGAAGGAAAGCTTTGTCAAATCTCCAGTCATTTACTTCGGGGCTTTCAAAACTTCGAATATTGCTTAAAAGAAAGCGAGCCACCTGATTTTCATAGTTCTTTTCAAAGTATTCACGGGCAGATTCGCGCGTGCGAAAGGGGGTTGGAGTTTCACTAAGTATTTTTTGGAGAAAGGAACACGATTCAGGGCTGAGCTCCGGAGAGGCATCCTCAACAATAAGGGCTGGAAGTAGTTCTGGGTTGTCCTTTGCAATTAAAAGGAGGGGTCTTAGTCCAAAAGAATGGCCAATCGCTATAGTGGGAGCAAAATCTTTGATATCTAAAAAAAGCTCATGAGAAAGGGCTGCATGCGCGCTTTGAAAGCTTTTTAAATCTCGAGAAGACCTTCTGGCAGCATGGCCTAATAAGTCAACCGCATGGGTTTTAAGTTCAATGTTTGACTGTTTTGCAAGGCTTTCAATTTTATATCTTACACTGCTCCAGTTAAGAGCAGACCCCATAAATCCATGAACGAAGAGAAGATTCATAATTTTGCAGCTTTTGAAAAGTCTAGTACGTTTTGGGAATTTATAGGCCAATCAAAGCGAAGATTTGCAAGATTCTCGACATCGCTTTCGTGATGAGTCACGTAAATTAGAACTCCCTTATGTTCTGCGAGGATTTGTTTTAGCCATTCCTTAAAAAGCAATCGATTGGTTTTGTCTAAATCGGAAAAGGGCTCATCAAGAATTAAGAGGGGGGCTTTAAATATAATTGAACGTAAAAGAGATACTCGTTTTCTTTCTCCTCCGCTTAAATCCAGAGGAAGCCGAGGAGCAAGTTCTTTGAGGCCAGCCTGGCTTAAAAGCGAGAGCGCTTTTTCTTTTTTAAGATCTCTAGAGAGAGGTTGAAACTTTTTTAATGTATCAAGTGGAAGAAGCATATTTTCTAAAACATTGAGATGAGAAAAAAGGGGGCTTGATTGAAAGCAAAAACCTAAAATACCCTCATTGAGGAGTTCTTGGTTTATTTCCTGATTTACCCAAGATATTTTTCCAGATTGTTTCGGAGCTAAGCCAACGAGAGACTTGAGAAAGGTTGTTTTTCCGCATCCAGAAGGACCAAGGATGGCTAATCTTGTTCCAGCCTCCAGAAAGCCGCTTGATTCAAACAAGCCTTTAGTGGGGACATCAAAAGAAAACTTAAATTTCAACATGACGAATCTCACTTATTTTAAAAATAAAAAACATAAGAAGAAATGATCCAAAGAAAGAAACAAGAACTCCAGCTGAAGAAGCGTCAAAATTATAGCGCCTTATATTTTCATCAATATAAAGAGGAAGGGTTTGGTTTTGATTAAAGAAAACTTTTGAAAAAGCATATTCTCCAAAAGCCCAAAGGCTGGAAACAGATGCAAGTTTAATAAGGGTATCTCTATGAAGAGGATAGAGAATTCTTTTTATAAAACTAAAGGGAGTCATCCCTAGTGTCAGACAGTAAAGTCCCCACTCCTTAGGAAGCTGCTCGCGTTGGTTTTTTAATTGTCGATAAAACCAGGGAAAGACAGATAGAAAACTCGCGAAGGAAACAATAAAAACAGAAACGTAATTATTTAAAGAATTAAACCCTACTTCAAGCCAGCCCAAAAGAATAAAGGGGGGGCTTAGTATGTTTGAGTATGTAATTACAAAAGAATCTTGCTTGGAAATTAAACATAAAAAACCCGCCAAAAAAGAAAATATAAAACTAAGCATGGCAATGAATAAGCTTGTAAAAAAAGAACCCATAAGATCTTTTGAAAAAAATAAATAATTTTCAAAAGAAATTAATTTCATTGATTGAAAAAGGGAAACGATAAAGGGAAGAAAAAAAAGAATAGAAATGGTAAAAACCACAAAAGAGAAAATATTTTTTTTTGAGAAGAGCTGTGGTTGATTTTTAGATGCATGATTTTCTTGAAGATAAAAAGATTTATCAAAAATTCGGTTAAATAAAAATCCCAAGCATAAATTGAGTATAAAAATACACAGGATTCTTCCTCCACCCCTATCATTCAGAATCGAGTAATAGAAAAGAATTTCAGGAGTTGCAAGCTGTGTGCTTTCTGTCAGAAGAAGAATGGGGGCAAAGCTATTAAAGCACCATAAAAAAACTTGGGGAGCCCAAGAAAAAAAATCGTTTTTAAAAAGAGGCAAAAAATAATACTTTATAAATTTAAAACGAGGGGCGCCAAGACTTTTTAATAAACAAACAAGATCTTTTGTCTGTGGAGTTTGAAAACGATCAACCCTTTTCATAAAAAGAAGAGCAATAAAAAGTCCATTCATCATGAAATGACAAATAATTATCCAAAGAAGCCCCTGTGAATAAGAGATCTTTAAAGCAGAAGAAAAATTTAAAAGAGATAAGGCCAAAAGGGTGGGGCTTAATGAAAAAAAGAAAAGAGAGGTAAAGGTTAAAAACTTATAAACAAAATAATTGAGATTATAGAATGTTTTAAAATATCCAAGAAGAAAAGAAAAAAGAGCGATTGTGAAAACACTCAATGAAGCTTGAGCTAATCCAAAAAAAGCAGATCTTATGAGCAAATAAAAAAACGATATATTAAGAGATTCAAAAGAAAAACTTAGGCCCAGAGATACAAGAGCGAAAAGAAGAGGGGCCCAAACAACTAAGAAATAGACAGACGTAAGTAAAAAGTTAGTTTTGAGTCTCGTTTGAGAGCTTAGAGGCTCCATTCGTCAAGCCACCTTAGAATTTGGGAGTGATCATAAAAGCGTAAAGATGTTGAACTTTTAAAAGAGGTTACTTTCTTGTAACAAGATGGGGGAGGTGTTTCTAAAACCGGAAGCATCCAATTTTTTTCCCATATTTGCTCTTGTACTTTTCTTGATTTAAAAAAATCAATTATTTTTTTTAAAGAAGCAAGGTTAGATTTTCCAGAAATAGTTGCGAGATAATTTGTATCAACAGGGTAATTTTCAAGTGGAAGGTTTGCGTAAAATTGGTTTTTGTTTTTACACTCAAAGTAGGCCAGGCTTGTTGTGTAGGTCCAAATCATGGGAGCCATTTCGTTTTCGAAAGCTGCGAAAGAGCTTGACCACTTAGGGAATATTTTGAGAGGGATTTTTTTAGCGTCTTCAAGGCTAAGGTTTTTTAAGTCTTTTGAATTTAATAGCCATGCAAGTCCGATCTCGCTTGTTCGTGGATCTTGTACGAGTAATTTTTTTTGAAATTTTTTAGCTAATTCGCTCCAGCTTTTAGGCCAGTCTTTTTCGTCCAACATTTTTTTATTGATTAAAATTGAGTAGCTACTTTTTTCGAAAGGAGTTCCATCTTCAACGAGTTTTTCTTGAAGAGCGTTTTGATAGTTTATTTCATTGAGTCCTAAAACTAAGTCAAAAGACGAAAGTCGGTTTTGTCTTTTTAGTTTTCTAAGTTCTCCGATAATTCCAGAAAAATCTTTTGATGTACTAAATTCGATTTCTGGCTTTTGTTTTTTTATCCACTCACCCAATCCTCCTTGATCCATGAAGGACGAATAAGTGAGAATCTTAATTTTTTCTTGACCCCAGCATGTATTTATAAAGCTTGTTAGGAAAAAAAGAGATTTTAAAGAACAAAACTTTTGCATTATTTAGTTTCTAATTCTTTCTGCTTTCTCTTTCTTGATTTAATAAAAATAACAATTGAGACGATAATCAGTAAAACAAAAATTCCAATTCCAAAATAAATCTTTGTTTTTTTTAAGTAGTGGTTCAAAAGAGATATGTTTTCTGAAAACTTCATTCCAGCCCAGTAGCCTAGGTAAACAAAAAGAGGCGCTGAAATGAGAGCAGCGAGTCCATCCATTAAAAAAAAACGATGAAATGGGTATTTAAGCGTTCCACCCGTGAAAAAAATAGCAGTTCGAACTCCTGGAAGAAAGCGACCAAAAAAATTCACCCAAATTCCATATTTATGAAAAGCATCAACTGCTTTTTCAAGTCTTTCGGGAGTGAGGATTTTTTGAGCCAGCTGAGATTTCATAACCTTTCGACCTAATTTTTGGCCGATAAAAAAGATGAGAGAATCTCCGATCATGATTCCTGCATAAGTAACAATAATTGGAGGAAGTATTTCAGAGTTATTTTGACCGGCTAAAAATCCAGCAACAACAAGTATGATGTCTTCGGGAATAGGAAGTCCCATTCCGCAGGCAAGAAGCCCAACAAAGGGTCCCCACAAAGCAATCGTTGGATTATTTAAAAAATAAATAAGCGATTCTAGTGGGTTGTTGAAGAATTCACGTAGATTTTCTAACACCGTGGGGATTTATATCTCATCCTTATTATGAATTGCACTAAGAAAAACAAGGTTAAAAGAAGTCCCATAGAGTTTCCTCCAAAGGGGTTATCAAAATCATCATGAGTTCTGTTGAGGCTTATAACTGCAGCGCAGCCCCCACCACCACTATTCTGCTCTTTGGCAGAGCTGCCTATTAGTTCATAGGAGGGTCTAGCAGAACATGTTTGTAGATTGTTTGATTTAAGGTGTGGGCTGGAGAGTGCATTTTCAAAACTGCTAATGGCATCGGCGTAACCAGATACGATATTTTTTTGGTATAAGATTTTATTATTTGTGAAGTCTAGTGGAACTTTAGCGCTTAGCAGAAGAATATCTTTTATGTCATGGGCGCTTAAAGTTGGATTAAGTATTTTCATAACTGCTGTTATTCCAGCAACTAGTGGGGAGGCCATAGAAGTTCCGCTAAGGGGCACGAATTTGTCTCCAAATGGATATTCGCTGTAAGCACTTAATAGGCCAAAAACTCCATTATAGGAACTATGTCCTGGGGCCCCAATCGACACTAGTTCAGAAGAATAGTTTGAAAAACTTGAAAGACTAAGGGTGTTTTCATCTCCTCCCAAAGTAGAAATAGAATTAACGGAAATAAGACCAGGAAGGCACGAATTATAGGCTGCTGGATAAAAAGGAAAGTCATCTACATTTGAGGCATTGTTTCCAGCAGCAGCTATAAGGGAAATGTCTTTTTGATAAAGTTCTTGAAGTGTAGAGTAAAGAGCTCTCGAATTGTAAAATGATCCCCAGCTCATATTGATGATTTTTGCGCCTCGAGAAAGAGCGTAATCTAAGGCAATAATTGCAGAAGAAATACTTCCGCAGATTTGTCCATCACCGGGAATTGCTTCACATTTAGAAAAAAATCGAATGGGCAGTAACTGAACCTTAAGCGCGTTTTCATATCCGTTGGCAAGGGCATGGTCTCGAATTGTTTTAACAAGACCACTTACATGAGTTCCATGGTACTGAACATCGGAGACGTCCGCATTGTTATCGGAGCTACTAATTCCGTAAACATCATCTATGTATCCATTAAGATCATCGTCAATTCCATTTGATGTTCGGCTATTTCCCAAGCTGTCGATTCCCGTTTCTCCAGAATTCGTTGCAAGAAAAGGTTTGATAAAGGGATGCTCTGTGTTCACTCCGGTGTCTATAACGGCAACAAGAAGGGGTTTTTCTGTTGAATTTTGAGCAACAAATTTTTCTTGGTACTCTGAGGAGACTTCTTTTTTAAATCCCATAACTTTCAAGTAAGGAGAATTGGTAAGTTGTTCTCCATGGTTGTCGCTTTGAATGGATGAGAGGTAGATCGGACGATCTTCCTCGATATAGGAGACAGTTGGATCGTTAGCGATTTGTCTTTTTAACGATTCAAGAGAAGGAGCCTCTGCAATCACTGATTGAATGTTTCGAAGGGCAATCGCATTTAATCGAGGGTTAGATTTTATTTTGTTTCTGAGATTTATAACTCTTTGTTGTTTAGCAAGACGGTTAACAATCGGTGATCCTTGACCAAGAAAATTGCTTTCAATCTGGACAATAAATTTTTTGGAATAAGAAAGGTGTGCAAATGAAATCAAAGATAAAAAAATACTTGATTTATAAAAACACCTGCAACGTCCCACTTCAGAATGAAAGCAATTAAGATGCCAGAAAAACACTTTCAAGTGATTGAATTTACTTGGTTTTTATTGTTTAGATCTTGTAAATGTTGAATTTTTTTGTCTAATAAATCAACAAGAATAAGCTAAACCATGGAATCTATTAAAGTGTTAATTTTTTGGTCTGATTTAAAAGTAGACGAAATTAACTTGTTTTGAACAATAGCTCTTTCTATACATTAATCATGTCATCAGCTCAAAAGCCAAATGCACCTGCCGCTTCTCATATGCTTTGGTTTTTTATTTTACCAGTGGCTGTTTTTTTAGGATGGGCAACCTTTCAACTCCTCACAGGACTTACTCAAAAAAAACCTGAGATAACCCTTGCTGAAAAAGCAAGAAATATTTCTAAGGGCCGATCAGATGGCGATCGTTGGAAGTCTGCCTATTCATTTGCTGAAGAACTTTTAAAAAAATCAAAAGACGGAAGCTATAAAAATATTCCAGAACTAGACCGTAAAAATATAATTTTGGCTTTGTCTGATTTGATGAATCAGTTCAAAGAAGATCTCCGATTAAAGAAATATCTCATATTAACTCTTGGAAGACTCAATGATTTAGAATCGCTGCCACTTTTGAAAAGTTTTTTAAAAGATTCAGACGCTGATTTAAGATTTTATAGTGCTTGGGGATATCTAGAAACTTTAGCCGCCCATAAAGCTAAAATTAGTGAAGGAGACTTTTTAGAAATTCGCTCTTGGTTGAAAAGCGATGACACAGCTTTTCAAAAAATTGCGACAACCTTTTTAGCTCAATATGATTCTCAGGGAGTATCTAATGTTTTATCTTTGCTGAAAGATAAAAATCAAGAAGTGCGTTGGAATACGGCAGTTGCTTTATCTGCAGTTGGCAAAAAAGAAGGAGCAGAGATTTTAAGAGAGATTTTCATTCTTAAAAATTTACGAGACTTTGGATTTCGATCTGCTAAGGATTTGGAGCTTCTTTTAAGGTCTGCAAAAATTGCTGCTTTAAAGTTAAATGATTTAGC
Source organism: Bdellovibrionota bacterium (assembly GCA_044347615.1). Taxonomy (GTDB): domain Bacteria; phylum Bdellovibrionota; class UBA2428; order UBA2428; family UBA2428; genus CANIGN01. The sequence continues at coordinate 4,642 of JBIKUK010000001.1, read as the reverse complement.
GGCTCTTCATAATATGGAAAGTTTGAGGAAAGAAGTGAGTTCGGAAACTCCCGAGGGGAAAGCCATCGCCTCAGCTTTAAAATAAATCAAAGAAAGCCGCTTAATAAATTAAAAAAACTAAACAGGCACAACCCCATGCTTACGTGGGTAATATGATAAGTCTTTGGTTGAGTAAAAATCATATCTTTGCGATAAAACTTTTCGTAAATTTCGTGAGTCAACAATGTCATCAACCACTAATTCAGAAGCAAGTTTTTTAAGGTCGATATCTTTTTCGTATTCAGCTTTCTTTTCTTCAATGAATTTTTTTCTCTCTTCACCTTGAAGCTCTTGGATCTTGTTGTAGTAAACGGCATTAACAGCAGGATCGGCGCCCATCACAGCGATTTGTCCAGAAGCGAGAGCAAGTGTGCAATCTGGGTCAAAACCAGGGCCACACATTGCATAAAGACCTGCCCCGAAAGCTTTTCGAACAACAACACAAATTTTAGCGACTGTTGCTTCACTCATTGCGTAAACCATCTTTGCTCCGTGACGAATAATTCCTGCTTTTTCAACTTGTGATCCAATCATGAAGCCGGGAACGTCTGCCAAGAAAAGAAGAGGGATAGAAAAGGCGTCGCACAGAAAAATAAAGCGTGCAGCTTTGTCTGCTGAATCGACAAAAATAACTCCTCCTTTTACTTTAGGCTGATTTGCGACAATTCCGACAACTTGACCTTCAATACGAGCAAAGCCCGTGATCATTTCTTTTGCAAAAAGTTTTTTCATTTCAAAAAAAGAATTTTCATCAACTAAAGATTCAATCACTTGATTCATGTCATAAGCTTGAACGGGGTTGGCGGGAAGAATTTTTTCAAGTTCAAAAACTTTTTGAGATTTCAGGGGTTTTTTAAGCGAAGGTTTTTCTTTCGATGAGCGGGGAAAATAACTCAAATATTTTTTCGCTTTTTCCAGAGCTTCATCTTCATTTGCAGCAAGCACGTCCCCCACTCCACTTGTTGAGCAATGCATTCGAGCTCCACCCATTTCTTCGAGGCTTACCTTTTCGCCAATAACAGATTCTGCCATCCGAGGACTTCCGAGATACATCGAAGCATTTCCTTCAACCATGATCACAACATCGCAAAAAGCTGGAACATAGGCTCCTCCTGCAGCACTTGGCCCAAATAGAACGCAGATTTGAGGAACAAAGCCAGAGAGGCGGCATTGCATGTTAAAAATTTTTCCCGCTCCCCTTCGTCCAGGAAACATTTGAATTTGATCGGTAATTCGAGCTCCCGCTGAATCAACTAGATAGTAAATTGGAATTCCGAGTTTTCCAGCTTGCTCTTGAAGGCGCACAATTTTTTCAACAGTGCGAGCTCCCCAAGACCCGGCTTTAACTGTGGAATCGTTAGCCATGATTCCAACAGGGACACCGTCAACTTTGGCAAAACCTGTAATCACGCCATCTGCGGGAAGATCTCCCTCTACCATGTTGGCAAAGAGACCTTCTTCAATAAAAGAATCAGCATCGATTAATTTTTCAATTCGAGTACGTGCAAAATATTTTCCGCTTTGCTTATTTTTTTCGTGGTATTTTGCATCTCCACCTTTGAGAGTGTTCTCACGATCTTTTTGCCAAGAATGTTCTGTAGACATACAAAACTATCTCATTACTGAATAGACTCTTTGTAAAGAGGCGACGAAGGTAACTAATTTCCTTTATAAGACGGTGCGCGTTTTTCTATAAAGGACACAAGCCCTTCTTTGCGGTCGTTGGAGGAGAGAAGCTTTAGATAACATTCGTGTTCCAGATCAAGTCCTTCGTGAAGAGGTAGATCAATACCTCCCGAGATAGACTCTTTAGAATATCTTAAGGCAAGGGGCCCCTTTGTTGTGAGTTCCGTAGCCCATAGATTTGCTTGAAGCCATGGATTTTCATTAGAGGCATTTACAAGATTTAGATGAGCGGCCTCAGCAGCGGAGAGTCTTTTCGCAAGGAAAATTAATTCCTTTGCTCGAGCTTCACCTACAATTCGAGCAAGTCTTTGGGTACCTCCCGCACCGGGAATAATCGCTAAACTTGTCTCTGTCAGTCCCATTTGAGACTGCGGAGTACAAATACGAAGATCACAGGCAAGAGCAATTTCAAAGCCACCTCCAAACGCAACGCCTTCCATCACAGCAATAGAGGGAACGGAAATAGAGGTAATAGTGTCTGTGAGGACTCTTAGTTTCTTGAGAGTTTCGACAACTTTCTCCTCGGTCATTTGGATTCTTTCTGCGAGATCTGCTCCAGCGCAAAAAGCTTTTGGATTGGTTGTTCCGATTAACAAAACACGAATATTACCCTGAATGCATTCTTTTTGAATATTTTTTAAGCTTTCTGTTAATTCTTCAATTAAATCCCAGTTGAGAGCATTGAGTTTATCAGCACGATTCATTTTAAGTATACAGATGTGGTCTTTGGTTTCAACTTGAACAAGGTTCATGAAATTAGTCCTTATTTTTATTTTCTTGAGCGCATCGAATTGTTTGAAGAATTCTGCAAGGTAAAGTTTTGCCTAAATGTTTTTCTAAAAGAAAAGAAGTTTCAGTGAGTTTAGAAAGGGAAATGTTTTTAAATTTTCCGTGACTTTGGAGCAAGTAAAGCAGATCTTCCGTTGCAAGGTTTCCTGTTGCACCAGGAGCATAGGGGCAACCTCCAAGTCCACCAAGACTCGAATCAAATTTTTGAAAACCCACTTCTAAAGCCACATTGGTATTTAGAAGAGCTGTTCCTCTTGTGTCATGAAAATGTAGTGCAAAGTTTTTTAACTTGTAGGAACGGGTAATTTTTTTAAAAATAGGCGCAAGGTTTTGAGGGTGGGCGTGGCCAGTTGTATCGCTCAGTGCAATTTCATCAAATCCAAGATTCAATAAAAAATCAATCCACTTAAACACCTGCGCAGGTTTTATGATTCCCTCAAAGGGACAGTAAACAAGAGTCGAAAGATAAACTCGATGAGAAAACTTTTTAGGAAGAAGGTGCTTCAAGCTTGTGAGAAGATTTTTTAATTCCGTAAAATTGCGGTTGATATTTTTTTGTGTAAAAGTTTCGCTGGTAGCACAAAAAAAAGAAACTCCGTCCACTTGAGTTTCTAAAGCTCTCTCAAGGCCTTTTTCATTAGGAACAAACGCCCACAGATTTTTTTGAGGAAATTTTTTCTTTTTATAGGGAACAATTTTTTTTGCAAGTTCATAAGTGTTTGCTAGTTGCGGAATGCTATCCGCTTTCACAAAAGAACCTATTTCGATATCGCTTAACCCAGATTCAAGAAGGTTTTTTATAAGAAGTTCTCGCTGATCAAGAGTCAGTGTTGTTTTCTCATTTTGAAGGCCATCTCGAGGACCTACTTCTAAAATTCTCATTCGAGAGTAATGAGGACTTGTCCTTCTTGAATGAAATCTTCGTTTTTGACTTTGATTTCTTTGATGGTACCTGAGAAATCAGAGCTGATACTCATTTCCATTTTCATACTTTCAATAGAAATCAAATCCTGGCCTTCTTTGATGGAGTCACCGACTTTGACAAGAATGGAAATAATTGTTCCTGTCATGTTTGCTTTTATTTCTTTCATAATCTTACCAATCACTTCCACTTCCAAAACGAAATCCTAAAGTCATAAAGAACGACCATAAATCGTGGTCTTCCCCGCTAAAGGCACTATGATAACGAACTTGAAGACCTAGGGGTATTCTAGACAAAAGAGAAAATTCTCCAAATGCGCCACCGTTTAAACCAAAACGCCATCGATCATCTTTGTTTTGGTAGAAACCTGGTCCTGCTAGTAATCCCAATTTTAAGCGGTCAAAATTAAAAATATGAAAAAGGAGGTCTGAGGAAATAGATTTTTTATGAAGGCTATTGGTTTGTGCGCTGAGATAGTCAGCTTGGAGAGTTAAAATGTCTAAAGCAGAGGCTTGAATAAACGCCCCATATCCAAGGCTTGTTTCAAAGCTTCCCTTAGCAGCACTTGCACTGCCCCCCTGAGCCCCAATGGTTAAATTTGTGGCAAAGGCTTGAGGAAGACAAAAAATCACGAAAGCTAAAAGGCTTTTTTGAGTTGCTTTCATATCTCTACTTTTAAACTTCTGAATATGCTTTGTCTAATAATGCTGAGTCTAAAATGGTAGCTATTTATATGACCTGCGGCTAAAGTTTAAGTGTGTTTTCACATGTGCCTGACTTTATAGCGAGTAAACTTTTTAGAAGTTTTGAGGCAAGCGAGGCCTTCTTAGAGGAGCTTTCTCAGCTTCGTCACAAAAATAATGAGAAAAAATTTATTTTCTTAGTTTTTGATGCAGGAATTTTTGAGCTTTTAGCTTTGAGGTATTTTTTAAGAAAAAGATGGGGCGATCATTTTATGATTCGCAGAGCTTTAGGCTATCCAGGAATTGTCGTGAATCCTGTTCGTGAATCCTTGAAGAGATTTGTTTCTTGGATAGGTCTTTCATCTAAAAGGTATTCTTTAGCAAGACTTTGCAAAGCTGAATTAGACCAAAGGCATCCTTTGTTTATAAATCTTCCTATTGGATTTCGTGCAGGAAAAATTGCCTCTCAAGAAAGGCTTCTTGAATATCTTATGGAATCTTCAAAGGGGGATTTGCTCGTTGT
>JBIKUK010000008.1:0-73828 GCA_044347615.1 Bdellovibrionota bacterium | reverse complement strand
GAAGCAGGAATCAATTTTCCATCGGGACCAATCGCAGCAACTGATATAATATTATTCAAATCATAGGATGCAGGAAAAAAGGGTCTATTACCTGTGTCACTCCGCTCGTTACCAGCCGCTGCAATCACCAGTATTCCTTTATCACGGGCCTCTTTCAAAGCTTCAAACTCTTCCTTTGCAAAGCTCGCACCACCGCCAGAGTAGTTGATGATATTTGCGCCATGCTTAATGGCATAACGGATAGCCTTCACACTATTTTCAAGATTCTTAGCGCCAGTAGATTCCATTGAAATAAAACGAACAGACATAATCTTCACGCCCGGACACACGCCTTTGAAGCCATTTACCTCTTTTGATTTTCCACTAATAATACCCGCTATGTGTGTTCCATGGCCCAGTCCATCAAATATCGCGGAATGATTTGTAATAAAATCCCAACCATTTTTGTCATCAACAAAACCATCACCATCATCATCAAAACCTAATTTTCCATTACTTTCTTTTTCATTTATCCAAGCAGAGTCTTTTAAGTTTTTGTGCCTAAAATCAACTCCTGTATCCACAACAGCCACAACAATCTTGGATGAGCTGCAATTAAATACTTCAGAAGGCTTAATGAAATTTTTCTTAAGCAAGTAATCCCAAGCATTTTTTAAACCTAAACCAGGACCTGAAAGCATTCCCCATTCAGAATTTAATAAACTATTCACTGTTACAGCCACTTCAGCTTTTAATGAATAAAATTCTATGACTGTTGAAAAAGCAATTACAAACAACATCAAACGACGTTTCATAAACATAAATCTCTTCTAGAAAAGATTGCAGAAGGCGTGCCAAAAGAAAAAAAAACAAGTTTTCTAAAACCCTATAAACACATGAAAAAAAGAGATTATTTTTTCTTAGAAACTAAAATAAAAAATCATGACAATTTATGTTTTAGACATGCCTCAAAGTTAGACAGGGTAAAAAGATTAACCCAAAAATATTTACAGGCTCTCTTTGACCTGAAGACTTGGAACACCTTGAAGTCCCGAAAGAACTCGCAACTTGGAAGCTTTTTTGAGCTGGTTCTTTGATTTGTTTTTAAATTCTGAGGCGATTTTCACCGCTAAACCAGCATCCACATAACCATCTGTGATCACTTTATTTTTCAAAGCTGCAGTCTTCACAATTGATTTCTGTATGATTTGTTTCACTTCTAAGTTTGTTAATTGAGGATTCATGCTCCACACAAGAGCGGACAATCCCGAAACGAAAGCTGTTGCCTGACTCGTTCCATTCATAAATCCATAAGCTTGATTTTGTTGAAGAGATAAAATTCCTCCACCAGGAGCCGCAACACTGACAGTTTTTCCACCCCAATTAGAAGCAGGAATCAATTTTCCATCGGGACCAATCGCAGCAACTGATATAATATTATTCAAATCATAGGATGCAGGAAAGTAAGGACGCACAGACGTATCGTTGCGCTCGTTACCAGCCGCTGCAATCACCAGTATTCCTTTATCACGGGCCTCTTTCAAAGCCTCAAACTCTTCCTTCGCAAAGCTTGCACCACCACCTGAGTAGTTGATGATATTTGCGCCACTTTTTACAGCATAGCGAATAGCTTTTACGGTATTTTCTAGATTTTTAACGCCGCTTGCATCGCTTGCAAAATATCGAACGGACATGATCTTCACTCCTGGACAAACGCCTTTAAAGCCATTGGCTTCTGAAGAGTTGCCGCTGATAATTCCCGCAAGGTGAGTACCATGACCATGACCATCAACAATATTTGCATTATTTGTTGTAAAATCCCATCCACTTAAATCATCAGCCACACCATTGCGATCCTCGTCCGATCCGCTTTTCCCAGAAGCTTCTCTAGGATTTATCCAAGCAGAGTCTTTTAAGTTTTTGTGTTTAAAATCAACTCCCGTATCGATAATCGCCACGACTATTTTTGAAGAGCTGCAATCAAAAGTCTGAGAAGCTTTAATAGTTTTTTTCTTTACCAAATAATCCCAAGCATTTTTTAAACCTAAACCAGGACCTGAAAGCATTCCCCATTCAGAATCCAAAAGACTGCTAACAGGAATACCCACTTTAGATCCGCTTAAAGCGTCCAAAGAAGGGCTCAGTCCAGAAAGCTTTAATTCAGAAGAAATAGGCTCTTCTGTAACAAATTCATGAGTTTGTGCGCTTAGGTGAGAGACTCCTAAAACAACTGTAAAAGAGAAAATAAACAACAATCGGTGTAACATTCAAATTCGCCTCTTCTTGTAGAGATTGCAGAAGCCATGCCAGAGGCTAACGTCCATCCTCTCTATTCAAGATGTTGAAATCTAAAGAATAATCACGAGCAACCCCTCTGAAAGTAAGGCAAATCAAAGACTTAAGCCAAACTTTGCAAAAGCCCCTGACTAATCATTAGACACCCAAGCTTGAGGCTCGAAAACAAGTGCGTTGAAGGTGTTTTTTGTTGTAAAGTACATCCATTAAAATGAAGCGATTATTCTTGGTAAAAATAGTTTTTTGTAGTTTTTGTTTAAATGCCACCCCTGTCACAAATTCTTTTGATTTAAATAATGTTCCAAGCGCTCTTCCGCGAAAATACCAAGAAAGACTTGAGAATTATCTTCGAGCTTCCCCAGATAAAGATGGTCCAAACTGTTTTCAAGCAACCGCTTTTATTACAGGCCTAACAAATAGGATGACTTATATGTCAGACATTGAGTTTTTTTGGCTTCTTAAGAAATTTAATTGTAAAGAACTTCAAAAAAATAATGTTCCTCAAAGCGGCGACATAGGCTTACTTTCAAGCGACTTTTCCAAAAGAAATGAAATGAAACACTATGAGCATGCTTTTGTATGGGATCGTTTTCCTGATTATTTAGTTGAAAAAATAGGAAGCTACTCGAGTTTCAAACTTAAACAAACTCACATACGAGAATCTGAACAATGGACTTTATTCAAAAAAGAATGTCTGATTGAGCCAGACAAATGCGCTGTAAAACTTACAAACTTTCGCTGCCCTCAATATCTAGCAGAAAAAGTTTACAACGGATCAAACGCTCTCGAACAACACAGCAGAACAGTAGAAGAATGGCTTCGATCTAAGCACTTGCCACCAAAAAAAGATCTGTCCCAATTAGTTCTTGAATTAAAATCGCTTCTTTCAAGAAATTCAGAACAAATAAATAAACAAAGTAATTTAAACTTATTTGAATCTTATTCACTAGAGAACGAAGAAGCTCGCTCCCTCCTTCGCCAAGTTCAAATACTTGAATATCCGAACTATCCGTAATTCAAAAAAATAAACCATTTCATGTTTAACACAAGCTTAACATATTACACTTTAAAACAGTAAAAACCCTAACCGTTAAACTAGAATTTAAATTTATTGTCTTTATTAAATTCATTAATAACTTTTTTTTAACAAATGAAAAAAAATTACCGAATAGAATATTATTATGTGGAGGTTTTTTTATTTCTTAATTTTCTCAACAATTACTTTTTATTCGAGAGCTCAAACAACAAGAGTTGAATTATTAAATTCAGTTCCTTCACAAAAAATGGCCAGAGGACTAGGTGTAAACGTACACTCCGCTGACCATCTTGTTTTTGCCAAAGATTTAGGAGCCACAGAAGTAAGGGCGCAATTTGCTTGGGTCGCCGCAGAGGACCCTTATAAAAACCTCAAGTTACATAGCAAATGGAAACTATATTTGGATAAATGCAAAGAACTTGGCCTCAATCCATTGATTGTAGCAGGTTATGGTTCACCATATTTTCAAGTTGCAGATATAATTGTATCAAAAGACACAGAAGAGGGTAGCCTTGAAATTCCTGTCTGCCTTACAACCAAGCAAACGAACTTTAAACTTCAGCCTCCTTACGACCTTGTAAGCCTTGAACATAGAAGTGACCTTGCTGACGGTAAGATCGGAATTGTAGAAAAAGGTAGTTCCTATGCCGGTTCTCTTGTTAAAAAATCAGTACCTTCAAACATAAAATGTCCATCAAACACCATAGCTTTAAATTTAAATTTTTATAGTCCAACAAGATTTAACCTTCCTGTTAATACGCCTTTAAGAGTGCATCGATACCTTTATAACCCTCCCTTAACAAATGACGAAAACGATCCATCAGTAAAAGCCTACGTAAGATATGTAAATTATTTAGCAAACGAAATGTATTCAAGAGGTTTAAGCGGAAGAGTTGAAATCTGGAACGAACCCATATGGGTTAACGATATGTGGGATTCATTAGGATGTTTTGATCCAAGCAGTAAATGCCTAAGTCCAAATTATGGTTTTGCAAAAGCTCTTCTCAAACAACGTCCCAAAGGAAAAATTCGTTTCCAGTGGGGAGGAACACATAAAAGTGGATTTTCATCCATACTGGGAAAGGGAGTTGGAAGAGTTGTAAACAAAGATGAGATCCTAAACTCTTTGGTATCCGAATCATTTCATCCTTATGGGCCAACTCCTGAATGGCACGCTTGGGATCCAAAATGTATTGTAAATCCTCAAACATCAAATATTTTTGAACAATGTTTACAACCAGGTACAAATGCAACATCTAATTTTAAATGGGCTGCCGCATTGGCTGAAAAAAACAAAATAGCTAAGGGGTGGACTATAAATCAAAATATTTCAGAAATTGGAATTTGGACAGCCAACGAGAGAATTAGAACAAGATATAGTCTACGTGCTTATTTAACATACATGGGCCTTGGTTATGAAAATGTAAACTTCTATACTTTAATTGATAAAAAAAATGAAGGTTACTCATTTTCTTTGATTGATGATGAAACTAAAAAACCAAGTGAAGCATTTTATGCGTTAAAAAACCTGATAAACAAATTCAAAACTTTACCAGAAAAGAGCTTAAACACCCCCGGAGATATACCAGCTGTAAAATCTTATACAGGGCAATGGCCCTTAATGATAGTCCCAGTAGTTGGAAGAAAGAGTTCTAGAGAAAAAGTAGATACTGTTCAAATGTTTTTATGGCAACGAACTTATCCTAATTCAATTGACGATTCAAAAACAGTTGGGGACACCTTTGATACAGTTTGGCAAAATTTGCCAAGTCCAAAACCCGGAACTGTAACCCTAACCACAAAAAACACAAAGACCGTAAAAGCCTGGCGAACAATAGACTGGATCGAAATTCCCATAAAAAAGATAAATGATCTAGAATATCAATTGGGGGTTCAAGAAGATCCGATCATAGTGGAGTTTAGCCCCAATTAAATACACATGAGGACGAAACATCGATTTATTATTTAACAAAGATTTGAGAAATAATAAAGTTAGCGATTTGCTCCTTTTTAGTTTTAGAAAATTTTTTTTCATTAAAAGAAATATTTTTTTGAACGACTTCCTCTCGGCTCAAAACATAAACTTGATTGGTATTTGAAAAAGGCCCCTCTCCCGCAGTTCCACTTCGATTGACAACAATTACGTCGGCACCTTTTCGAAGAAGCTTTGTTTTCGCTCGCTCAATGACTTGTGGCCACGAGCCACTTTCGAGAGCAAAAGCCACAATTCTTTGTGAGGTATTTTTATTTTGAACAGCCCACGCAACAAAATCCTGTGTTGCTTTTACATTCAAAGAAAGAGTGTTTTGATTTTGTCTTTCTATTTTTCCCTTAAAGGGTTCAACCTCAAAATCTAAAATAGCCGCAACAGACATGAAAACATCGCTCCACGGAAACGCCATCTTAAGAATTGTTTCATAATCGGATACCCTCTCAAAACGAGACACCTCAAAACGATTCGTATGTTTTTTTTTAAGCAAGTCCAAATCACTCTCAACAAAAGAATCACAAAGGCCTGCAAGCACATGAACCCGCGCTCCTTTTTGAAGAAAAACTTTTGCAAGCTCTAGCCCCATTCGACCACTTGAGGAATTTTGCAAAAATCGCACTTCATCTACAGGAGTTCTCATGGCTCCTATACTCAGCAAAACTTTTTTATTAAAAAAAGAAGAACTTTCATCTCCAGATAAAAGCTTTTCTATTTTCTTCAAAATGTCTGAATGCTCAGCAATGTGCCCCAAACCCCTTTCCCCACAAGCAAGCGTTCCTTCACGGGGACCCACAAAATCAAAGTTTCTTTTTCTAAGAACATCACAATTTTCTTGATTGGCAGCACTCTCCCACATCACCACATTCATAGCAGGACACAAAACGACAGAGGCCTGAGTTGCAGAAATTTGCAAAGTTATAAAATCATCGCAAAATCCCTGTCTCAGCTTAGCAATAAAATTTGCCGTTGCTCCGTAAACAACAATCACGTCTGCCCAGCGAGCTCCTTCGATGTGATCTGTGCCCAAGTGATCAGAATTCCACAAGTCATTCGAGAGAACCTTGGAACCCAAAAAAGTTTCAAGAGTTTTAGATGTTACAAATTGCAATGCAGAATCCGTTAAGACCACACGAAGCTCATGTCCCTGAGCTTTTAATTCACGAACAAAGTCAGGACTCCGATAAGCAGCAATGCTCCCACAAATCCCTACAAGCACTTTGGCCATAGGCTAAATCTAGCAAAACACCCCTCGGTTGGCACAAAATTGTGAATCTCAAAGTCTCTACAATAAAAGATCCAGAGGAATAAAAGGTCTAAAGATTACCCCGCCTAGCCTGTTCACGCTCAATGGCTTCAAAAAGGGCCTTAAAATTACCCGCTCCAAAGCTCTTTGCGCCACAACGCTGGATGATTTCGTAAAAAAGCGTGGGCCTATCTTCAACGGGTTTTGTGAAAATCTGAAGTAAATAACCCTCTTCATCACGATCTACCAAGATATTAAGCTTCTTTATCGCCTCAATATCTTCTTTGATTTCACCTACTCGTTTTTTGAGATCCTCGTAATAAGTGCTTGGAACCTGTAAAAAATCAACCCCACGCTTTCGAAGTTCCGTGACTGTGTGAATAATATCATCTGTTGCGAGGGCCACATGTTGAACTCCCGCCCCATGATAAAATTCCAAATACTCATCGATTTGAGATTTTCTTTTTCCTTGAGCAGGTTCATTGATTGGAAATTTAATAAAGCCATTTCCGTTTGAAACAACTTTGGACATAAGAGCTGAGTATTCTGTACTGATGTCTTCATCGTCAAAAGTGATAAGCAAATTGAAGCCCATAACATTTTTGTAGAACTCAACCCACTCATTCATTTTACCAAGCTCTACATTACCCACGCAGTGATCAACGTATTTCAAACCCACTTCTGCATCTGCTTCGCCAGAGGGATTCCAAGGCTCGTAACCTGGCAAAAAAGCACCTTTGTAATTTTTTCTTTCTACAAAACGATGAATCGTATCGCCGTAGGTTTGAATGGTAGTCATCACGACTTCGCCATTATTGTCTGTTAAAATGAGTGGTTCACTAAGCGCTTTTGCTCCACGCGAAGTGGTTTCTTTGTGTGCCTGTTTTGCATCATCTACCCAAAGAGACAAAGCTTTCACGCCATCACCATGTTTTTTTACATGTTCAGAAATATCAGACTGAGGATTGAGCGATGTTGTAAAAACAAAACAAACCTTGCCTTGTTTTAAAACATAGCTGGCTCTATCTCGAACACCTGTTTCGGGGCCAGCATAGGCCAGAGGCTGAAAACCAAAAGCCTTGCGATAATAATAAGCGGCTTGCTTGGCATTTCCCACGTAAAATTCAACGTGGTCAGTACCTAAAAGAGGTAGAAAATCAATATTCTTTTTCATAGCAGAACCTAAGACTTTTTCGGTATTCATAGCTCTTTTATTAATAGCGAAAGAGCAGACTTGTCACGCCTTCCAAGAAATGTCTTAATACAAAACTCATGAGCGTCATTGATGAAATTATTGCAAAGCTTCAAAAAGAATTAGAAACTCAAGAAGTTGAAATCTTCGACTTTTCGGGCCAGCATGTAGGCCACTCCACCCTGCAAGAAAATGCCACAAACTTGCACTTACAAGGAAAAATAAAAAGCCCCAAGTTCAAAGGCCTCAATCAAATGAATCGCGAAAGAATGGTTTATAAAATCTTAAGCAAAGAATTTGCTGATGGAACGATTCACGCATTAACGCTTCAGCTGGAAAATTAAACTAATAACTACAACCTAAAAGACTTGCTGGACTTATATCCCATAACCCACCTTGAGGAATAATCTTTGGAGATAGGGTTAAGGTAACAGGTTTTTTACCAGAAGCAGCATGAATCTTTATTAAACACATTAGATTTCGTCTTATTATTTGATTGGAACTAAACTCTTTCGGTCTGTTTGGATTATCTAGGGGATTAAAATCTTGAGGAATAAATCTCACTGCAAAACTTACTTCATCAATTGCATTGTTAATATTACCCGAAACTTTGAAAGTTAAATACTGCTTCATGACTTTAGCTGTGGAACTACCGATTCCTGCTGGAACCGCTACCGTTTGAGTCGCTTGCCCGTTCAATTTTGTAATTTTTAAAACTGTTTCAGCATGAAGGTTTTTAGAAGTTACGAAAACAAAAAACAAAGCTAATAATATTTTTGTAATATTTGATTTCATACAACTACTATCGCAGGAAATTATTCGCAAATAAGTTAACTTATGATAATTATTCAAAAATTAACATTGCTACATTGTTACAAATATAAATTAACAAATATCTTTAAAAAAATTACTTCAAAAGAGATGCGATCAAGAGAGAAACCACGCTCATAACCTTGATCAAAATCGCTATACCAGGACCAGAAGTATCCTTGAATGGATCACCTACTGTATCGCCCACAACCGCAGCCTTATGCGCGTCTGAGCCTTTCTTTTCGCCCTTTAAGCCACCCTTTTCGATGTACTTCTTGGCATTATCCCAAGCACCGCCAGCATTCGCCATGAAAAGCGACAATACAGCTCCCGTCACCATCGCTCCTGCAAGCGTTCCCCCTAGAGCCTCTGCTCCAAGAGTAAATCCAATTACTGGAGGCACTACAATAGCTACCATTCCAGGAAGAATCATTTCTGCCAAAGCTGCTTTTGTAGACAAATCCACACAGCGAGCCGCATCTGGACGAACACCTGCCTTGCCTTCAAGCAAGCCAGGAATTTCTCTAAACTGACGACCAATTTCTTCAACAATCTTACCGGCAGCTTTTCCAACAGCACGCATTGTTGAAGCCCCAACAACACACGGTAGAATTCCACCCAAGAGCAAACCTACAAGAACTTTTCCATTTGTAAGCTCAAGGCTCAAAGCTTCCGCTCCACTTCTCAAACGACCAAAATCAATCTCGGCCTTGAATGCTGCAAAAAGTGCAATCACAGTTAAAATAGCTGAGCCAATCGCAAAACCTTTACCAATCGCAGCAGTTGTATTTCCAACCGCATCCAATTCGTCGGTAATGTCACGAACGTCTTTTCCAAGACCACTCATCTCAGCAATACCACCTGCGTTGTCGCTGATAGGGCCATAAGCATCAACCGTCATCACCATCGCAGTTACTGCCAACATAGAAACAGCAGATATGCCGATTCCATAAAGTCCCAAAGCATTAAAACTAATCAACGCAACAGCAGAAATCACAAGAAGAGGAAGAATCACAGACTCTAGACCAACGGCAATTCCTTGAATAACGTTTGTTCCTGCTCCCGTTCTTGATGATTCTGCAATTTGCTCAATAGGCTTGCTACTTGTGTAGTAATCGGTAATCAAACCAACAACGCCACCACCGATAGCCCCTGCAATCACACACCAAAAATTATGAATCCCATATCCTAAAGAATTTCCAACAAACCAAAAAATCACAAGAAAAATAAAAGGAGGAATTAAAAGAGCTCCGCGAAGAATAGAGTAAGGCTTTCCATCTTTGAAAAATCTCAAGAAAGCAATCGACAGTATACAGACAATCAATCCAATCCCAGAAATCACAAGTGGAAGGTAAATTCCCATATTACGTAAAGCCTCCTCAGCAACGACTGAACTATCTGCAACAAGAGGAGCTAAAGCTGTAGGACTCAATGTTTGAGCAAGAGCTATCGCTGCAACCATAGCAGCGATGTAACTTTCGAAGATATCCGCACCCATGCCCGCAACGTCACCCACGTTGTCCCCAACGTTATCGGCGATCACACCAGGGTTACGAGGGTCATCTTCAGGAATTCCCGCTATGACTTTTCCAGCTAAGTCAGCGCCTACATCAGCAGCTTTTGTATAAATACCACCACCCACACGAGCAAAAAGTGCGATAGATGAAGCTCCCACACCAAATCCATGAACCATGGACGCAAAGTCTTCACTCATAGAGAAATACTTAAACAAAACAGCCATTCCCATAAGACCAAGTCCTGCTACACAAAGGCCCATTACTGCTCCGCCGTCAAAAGCGAGGACGAGAGCGTCACCACGACCTTTTGTGCGAGCTAATTCAGCTGTACGAACGTTGGAGTGAGTCGCAGCTTTCATCCCAATGAAGCCCGCAAGGAGAGACAACAAAGCTCCAGACAAAAAAGAAAGAGAGGAAAGAACGTTGAGAGACAAACTCAAAACGACAAAAATAAAAATTGAGTAAACAAAAAGAATTTTATATTCACGCATCAAAAAAGCCATAGCTCCTTCGCGAATATAACTTCCGATTTCAATCATTCTTTCATTGCCAGGATTTTGCTTTTTCACTCTGAGATAAAGTACCCAAGCAAATACGAGAGCCGCTGCGCCAATAATTATGTATAAAGATGGATTCATCATAAAGTGCTTTAGTTCTAAATGAGAGAAACTCTTTCGTAAATTTATTTTTTAAGAAAATGAATCTGTGCAATTCAGCGCAAAATTAAATCAGCACAAAACTAAATCAGTAAGAAGACTTTTTAAAAGCGTTCAGCCAAAACAAAAAAATTATTTTTTTGATTTATGGATGAGCGCTTTTCAACAGCGTTCTACCAACGTTTCAAAGAAAACTTCTTACCAAGAAGCTTTTGTCACACCCGGAATCAAGCCTTCAAGAGCTAGTTCACGGAACTTCACACGACAAAGTCCGAACTTCTTGTAACAACCACGTCCACGGCCTGTGATTGAGCAACGTACTCTCACACGTGTAGCGGATCCGTTACGAGGAAGTTTCTGGAGCTTTTTCTGAGCTAAAAGCTTTTCATCGTCACCCAATTTAGGGTCAAGCGTTTGCTTGCGCAGTTCGATACGCAATGCTTTTTGTCTATCGCTCATTTTGATACGTTTTTTGTTGCGGTTCACAACACTTTTCTTTGCCATTTACTTTCCTTTTCCTTCATTAAAAAACTCGTTTGCACGAACGTTTCTTTTTTGTATTTTTCTGCCAATTTTTCAAAATATGAATAAATAGCAGGTCGGGTCCAATCCTGAAAACCAATGATCTTTTCAACTTTCCATCCATGAGGAGTCACAACATAAGTTTCAGGAAACTTTTCCGAACCCCAGCGACTCGCAACCTCACGCTTTGCATCCAAGAACAAGCGATTTGCAGGTATATCAATCACATTTGCCTCTAAGAAGCGATCAACCTTAGCCCAATCCTCATCAATACTTACAAAGTAAAAATGAACTCCCTTTTCTTCTAATCGACCAGCCAATTCACTCATTGCGGGCATTTCTTCCACACAAGGAGCACACCAAGTCGCCCAAAAATTAACGACTGAAACCTGATTTTTTGAAAAATCAATTTTTCCGTCTTCATCTTTAAGTTTTGAAACAAGCCCTTCAAAAGAAGGTGCCTTCTCTACTTTAAAGGGAACAAAAACTTCGGCCTTACCAAGACTTTTTCCGCTGTGCTGACTGAAATATACCCATCCTAAAACAGGCGTTATCACCAAAACGCTCAGCTTGAAAAATCTGTCCCAGAAAACCTTAGTTGAGTTCATTTAGATTTTTTTGCTTTTTTTGCAGGCGCTTTTTTGCTTTTCTTTTCAGCTTTTTTGGAATTTTCTTTAGAATCTTCCGCGCTTTCTTCACCAGCTTCTTTTGCTTTTTTAGAAGAAGCTTTCTTCGCTGTTTTCTTTGTAGCTTTTGTAGAAGCTGCAAATCTTTGCTCTAAACCTTTTTCAACAAGTCCTTGATCAACCCATTCAACAAGGGCCATGTCAGCATTGTCACCAGGGCGAGCTTGAGCAAGTTTTAAAATACGGAGATATCCACCACTACGAGACTTAAACTTAGGAGCCACGTCATGAGTGAGACTGTAAACAGCATCACGATCATTCACCAAAGAATAAACATGGCGAACGTTTGCCACTGTTGGATCCTTGAGACGTGTTACGATTTTTTCTACATAAGGACGCAAAACTTTTGCACGAGCAACTGTTGTGCGAATACGACCATCACGAACAAGACCTCTTAATAAATTTCTAAGAAGAGCTACACGGTGACCCGTTTTAACTCCCAATCGACGACTACGAGCTAAGTGCCTCATGTTTAGTTACCACCTTTACGATCACGAAGTCTTTCTGCGATAGCTTCTGGAGGCAAATCAATTGCAATGCCAAGACCCAAGCCCATTTCAGAAAGAATGTCTTTAATTTCATTGAGTGACTTACGACCAAAGTTTTTCGTACGGAGCATTTCTGCTTCAGACTTTGTCACAAGTTCATAGATGTAGCGAATGTTTGCATTCTGTAAGCAGTTTGCACTTCGAACAGAAAGCTCAAGCTCCTCAACACTCTTGAAGAGATTTTCGTTGATATCGCCTTTGCCTGAATCTTTTTTAACTTCCACAACTTCAATGCCTTCATCGAAGTTAATGAAGATACTAACCTGATCCTTGAGGATTTTTGCAGCATATGCAAGACCCAACTCGGGAGACAAAGAACCATCTGTCCAGATGTCCATTGTTAAACGATCATAGTCAGTCCAACTTCCAACACGTGAATTTGAAACTGAATAATTCACACGAGTCACAGGTGAGAAAATGCTATCCACACCGATTGTTCCGATAGGAGAATTTTCTTCTTTGTTGCGTTCTGCAGGAATATATCCACGTCCCCACTTCACAACGATTTCGCCACGAATGTGAGCGTCTTTACCCAAAGTCGCAATGTGATGATCAGGGTTCAACACGTGAACGCTGCTATCAATCGCTAAATCTTTAGCTGTTAAAACTCCTGGACCTTTTTTATCCAAGAAAATAGTTTTTGTTTTTGTTCCAACAAGCTTTAGACGAACACCCTTCAAGTTAAGAACGATGTCTGCCATATCTTCTGTCACGTCATTTAAAGTCGCAAACTCATGTAATACGCCTTCAAATTTTACGCTTGTGATTGCACAACCTTGGAGCGAGCTTAACAAAATTCTGCGAAGTCCGTTTCCGATTGTGTGTCCATAACCACGCTCCAAAGGACGCGCGATAAAACGACCATAAGTGGGAGTTAGAGAACCTTTTTCAATCTCAATTGCTTTAGGCTTGATTAGACTCGCCCAGTTTTCTTGAACCATTGTCATAAATACTCTCTCTCCTTATACACGACGTCTTTTAGGTGGACGGCAACCATTATGGGGAATAGGTGTGACATCTTTAATTTGTGTCACTCGAAGACCAACACTCGCAAGAGCTCTTAAAGCAGATTCACGACCTGCTCCAGGACCTTTTACTTCAACAGCAATAGATCTCATACCTGCATCGAAAGCAAGTTGAGCAACCTCTGCTGCTGCGACTTGAGCTGCAAAAGGAGTACTCTTACGCGCTCCCTTGAAACCTTTTTTTCCGCATGTGCTCCAGAAAAGTGAATTTCCTGCAGGATCTGCGATTGTGACGATCGTGTTATTAAAAGACGCATTGATGTGACAAACTCCTGATGAAGGAACTTTTACTGTGCGTTTTTTTGCATTTGCGTTTGTTGCTGATTTTTTTTGTTCGTTCGTTGCCATAATTATCCTACTTCAATGTTTTCACTGAAACTTTACCTGCAACTGTCTTACGAGGACCTTTGCGTGTACGTGAGTTTGATCGAGTTCTTTGTCCACGCACAGGCAAACCTTTGCGATGGCGTAATCCACGATAAGTATGAAGATCGATGAGGCGCTTGATGTTCATTCCGACTTTACGACGAAGATCACCTTCAACAGAAATTCCTTTTTCTAAGTATTCACGAATTTTCGCGACAATTTCTTCAGATAATTGATCTGATTTTGTTTCAGGAGAAATATCGAGATCAGACAACATTTTTTTTGCAGTTGTTTTTCCAATCCCGTGAACATACGTCAGGGCAATATCAATACGTTTATTTCTTGGTAAATCGACTCCAGCTATACGCGCCATTTTTTTATTCCTTAACCTTGCTTCTGCTTATGTTTTTTATTCGTGCAGATAACTCGCAGGATGCCAGCTCTTCGCACGATTTGACACTTGTCACAAATCTTTTTTACTGATGCTCTTACTTTCATATTCTTCCCTTACAAAATCTTTTAAATCCCAAAAAATCAAAGTCTATATTGTTATCTTCTACAGCTACCCAGTCAACCCCGGTGTGAGCTCTTTAACCTTCATTTCCATAGAACTACTAACGGCTTTAACAGGTCCCGTGCCGTTGAATTTCAAATGGGGATACCCACCCTTTTGAATCTCAGCCAGCATCTCCGCCAAGCCTTTTTGATAGATGTCATAACGGCCTCCCACCACTTCTGGGCGATCATCGGGACGCTGAATTAGTTCTCCACCATCTTCATCGCAACGACCAGCCACCTTGGGAGCCTTAGTTTTAAGGTGGTAAACAGCCCCTGTTCGAGGATTTACCAAACGCCCTGAAACCCGATCCACTATGACCTCTTTAGGAACCTCTAACTCAAAGAAAATAGGGCCTTTCAGCTTTGTTTCTTCTATGAGTTTTACAAGATTCCTTACCTGAACCCCATTTCTAGGGTATCCATCTAAAAGTAAACAAAGAGGCTGCTTTTCAGCAACAACCTTTGTTAGTTGGCTTTTAAGTACTTCATAGGTCAACTCATCAGAAACGAGCTTTCCCGAACTAATCACCGACTCTACCTGCTGACCAATCGGAGTTTTTTGTGTGATCTCACTTCGAAAAAGATCACCCGTTGCAAGGTGCTGAACTCCCCGAAGGTTTTTAGCCAACTCCTTGCCTTGGGTTCCCTTTCCCGATCCGGGAGGTCCCAAAAAAACAACAACCGTAGCAGATAAATTCATGCGATTTATGCCCGTCGACCTCGCAAGCGAGCTTGCTTTAAGAAACCATCATAATTCTGCTGCATTAAATGCGCTTGAATCTGACTAATTGTATCCAAGGCAACACCTACCAAAATCAGGAGAGTTGTTCCTCCAAAGTAAAAGTCTACTTTGAAAGCTTGAATCAAAATTGTCGGAAACACGCACACTGCTGCAATATAAATAGCACCCGAAAAGGTAAGACGAGTGATAATGGAATCTAAGAAATCAGAAGTTGCTTTTCCAGGTCTAATTCCGGGAATGTAACCACCTGATTTTTTTAAATTCTCAGACAAATCGCTAGGATTTGTTGTAATGGCTGTGTAAAAAAAGCAGAAGAAAATAATCAATGTAACGTAGCAAATTTGAAAAAGCATTCCACTTGGAGTGAATGAATTTGCATCAAACTTAATTCCCCATTTTGCAAGCAATTCCACCACCACAACAGGCAACATAGAAATAGCTGTTGCAGGAAATAGAAGCAAAGTATTTGCAAAAATAGGAGGGATCACTCCGGCACCGTTAATTCGCAATGGAAGATGACTTTCTTGTCCGCCGTAAACGTTACGCCCTACAACCCTTCTTGTATATTGGATAGGAACCTTTCGATAGCCTTGCTCCATAAAAACAATAAAGGCAACGACCGCAACCATTACCAATGCAAGAAGAATAACCGCGCCAATACTCACTTGATCATTTTGAAACGACAAATAAAGTTTGTTCACTCCACTTAAAAACGAAGAAGCAATACCTACGAAGATAAGAATACTTGATCCGTTTCCAATACCCCGCTCAGTAATTTGCTCACCGATCCACATTGTGAAAACCGCTCCTGTTGCCAAAAGCAGAGTCGTCAACAAGCGAGCGCCCAAACCCAAATCAGAAAAAATTGGCTGATTAGATTGCGGACTAAACTGTCCTTGCAACTGAGTTGAAATCACGAATGCTTGGATAAGCGCAATAACCACAGTTAAATAACGTGTGTACTGAGTGATTTGTCTTCTGCCGTGTTCCCCTTCTTTCTGAAGTTGCTCAACACTTGGAAACATAATCGTTGCCAACTGCATGATAATACTTGCAGAAATATAAGGAGAAATACCTAAACCTAAAATCGAGAGTTGCTCTAAAGCTCCACCCGAGAATAGATTCATAAGACCGAAAATAGTTTTTGAATTATTGGCATTAAATAGTTCCGTTAACGCCTGGCTATTTACACCAGGAGTAGGAATGTGCACCCCAATCTTGAACACTAAAACCAAACCGAAAAGCCAGAGAAGTCGAGTTCTGAGATTGCTATCCATGCTTTATTTCTTGACCTTCTTTTCTTTCTTCACGCGTGGACGAGCACCGTCCATCAAAGGAATAATTGTGATGGCAACGCCTTTTGCTTCTAAA
The DNA here is from genome assembly GCA_044347615.1 of Bdellovibrionota bacterium. Classification (GTDB taxonomy): domain Bacteria; phylum Bdellovibrionota; class UBA2428; order UBA2428; family UBA2428; genus CANIGN01. Next base: position 57,292 of record JBIKUK010000008.1, on the reverse strand, counting down.
GCTTTTTTCACTCCTTCACTGATGTGATGAGCTTCTAAAGAAACAGGAAGTTTTGCAGGAATACGACCACCAAACACACTCAAACGAGCACGAGATTTAGGACGCATAGCCTTTGGCATAAGATCTTTTACTGTTAATTTTTGACCGGCATAATCAACCAACTCAGCAACGTTGACTCGACAATCGAGTAACTTAAGCGGGCTGTTAAATCCCACTTTAGGCATTCTTCTTTGAAGAGGAATCTGACCACCTTCAAACATAGGGTGAACTTGTCCACCACTGCGAGCTTTTTGTCCTTTATGACCCTTACCTGCAGTTTTGCCAAGTCCTGAACCTATACCTAAACCTTTACGCTTTTTGGCGTGATTACTTCCGATAGGAGCTTTTAAATTATGTAACTTAAACATGTTTCACCTCTAGCCATTGAATGACTGAACGAAGCATTCCGCGAACCGCAGGATTATCAGGCAAAGTGTTTGTTTTTCCACATTTACCGAGACCCAACGCTACAAGAGTTTTCACATGCTGATCTCGTGTACGAGCCGCACTGCGAACTTGTCTCACAAAAATATTTGTTCCAGATGTTTGTGAGCGCTCTTTTTTCGCGGGAACTTTTTTTGCTGATTTTTTTTCAGTTGTCATATTTCACTCTACCCTTAAAATTTAAGGAGTCCCTTTTAACTGACTCTGATAACGATCAAGAGTTTTTAGCTTTAAAAGACCATCAACAGTTGCTTTCAAAACGTTGTGGGCATTGTTTGAACCGATACATTTTGTGAGAACGTTTTTAACGCCCGCACATTCCATAACAGCACGAACAGCTGCACCTGCAATCACTCCTGTTCCTGTTGAAGCAGGAAGCATCACAACTTTACCGCAACCAAATTTACCTGTGATTGTATGAGGAATAGTGTCGTTAACAACAGGTACTTGAACCAAGTTTTTCTTAGCTTGTTCACCAGCTTTACGGATGGCATCAGGAACTTCACCTGATTTTCCTAATCCGATTCCGACTTGTCCTTTGCGATCACCTACAACGACAATCGCGTTAAAACTAAAACGGCGTCCGCCTTTAACAACTTTCGCTACTCGTCCAATGTGAACGACGCGGTCTACCATTCCTTGCTCTTCATTTGATTTATTTTGTTTTTCTTGAGTCGCCATTCCTTCAATCCTCTAAAAATCTAATCCGGCTTCGCGAGCGCCTGCTGCGAAAGCTGCAATTTTTCCGTGATAGATATACCCACCTCGATCGAAAACTACTTTTGTAATTCCCTTCGCTTTTGCTTGTTCAGCAATCTTCTTACCAAGATCTGTAGCGTGAGTTCTGTTAGCTGTTTCTTTTGTTGGAGTTCTTAATCCCAAAAGAGTTTTTGCAGCATCATCATCGATCAACTGAACTTCAAGACCACGATTTGTACGAAGAACGCAAAGACGAGGACGCTCAAGCGTGCCGCTCAATTTTTTGCGGATACGCGCATGACGCTTCACTCTTGCTTGGAGTTTTTCGGACGTTCTTTTATGCATTTGTCTTGCCATAATTATTACCTATTTCGCTCCTGACGCAGCAGATTTACCTGCTTTACGTTTGATGACTTCGTTCATGTAACGAATTCCCTTACCTTGGTAAGGCTCAGGAGGACGAACAGCTCTAATTTTAGAAGCTGTATCACCTAGAAGTCCCTTATCTGGACACTGAAGAACAACAATTGTGTTTCCTTCAACTTTTGCCGTAACTGTCGCAGGAAGCGGGAAATCTACTTGGTGAGAGTATCCCACAGTCAGATTAAGAGTTGTCCCCTTAACTGCTGCACGAAAACCAACGCCTTTGATTTCGAGCTTACGCTCAAAGCCTTCCGCAACACCTTTGACTGAATTAAAAATCAATGTGCGCACAAGACCATGTTTTGCTTTTTGTTCTGCTTCATCTGATGAGCGAGTAACTTGTAACTTGCCACTCTCAACACTCACGCCGATTCCATTTGGAATATCGACAGAAAGCTTTCCTTTAGGACCTTCAAGTTTCACTTTGCCTTGATCAACGGCTACCTTAACAGCTGTTGGAACGGCAACGGATAATTTTCCAAGTCGTGACATACTAGCTCCTACCAGACTGAACAGAGGTGCTCGCCGCCTACACGGCTTTTACGAGCATCTTTATCCGTCATGATTCCTTTAGATGTAGAAATAATTGCAAGACCGAAGCCACTCATAACTTTTGGAAAAGTTGCCATATTTACATAGCGACGAAGGCCGGGCTTTGAAACTCTTCTTAATGACTTAATAAGAGGTTTACGAATATCGCCATTCTCATACTTCAAGAAGACGCGAAGATAAGATCTTCCTTCTACGTCCACTTCTTTTACGCTTTTAACGTAACCTTCTGCTGCGAGAATGTTTGCAACTGCTTGATTCATCTTTGTCTTAATAACGTCGACACGGATTTTACGTGCAGCACCTGCATTACGAATTCGGGTTAAAAAATCTGCTAATTGATCAGTTATCATAGGCTATCTTCCAGTCTCCTGTCTTCGGAAAGGAAAGTTAAACTCTTTGAGCAAAGTAAGTGCGTCTTCATCATTCGTAGCTGTAGTTCCGATTGTGATGTTGAATCCGCGAATTTTATCAACTTTATCGTAGTTAATTTCAGGGAAAATTGTGTGTTCTTTAACACCCAATGAATAATTCCCACGTCCATCGAAACTCTTTTCAGGAAATCCTTTAAAGTCACGAATACGAGGACAAGCGATGTTGATAAAACGATCTAAGAAATCATACATACGCTCACGACGAAGAGTCACCACGCAACCAAGGTTGATACCTTGACGAAGCTTAAAGTTAGAAATCGCTTTCTTAGCTTTTGTGATGGCTGCTTTTTGGCCTGTAATGTTTGTAATCTCTTCTGCCAAACCTTCGAGAGCTTTTGGATTTAGAAGAGCTTCTTTCAAAGAACAAGAGATAACAACTTTGCTAATCTTAGGCACTTGCATAACGTTTTTAAATTTGCCAGAAGCGATAAGCTTCGCGCGAATTTCGTTATTGTAAGCAACCTTCAAGCGAGACTGATACTTTGGAGTATTTTTTGCTGCGTCTGCCATAAATTACTTCTTTCTTTCTCCTGAAAAAACACGTTCTTTTTTGTCGCCAACCATTTTAAAGCCAACGCGTCCGAGTTTTTTTCCGTGAGAATCGCAAACTTGAAATTTACAAGCTGGCCACCAACGAAGTTGTTCGATGATGCCACCTTTTGGATTTTGTTGATTAGGCTTCACATGTTTTTTAACAGTTCCAATGCCTTCAACTTGAATTTTTGCGTCTTTGTTACGAACCGCAAGAACCTTACCCTTTTGACCAAGGCAAGATCCTGACAAGGCAACAACTGTGTCGCCTTTTTTAAGATGTCTTACGCGATCACTCATCATAAAACCTCCATAGCAAGTGATACAATTTTGTTACTTGCTGTACTACGAAGCTCTCTCGCAACAGGTCCAAACACGCGAGTTCCAATAGGTTCCGCTGCTGGGTTAATTAAAACTGCTGCATTGTCATCGAAACGAATATAGCTACCGTCTGGACGACGAACTTCTTTACGAGTGCGAACGATGATGGCTTTGACAACATCACCTTTGCGAATTTTTGATTCAGGAGTCGCTGCTTTGACAGAACAAACAATCACATCACCCAAACTTGCGTAACGTCGACGAGTTCCACCAAGAACCTTGATGCATTTTACAACTTTTGCACCAGAGTTATCAGCAACGTTTAATTCACTTGTATGCTGAATCATAACTTAAGCCACTCCCTCTTGAAGCTCGACTGCTTGTTGAACTTTCTTCAACACTTTTAACAAACGATACTTCTTGTCTCGTGAAAGGGGTCGACATTCACTGAAAAGAATCTGATCGCCAATGCCCACATCGTTAGCCTCTGTGTGCACTTTGTATTTCTTTTCTTTGAATACGATCTTTCCTGTACGACCTTCTTGAAATTGACGAGTGACAGTCACAACAAGTGTTTTCTGCATCTTGTTGCTTTCTACTGTTCCTTCAAATGTTCTTGCCGACATAATCTTTACCTCTAGTTAAGCTGAGCCAGATATTTCTGGAGCTCGGCTTTCTTGCGACGATATTCCTTGAGGCTAGGAGCCTGAAGGTTAAATCTTATCGCAAGTAATTCCTTTTTTACTTGTTTAGCTTGAGCAGCAAGACTCTTACGGTCGAGAGTTGAAAGATCAATCTCGCCCTTTTCTGCTTTAACTGCTTTTTTAGCAGGAGCTTTTTTAGGAGCTGCTGCCTTTTTAGCTTTGCTTTTAGTTGCTTTAGCGGTTTTTTTAGCTGCCATAACGTTCTCTCTTCACCCCGTCCTTACAAAATCAACTCTGATCGTGATACGAGACGAGTTTTAATAGGAAGTTTATGGAGAGCGAGAGTGAATGCTTTGTAAGCAATCTCTTTTGTCACGCCTTCCATTTCGAACAACATTGTTCCTGGTTTAACAGGAGCTACCCATAACTCAGGGTTACCTTTACCGCTACCCATACGAGTTTCAGCAGGTTTCTTTGTCACAGGTTTTTGAGGGAAAATTCGAATCCAAACTTTTCCACCACGTTTAATACTTCTGGTCATCGCAATACGGCTTGCTTCAATTTGACGAGCTGTAATCCAACCGGGCTCTACACACTGTAAACCAAACTCACCGAAGTCGAGCTTGTTACAACGAGTAGCCTTGCCTGCAAGGTGACCTTTGTGAGCTTTACGAAACTTAACTCTTTTTGGTGCTAACATTTCATCTTCTCCTTAAATAGGTAATCCTGCAGCGCTTGCAGCTTGAGCAGAAGCGATTGCGCCTCCGCGTGTACGTCCTAAGCGAGTTCTCATATCAACTTCGCCTTTGTAAACCCATACTTTAATTCCGATAATTCCAGCAGTTGTCATTGCTTCTGCGAATCCATAATCGATATCTGCACGAAGTGTATGCAAAGGAATAGATCCCTCTGCGTACTTGTCAGAACGAGCGATTTCAGATCCACCTAAACGGCCAGAAACTCTTACTTTGATTCCTTCAACGCCAAACTTGAGAGCTTGTTGAATCGCTTTTTTCATCGCACGACGATATGCCACACGACGTTCAATTTGGTTTGCAATGCTTTCAGCAATCAATTGAGAATCTGCTTCTGCCTTACGAACTTCAGTCACATTCAAAAAAACTTCTTCAACAGGTTTTTTGATTTTTTTGGCGATATCAGTGCGAAGTTGTTCAATTCCTGCACCTTTTTTACCAATCGCAATACCCGGACGAGCCGAAAATACATTCACTCGAAGCTTTGAAGCTGTTCTTTCGATTTCAATTTTGCTGACGCCTGAGTTGAAAAGTTTTTCTTTTACAAAACGACGAAGAACAAAATCTTCAGACAAGTTACGTCCGAATTCTTTTTCTGAATACCAACGTGATTTCCAAGGTTTAGTTACACCGATACGAAATCCGGTAGGATGTGTCTTCTGACCCATGATTTATCCCTCACTGCCTTTCTCGCTTTTTTTAGCGGAGGCTTTGGTTGCTTTTTTTGCCTTTGCAGGAGCCTTTTTAGCTCCTGTCTTCTCAGCGAGCTTCATTGTTATATGTGAAGTGCGAGTAAGACGTTGGTCAGCACGGCCCTGTGAACGAGACATCCAACGTTTGATACGTGGACCCTCATCAACACGAAGTTCACTTACGTAAAGTCTTTCAATATCCGCAACGCCTTTTTGTTCAGCATTGCTTGTCGCAGACTTTAATAATTTGTAAATGATTTTGGCTGCTTTTTTATTCTCAAGAATAAGCAGACGGCTTGCTTCTTCAAGAGTTTTACCACGAACGAGATTCGCAACGAGGCGTGCTCTATATGGAGACACTCCTACGAAGCTTAGCTTTGCGTGTGATGCCGAAGGAACTAATTGATTACTTTTCATATCTTCATCCCTTCCTTATCAACCCGCACTTGCTTTTTTGTCGCCTGGTGTATGACCACCAAACTGACGAGTTGGAGCAAATTCGCCGAAACGATGTCCAACCATGTTTTCACTCACGTAGAGAGGAACAAACTTTTTGCCATTGTGAACAGCAAAACTTAATCCCACTGCATCGGGAGTAATTGTTGAGGCTCTTGACCATGTTTTGATCACAGTCTTTTTGCCACCCTCTTTTCGCGCTTTTGCGATTTTCTCTACAAGAGAGTTATGTACGAACGGTCCTTTTTTTAGTGAACGTGCCATATAATCTTACCTACCGCCTGTTTGTTTACCGCGCGGACGTCCTTTCAAGATGAAAGAGTCAGTGCGTTTATTATTACGAGTTTTATATCCCTTAGCTGGTTGACCCCAAGGAGAAACAGGATGACGGCCACCTTTTGTACGACCTTCACCACCACCATGAGGGTGATCAACTGGGTTCATTGTTGTTCCTCGGTTATGAGGACGCTTGCCTGCCCAACGAACACGACCTGCTTTTCCAATCACAACACCTTCGTGCTCTGTATTTCCAACTTGGCCGATGGTTGCAAAGCAGTTTAAATTTACCAAACGAACTTCACCACTTGGCAAACGAACCTGAGCATAAATTCCTTCGCGACCTAACAATTGAGCCGCAACCCCTGCTGAGCGGACAATTTTAGCTCCACCACCTGGGTTCAATTCAATTGCATGGATGCTTGAACCTACAGGAATATTCAAGAGAGGAAGTGCATTTCCAGGCTTGATATCCGCTTGTGGTCCAGTTTCAACCTTGTCGCCTTTTTTAAGACCAACAGGAGCGAGAATGAATCCCTTTGCTCCGTTTGCGTAGTTTAACAATGCCAAACGCGCGCTGCGGTTTGGATCATAATAAAGACCTTCTACTTCAGCAGGAACTCCAATGTGTTCTCTGCGAAAATCAATGAGACGATACTTACGCTTGTGACCGCCGCCACGAAAGCGACTTGTAATGTGTCCATAGTTATTGCGACCTCCCTGACTGCTCTTTTTTGCAACAAGAGAGCGCGGAGGCGCTTTGCTTTCAAGCTCAGAAAAATCTGCCATGGTTTTTTCACGCATGGCTGGTGATGTTGGATTAAACGTCTTCATAGCTACCTCTTACTTGAGCTCCAAACGCTTGCCCTCAGGAAGTCTCAAATAAGCTTTTTTGAAACTTTGAGGAGCAATCACTGAAAACTTGTTTTTCTTTTCTTTTTTACGGAAATTCACGATACGAACGCTCAAGGGTTTGATTCCAAACACTTCTTGAACAGCTTTCGTGATTTGAATTTTGTTCATTTTTTGGTCGACCAAAACAGCCACGTCATTGTGCTTTTTTTCAAGGCGCGCTGACTTTTCGGTCACGATGGGTTGAATAAGTCCGTCGACAATCGTCTTCATATTATTTCGCTCCAAACTGCTTTACGAAAGCTTCGTAAGCGGGTTTTGTAAACACAAGACAATCCGCCTTGATAAAATCAAGCGGTGTCCACTTTTCTTCTGTGAGTAAATCTGTTTTACGCAAATTTCGAACACTCTTCACTGCAGCAGCTTCTGTCTTTCCACTCACAACAAATCCCACTCGAGCAGAGTCGAGTTGAAGACTGTGAATGAAACTCTTAACCGCTGAAGTCTTAGGAGCTTCAGATTTCCAATCGAGGATGTGAATTTGTCCACTTCCAGCACGATCAGAAAGAACAGTTGCCAATGCTGTTTGACGAACCTTGCGGTTCACCTTGAACTTACCATTCACAGGCATTGGTCCGAACACAACACCACCACCTACTTGATGAGGAGCGCGTGATCCACCTTGACGAGCGTGTCCAGAACCTTTTTGCTGGCGAACTTTTTTACCGCCACCAGAAACTTCTGCACGACCCTTGGTTTTTGCTGTCTTCTTATAATAACGATAACGCTGACCTTCGCACACAAAGTGCAAAACCGCTTCATTCGCTTCTGCTCCAAAAAGAGCAGCAGGAGCTTCAACGTTACCTTTTGATTTTCCGTTAATATCTACGATTGGTAAATTTAATGTTGCCATCTCATCACCTCGTTAGAGCTTGATCTCTACGTCGACGCCCGCAGAGAGGTCGAGTTTCATCAAAGAATCAATTGTTTGTTGGTTAGGATCCAAAATATCAATGAGTCTTTTGTGTGTTCGGATCTCGAATTGTTCACGGCTTTTCTTATCGATATGCGGACTACGCAAAACCGTGAAACGATTGATTGAAGTAGGCAAAGGAATAGGTCCGGAAATATCGGCCCCTGTTCTCTTTACCGTTTCAAGAATGGATGCGACAGCTGTATCTAAGATGCGGCTATCGAAAGCTTTTAATTTGATGCGTATTTTTTGTACTCTCATACAGTCAAAGTTCCTCTGCTGAATTTTCCTATGAATATTCGTGTGAATTTCATAGCGAATTCAGCTTTTCTTTCCTTCTTTCCTTTACCAGTTACACAAAGAACAAAGTAAACGTAAGGGGTTTTTATAGCCCTATTGAATGCTATTCATCAAGGCCAAAGCTTAAGAATTTTTAAGGATTTTTTTTATACCCGATAAATGAACAGATTAAAGAGAATTCACCCCACCTCTAGACCCTCGAGGGAAGCTTGTGTACTAATTGAAGACATTGCTTGCACAAGCATCGCCCAGATAGCTCAGTGGTAGAGCACTTCCTTGGTAAGGAAGAGGTCGGCAGTTCGATCCTGCTTCTGGGCTCCAAAAAAGCCATTTAAATCAACACCTTACACCTAACCCTTACAAGGACTAGATTGAAGCTTTTATATTGTCCAAACAACATGAATCAGCACAAAAATCTTTTTTAGCCTTAAGATAAGTAGATATGCGGATTTCTTTTATTGGGTTGGCAACATACCTCTTATCCTTAACGGTCGCTCAATCAAAAACTTTTCGTTACTCAGGCGAAGCTCGAAAAGATGATCAAATCATTTACAGAGAGTTTCATGAGGTAACCTACAGCCCAAGAAATAAACTCCTCAAATCTAAAACCGAATACAAAGCCCCCGAAGGGGGGTTACTTTGCTCTCTTGATTCAGACTACACTCTTCACTCAAGTGCGCCGACCCACACAGTTTTCGATTACCAAACAGAAGAATACTACGGGATCCGCTATGAAAATAACGAACTTGTTATGTTTCACAAATACAAAGATGCTTCTGAAAAAACAAAAAAAATAGATACTTCCTCGAAAGACCAAACGCTTGTAGCTGCTCAGGGCTTAAATTATTTTATTCTTGAAAATATTGAACTTCTTGAAAGCAAAGAAAACATTCCGTTTACATTTTTAATTCCAGGAAGACTTGATGAGTTTAACTTTGTCCTTAAAAAAGTAAACCTACCCTCCGATGAATCGTTAGACCTCGAATTAAAAGTTAAAAGTTTTTGGCTAAAGTTTTTTGCTCCAAAAATGCTCCTAAAATATGACAAGATCAAAAAAAGACTCGTCTATTACAAAGGACTCTCAAATATCCGTGACAAAAACGGAGATAGACAAGTTGTCGAAATAACTTATTCATACAACAATTGAGGTATGAAACTTTTTTGCAAATTGACTCTTGTCACTCTTTTTCTCTCTGCTTGCCAAAGCAACTTAAACCTTAAGGGACTCCAACCCGTGAGCGCCATCCCCCTTAAAGATATTCTTGGGCAGTGGTACGTGATTGAAACCATTCCTAGCCGTTTTGAATTAGGATGTGCCAACTCAATTGAAAACTATACTCTCCGTTCAGATAACAAAATCGACGTCCATTTCACTTGTGAAAAAGAAGGAGAAAAGACCCTTAAACTTTCTCAAGTCGCAACTATTCTAGACAACACAAATAATTCAACGTGGAGAATTCGTTTTTTACTTTGGGGTTTTATTCCTCTGCATTTTCCCTACGTCATCACAGATTTTGACAAACAAAAAGAATATGTTGTTGTGGGCTACCCCAGTCGTGAATACGTGTGGGTCATGAGTCGTACAAAAAGAATTGAAAAAACAACTCTCGAAAAGATTCACCAAAAATTAATCAGTGAAGGTTATGACTTAAACAAATTAGTTAAAGTTAAACAGAACTAATTAAAACTTTCGCCTTCGAAATCTTTAATCTCTACTTTGATTCCATAAAGTGAAATCACCACGTCGCGAATAAATTGGCCCATCGAAACGCTCAGCAAAGCTAGCGCTGTAAGAAACAAAGTTGCCGCTAGCTTTTCGACATGCAGCTTGTAAAGCAACGACATAAAAACACAACAAATGGTAAGCACCACCAGAAACACACTGATGGATGCGCAGGCCATCATCGTACGTAATTGACGACAGCGCTTGTATATAATTCGCAACTGATAGACATAAGCCTTACGTTTTTCTTGAGAAATTTTATCAGCCTGAAAATTAAGGATATCTAGAATCGCCCTTGTTCGATCTATACAGCGAGCATATCGCCCAGCCATCAACGTTAAAATAATCGCTAAGCCTGAAATAATCATTGCAGGAGCGACAGTTGCCTGCATTATTCCTAAAAACCTATTTAAATTGGCAATATCTTCCATACTTATTTTGACACTCTTAAGGTGTCTTATTTTTACCTTAGATCATTGCAGCTTAGAAGAGTTTTTGTTTGAATAAAACTCATGAATAGTGGTTGGAGAAATGACTTTGAATCCACGCCTTCCCTTCCTGAGGCTTATGCCACAGTACCCGTTACTGACGACAAAGGGGTCTCATTCTTCAAAAAACTCCTCGCTTTTTCGGGGCCAGGCCTCATGGTGGCCGTGGGATACATGGACCCCGGAAACTGGGCCACAGACCTAGCGGGCGGCGCTAAATTTGGCTACACCCTTTTGTTTGTTATCTTTTTTTCAAACTTGATGGCCATGCTTTTGCAGCATCTTTCGCTCAAACTTGGGATTGTAACAGGGAAAGACCTCGCGCAAGCTTGTCGTCATGCCTACTCCAAGCCTACAAACATCGCACTCTGGATTCTTTGTGAAATTGCCATTTGTGCCTGCGATTTAGCCGAAGTGATTGGCTCTGCTATCGCGATCAATCTACTCTTTCACATTCCCCTTACATACGGAATTTTAATCACAGCTCTCGATGTGATGATCATATTTTTTCTTCAGTACAAAGGATTTCGAGCACTTGAAATCTTTGTTGCGGCACTCATTTTCATCATTGGTGGCTGTTTTCTCTATGAAATCATTATTGCAAAACCCGAGTGGAACGCGCTCTTAAAAGGATTCATTCCCACACCCGAACTTATCAAAAACCCCGAGATGCTTTACATTGCGATTGGAATTTTAGGAGCGACGGTGATGCCCCACAACTTGTACCTTCACTCAAGCATTGTGCAAACACGCTCTTTTTTGAAAAATGATGCCGGTAAAAAATTCGCCATTAAGTTTGCCACAATCGATTCGAATATCGCTCTTTTTTTAGCATTTCTTGTGAATGCCGCTATTCTTGTTTTGAGTGCCGCTGTTTTTCATGGAACCCCAAATTCAGAGATTGCGGACTTAAGCGATGCGTACCATTTACTAAGTCCCGCTCTGAGCGATGCTTGGGCAAGCGTTCTGTTTGCCGTTGCTTTATTAGCTGCAGGCCACAATTCAACTTTAACCGGAACTCTTGCTGGACAAATTGTTATGGAAGGTTTTTTGAATCTAAAAATGCGTCCCTGGCTTAGAAGACTTGTGACAAGATCTATCGCAATTGTTCCTGCGATTATTGTAGCCTCTATTTATGGTGAAAAGGGAATCGGAAAACTTCTCATATTCAGCCAAGTTATTTTATCACTTCAACTAAGCTTTGCAGTGGTTCCTTTGATTCAATTCACAAATGACCCCAAAAAAATGGGAACTTTTGCAAACAAAAAAATCTTGCGGCTTAGCGCATGGGTGACCGCTTTTCTCATCATTGGACTCAACGCCTATCTTTTAGTGTTCACTTTGAAGGAATGGTTTCAGCCAAAATAGCCTTGATTTTGTCCTTTTAAGACCTTCTCTCAGATTGATTATTAGCGAACACTACGTTAATCCATAGCGAACATATGACATTACAACTTTTAGAATGCAATACAAGTCGTGAATTCTTGTCTGAATGCCTCAAAGTCAAACAACAAAAAAACCCTCGCTATTCACTTCGAAAGTTTGCTCGAGATTTAAATTTCAGCCCTTCAACTTTGTGCGAAGTCCTAAAGGGAAAGAAAAACCTTTCTGAAACTTCTACCTTGAAAATTATTACAAAATTAAAGCTAAAAGCCAAAGAGGCTGATTACTTTAACCAGCTTTCCTCGATGGAACGCTGTCGAAATCCAGAGCTAAAAATCCTCATTCAAGATCAAATCGGACAAAAACATAAAAAAAGAAATATCATTGATCTTTCTACCGATAATTTCAAAACTATCTCCGAATGGCATCACAGCGCCATCATCGCGGCCTGCGATATGGATGAAAAAATGACTCCCCAAAAACTTGCGCGGCTTTTGAACATGCCAGGACATGAAATCTATCAAGCCATCGAAAGAATGGAGAGACTGGGGATTTTAAAGCAGGAAATCACCGGAGAAATTCATCCTCTTGAAAACGATGTGATGATTCAGACAGAAGCTCCAAACGAGGCGTTACAAAAATACACTAAACAAATGCTTCAAAAAGCCGCAGACAATGCGAGCGAGCAAGGCAACGACGAGAAAATATATGGAACAGAAACTTTTGCTTTTGATGATAAAGATTTACCTAAGCTTAGAGATTTAACAGAAGAATATTTTGATAATATCTTAAAAATCGCCAAAAAAAGTAAAACAAAAAAAAGAGTTTATCACGCAAGCGTGCAAATATTTAGACTGAGCCAGAAGATATAAAAAAACTTAAAAGCCAAAAATAATCAGATGAATTCTTGACCCGACTTGCCTTGAAAGAGCTTTTTGCCTCCTGTTTAATAAAACTTAATGTCGTCCATTTTGGAAGCAAATAAAAAAAAAGCATGGCTTTTTCACAGACCACTTGAACTTATTTATCTGATTGTTCCACTCATGTTCGCTCCTTTTGCGTTTTATGAAATTTTTGCAAAGCCTAACTGGGGAACGACCGAAATGATGTGGACACGATTTCTAACGAACACATTTCTCTTTAATAGTCTGCACGTTGTTTTAACTTTTGCACTTATTTTCGGAGCCAGCTCTCTTAGAAAGTGGGTTCAAGAAAACTATAGAATGTCTATAAAGTTTTGGATTCTTCGAGTCATGGGCATCTTTGCTTTTTTCACTCTTGTATTTTGGGCAGCGGGAGCCCATTTTGTCGTTCAAGAAAAATGGAGACAACCCTTTTGCTTTCTACTCATACTTGCTGGGGTGATCGCTCCACACTTTCATTCAATTTGGCAAATAAGAGGTATCTCCACACTGTATGACGAAGGAAAAACGTCCTACTTAGAAAGATATTTGATCAACGTTTTGTTTTTATTTTTTACTCTTTCTCAGATTGCAAGACTCTTAATTGAATTTCCAGACGTACTGACAATGTTTGACCCCTATGTTTCAAGGCTACAACAACTTCCTTTAGATAAAATTCGTTTGATAGGGACATTATTGGGGCTTTTGGTAGCAGGTGGAGTTATCGTAAACTCAATCTTGAGAAAAGGACTCTACATGAAAAGACGAAGTTTTTTTCTTCTTAGACTTTTTCTTTTTCCTCTAGGAACCTACTCTTTTATCGCTCTTGCAGGAACTTCTGCAGCTCACGGATTAGAATACCTCGCTGTTTTTTGGAAAATAAGCGGGGTTCAGCCTCAAGATGAAAGAAAACAAATTCGAAAATACGGTCTTCTTTCGATGCTTTTTTTGATCCCTTTTATGATGCCAGTTTACTTTGTCTTCTGGGCATTCTTTCCTAAGAACGGCATCTTAGAGTTTGTATCAGCTCTTGGCATTGCAATTGTCTACACACACTACATTGTTGATGGTGAACTCTATAGAATGAAAGATCCTGCTACGAGAAAAATTGTGGGGCCTATGCTCTTAGAAAAAAACACATAGTATTATTCGTTGTAATTTACAGAATCTCCCAAGTTAGTTATTCCACCGCTGGAAAGTCCGCTTGTAACAGAACCAGATTTAGACAAGATCTTGATTTCTAATTGTGCATTAAATTCACCATCTGCTGGATATTGCAAATCAACTTCACCACTAAATTTATTTTTGCAAGGCCAACTAGAGCGCCTTCTTCCTGACTTACAAGCATTTTCTATGACCAAAGTATTTAACTTAAAAGACTTGGCGTTAACACTATCAATTTGCATAATGAAAGCCAAACCTGGAATCAAAAACCTTTCACCAGGCGCTGGCCATGTCGAAACATTATTTTCACCTTTGTAAACAAAGATTGTCGGTAGATATTTTGCGTTTTCACCTGATGCAATCGCTTCACACTGCCCAGGAGCTGTCCATTCTAGCCCTCTTTCTTTTGGAGGAGTACAGCATTGAATATTTGCAGCGTTATACTCATCTATAACAACATCTTTCACTACACCGTTTACCGACTGTTTGACTGTTTTTTTAGTGAGGTTTTCATTTTGAAAAATAAAAGGCCTTCTTAATAAATTAATTTTTTCGAAGGTGACGTAAGTACCTATATTTTGGATCTGATCGACGGGTACACATCTCGACATGTAAACAGAGTTTGATTTAAAGTTAGCCTTAGAGATTGTTTTGCTTGCATCACTCACACTTAAATCAGACAATACAAGGTCGTGACTTGTCTGCGCTCCAGAAAACTTGTCAACAGCTAGAGCTAAAACTTTGTAGCCTGCTGAATTAGTTGGCAACTTATCACACTTACTAACTAGTTCATCAAAATTCCTGGTTCTACTATTGTAGACGGAGTAAAAAAGACAACTATTTAGAGGTGCACAGTCAACACCGGCATTTAATAAAGACTTAGCTCCTGAGGACTTATTTAAAAAAGTTTCGCAAGACCCACAATCACTGCATCCAGATAAATACCTTAGGTCACTTTCCGTCATGTCAGTCTTTATTTGCTGAGAAGCATTTGTCGGTTTTACAAAAATATTTTTTAACTTACCCAGCTCAAGTGATCTCGTTGTTTCACTTGAGGCCGAACCAGAAAAAGATTTTCCGTAAGATAAGTCTACCCAAGCGTCCCCAATTTTTTTATTTGAAAAACTAACAACATTGAAAGGGTCGAATTGAGTATGTGTTACTTTTGATCCAACCTTATTCGTTATTTTTTGAGTCAATGATACTGTTTGACGAATCAAATTTCTATTTTCAGTAAAGACCTTTTCTTTTGTAACGTTACTAAGAATAGTTGACCCGAGAAGAGCAACAAGTGACATCAAACCAACAGCTATCATTAACTCGATTAAAGTCACCCCTTTTTGGGATGCAATTGTTTTTAATCTCATTTTAAATTACCCGCTCACTTACACTTACATTTAACCCATTCCACTGCGGTACTTTGACACCACCCCTGACCGTTACCTCCATTACTATCTATGCGACCGCCATTATGAAAACTTCGAGTAGGAGCACTGGATGCTAGACATTGATAATTAACCCCAGCAACCTCCCCTCCGGCACCAATCCAGTTCGAGTCTGCATCCGAACACAAGCGATTGATAGATGATGAAGTGGAAACGCCATTGAATCCTCCACCCCTGTAATCATCATATGTACCAGCGTAACGTCCACCAAATCTAGAAATTGTATTAGTATAAACTTTTTCAGGAGGAGTAGGACAACTTGACGATGCAGCAACCTCAGACTTAGATGTTGCTGGGCACGATGTGCACTCACAAGCACATCCTGGACTACCATAATTTGCAGACCCCTCCCACGACTCACAACCATTTTCAATATCTTTCCAGCTCCAATTACGACCATTACCAGTACCCCAGCATTTAATTTTTTTATCAGGATCACAAGATAGAAACTTTTCATTACCAAGCGGTCTATCTTTCCAGGTTTTTGTATACGTTTTACAAGCACCCTGAGTTATGGACAATCCTTCACTTTTTGGCGCTGAACAACTTGCAGCGGGAGAACTTCCAGCACTTTGGCACTTCCATTCCCACGGACCAAAACCAGTTACAGAAGAAGCTGTTCCTTCTGCGCATAAATTTACCGTTGGAGCAGTCGCAACTGCAACTCCATTAGCAGAACCGCATACACCAGGAAGTGGCTTCGCACATTCTTTAAATTGAATGTTTTCTGGTTTTTTATTGAGAATCTCCAACGAGAGACTCATAAAATCATCTTCATTTACAACCCATTGTTCTGATGAGCCCTCAGGCATTTCACCTGATGCAAGAACCAACTTATTGCCTTCACGCTTTAAATGATACATTGGTGCTGGAGTTTGATTTTTTACATCAAAGGAAATGGCCTTGAACTCTTTATCAAACAAACAAGTGTCCGCGGGTTTAGCTGGCAAAATCTGTTCATACTTACCTGCTTTAGAAATCAAAGATGTCCATGCTACTCCAGCAGCTAATGTTTCATCTTTAGAATACATAGGAAAAGGTAGTTGGTTAAAAATCTTTTTGACCGCTTTAAGAGAAGCAATCCACTGAAGAGGTCTAACAGGCGCAACAAAGATTCCATTCTCACGCATACAAAGACCAATGGCATCGGATTGAACTTTTGTTTTACCATTAGATTTAAAAAAATTTTTATCGGTTGGGTTAAAGCAAATAGCCGCAAATTCTTCTTTTACTGTCGCTGGATCAACAACCGCAGCCCCAAAACGAGTACGAGCATGTTGTAAGATAACTGGTCCATCAGAAACTGTATTGTAGGGTAAACAGTCACCAGGATTTGCTGTCGTACAAACGTTATCTTCTTTTAAGAAGATAAGCCTGCCGTCTCCATCAAAATAGCTGACATAGGGAGAAACTTGAGTAGGTATTAAAGGTACAGCAGACACCGTCTCTCCTTTTCCGTTTGTTCTTAGAGCAATCCAAAATTCTGTAGATTTTGGAACATCAGAGCCATTTATAACTGCTCTAAGCTGTACATCTTCTTGAGGAGACAAAAAGATACCCGCCATAGCCGCGTTACGAAAAACGTAACGTCCATTTTTTACTGGAGGC
Source organism: Bdellovibrionota bacterium (assembly GCA_044347615.1). Taxonomy (GTDB): domain Bacteria; phylum Bdellovibrionota; class UBA2428; order UBA2428; family UBA2428; genus CANIGN01. The sequence goes on along the minus strand of JBIKUK010000008.1, from coordinate 40,191 downwards.
AAGACAGATACTTTCACTTTACTCCAAAGTTCAGGACTCATTGCATTTATTTGAGAGGTAATCCTGTCATCAACCTCACTTGCGAGCATAGATTCGGCACTCAAATCATGACAAGCCTGAGGCGCATCTTTTCGTGCAAACTCTTTAGGCGTGAGGATGAACCTCCCGCTTGAGTAACACAGAACCCGTTTCTTTGAATCGCAGCTTTCAGAAGAGACAGTAATCTTATCACTGCTTTTTTCTCCCACTAAACAATTAGCATCAGTAGCATTATTCAGCTCAATACTAAATTTTGTATTTGTTATAGAGTTATGAAGACCACTCAAATCTTTTAATCCAGCTTGAGTAGATGGATTCGCATAATCCGATGCACACTCTGGAACTCTTGAATCCAAAGCCTCATCTGGTTGCTGACCGCACCAACTTTGCATTTTAGTTCCAATCGCTGCGCACTGCTTACCATAACAACATACACATCCCACTTTTGAAGCAGAAGCTTTCACATCAATTGCTTTCTTAAGATCAGAAGAAAACATATTGTAATTAAGAATGTACGGATTTGTATCAGTGTTAAATTTGTTGGATGGGCTACAGATTTGGGTACAAGCTTTTGCGGGCGCTTTAGCATCTGAGAACAAATCAACCCAAGAGCTCGAAATAGCAAGGCCATTATTAACACTAGTATTAGGAAGCGATGGGTTTGAGTTAGCTAAAGAAAAATTGGAATCAAGTGGTATGTCTTCTGCATTATTTCCCAAATTATTGGACGAACTACGTAAAGATATACTTGGTTTTACAAAAATCGAGCTACCTGAGTAGAGAGCATTATTTCTATTATATTTAACTTTTAAAACAGCTGCTAAAGAGTCGGGCCGCCAAACATCTTCTGTTTTAGCTTTATATCCACAATTAAATACTGGTTTTTCGACACAGGCAGCGCTCGCTAAATTTTCGTCTTTTAAAAGAGTCACGCCTCTTTCCTGAATAACCGTACCTTCGGTAAATATTTTTATTTTTTGCTTTACAGCAAATACTGTTTGATCGGAGTTCTCACTCGCAGAAAACAAGGAATATTTATCATCACCACTTCCGAAGCCAGAAGGTCTCATCACAATCTTGTTTGTTGAGCTTATAACCTTGTGACACTGAAACTCACCAAGCCATCTTAGGAGTGATTGAGTTTTAGAAATACGAGCGTCTCCCTGAGGATCTGCTTTGTAACTAATTTCAGCTGTTAACAATAAAGCAACATCTCTAGCATCTGCTTTATTTGTTTGGTCTGTAGGGAGTGCAATAACCTGATACCCTTTGTATTCATCAGACGTGATTTTATTTCCTTTAGCATCTGTTTTACCTTCAACCCTGATTCGAATAGGAGTCACAACAACTCTAAAAATTGGATCACTTGAAGTTAAACCTAGCGGCAAACCAAAGGGAGGTGTTGATTCAAGCTTGAGGGGCTTAAAACAACGCTGGTAAGAGTTTGTAATTTTTGAAAAAATGACTAGGCCTTTTGAATCTTTTAAGTCTTGGCAATCAGAAGATGTCCAGTCAGCCACAGGAAAGATTGTTCTTTTTGTAGATCCCCAACCCCAAACTTTTGTTTCAGCTGAAAAAGGATCTGCAACAGGCATATCTACTCTAATCAATCCTAAACCTGGAGTTAACTGAGAAGTCGCCATAAGAGAACAAGCGCCAATCGTTAAGTTTCCATTACCGTCAACAGTCTCTCGAAGCATTCTATGCGATTCATCTAGAGCCTGAGAAACCGCCCCCTCAAAGCCCGTTTTAACTTCTACATTTCTCACTTGTTGCTGATAGGAATTCATCAGGGAGAGAACCGCAACAGAACTTATACCTATGACAGCAAGGCTGATAAGACCTTCAATGATTGTGAAACCTTTTTTATTAAAATTATTTATCATTTTCATTCCTCGCCCTTAGTTCATTCCTGTATTGTGCAAAATAATTGGAGTTGCATATCTAACATAAGTATCCGCCTGAGTTTGTGCAGTTGTTGTTTTTGTACCAGCGAGATCCTCATCTGCAGTGCCCAAAGAAAGAGCATTGGAAGGTTCTACCGCAGCAAAACTATAAGTAACCGTACCAGAAGGCTTTGGGTTTGAAGGAGACGGAGTTATGGAATCAATTGTCGTTACAGAACTTCTAAGATCATAACTAGTATATTCAGTTTTCCAATATGCACCGCCATCATAGTGGTGATTATGAACATTCGCGTAAACGTGTTTTGCCTCTAACTCAATCGTTATGTAGCTTTTCTTAACAGTGGTATTTGTAATTTTTTCATCGAAACACCTTAGGCCATCATCTTGTCTAGTAGCACTACTTTTACCTGGAGCAACACCCACTACTTCTTTATCCCCAAAACTTTGGTAAAAGATTTCATTTGAAGGTTTACCTTCTCCAGGTGCGTAACTATAGCTTGGATTAGGGGCAAAAGATCTCTTAAGACTGTAATTATACAAATAACCGGGACCGTCGTTCCAAACTGTGACAGGAACTACTGCTTTTGTTGAATTGAAAGCCGACAAAGCAGAGGTAACCTTTGTATCCTTAGAATTAAAAGTATAGGCTTCAGATTGATTGTTGATCATTCTAACATTACCTAAGCAAAAACTCTGAGACTTGGGTACGTTTCCTTGTTTAAGCGCACCTCCTGTAAAACTACTATCTAACTCGCTATCGCCCAAAGAGGAAACCTGGCAAGTAGGTGCGCAAAAAGCATCCTCTGTTTCTAGCCTTACCAAAAACCTAGGTCTTCTAACGATACCTGTAATTTCTGCAAGCTTTTCATTTTGGTCAAAATTAAGGTACGAAGATGTGACTTTAATTAAAATCCCGTAAACATCTGTATCCTGAACAGCTCCCACACTATCAAGACTCCCTGACAAAACACCCACTGAGGCATTGGGATCGGTACTCAGAAGCTCGTTTACATTTTTTATTCGAAGCTCCGCTTTTGCAATTTTATTTTCACAATTTGTAAGTTCAATACCTGTAGATTTAACCGTAGGCAGGCACACCTCGACATCAAATTTCATTGGCTCACCCTTGGAAGAAGAATCCTCAACATTTAAAAAACGAAAGTTTTCTGGAGCAATATTTGTTGACAATTTATTCCAATAACACAACTCGGTCGTATCACTACAAAGAATAGCCGTAGAAGAAATAGCTTGAGCCACACGTGTAAGAACAAGGTTGTTTAGCAACAAACTCGCACCTTCACTCGAAACAACCTTAGCAATCTTTTGAGAACTTAACACGTAGCTACCGACAGCCAACGCAAGACCCAGTGTTGCCGTCGCAATACCTAAAGTAGTAACTAAACTACCTTTTTTTGATTTTAAAGAATGAAAAAATCTATATTTTTTAAATGCTCTAACGTCCTGCATAACTAAAGAATAACATGAATTAAAAAAAAAGATTTTTATATGTTTTTAACAAATCAAAAATTTTAATTTTTGGTTAATATGATGCTATTCATTAAAAAAGGAATAAATTGAAAAATCTTTCAAAAAAATTAACTTTAATTTCTTTTTTATTTCTTTGCGTTTCCTGTCAAAAAAAAACCAATCCCATCTCAAATTTAAACAAAAATAACCAGCTTCTTTTTGACCAAGACTTTAGTCGTGTAAACGAATCAAACAGTGAATGGAGACAATCTTATTTGAGAAGATCTTTATTTGTAGATGCTAAGCTAGATAATTCAAACTTCCAAGATTGTTTTGCTTTCAAAGCTGACTTTAGAAAAGCAATTCTCAAAAACGCTAACTTTACAGGTTGCGATTTAAGATATGCAGATTTTAGAGGAGCAGACCTAAGAGGTGCAGATTTTTCCAATGCCCTCTTGTATGATGCTCTCTTTGAAGGAGCTCTTCTTAACCAAAACACAAAAATAGACTTTAATGAGGGACCTAGAGGCGCTCTTTTCATTAAAGAAGAAAATTGAGTAAGTAACAATGAAAGAAATCAAAGATTCATGGGCTTTACGCTGTTACGGAGCAATTTTAGCCTGCACCCACATCCTAACAACATATCAATGGTTTTTTGATAGACGCTTCGCTCTTAATATTTTGGAAAGATTTTATCCCGCTTGCTGGCCCTTCTTTGAATCGTGCTACAAGTGGAGACCTTTTGATAAAACTTTTATCCAAATTTATTTTTACACATACTTGATTGTTTCATTAGCGTCTTTTTTTCTTTTTCTTTTCAAAAAGAACTCATCGAAAACTGCTCTTCTTTTTTTAGCAATAGCCTTAACGCTCAAATTCCTTGTGAGCATTTCAGATTATCGCTTCATGGGAAACTTTCACTACATGTGTTACCTCGTACACGTTGCTTACCTGTTTTTTCCTCGTAAAAAACAACTCATTCCTTTACTTATTGTGAGCTTTTACATGGGAGCCTCGCTGGTAAAATTTAATGCTCAGTGGATAACAGGCGAAGCTCTTCTAAAGCCAACTTTTATTTCGGGAAATCTTCTGACATTGGCCTGCCTCTATGTCATTGCTTTAGAACTCTTCTTATCTCCTTTCGTAATTTATGGATCACGAAAAGCATCCTACTTTATATTTTCTCAACTCGTTATTTTTCATTTATTTTCATGGCATATCGTCGGATACCTTTATCCTCTGATGATGCTCTTTATTATCTCAATCTTTCCTTTACTTTGGTTTTCTAAAGAATGGAATGAATTGAATTTTCATCTCTCAAAAATTATTAAGAGCAAATCGACGGTTATCTTTTTAGGAGTTTTTTATTTGGCCCAGACGGGACCACTATGGTTTAAAGGGGACTCATCTCAAACAGGGGAAGGAAGAATCTTTTCTCTCAATATGCTTGACGCGAAAGTTAGATGCGAAGAATTCACATATCTCAAATACAAAGACAAAACCGTCGAAGTATCTGAATTCAACTTTGATGAGGGCTATAGGATTGGCTGCGACCCTCTTTTGCGCTTATCGCTCGCCAAACATCACTGCCGAGAACGCTCAAAAGATCCTGAATTCATTGATTTAGACTTTGAGTTTTTTTCTAAAAAAAAATTAGAAGATCCTTACAGAAAAATGATCCAAATTTTTGATTTTTGTAAATCTCAACCAAGCTATTCGATGTTTCATAAAAATTCGTGGATTATGAATGAGCCCTTAACTACAGGAAACACCTTAACTGCTATTCGACCTCTTCCTGATATTTCAAATTTACCCTCCCCTTCAAGTTATGAAGGAAAAGGCTCTGGTTGGATCTATGCCTTTGACAAAAGCAAAAGCCTCTTGTGGTCTTTTTATGCAAACGAAAGTTTTATTGGGGTCACCCCCAAACCACTTGAAGATGAAACCTTTATTTACTTTTTAAGTGGAAACGGTCGTCTCTATAGCTTGTATAAAAAATCGGGAACTCTTCGATGGTCCGCTTTTTATGACAAAAAACTTTCTCTAAGCTTTTTCATAGAAGGAGAAAAAATTCACCTTAAAACAGAAAAAGAAAAAATTATTGTCGACAAAAAAACAGGGGAAATACTCTCTATCTCTGAATAAAAGCTCCCTCAACGGGAACTCCCTCTTTCCACTGAGTCACCACAAACATTCTAGGTAGACGTAAATCTATATACACACTTACCATGTGATTGCTCAAACCTGATGTCACAAGTGGATGGATCATGCCAAGATAAAGAGAGCTTTTTTCTTCTTCTTGAATCCTAAAGCTAAACTCAACGGGATATTCCTCGCCCTGAAGACGAAGGTTGGAAAAAGCAAAAATCAGGTCAGATGAATTGAGCTTTTCTTCTTGTATCTGAAATCTTTTTTCTAAGATGTTTTTTTTCAGAGCATCAAGAACTTCTTGTTTGCTTATACTATCGGGAAAGAAATTAGCTGTATAATCTCTCGTAAATTTAATCTTTGAAAAAACAGGCTGCGCATGCTGAACGGCTCCGTGCTCGTAACTTATGCCACCCCTGTAGCCAATAAAAGGATAAGAAGACAACTGACTACGAACGACAGAACTCACACGAAAATCAGGCTTTCTAGCAAAAATCTCCGCAACACTTGCTTTCAGTGGATTGTTATTTGAAACAATTAATTTCCAATCATAATTTTCTTGAATGCCTTGAATTCTATAAAAAAATCTTTTCAAGAATACGCTATCTTCTTCGCTACTTTTCAAAAGTTCATCAACGGATCTAGAAAGCTTTTCTTTTACAAGGACAGCAGAATTTTCAATGACTGAAGCGCTTTTTGGAATGCCCCTTTCCCAATCTGTGATCACCAAATGCTCTTGAAAACGACAAGAACGATAGACACAAATAAGGTTACCTTGCGTGAACGAATCAATCCTTGGAGAAAATAAACTCAAAATGGGAAGTTCTGCTTGGTTTTGAGGGATAACAACTGCAAATCGAAAAGTATAGACATTCCCCTCAGCAGAAAGAGTCACTTCTCCTACAAGTTCAGGCAATCGACTATCGCGACGATTATAACGAACCTCACGAATACTGAATCGTCTCTGCTCAATCGCTTTTTTGAGTTCGAAAAGTAAAGGGCCTTTAGAAAGCTCACGAGGTAAAAAACGAAAGAAATTTTCATCACCCATTTCTATGTATTGAGATTTCGAGTGAGCAAGTCTGACAGAATCTCTCACGAGATCTTCTTGAGAAGAGGGATTTGCCTGAAAGAGAGCTTCTTTAGCATGCTCTTTAACTTCGAAGCGAGGACTCCTCTGAACCTGCTCAATAATGTAATTGAGCATTGAGTAATTTATGAGCGACCTTGGCAAGGTACCCCGAGAAGAGGAACTCGAAAAGCCATTTACTTTTGACAATACATTCTCATCAAAATACCTAGCAATTTCATGTTTTTCTTTTAAAAGCTCATAGCAAGTGAGACTTGCTTCAATCTGAAAAGTTGAAAAAAATATAAATAAAAGTGACGATTTCGTTATTTTCATTATGCAACCACAGCGCATTTGAGAAGACTCAAAACACTGACGCACGGTAGCATTTATTTCTTGTTTAATAAATGCTTTTTTAAAAGCTAAAAACCTTACTTCTTACTGGATTTCTTCTCGTCTCGAATTTTGAGGATGTCCTCAATTGTTGCCTTCTCAGCGTCTAAGCCCTTGGGAAGTGATAAATTCATCATTCCAATCTTTGCATAAGCTCCAAAACGCCCCTGCAAAAGTTGAATTTTCTTTTTAGTTTTAGGGTCTTGGCCCAATTCCTTAAGGATTTTTGTTGAACGACCTACCTTCGGCTCCGCTAAAATCTCAAGCGCACGGGTAAGATCAATTTTGTAAACATTGTCATCCTTCTTCAGCGAACGAAACTCACCATCGTATATCAAGTAAGGTCCAAAACGACCCAAATTGGCAACCACTGGCTTTTGAGATTCGGGATGTAGACCCAACTCACGAGGAAGAGAAAGCAACTCAAGCGCCTTTTCGAGGGTCAATTCATGAGCCGGAAGTTCTTTTGGAATAGAGGCCCTACGAGGTTTTTCCTCGCCCTCTTTCATCTCACCCAACTGAACGTAGGGGCCAAAGCGTCCTTGAAGCGCATAGATATCAAGACCTGTTTTAGGATCTTTACCCATACTTTGAGGGCCATCTTTTGCACGTTGAAGAATTTCGTTAATTTTTTCTTCTGAAATATCCGCAGGGGCAAGATCTACCGGAAGACTTGCACTTAACTCACCTTTTTCAACATACGGGCCAAAGCGACCAATTTTAATGGCTGCTCCTAATTTTTTATCGATCATCAACGTACGCGAAGCTTCAGGGTCGATGACTTTATCTTTTTCTTCGACCTGAGTCTGAAGACCTGATTTTCCAAGATAGAATTTCTTGAGATAAGGCAACCACTCTACTTCGCCCGCTGCGATTCCATCCAAACTTTCTTCCATAGAAGCAGTAAAGCCTGGATCGACAAGCGAAGAAAAATGCTGCTCAAGCAATTGGATAACCGCAATACCTGTATAAGTTGGCATCAACGCGTTTCCTTGTTTGATCACATATCCACGACTGAGAATTGTATCGATAATACTTGCGTAAGTAGAAGGACGACCGATTCCCTCTTTTTCCAAAACTCGAATAATCGAAGCTTCAGTAAAACGAGCAGGCGGTTTGGTTTCGTGAGAAAGAGCTTTTAGATCTTTGAGCGTGATACTTTGACCCGCTTTGAGATTGGGCAAAAGAGTTTCTTGATCGCTCAAACTTGCTTCTGGATCGTCGTTTCCTTCAACATAAGCTCGCAAAAAGCCAGGGAACAAAATTCGAGTTCCGTTACTCTGGAACAAACCTTCTTCAAGTTGAATCTTAAGGACAACAGACATCTTCTTTGCTTCAGCCATTTGCGAAGCAACTGTTCGTTTCCAAATCAATTCATAGAGAGCCAATTCTCGTCCCGCAAGGGGGGTATCTTTGGGATGAGTAAAGGCCGCACCCGAAGGACGAATCGCTTCGTGCGCTTCTTGTGCTCCTTTTGATTTAGAAGTGTACTGCCGAGGAGATTCAGACAAATAATCTTTGCCGTATAAATCTTCGACTAAAGTTCTTGCCGCTTTGATGGCTTCTTGAGAAAGGTTTGGAGAATCCGTTCTCATATAAGTGATGAGACCTTCTTCGTACAAACGCTGAGCGATTCTCATTGTTTCGCGAGAACCAAAACCTAATTTTCGATTGGCTTCTTGCTGTAAAGTAGACGTAATGAAAGGAGCAGAAGGATGACTATTAAAAGCCTTCTCTTCTTGGCTTACGACAGTGCCTTTTTTGCCGGCCCAGTTAGACTGATATTTTTGCGCAGCTTTTTCATCGAGCAAAAGCAAAGACTTATCTTTAAGATCACCCGTATCTTCGTTGAAATCTTTTCCTTGAGCTAAGCGTTTGGAAGAAATCTCCATTAAACGCCCAGGGAAAGAATCACTTCCCACACTCCATTGAGCTTCCAAATCCCAATAAGAAGACTTCACAAAGCGCATGCGCGCTCGCTCACGATCCACAATCAATCGCAAACCTACCGACTGAACGCGACCTGCAGACAATCCGTAAGCAATTTTCTTCCAGATAAGAGGAGATAAAGTATAACCCACCAAACGATCGAGAATACGGCGAGTTTCTTGAGCTCGAACAAGCTTCTCATCAACATGACGAGTGTGATCCAAAGCCTTTTCAATTGCAGACTTTGTGATTTCATGAAAAACCATGCGCTTTACAGGGATTTTGGGCTTCAAAATCTCCATCAAGTGCCATGAAATACTTTCTCCTTCGCGGTCTTCGTCCGTCGCGAGGTACAATTCATCGGCGTCTTTGAGTTTTTTCTTCAAATCGCTGACTATTTTAGATTTATTTTTAGGAATGACGTAAATGGGATCGAAATCGTCTTTGACGTTCACTCCCAAACGCGACCATTCTTCTTTTTTTACTGCCGCAGGAATATCAGCAGCCGTCTGAGGTAAGTCTCGGATATGACCCATACTTGCTTCAATCACAAAATTCTTAGACAAGAATTTACGTAATGTTTTCGCTTTCGTAGGAGACTCAACAATCACAAGCTTTTTGAGATTTGAATCACTCGAACTTTTTGAAGCAGCTTTTTTTTCAACGGTGGGCATCTTTACAACTTTAACCTAGTCCTCGTTAATTATGTTAACCGGAGAATTCTTGCAAGCAAACAGGGTTAATTTTTGAAAGAATGATTTTTCCAAGCTCTGAACGTGGCACGTGGCCCTCGCAAAAATGCGTGATGCGTTCAAAAGGAGCGACTTTTTGATTGAAAGCATTCAAGAGAGCCCGTTCAGCTTGTCCAAACTTTTCGCAAATCAAAGCAAGACAATGCTCGCGACGCGGATGCGGAAAGGCTCCAAGTTCCGACTGATTCCAAAGACCCGCCTTGTAACTTTCATCAAAAAAAAGTTTTTTGAGCGCTCCATAATCAACAAGCTCGCCAAGAATTTTGAAATTCTCTTCCCAACGACCTTTCACTTGGATTTGAATTTTTTCTCCAAGCTTTGTCACTTGAACTTTGTCAGGCAAGAGAAAGGAAGAATCTTCCTTAGTATCTTCAACAATAAACCCTTGTTCCACTTGTCGGATATACGCCGTAAAAAGTGCGGGGCTTCGAACCTGAACTTTTAACTCATCAATTGTTTCGACGGATATATGTGGCAATAAAAAAGCAGAAGGAAAAAGGTGGTCATCATTTAAAGACGAAAGAGATGCCGTTGCAACTTGCGACGCGCACTCCGTTAATCCGTAAGAAATCAAAAGAGGCCACCCCAATCTTCGAGCTTCAAGATAAAGAGACTCCGACAAAGCTCCCCCACCCACAACAACAACCCTCAAAGATGGTGGAGCTTTGAGTTTTTGCGTAACTAAGTCGTAAACTTGAGTGGGCACTAGGCTCAAAACGCTCACTCGATCTTTTTCAAGCCATTTATAAAACCCCACAACATTCCACTTTGTTTCAAATTTCTTGAGAGGAGCTCCAGCCACACGAGAGCGCTCAAGCATTCCGTAGCCACCCACATGAAAAAGCGGAAGGCAAAGGCCAAAAACATCTACCCTCGTTACCTCAAGCGAAGAATTTACAACAAGAGCAGAAGCCTCTAATGCTTTACGAGAAAGAGCAATCCACTTGGGTGCACCCGTAGTTCCCGAGCTTGAAAAAAAAAGGTGATTTTCAAAACGAGGATCATTCGCAAGATCTAATAAAGACTGAGAAGGTTTATCTAAACGAGGATTCAACATCCATTCGGCTTTAGCCATTTTGAGTCCTCAAATCCTGCCAGCTTATGGAAGACAAAAGACTTTCACATCCAAAACCTAATCCGCGTAAAGATTCAAAATCTAAACGATTTCCCTTTCGACGAAAGTGAGTTCCTGCTCCTTCAAGTTCTGAAAAAGAAAGAAAGCCCCCGTCTTCTACCAAAAATGGATATTTTTTTTGAACTTCATTCGCGATTGATAAAGCCGCAAGTTGCCCCAACTCGTGATCAAGAGCTGATGTGAAAACAAGCTTTTTATTTTTTTGGAGAGCAAGCTCTACAAGGGGCCATGGGTTATTTCGAGTGGGTTTTAAAATCCAAACATCGCAAAGATCACGAAACTCTTCGGATGCAAAATCATGAGCAATCCTTAAAGCAGATTTCTCTTTAAAAGAAATCCAATCATCAAGACTTCCCGCAAAAGGATCTTCAATAAAATCAATCTGACTTATAAAAGAGTCATCAAAAGTCTCAAGGATTTGAAAAAGTGGAGCTGCAGACCTAAAGCGGTGATTCGCATCTAAACGTATTTTGAAATTTTCTTGAGCAAATTCTTTTTGAATTTTTTTGAAAACTATAATTTCGTGATCGACATCAAATGCAATTTTAAATTTAAAAAGTTGAATCCCCTCTTTCAAAGCGGACTTCAATTTTGAAACGACCAAAGAATCTCTTAAATCTAAAAACAAATGAGACGCAGGACTTTGAGCGGGCAAAAGACTTTTATCTTTTGCCCGAGCTTGAGCATCAATAGACAAAAGCTCAAGAGAACGCTGAACAAGAGGATTTTTTTTATGTTTAGATAAATCCTCTAATAAAGAAGTTAATGAAGGATCCCCCAGACTCGTCCATGGATGAAGCACAGAAAAACCGATTCCGTCTGTGAGCAAAGCCCCTTCTACGACTTGCCCATTGACCTTGATTTCGTAGGGAGAGTATTTCAAGAAAGCAAAACTCCCGCTGACCATAAAAGCAAGAAACAAAGAGCATGAAGAGCTGCAATACCTAAATATCGATTTGTTTGAGAAGACATTTTTTCAAACGCCATTCCCTTAAAAATCACAAAAACAAAAACTAAGGCAAAAAATGGTAAATAAAAAAGACGGTGACTTTGCCAATAGAAAATAAGACCGTAAGGAGCAAGTAATTCAAAGGTTAGCAGTGCCAGCCCCCAGAATCTTCCCCAAAGAACAACAAGAGTTCTCTTCTTGTTTTTTTTATCTTCTTCATAATCTCGAAGATTATTTATGGTAATTAAAACACACGACAGAAATCCTACTACAAACCCCAAAACAGTTGCGGATTGTGAAAAAACTCCTGTCGCGACAAAATAGCTAAAGTAAGAAGCGACCCATCCAAAAAAAATCAACACAAAAACTTCGCCTAAGCCCAAGTAAGCGAGAGGAAACGGACCACCCGTGTAAGACAAAGTCATCAGTAAACAAACAAGCCCTACTCCCACTAAAAAAAATCCTCGCTCCCAAAAAATGGGAAGAGCTAAAATAAAGGATAAAACATTAAAAAGAAGAGCTGCTTTTAAAACATCTTTGGATTTAACCAAACCTCTTTGGAGCATTCGCTGAGGCCCGAGACGTGCTGAAGTGTCACTTCCTTTTTGAAAATCAAAATAATCATTCCAAAAATTAGTCGCTATTTGAAGCGTCATGGAAACAAGCAGCGCTAAAAATAGTAGGGAAAAACTAAGGGACTGCTTTTCACTTAAAGCAAGAACAGCAGCACCCACTACCGGAAGAAATGCTGCAATAAGAGTCTTTGGTCTCGCAGCCTCAATCCAGTGTTTCATGAAAGCCTCTTATCAGAAGCCCTTAAGGGAGGCGTCTGAATTTTTTAAAGTTTGGCTTACGCTTTTCAACAAAAGCATTTTTGCCCTCTTGGGCTTCTTCAGACATGTAATAAAGCAAAGTTGCATTACCCGCCAAATCCAACAAGCCCATCTGACCATCACAATCAGCATTAAGCGCAGATTTCAAACAACGCAAAGCTAGTGGAGAATGCTGAAGCATTTCTCGAGCCCACTTGAGAGTTTCTGTTTCAAGCTGCTCGTAAGGAACCACAGCATTCACAAGACCCATATCGAGAGCTTCTTGAGCTCCGTATTGTCTGCAGAGATACCAAATTTCACGAGCCTTTTTTTGACCCACAATTCGAGCTAAATAAGAAGAACCCAAACCGCCATCAAAAGAGCCCACCTTGGGTCCTGTTTGACCAAAGCGCGCGTTATCAGCCGCAACTGTCAAATCACAAACAACGTGAAGCACATGGCCTCCACCAATTGCGTATCCTGCCACCATTGCGATCACTGGCTTGGGAAGTCCGCGAATTCTTTTTTGCAAATCTAAAACATTTAAACGGGGCACTCCATCGCGACCAACATATCCTGCATTGCCTCGAATTTTTTGATCACCACCAGAACAAAAAGCATCTTTGCCTTGTCCTGTTAAAATAACCACACCCACTTCTTCGTCATCGCGAAGAATATCAAAAGCGCGAATTAACTCTTCCGTTGTTTGAGGTCGAAAAGCGTTCCGCACCTCAGGACGATTAATCGTTACTTTCGCAACTCCATCTAAAGTTTTTTCAAGAAGAATATCTTCAAATTTAGCAATAGATTTCCACTCGTTTAAAGTTTGTGACATATTCCTTAATCTAGCCAAGATTCCCCTTGCGAGGCAACAAGGATTCACCTTCTACAAAAGGCTTACGATCTCATCTAAAACTGCTGGATTTGAGCGATGAATCCTATGCCCTGCCCCCTTAAGGCTTTTAAATTGAATACGAGGTGCTTTTTCCGCCAAGCTTTTTGCAAGAGCACCGAACTTTGTATCGAGCTCTCCTGTGCACCAATTAAGCTCCATTTTTAAAGATAAAGACACAAGAGATTGAGTAAAATCCTGACTTCTTCCCAAACTCAAAACATCAAAAGCATGAGCAATTTCGGACCTCAGACTTTCGAGAGATGCAAAGTTTTCATAAATGAGCAAAGTATCACGCGCAAACACCTCTTGAGAATTCCACTCCTCATAAAGCTCTTTCCAGCCCAAAGACAAAACTTTTTCTTTCCATTTTAAATCATTCCAAATTCTTGAATGACGATCTTCTTCAGAAGAAAGACCCGTGTGAGTCGAAAGGAAAACTGCCTTTTGGACGAGCCATCCCGTATCCAGTAAAGCGAGCAAAATTCTACCGCCCAAAGAATATCCCACCACACAGTCAAAAGCGTTATCTCGATAATGCTTTTTAAATTCCTCAACAAAAGAAGCCCAAGATTGAGGGTTATTTCTTTTTAGAAAATCCCAAAGATTAAAAACTTCAACTTCAATATTTTCTTTATTTAATGACTTACTACCGACTGCCTCTACAAAAGGTTTCCAATCCAATTCACTTTCAAAATTTCCATGAAGAATTAAAATCCTCATAGAGCCTTCCATTCGCGCCAGAAAAGAGTTGTCTGTAAAGAATCAGGAAAGATCTCCAACAAAAGATCGTCCGCGAAAAACCGCTCCTCTTTGGAATGAAGATCCCAACGTTCATAATTCCATGCAAAAAGATCCGCCCAAGATCGAAGCTCGAACTTATGCTGATTTTCAATTAATCGCGACTGAGATGCGCTTAACTTGGCACTGTAGTTTAAGTGGGAAAAGATTTTCCCTCCTCCGTTATTTAAAACAACAACACGACGTTTTTGAGGTTTCGAGGATTGAAAAGCAAGAGCATTGAGATCATAAAGAGCTGTCTGATCTCCAACGACAGCCCAGTTTTCTTGGTGATCCTCGCAAAGCCCCAAAAAAGTAGAAACCTGCCCATCAATTCCATTTGCTCCACGATTGGCGTAGCAATTTGAATGAGTTTGATTCACCAAATTCCATTCTCGAATAGGGAGACTGTTGCCTAGATACAAAGAACTCTGTTCTGGAATGGAGCGATTCAATCGTCGAAGCATTCCCAGTTCCGAGTCTGGATACTTCAACAAGAGAGCTTCCAGCTGATGCTCAAAGCAAAGATCATGATTTTTTATTTTCTGAAAATAAATTTCCGAATGCGGAGGTGGCAAAAAAAGATTCGCGTACGAATCTATAAGTTCCACTTTAGAAGCTCGAGCCAGTCCCTTAAAAGGCAAATGAGTCACACTCAAAACAGGAATATCCAAAAACTCTAAATCTCGCCAAAAACGAAAAGAAGGGACTGAGCCTAAACGTAAAACATGAGTGGGAGCTTCTTTCTTCAGCGCCTTCTCTCCACATTTAAGTAAGTAATGAGAAACTATATTTGACGATGCATCCGCCAACACAGGCGCCTTTAATTGATCTAAAAAAGAACTTACAAACTTAGCCTCTTCTGGATGAAGAGAGCCTACAACGACCAGCAAGTTTTTAGCGTTTTTTAAAAATGTACCCAAAGAATCAAGCGTCTGATGAGTCTGTTTTACTGAAGATATTTGATGGGGGGGGTGGAAAGATGTTTTTGATAAATTTAAAGCAGATGGCCAATCTTCAATGTTTGGCTCCTCCAAACATAAATTTAAATGCAAAGGGCCGCGAAGAGATTCAATTTTTTTAAAATCTGAAACAGCAGCTATGTCCGTCGTTTGAGCATAGGAAGAAAATAAACCCACCTGTTCAATCGATTGAGGAGCTCCCGTTCCTCGAAAATTTCGAGGACGGTCAGCCGTGACGAGAACCAATGGAAGCTGTTGATAAAAAGATTCAATACAAGCTGGCAAAAGCTCAGCAGCCGCCGTTCCAGACGTGGTGAAAACAGCAACAGGCTCACGCTTAGAATACATCAGCCCCATCGCAAAAAAGGCAGCGCTTCTCTCATCAAGGTGATGAAAAATTTGAAATTCATTTGATGCATGCGCGGAAAAAAGCAAAGGAGCATTTCGCGATCCCGGACAAAGCACCACGCGCTTAACACCCCACTCTTTTAATTTGCTAAGCAATGCTTGAGCGAGAACTGAATTCAATGATTCCATAACAACTCCATCGACTTTCGCTTTTGTTGCAACTCAGCCCACTCGGCCTCAAAATCAGAATATTTTGTAATTCCCACTCCAATCGATCTTTTTAGAACTTCTTCACTTTGAAAATGACCACGAATCATCACAACAAATAAAGATTCATTTAGATTTGAAAAACCAAAAGGCGCTCCATAGAAAGAAGGTAACCCTGCTTTCTTTCGGAGTGAATATAAAGAAGTTAAAGATTTATCGTTCTTAGGAAAGACACCCAAAGCAGGAGTGGGATGTAAATTCAGAATCAATTTGCCTAAGTGTTTTGAATGAAAATCATTTGAATGAGTATCATGAAGTTGAATCTTTGTTTGAAGATGAACAATGTTTCCCTGCTCCAACTCTTCGCGCTCTGATAGCTTAACAGAAAGATTTAACCTCTTTGCTAGGCTTTGGAAGTATTCAACAACTAAAGAATGTTCAAAGTCTAAAGCTTTTTCACGTTCACTGAGTTCCACTGATTTTAAAAAATCACCTTTCTTAAAGGTTCCCGCTAGGGCAACGGTTTCAATTGGAGAAGACTCATTTTTTTTAAAAAATAATTCTGGCGTATATCCCCAGACAAATTCTTGATGGATTTTAAAAGCATAAAAAAACCCACGACGATTCTGAAAAGATGGAAAAGCTTTTCTTGAGACAAAAGTACGACCTGTATCCGAGAGAGCGAGCACAATTTTTTCAAGAGAGGCAATTTGCATTTCTTCTTGAGCGCTCTCCCATAAATCTTTGAATTGATTTTTTTCAAATAAAGACCAATCATTGACCTGTTTGAAATAAGACAAAAATTGGGCAGGAATCGCTTCACTTTCTTGAAAACTTTCAAAGCTTTTCCAAGGGCTTAAATCATTTAGCTGAAAGTCATTAATCCAAAAACAAGGCTCCTCAGGATTCGAGAGTGAACGATGGTTGCCCCAGCCAGAAATGCATTTTTGGCCATCATAAAGCAACGCAAAATCCATCAACTCCCAAACTAATCAAAAAAGCTCTCTTTTTCAGTCATTTTTTACTTTGAGGACACTCTTAAATAACTTATGAATGTTGTTTGACTTTAAGAACGTTAAAAGGGGAAGCTATAAGTTCATGAAATCTGTCTCAATAGGCTCTTTAAAATTTGGTGGAAAAGATGAAAAGAGTATTGAAAATGGCAGCTTTCCTATTATTGCTGGACCTTGCTCAATAGAGGGAAAAGATCACTATCTTCACACGGGTAAGTTCCTCAAAGACTTGGGAATTCAAGTTCTTAGAGGCGGTATCTACAAAGCTCGAACCAATCCCCACTCTTTTCAAGGAATCAGAGAAAGCGCCTTAGAATGGCTCCCTCAAACAAAGAAAGACTTAGGTCTCCCTCTTGTTTCTGAGGTCAACGATCCTCGTCAAATCGAAGTTTTAGATAGTTTTATAGACGCCTACCAAGTGGGAACTCGTAACATGTTTAATTACGAGCTACTGAAAGAACTTGGCAAAACGCGTAAGCCAGTAATCTTAAAACGCGGCTTTTCGGCACTTATTAAAGAGTGGTTACTCGCTGCTGAATATCTTGTTCAAGCAGGAAACGAAGAAATCATTTTATGCGAAAGAGGTATTCGAAGTTTTGAAACTCTCACACGAAACACTCTTGATCTAACTGCTGTAGCGTACCTGAAGCAAAAAACGCATTTTCCTGTGATCGTCGATCCTTCTCATGCTGCCGGTGATCGCGATCTTGTGATTCCCCTTGCGAAAGCCTCAAAAGCTGTTGGAGCAGACGGTATCCTTGTTGAAGTTCATCCTGACCCAAGTAAAGCACTCTCTGATGGAGACCAAGCACTTGACTTTGAAGGTATGCACCAACTTTGGCTTAGCCTTCAAAATCAAAAAACTCCAACGCCTTCCTTAATACAATCATACAAAAACAAAAGCGAGGCTCAGATTCAAATCTGAGCCTCGCTTTATTATTTTTAGATTTTGTTATTCAATTATTAACGAGACGCTAAAGACTCATCAATTCCTTGAAAAGTGGAAATGTTTTCAAGCCATTTTGACCAACCAGTTGCTTGATCAAACTTGAATCCAACATATCGACTTCCGTAGGAGGGCCAAAAATAACTTGAAGTCGGAAGAGTAATCGAAAGACCTTGAACAGAACTAAAGTATCCTGTTCCGCGGTTTGCAGTGACAATCTCTTTAAGCTGAGAAGCTAAAGCCGATACAATCGCTCTATCAACTCCAAGATCTTGATCTTGAATCACATCCAAGAAACTTCCCAAATCTCTGTACTCAGAAACATAGAAAGATTTTGAATTTCTCACTGCATTCATAAGAAGTTTTGGATTAGAACTTGCCACAACATTCAAAGCATCTGCAAAATTCTTAAACGTTCCATAAGAATTTCTAAAGGCATTCAGATCAAAACTCGAAAGAGTGATACTGCTTGTGCCCTGACTACCCCCTTCATACGAATTTGCATAAGTCTCTACGAGAGCACCCGCAACAGAACGGGGACTTTCTAAAACATCGCCTTGATGAATAGCATTAAAAAATTCATCATAAGGCCAGCCATCACCTGGCTCTAAATCTTCTGAAGCCACCATGTAATCAACAGAATCCGCAACTTCACCGGCAACTTCTGCCATAGCCATTAAACATGCATCAAACCCTAGAATGTCAAAATTTCGACCAATTTTAGATTTGATTTCAGACATAACCAAACCCATTTGCTCAGTTGTGATTCTGTTTCCACTGAGGTCGTCATAACTAACATCACGATTAATCAAAGAACGACTCACACGTTTCTCCCAACCATTTCCATGATTCCAAACATCTAGCATGTAGTGTTTAGCTGGAAAATTTTTAATACCCCAACTTACGAAATCAATAAGCTCTTTGTAACTTCCCATATCTCTAAGACCAAGATCCTCAAGAATAGGTGAACTCACCGTATCCGTGTCCTCATCTTTTTTAACTAAAAGTCTTTTCACATTACGAGCACTGTAGCTGCC
Source organism: Bdellovibrionota bacterium (assembly GCA_044347615.1). Lineage (GTDB taxonomy): Bacteria > Bdellovibrionota > UBA2428 > UBA2428 > UBA2428 > CANIGN01. The sequence goes on along the minus strand of JBIKUK010000008.1, from coordinate 21,406 downwards.
CCATTCCACAACAACATTTACTTTGTCTGTAGATCCAACCTTTTCCATTTCGTTCATGTCTTCATATCCAAATGAATCTAGATTGTTTATGCCATTTAGAAAGACAAGAACTGTCCAATCTTTCTCAGCTAATGGCTGCGACTTTGCTCCAAAGGATAAGAGCGCTGCCAAGAAGAATGCCTTATTAAAGAATTTCATAACCGAGATACCCCCCAAATAAAAAGTTTAGAGGTGAAACGAGATTTCGATAGGCCTTGGAGCTTAATAGCTCTTTACATATGTCTAAATTCCGACAACATTTGGATACTTTTGCTTAGATGGAGAGTTTGACCACTTTATTGTTTTTGATTTTCCAAAATATAAAAATGCCACTCGCAATCATTAGCAAACACAAAAGCTGTCCCATGGTAATCCATGAAAAGAAAAAACCAAGTTGAGCATCTGGCTCACGAGTAAATTCAATTAAAAAACGAATAACTCCATACCCAACTAAAAAGGCCCCACTCAAGCATCCATTTTTATATTCATTCTTTTTTAATAAATATTTTTGAATAAGATTTAAAACAAACCAAAGCAACAACCCCTCTGTTAACCCTTGATAGAGCTGTGAAGGATGACGAGGAAGTTGTTTTTCATCAGTCGGAAAAACCATTGCCCAAGGCAGATCTGTCTGTCGGCCATAAAGCTCGGCATTAATAAAATTTCCAATTCTCCCCAAGAAAAGACCCGGGCCAGCAGAAATAACCAAAGAATCTGTTACTTCAAAAAAAGGAACTTTATATTTTCTTCCAAAAATCCATGAAGCAACTGTCATACCGAAAGCAGCCCCATGAAAAGACAACCCCCCATGCCATATCATTAAAGATTCAAGAGGATTGTGAAGATAATATTCAATATTATAAAAGAGGACATAAAATAAACGAGCACCCAACAACATTCCCACTACAAGATAGGAAACAAAATTTTCCATTCCTTCAGAAGAAACATTAAAAAGTTTTTTTTCTCTTCTTTTTTTTAAGATTTGATATCCAATAATATAGCCCAAAAGATACATCATGCTGTACCAGCGGATAGCAAAGCCTCCTACTCTAAAAATATCGGGGGATATTTTGGGATATTGAATCATTCCTAGCTCCTATCTCGAGACAGAAACGTGTTTTGATTCAAAAGGAGGAATGTAACCCGCATCTTTTTCAGCACAAACCACCACGTTTCGAGATTGTTTTTTTGCAACATAAAGAGCTTCGTCAGCAATTTTTACGATTCTCTCGGCATTTCCTGCAAGTGAGGGAAACTCAGAAACTCCTATACTCACAGAGACCTTACCCAAAGGTTGTTTTTCTTTATGAGGAAAATCATACTGCTCAACAACCTTCCTGAAAGCCTCGGCTTTTTCAAGAGCACTCTTTAAATCTGTATGAGGCATAATGACACAAAACTCCTCACCCCCATAGCGAGCAATGAAATCTGTTGAACGAAAGTTTTTTCTCAGTAAATCTGCAACCGTTTTTAAAACAAAATCGCCAGCAGGATGCCCATTTGTATCGTTATATTTCTTGAAATGATCCACATCAAAAAACATAAAACTTAGTGGATGTTGAATTCTTTCTGAAGTCAAAAGTTCTTGAGATAATCGCTCTCTAAAAGCTCTCACATTATACAAACCAGTGAGACCATCTTTGACGGACATTTCAAAAACTTTTTTATGAAGCAAGGCGTTTTCAAAATATTTTTCAAGGGCTTGAACGTATCTTTGTGCCAAAGGTCTTTGAATTTCATCGTCCCAATAAGGCGCATTTAAGGCAAAAACTCCGCGAGGAAGTCCTCGAGTCACAAAAGGAAAAGCACGCCATCCTTTTTTCTCCTGCCCCCCTGGAGTCATTCGACTTGCAGATACAAGCATTTCTGAAAAATGCTCGTCTTTTTCTATATTCTTTAAATATTCAATGACCGCTTTCATATCGACAGTTGACTCTTTAGGAATCAGCAACTTTGACTGAGCGCCGCCAAACAAAGATTCAGGAAACCTGGAAGCCACCATTAAAGACATTTCCTTGGGAATAAACTGCAAAAAACAAACGTCAGGCTTTTCAAAAGCGTTCGAGATATATCGACAACCGATTTCAATTGTTTTGGACACATCTACAACTTCCGTTAGCTCATCGGCCATATTGGATAATCCACGAATTTCTTGGTTTTTAATTTTTAATTCATTAGCAAGGTATTCGTTATAAAGCCTAAGGTAAATACGCTCGCAAACGTGAAAAATCACCTTACGAACGTCCTCGATCTTATCAAAAGGTTTTAGCAAATAGTCATGAACGCCAAGCCTCAAAGCATCAAGAGCTGTTTCAATGGACGGAGTATTTGTCATAAACACCACCTCCACATCTTGGGACATTTCCTTTACTCTTTTCGCAAGAGCAACTCCAGATAATCCCTTCACATGAACATCCGTAAACATAACATGAGGAAGTTCTCCGGTTTTTAAAACCTCTAAAGCCGCATCACCATCTACAAAAGCTCTTACCTGAAAACCCCAACGTTGAAAATTTTCATGAAGATACTTCCGACTGTTTTCTTCAGAGTCGACAATAAAAACTAAATAGTCACTTGGATGAAGATCTAAACTCATTATTTTTCTCCTGGGCGTTTAATTCTAAACCTTGAGCGAGCACGCGTTCTTTCATCAGAAATACCTTCCGCAAACGAACTTACTCTTTCAATTTCTGATAAGCGAAGAGCTTTCACTTCTTCTTCAGATTTTTCCTTTGCAGCTACGACCTCTTCTTTTTTAGGAGGAGTTTCTTCTTTTTCAGGAACGGGAGCCTTTAACTCTACTTTGACGTCCTCTACAACAGATGAGGGCTCAGTAGGAAGTGGAATATTCGGGATTAACCCTTTAAGTTGTTTCACAAAAACAATATCCTCAGGCCTACGTGGCTCAGCAGCAGGAATATCAAAATATATAACATGTCCCTCTTCAGGATGAGACTTCATCTTTAATCGAGCATGAATGCGATCAACAGCGTCGAGTGAAAAAGGTAACTCAACATTTTCGATCTTAGGAGTCGCGCTGCCTAATTCAAATTTTTCACTTATCCCTTTTTTGTTTAATACTTCTTTAGCGGGAACATAAAGGGTGAGTCTATTAAAAGGTTCTTTAAAATAAATAGATCGCTTCAACTCGACACATCCCGCATCTACTGAATCTTCAAAACAATGCCTCGAAGATAATTTAACCATTTCTCCCTGACTTGCATTTTTTGCAAGAAACCTTGAATACAAAGCCAGTAAAGCCATTAGATATTTTGAGTTTGAGTGAATCCTCCAAATATCTTGATCAAAAAAAGATTCAATTTTGGGAAAAACTTCTTCTTTTTCGAAATCATTGAAAGCTATTTCGATGTCAAAGTTTTCTAAAGTTGGCTCTTTTTCTTCCATAAACAAAAGAAGGCTATCAACCGTATAGGCTTCCTTGCCCTCTAGTCCCATACCTAATTCCGTACAAAGCCTTCTCATAAATTGCTGAATTTCTTGTTTGCTTTGTACTTTTACAGGAGCTGGAGCTGGCGGAGGAGGCGCTGAAGGTGGCGCAGAAGTGGAAGACAATTTCACAGTCGTGACTGTGGGAGCAGGAGTAGGATTAGACTTAAGTTGAATAACCGCAGCAGGGTGCTGTTGCTGAGTCACCAGTCTCTGTGGGGGAACCTGAGGCAAAACCGGAACCATATTCTCTTCTTTTGAATCAGCTTTTTCAGTGGATAAAGAAAGAGACTCCTGACCTAAAACCCTGTACACCAGAAAGGAACTCAACCCAGCAATAAAGATGAGTGATACAATCAAAAAAATCCAATTGGAATTAAATGTTTGAGGATCAGTCTCCTCAGCCCAAAATCCTAAAACACCTAACTGATCATTAGAAGTTGATTTCTTAAAATACACATGCCACGGAAGAGATGTCGCTAATACCTGACTTTCCTTAGAATTGAATAACTTCGTCAAAAATTCAGAAGTCATAACTGCTACATCTTCTTTGGAAAGACTACCTGTCTGGCTTTCTTTTTCAAAAATCTTTGCAGAACTTAAGCCACCTTTTTTATAGGCATTTAAATCAAAAACCCAAAGACCAAAGCGGCCATTAGCCTGCAGGTCATCAAAAGCTGTCAGTTTAACGCCCCCTTCAATTAAGACAAAATCCTGCACTCCTTGCTTCAGAATAGGAATCCGAAGCGAAAGAACCATCGAAGACTTACCCTGACTCATCGACCATGTATCAACATCCGTTCGAGGAAGAGGTAAAGCCTCTAAATTTCCCTGAGCTCGCCACTCTTTATCTTGAATACGAATCCATAACCAACGAGAAGGATCAAGAAAGATAGGGCCTCGAGAGGGATCTATCAGACGTATTACATTTTCCTTAAGCTCATCTTTCAAAAGTGACACAAAAGAAGCAACTCTTTCCGCCGCCGCTTCCGTATGTAGACTTCCCAGCGAATTTAAATTCGTAACTTGTTTTGCTTCATAACGAGGAGCAATCATTCGATAAGAGAGCAATACAGCGAGCGTGACCAACAGAACATTCATTGAAATAATGAGAATAAGTTTATTTTTCATTTAAATTTCACCTTGTTTTAATTCATCTGTTTTGAAAACAAACTGACCTTGCGATGTTTGAACCTTTAAAGAACTCGGGCGCGAAAGAGGCTTTGCAAATTCCACCATAAACACACGATCATGCGGAACTGAAAAAGGATAAAAACTTTGTAGCAAATGGGGATCGTGAAGCTCTTTGACAGACTTCGAATTCTCTTCGCCCCAAATAAACTTAAAATCAGAAACATTAAAATGAGCCCAATCAGAAAGCTCCAAAGAAACTAAAAAGAAAATTTGCTCATCACTAGATTTTGCTTCAAATCCTGGAACAAGATCAGCTTGGAGTCTTATCAATTTAGGAGTGATCTCTAAAAATCGAGCGGAGCCATTGTCTTTAAGCTTTAAAAAAAGTTTTTGCTCCTGAAGATTTTCTCGAAGATAAGAATCATATTCAGAGCGCTGTGATTCTATCCCCTCAAAACCGGCACATCCCGACAAAAGAAAAAACCCAAGAAAAATTTTTTTTGAAAATCCCATAGAACATCTTCAATAATAACTCTTGATTGAGCTAAGCGCCAAGGAACAGCGCCGCGAGTAAGGTTTTTGCGCCTTGCGCTAATTATAGTAAATCACTCAATTTAAAAAGCGAATAGACAGGAATCCCAAACTCTTTTTCGAGAGCTTCTTTGGCTCCCATCTCTCGATCAAGAATCACCCATGCAGCATCAACGCTGTAACCTTCATCTCGTAAAAACCTCAAAGCTTTTGCCGAAGATCCCCCCGTACTCATCACATCTTCAACTAAAAAAAGCGGCCCTTTGAGATCTGAAGCTTTGAGTCCCTCAACTGCTCGCCCCTGAGTACCTCCGTGATCTTTTTTTTCTTTACGAACCAAGAGAATATTTTTTTCTCCGCTTCCCATCCCCTCAAGCGCCAAAGCAGTTGCCAGAGGATCGCCCCCGACACTCACGCCCGCAATATTAGAAGGATTCATCTTTTGACCATTCCAAACTTCCCAAAAATATTCACTCAAAAGCTTAAGAGAGGGTGCGTGGAGAGTGATTCCCTTAGAATCAACATAAACATTTGATTCCTTACCAGAAGCCAACTTAAAAGTTCCTCCTTTTTTGAGACATCTTTTAATGAGAGCATCACGCACTTTTTCTTTTAACTGATGAGCCATTTTAAAACTTCCTCATAAACCTTATCACGACCCACTTCATTGAGCGTTTCGTGCCTGTAGCCCTTAAAATCCACCCATTTTTTGTGGGTATTTAAATTTGCATAAAAATTTTCTAAAGCAGAGTGTTCAATGATGGGATCCTCCGATCCCGAAATCAAAAGTGTTGGAACTTCAACGTTTCGCACATTTTCTAAAGCATAGGCCATAGAATCTTTGAGTGAGAAATATAAACGTGGGCTTGCTTTAGAAGATCGCCAAGGATCACGAACGTACTCAGAAACTTTCACTGCATCATGACTCAAACAAGCTGGATAAATTTCATTACCCAACTTTAAATCAGGCACAGAGTATCTCAATAAACGGGCAAAAGTTTCTTTCCAAAGGGGAACTTTTAATTTTAATTCTAAAGGAGGCGAGCTCACGATAATTTTTTTAGGCCCCTCCAAAGAATCAGAAAAATCTTTCCCTTTAGTGATCCAATAAAGAAGCAAAATCGAACCCAAGCTATGCCCCATAAAATAGACAGGCTTTGAGCGAAGATCCTTTGAGGCAAAAGGTCCTTCCATCATCCAGAAACGATAAACATCTTTGGCCTCAGCAAGCATTTCATCGAAGTCTGCAAAGCGCTCAAAAGCACCCCGACGAGCCGTCAATCCATGACCAGGTAAATCAAAAGACAAGACATCAAAACCCCAGGTTGCCACAAAAGAGGCAAACTCATCATAGCGAGAAGAATGCTCTCCAATCCCATGAAGAAGATAAAGTGTGCCCTTGGGAGGCGCCGCTAAATTCCAAGAATTCTTCCACCAGCGGACGTTTAATTTATTTCGAGACACAACACTCGATTTTAAAAGTGTCGACACACGATCAGCATAACAGTTTACGCACCTTCTCGCAGCCGCCTTGCAATAGAATTTGCCGACTCAGACATGTAGAGCTAAAGTTTTAGGAATGTTGAGTTATAGCCCTCAAAAAATCTTTACAGATCTCTATTCTTTAACCCTCAAAGAAGCCAAGCTTAGCTCTGAGTCTGCTTTTAAAAACGAACAACTCCTGATTGTAGGAATTGCTCAAGATGAAAAAAGCATAAAAGCTTTGATCAAAGAAAATGATTTCTTAAAAAGCGCTTTTGAAAAAGCACAAAATGTTTTTGGCTTTAAAGGTAAATTCGGAGAGAGCGCTCTCGTCACTGAACCCTCAGCAGTTCTTTTTATGGGACTCGGTGAAGACAAGGATTACACTCCAAAGAAACTTTTGAATTTGGGTGGAAAAATCTTACAACTCAGTCGCAAAGTTAAAAAAAATCAAATCGTTTTTGCAGGAGACACATTTCTCTCTCCACTTAAAACTCTCACCAAAGCAAAACTCGCTCGCGACTTTGCGGAAAGACCCCTCTACGATCGTCCACTCACAAAAGAAGAAGCCCTTGATCGAGTTCTCTGTGGATTTTTTATGGCTTCTTACAAAGGAAAGAAATCCCTACAAAAAGCAGAGAGCAAAAAAGAAATTCAACACATTCATGTTTTGTGCAAACAAATCTCAAAATCCAATCTGACTCAGCTTCAAAAAGACGTCACTCTCAAAGCGGAAGCTATTTCATGGATTCGCGATGAAACACACTGCCCTCCCAACGTCCTCTATCCAGAATCATTTGCAAAAGAAATTTCTGAATTGGGCAGCGAAGCGGGTTTCAAAACCAAAGTCTTCGATGAAGTTCGTCTTCAAAAAGAAGGCTTTGGTGGAATCTGGAGCGTGGGCAAAGGAAGCATCAACCCACCCCGACTTGTTCAAATGGAATACAATGCTTCTAAATCAAACGTTCCTCACTTAGTTCTTGTCGGAAAAGGCGTAACTTTTGATACAGGTGGAATTTCTATTAAGCCTGCTCCTCAGATGGAAGAAATGAAGCACGACATGACGGGAGCTGCAATTACAGTTGCAACCATGGCTTATCTTGCAAAAAGCAAAAGCCCCCTTAAAGTCACTGCACTTGTTCCGCTTGCTGAAAACCGTCCAAGCCATAATTCTATTTTGCCAGGCGAAGTGTACAAAGCTTGGGGCGGAAAAACCGTGGAAGTACAAAACACAGATGCCGAAGGCCGACTTATTTTAGGAGATTGCCTAGCGTATGCAAGTGGCCTTAAGCCCGATCTTGTAATCGACATGGCCACTCTGACAGGTGCTGCCATTATCACTCTTGGTTCTGCGGGCTTTTTGCTCTACGGAAACAAAGGGACCGTCACGGAGTCTTTCGTCAAAGCCACTCATCAAGCGGGAGAGCAATGTTGGGAGATGCCTCTTTTCTCTGAGTATTACGAAGATTTAAAATCATCTGTTGCCGACATGAGAAATATCACTGGACATAGAGACGCCGGCTCTCACACAGCAGCAGCTTTTCTTGAAAAATTTGTCGAGGGCGCTTACCCGTGGCTTCACTTGGACATCTGCTCTTATTCCATGTTTACAAAATGGAAAGGTGCGCACTGTCCACCAGAAGCCAATTGCGGACTCCCCTTTTTAGCTCTCGCTGAATTTGCAAAAAACTTTAGTGTGCGAAAAGCGAAGAAGTAAGCAAAAAATTTTTTAGATTTTATTTTTAAATTCTAAAAAGCGGCGATCATCCACTCAACAGATTCGGGAGCGTTTCGTTTTGTATATTCAAATTCCCATTGTGATTGGAATAACAAAACGGGATGCTCATGAGAATCTCTCAAGAGTGTTGTGCGAAAATCAATTTCTTCAAGCTTCACTTTAGGATCACTACTGTTTACCCAACGAGCAAGTTGGTATGGCAAGCGTTCAATTTTTGTTTCCACTCCGTATTCGTCTTTTAATCTAAATTGCAAAACGTCAAACTGGAGTGAACCCACCACACCCAAAACTGGATCTTGCATCCCGACTCTTGGATTTACAAAAACCTGGACTAAGCCTTCTTCTGAAAGCTCTTGAATTCCCTTTTGTAATTGTTTGCGCTTTAGCGGATCTCGAATGGATAAACGCGCAAAACACTCCGGAGAAAATTGAGGAATTCCCTTGAAACTCAGTTTTGCTTTGCTGATGTGAAGAGTATCACCAATCTTAAAATGTCCGGGATCATAAACACCCAAGATGTCTCCCGCATAAGCCGTATCAACCGTCTCACGCTCCTGACCCCAGAATTGTTTACTGTGAGCAAGTCGAACTGTTTTATCTAAGCGACTGTGCTTCACATCCATGTCACGTTCGAACTTTCCAGATACGATTCTCAAAAAAGCCAAACGATCGCGATGCGCCTTATCCATGTTGGCTTGAATTTTAAAAACAAAAGCCGAGAAGAAATCATCCGTAGGAACTACCGCTGCAGGAACTGCTTCTTTGCCCTGAGGCTCTGGAGAATATTCTTTGAATTTTTCGAGTAACGTGGGAACTCCGAAGTTAGATCGCGCACTTCCGAAAAGAACAGGAGTCACCTTACAATCAAAATAATTTTCTTTTGTAGGAATTCCCAAAGCTCCATCTAAAAGCTCAAGTTCATCTTTTAATTTTTGAAGTTCCTCTTCATCCAAATATTCTCTGAGAGCTGGATCATCAGGCTCAACTGCTAAACGCTCGATCGTTGCTTTCTGTCCCACTTTTTCAGAACTTGTGTAGAGATGAAATTCTCTTGTGACACGATCGTAAACACCCTTGAAACGATCTCCCATTCCCACGGGCCACGTCAAAGGCAGAGCTTCAATTCCCAACACTTCTTCAATTTGTTTGATTAAATCAAAAGGATCCAAAGCTTCGCGATCCATTTTGTTGATAAAAGTGAGAATCGGAAGACCACGCAATTTACAAACTTCAAAAAGTTTTTTGGTTTGCTCTTCCACACCTTTCGCAGCATCCATAATCATGAGCGCCGTATCCACGGCCATCAACGTTCGATAAGTGTCTTCACTAAAATCTTTGTGGCCAGGAGTATCGAGAAGATTCAACTTCAAGCCTTGATATTCGAATTGCAAAACGCTTGAGCTGACAGAAATTCCACGCTCTTGCTCTAACTGCATCCAGTCGCTCACTGTTTTGCGGCGATTGGCTTTGGCTTTAACCTCGCCCGCTACGCGAATTTGTCCGCAATAAAGCAAGAGTTTTTCGGTAAGCGTTGTTTTACCGGCATCGGGGTGAGAGATAATTGCAAAAGTTCGGCGTCGTTTAATCTCGGCCGCTGTAATGGGATCCATAAGTGAAGTCTGGGTAGTCTACAACAGACCATCACGTCTGAACAAGGCATCTGGATCGGGTTTTCGACCTCGAAAACGCTCGTACAAGACATCGGGATCTTCGGTATTTCCGCGACTTAAAACTTCGCGACGAAATTTATCGGCAATTTCTCGATTATAAATGCCTTTTTCTTCAAAATACTCAAAGGCATCGGCATCCAAAACCTCAGCCCACTTGTAAGAGTAGTAACCCGCAGAATAACCACCTCCAAATATGTGAGAAAAGCTTGGAGAAATACTCGTACCAGGAATTTTCTCCATCGTCTGAAAAGGCTTGAGAGTTAAAGTCTCAAAGGCTTCTACATCTGTTTGCTCATCCAATTTGAGGGATGGATTTGTTGAAAGCGGCCCATCGTGGTGCCAAGCCATATCTAAAAGAGCTAACTGAGCTTGCCTCAAGGAAGCGCTTGCCGCCAAAAACTTTTTGGAAGCCTTAATCTTTTCAATCAATTCGTTGGGCAAAGAGGCTCCCGTCTCGAAATGAGACGCCACAAGTTTTAAGCCCTCTTCGTTATTCACCCAGTTTTCCATAATCTGAGAAGGAAGCTCCACAAAATCCCACCAAACATTGGTTCCTGCAAGACCTCTGACTTCACAATTCGACAACAATTCATGAGAAGCATGACCGAATTCGTGGAAAAGAGTGTTCACTTCATCGAAGCTCAAAAGAGAAGGCTTTGTGGCTGTGGGCTTTGTAAAATTACAAACATTGACCACATGCGGGCGTAATTTTTTACCGCCCACAGAACCCTGCCCACGAAAATAAGTCATCCATGCGCCAGGCCTTTTTTTCTCACGAGGGAAAAGATCTAAGTAAAATAACCCAAGATAAGAACCATCCGAATCTTTGACTTCGTAAACTCTGTTTTCGGGATGATATTTGGGAATATCCACTCGCTCCGCAAAAGTAATTCCAAAAAGACGAGTCGCATGATCGAAAAGTCCTTGAATCACTTTTTCCATGGGAAAGTACGGTCTCAATTCTTCTTCGTCGAAGTTCAGAACTTTCTTTTTTAATTTCTCGGCATAAAAAGCAGAATCCCAAGGTTTAAATTCTTCTTTGAATCCCTCAGCTTTTGCGAATTCTTTAAGTTCCGCCAGTTCCTTTTCTGCTTTTGCTTTTGAAACAGTCACAACACGCAAAAGAAATTCCTTCACTGTTTCAGGATTCTTAGCCATTCGTTCTTTCAAAACGTAATCCGCGTGACTCTTAAACCCTAACAATAATGCTCGTTGATGTTTGAGATTTGTAATTCGAATGCAGTTGGCTTTGTTATCAAACTCACCCTTCATGCAACGAGTAGCATAAGCTCTCCACATTTTTTCTCTGAGCTCACGCTTTTCAACATAAGTCACAAAGGGAATGTATGTCGGCGCATCGAGAGTCAACAAAAAGCCCTTGATATTCTTCGCTTCTGCTTTTTGTTTGGCTTCTTCAATATTACGCTCAGGCAATCCCTTAAGGTCTGCTTCATTTTCGACAACAAGTTCAAAGGCAGCTGTGTCTTTGATTATATTTTCTTGAAACTTCAAAGACAGAAGACCCAATTCCTCATCAATTTTTTTTAAGATTTCTTTTTTATCTTCGGGAAGATTCACTCCGTTACGAACAAACGATCGGTAAACTTCGTCATTAAAACGACTCCATTCTTTGAAGTCAGTTTTTTTTATTTCGTTTCGACACTGCTCAATTTTCTTGAAAATCTCTAAATCTAAAGCCACTTCATTACCAAACTTGCTAAGCTCTGGTTGAATTTCTTGAGCATAGGCATGCATCTCAGGAGTTCCGTCAGAACCCAACAAATTAAAAAATACTGAACTCACCTCACTCAGCTCAAGATCCATTTCTGAGTAAGCTCTCATAAACTGAACAGAATCTTGTATTGAGGGCTGGCTTTTTAATTTTGAAAAACGTTCTCGGGCAAGCTTTAAGCCCTCTTGAAAGTTCTTTTTATATTCGTTGAGGTTAACAGTCGAAAAGTCGATGGCTCCATCAAAACTAACTTTTTTCATACTCATGATGCTTATAACGATAGCACAAGCCCTATTTTTCAGCATGAAATCATCTAGGGAGAATAAATACAAAACTTGTGTGTAACGCGGGCCGTTTTTTCGTGGAATTCATAGCAAAGCCATGCTTTCATAAAGGAACAAGATCATGAGCCACAAAAAACAAAAGCACGTGAAAATGCTTTTTTGGATAGGTCAAATGGCCAGCTATCTTTGCCTTGTCCATTGCCTTGCTACAGTTGCCCTTACTTTCACGGCTCCCTCACTTCTAAGACTCATGCCGCACAATAATTATGTGGAATACGGCGCATGGGCTTTTGTCTTGGTTTCGAGTCTTTTTTTATTGAGTCGCGCTCCAAAAAGAAAATGGCATCCGTGGGCTCTTGGAATTATTTTTGTCTGGGGAACACTCGCTTTAATTTTTCATAATCACTCTGTTTTTGCCTCAGCTTTTATGACCCTGGCTCTTTTTCAACTCTATCTTACACTTTCGCATCACATGACCGAGCACACAGGCGATGATGAATGCTGCACCCATCCCGAACACCCTCACCATCATCACAAAAGTCATTCTTCTAAAAAAGGAAAACACTCCCCATGACGGATGGCTCAAAAGGGCAGATGGCGCTTCCTATTCAATTTTTCAGGGAACTGGATCGCAATTTTCACAAAGGCGGCCGAAGCTTTTACTTCTTCGACCTCGACGACAATGTTTTACATCTCCCTTCTGAGCTTGTTTTATTTAAAAAAAATGATTCTTCTATGAAAAGCGTCTCCACTGAAGAGTGGATCGAATTCAAAGAACACATGAACAATTCGTCTTCTCCGTGGTTTGAGTACGAAAGTCGCTTTGATGAGCGCTACAATTCTTTTATGAACTTTCGCGATCGCACGATCGATCCTAAAACTGAAGAACAAGCTCTCATCATAGATCTTCGCCGCGCCTTGAATGATTCCCAAGTAGAATGGAAGGGTCCCTCGTGGAACTTCTTTGCTTACGCGGTTGAAAACTCCAGACCGCTCTCCATCATCACAGCTAGAGGACATCACCCACACACCATCAAACGCGCCATCAATCACCTTGTTCAAACAAGAGATCTAGTCACTCATCCGAATTATCTGGGCGTTTACCCTGTTTCTCATACACCTACCCGAGTTGAGCTTGACGACAAAAATTTAAAACTTGGTGTCCCTGAACTTAAAAAAAGAGCGATTCATCAGTCCGTTAAGGATGCCTTTGATTGCTATGGGTACAATCCACATCACCGTTTTGGAATGTCCGACGATGATCCAGAAAATCTCAAACTTATTTTAGAAGCTTTTGCTGAACTCAAAAAAGAATTTCCTGAAAATGCTTTCTTTGCGTTTAACACGCAAAATCGAAAACTCGTCAAACATGAAGTGACCATTGGTGGAGGCATCGATGAAAACGATGTAAAACCACACCAAGGAAAACTTTTTGATGATGAATGAATGGGTTGTTTTTCACGTTGCGATTATTGGATTACTTTTTTTAGACCTTGCGGTTCTCAATCGCAAAGCTCATGTCATTGAATTCAAAGAGGCTCTAAAGTGGAGTGCTTTTTGGATTTCCCTAGGACTTGCTTTTGGTTTTTATATCTATCTTTCACGTGGATTTGATTCGGCTCTTGAATACTACGCAGCCTACATTATTGAAGAATCTCTCTCAGTCGATAATCTGATGGTCTTTGCCGTTATTTTTGCGGCCTTTAACATTGAACGCAAGCATCAGCACCGTCTTCTTTTCTGGGGAATCATGGGCGCTATCATCATGCGCGCCATTATGATTACGGCCGGGACTCAGCTCATACAAAAGTTTCATTTCATCATGTATATTTTTGGAGCCGTTCTTCTTTTTACAGGGATCAAGTTTCTCCTTTCTAAAGGCGAAACTCATTTCGATCCAAAAAAATCAAAAGTTTTTCATCTTGCTAAAAAGTTTCTTCCCATTACAGACGAGCCTCACAATGGGCATTTCTTTCGCTACGATCCCCATAGCAAGCACCATTCCTTTACCCTATATTTCATTGCTTTATTAATTGTAGAAAGCACAGACGTTTTGTTTGCAATTGATTCTGTGCCGGCCGTGTTGGCCATCAGTCGTGACACTTTTGTGGTTTACACATCAAACATTGCAGCCGTCATGGGTCTGCGCTCACTGTTTTTTGTTCTCGAAGATCTGATTAAAAGATTTCACCTACTACAGCCCGCGTTGGGTCTTGTTTTGAGCTTTGTAGGAATTAAAATGCTCATCGAAAAGTGGTTTGTCATTCCTGTAGGTGTGAATCTTTCAATAGTCGTAGGAATTCTTTTGAGCGCGGGAATTTTATCTAAATTGACAGCGCAAAAAACCTAAAGAACATCTTCTTTACTAAGTGATTTGATATATAAATAAAGTGAATCCGCAGCCACTTCGGGAACTAATCCGTATTTTTCTTTGTATTTCTTAAGCCACGCTCTACTAGGGCCTCCCGCAACACCCAACATTTGCCCGTTGTAAGGAGCAGCTTTTGAAGAATCGTACCAGGGTTGCTTAAAGCTAGAGTTGTGAGCAATGGCACCCTTAAGAATCAGGTGAGTTGTAGCTTGCTTCATTTTTGAGCGAAAACCCTCTTTGTCTTTTGCAAAAGCGCCATCACCCCCTAAAATCTTATAAATCTTCCAAGTTTTAGGCTTTTGAAGATTTGCCGCTTCTTTTACATTACCGTTTACGCCCCCAACACCATGACAATAGACACAAGAATTGGCGCCACTTTGGTTGTAGAGTCCATTTCCAGTCGCTTCACGTGCAATATTGGGGTTCAATTTAGGATTTGGTGGTGTTTGTGCGCTCAAAAAGAGAGAAACATAAAAAAAAGTGAAAAAAATCTTCGTGGACACTAGCAAAACGTTGCGCATAAGGATATTTCTAAACGGAATTGTTCAAAGGGCCAAGTGCTTTTTGAAGGATTAAAAAAAAGCTGGTTAAGATATTAAAAGCTTTTAATGGCTTAAGGATAGCTTAAGGTCAGGTAGCTCAGTCGGTAGAGCAGAGGATTGAAAATCCTCGTGTCGGGGGTTCGATTCCCTCCCTGACCACCACTTTTTTTAATATTGATTTAAATCTCTATAAATCTCGAGCGCAATACATGCACCCAACCCCTACTCACTACCTCACTCCCTTTAAACAAATTGTCGCTCAAAGCCTTAAAACAACTCTCACTACCCTTGCCCCCCAATTTGCTAGCGAAAACATTGAAAACTCCCTTGGCGTACCTCCCTCGCTTGATATGGGACAATTGGCTTTTCCGTGCTTTCCTCTTGCAAAAGAATTAAAAAGCGCTCCACCAAAAATTGCGGCTCTCATAGTGGATGAAATAAAAAAATCACTCCCCGCTTTAATCAAAGACGTCAAAGTTGCAGGTGGCTACGTAAACTTTTTCATCAATTACAATGAAAGCGCTAAAAGTTTTTCGAAAAGCGTTTTTCAAAAAACTTATTTTAAAGAACTTTCTCACATCAAACGCGAGCAAATCGACATAGAATATTCGCAGCCCAATACACACAAGGCCCTGCACTTGGGACACATGCGAAACCTTTTTTACGGAGATTCCGTTTCTCATTTGCTTGAAAGCGTAGGCTACAAGGTTATTCGTACCACCTACCCTGGAGACCTAGGCGCCCATATTGCGCGCGTTCTCTGGTATCTCAAACAAATTCCCCGCGAAACATGGCCAAAGGGAGCCGACAAAGCCATCTGGCTCGGCAAACAATACGCCCTTTCAACTCAAGCCATGAATAGCTTGGGAGATGTAGAAAAAGAAAAAGCGACTAAAGAAATTCAAGAAATCCTGCGCAATCTTCAAGACCTTAAGGGCGATGATTACGCTCTTTATCTTGAAACTCGCGAGTGGTCTCTTGCAGAAATGAAAAGAGTGTACGAATGGTCAAACTCTCATTTTCACAAGTGGTACTACGAGAGCGAATGCGATGAGGCTTCTCGAAAACTTGTTGTAGAATATCTTGAAAAAAACATCTTTCAAAAAAACGAAGGTGCTGTCGGAGTTCAACTTGGAAACCACAAAGGAGAAGAACTTGGGTTTGCCTTACTTCTCAAAAGTGACGGAAACGGACTCTATCTTACAAAAGATCTCGAACTGATTCGAAGAAAATTCTCAGACGCTCATACAGCGCGAGCAATTTACATCGTTGATTCACGACAAAAACTACACTTCAAACAACTTTTCAAAGTGGCAGAGCTCATGGGCTTTCCGCAAGCGACTCGCTCAGAACATCTCAGCTATGAAAGTGTGAACGATGAAAAAGGCGAGGCCTTTAGCTCTCGTGATGCCAGGGGACTGAGCCTTGAGGAGCTTCGCGATCAGATCGAAAACATTGTTACAAAAGATTATCTGGATCGATACAAAGATGAATGGTCAGCTGAGGAAATTAAAAAAACTTCTCAAAAGATTACTCTTGCGGCTTTAAAATACGGAATGCTTCGCATTGACCCCTCGTCTCCAATTAAATTTATTCTTTCTCAGTGGATTGCACTAGAAGGAGAAACAGGGCCCTACCTGCAATATGTTACCACTCGCTGCAAAAGTCTCTTAACGAAAGCTGGAGAAATTGATTTTTCAAAGGTGTGTCTTGAACTCTCAACTTCGCAAGAAGAAGAACTTTATTACGCTCTTTATCGCTTTAATGAAATTGTCCAAGCGGCGGCTCACGAATACCGCCCTAACCATTTGGCCAACTATTTGTTTGATGTCGCGAAGCTTTTCAATCGCTTTTACAAAGACTGCCCTGTTTTGAACGTTGAAGAAAAAATCAAAAACTCGCGCTTAACTCTTGTGAAACTCACTCTTGAATTCTTGGAAGAGGGATTTAAGCTTCTGAACATTCCAACGATTGAACGGATGTAAGTTAGTTTTTGTTGACACTTTTTAGGCAATTTGGCGTAGATAAATGCGATGGACGACAAAGAAACCATCATCAATAACTTTGACCTAAAACCCCTTGAGGGTGAAGGTGGTTTTTTTAGAAGAACTTATTGTTCGAGTGAATCTGTTAAGGCTGTTACTCTTTCTGGAAAAAGCGTTCAGAGACCCAAATCAACGTCTATTCTTTTTCTTGTAGGTGGAGAAGATTTTTCAGCTTTACACAAATTAGAATTTGATGAATTTTATCATTTTTCAGACGGAAACTCCTGTGAACTTTTCTTAATAGACAACACTGGAAAAAGTCACAAAATTATTCTCGGAAAAGATATTTCAAAAGGTCACGTTCTTCAATTTATGGTTCCTGCTGGCTGGCTACAAGGCCTACGTTCATTAGGTGAGTGGAGCCTCGTAGGGACAACCATGAGCCCTGGCTTTGATTTTGACGACTTTTCCTTACCGACACAAAAAGAACTTTTAGAAATTTATCCAAACTTAAAAAAAGAAATCCTCAGGTTTACAAGATGCTAAAAAAAAGAATTATCCTTTTTTTTATTTTTGCTATTTTAAGCTTCAAATCGCTAAGTGCAGAGTCTTTAAAGAAATTAATCATCATTCACAGCTATCCTCCCGGAGAGTGGACTCATGAAATAAACGAAGGGGTAGAAGAAAGCCTTAAAAAAGAAGCAATAAACTTAGAAATAAAATCTATAGTTTACCATTCAGAATATTGGAGACTTAAAGATCCATCTGCGCAAAAACTAGAACAAGAGCGAATTACAAAAGAATCAAAAGATTACAATCCAGACATCATACTTTTGTGCGATGATGAAGCCACTGATTTACTGGCAACTCGACTAATAGATTTAAAAAAACCAATCTTTGTCACGGGAATCAACAAAAACCCAGATCAACTAACCTGGCTGAACAAGGAAAATAAAAATAGATTCTCAGGAATATTTGAAACTTATCAAATTGAAAAAGGCAATGAATTGCTCAAGCAATTTAATTCAAAAATTAAAACAGTCTCTGTTCTCACTTCAAATAACATAACTTCACAAATACTTTCTTCATCTTTTAAAAAGGAATTTGATAAAGATGGAAAATACTTCTTATCAGGATTTAAACTAAGAAAAATTTACAACTTGTCTTTTTGGTCTCAATGGCAAGACGCTGTTCGTGAAATCAACAATCTTGATGATGCCGTTTGGGTATTAGTACCCTATGACATTAAAGATCAAAACAACCAAGAACTATCTCTCGTCGAAGTGGGAAAGTGGCTAAACAAAAATTTAAAAAAACCATCAATCGGGATCTTAAGTATTCACACAAAAATTGGACTTCTTGCATCAGTCAATACACATCCGAGAGGACTAGGAGCTCAGGTAGGAGACATGATTTCAAGATATCTCAAAAAAGGTCATTCTTCCGAAAAAATTGGCTTTGAAAAATCAAAATATTACAAAATTCAAATCAATAAAAAAGTAATGGAGAGCCTTCAACTTGCTTTACCAAAAGACTCTTCTTTAAAAGTTGAATTTTTACAATCTCAAGCCCTTAAGTACGGCCGATAAAATGAAATTTAAAAGCCTAACCGGCCTTGGTATCATTATTATTTCAACACTAACCTTTTTTGGATCTAGTTCACTCATGTATGTTGTCTACAAAAATGAACTTATATCAGAGGCGAAAAGCCTCTTAGAATCCATCAACCAAAACCTCAAAAGAAACATAAAAGATGTAGGAATAGCTTCAAAAACTTCTTTTTTTGGAGAGCTAACCTTAAAAAAAGCTGAAACAGAACGAAGTCTAAACGATTTTGTTTTTGACAAACAAGAAGTCAAAGAAATGTATCTCATAGGAAAAGAGGGATATGTGCTTTCAAGAAACTCAAAGACTTCTTCCGGACTTTTTCTTGAAAACCAATCCTCACTTAAAGAAATTAACCCTCAAGAATTACTCCTAATAGAAGACGAGATTCTCGGGCAATACTGGACTCAAAAAGAAAACATCAATGACTTTATTCTTCTAGGTAAAGACGTGGCTTCTTCAAAAGACTCTCGAAAAATACTTATTAAAATATCTGTTTTAGACCTTTTCAAAGAAGCTCTTATAAAAAAAAATCTTGAACCTCTTATAAACTATACAACTCTGCCCAAACAGGGCTGTGAATTGAGCGAGACTCTATTGTCTAAAACAAAGATTTGTTTAACATTTAATTCAAAATCTATCCTCGCTTGGAAACTTAAAAACTTTGCGACACTCTTTCTTATAACAGTACTTTTAGGAATTATTTTATTTCTTCTTATAATCCAATTAGAATGGAAATTAATTCTTCCCAATCAATTCTTCCTTCGGTTAATAAACGAAATATCAAAGGGCCAAGACACTTCTCTCATATTACAAAGCCTCCCACCCTCTTTACGCGATCACCAAGGAAGCCTTGAAAACTTATTACATGCTGTTAAAGATGCTTCCACAATCAACATGTCAAAACAAATTGCCCACGATATCCGAGCTCCTCTTGGGGCTTTAAAGCTCATCACTCAAGACTTAACTCAAATTCCTGAAGAAAGAAAATTAGTTCTCAATTCGGCTATTCAAAGAATTCAAGATATATCCAAAAATCTCTTAACCAATTCGAATCACAACACATATCAAAAACAAAGTTTGATAAACTTACCCCTAATCCTTGAAAATCTAATGATTGAAAAGAACTACCAATATAAAGAAAAAACAAACATTGATTTAAAATTAATACATAAAAAAGAACCTCTTTCAGTTCTTGTGAGAGGTGAGAATATAGAGTTTGGTCGACTTTTTTCTAATTTAATTGATAACGCAGTTGAGGCAATCGGTTTTAAAAGCGGCTTTATCCAAATTGAATTATCTTCAAAAAATCAAGAATGTATTTTATCAATTCGCGACAATGGACCTGGAATACCTCAGCAATTTTTAACTATACTTGGTAGTCGTGGAGCAACATTTGGAAAAGAAAGTGGTTTTGGCCTTGGGATTCACCATGCCAAATCAACGATAGAATCCTGGAATGGAAAATTTGAAATTGTTTCATCTCAAAGTAACGGAACGGAAATCAGAATAACTCTTCCTGAAGTAAGAACCATAAAAAAAGACACTTACTTCTCTCACGCATCTTGTTAAAGATGCCTGAAATCAAATCTGCCTCTTGATAGAATTTTAGTGCAGGCTTAAATCACAGTTATGAAAAAACTATTTCTATTAGCAACTCTTTTTTCTTTCTCTTCTTTTGCTACTAACAATTCAAAATCACTTACTAAAAAAGTAACTCCCCAAGAAGATCTTGGACTTCCTAAAATCGAAGTTAAAACTGAATCCATCAAAGGAGTCACAACTTGGGTCCTGAAAGATCAAAACATCCAAGCTGGAAAAACTTATCTTCTCAGCGCAAAACATGATTTAGCAACCGGTCCCGCAGAACACGGCCTTGAGATCAAAGACTTTGGAGTCAAAACGAGTGTTAAACGTGGAGTGGAATACAAAATCCTTGTAAACGTGCCTGCTGAAAAAAAAGGTGAAATCAAAGTGAGCTGTTTCTTGCACCCCAAGCACAAAGAAGCGATTTTGATCGTTAAATAAAAACGACGACTCTCTCAAATTGTTCTCTAAACTAACCTAGAATCTGATCTAAAATAGATCGACAGCCCTTTGCTTTTATTCTTGCTTCCTTCTTTTTTTCAGAAATCATACTTTTCACTTCGGCTTCGATATTGAGCAATTCTTGATTTTGAACAGGAATAAAATCAACCCCTTCAATATCTATTCCGCGAGCCAATAACTCTTCTGCTACGGAGATAAGAGATTTAGCCGGAGGAGCATAATGACCAGATGAATTCATGACCGTACTCAGAACTCCATCGCTTAAAAACAAATGTCCACCACAGGCAACATTCTGGCCCCTCAGATAAGATGAATGGTGCAAATACATTTTATCAGGTGAAGCGTAAATATTACCGTCCTTATCCATCACAAACGTTAAAGAATTACTCTCCACAGCTTTTCCTCCCACAAAGACCTTCAAGTTATCCGAAAAGGTCAATCGATAACGAGATAAGTCTTTGGGTTCCACATAGTGAACTTCAATAGGGTCTTCTTTTCTATATTGCTCAAGCATCGGATAATCAGGATAAGGCTTCGTAAAAGTTAAATTAAGAAAACTAAAAAAAAGTAAAACTAGCGATAAGTTTCGATTCATATCTTATTTAAGATCAATCAGTTGTTGTTGATGAAATACATAATCCCACTTCGAATCATAGCCACAGCAATCGCCGCTAAAAAAAGCGAAGCTACCTTTGCCATAGCCGCCGAAGCCCCATCTCCAATCAACCGACGTATACGTTTTGAATTATTAAACACAATCCACACAATAATCAAATTAGAAATAAGAGAGATGAGCG
>JBIKUK010000005.1:0-222596 GCA_044347615.1 Bdellovibrionota bacterium | reverse complement strand
AAAATTAACAATTCTTTACGAGAAATTGACTTTTGAAAGAATGAATAACAGTTAAGATTATAATCTGAGGAGTACAATTAATGATTAAAAACAATAACAAAGGTTTTTCACTTATCGAATTGATGGTCGTTGTGGGAATTATCGGTATTCTTGCAGCAGTTGCCGTTCCAAACTTGCTTAAGTTTCAAGCAAAAGCAAAACAATCCAACGCTAAGACTGAGCTTTCTGCACTTTACGGCTTAGAAAAAGCATTTGCAGTAGAATATGCAACGTATACAGGTAATCTTAAAGCTTTAGGATTTGCCCCAGACGGAGTACCCACAGCTAACGGTTGTTTAAATGTTGCTCCTACTATTACAGATGCCAATTCTGGTACAGCTTCTAACTGGCCTATCCGCTATTACGCGACTGGTTTTGTAGCTGCAGCTAACGTGCTTCCTGGTGCACTTCCTGCCGCTACAGTAAACTGTACAGTTACATCTGTCGTTAATACTGTAAAAACACCAATTGCAGCTACTGGAACAGTCAACGGTGCCGTTGGTTTTATAATTTCAGCTGCAGGAAATATTTCGACTGATGCAGGAATAGCAGCAGATGCATGGACAATAACTCAAGCTAAAATTCTTACAAATACTAATATCGGTTACTAAAATTAATTAAACCATTCTGGTCTTAAAGCCCTGAGCTTCTCTTGAAGCTCGGGGCTTAGTTTTTTGAGCGCATCTTCTCTCAATTCACCCTGTGAGAGGACTTGATCTCCTTGAAACAAGCGAAATCCAAGCGCTGGCAAATAAACTGGAGAACCAGGTAGCTTTGAAGCCTTTAAAAACAACTCACCCGCTAGCTTCTTTTCATTCAAATTTTCCATTGCATGAAAAGCTGCCCAATAAGCAACTTGCCAATCCTTCAAACTTTCTTTCTGCGAGAGTTTTTCATTAAAAAGCAACTGTGCCCCGGCCGTATCTTTTCCGATAACTACAAAAAAAGGCAAAATTGCTGATTGAAACCGCTTATCTGCCTCGGGAATTATTCTAGAAAGGAATCTCAATTTATGAAAATACCAAGAAAAATCTCCCTCAAGACTGGCCTCAGCGTCTGTACTTGCTAAAACATTAAGCCAGGTCAAACTAAAATCTAAAGCCGTAAGCCCCGGCCAAGAATATGAGCCCAAGACACTCCCCTTAAGCTGATAATAAGCAAGCTCTGTTCTTTTTTTAAGGGTTTCGACTTCTTTTCCTCTTGGGTCAAAAGCAGAAAAATAATACTGACTCAATCCCTGTGCTAAACAAAAAATAAATATTGAAAATAAAATCGTTTTTTTCAAGCCACATCATCCTCGGCACTCGAAGTGAGGCCGAGTTTTTCAAGACGATAGCGCAGCGAGCGCATCGTAATCGAAAGCAACTTTGCCGCATCCTTGCGCACACCCTTTGAATCCTCAAGGGCCTTTAATACAAACTCTCTTTCCACGAGAGACAGTACATCATCAATTTTAACCCCACTCTTTTTCCACACAAGATGTGTTTGAAGAGAATCGAGCCTTGCCTTTAAAGGCTCTCTAATATGTGAAGGCAATGAGTCGGGCAACAAATGAGGCCCCGCTTCAAGCGCAATCATTCGCTCCACAACGTTTTCAAGCTCACGCACGTTTCCAGGCCAGTTATAAACCTTCATCATCTCAATGGTTTCACTTGCAAGGGATTGAGTTTGACGGCCAAAACGAGACGAAAACTCTTCCACAAAGTGGTTCACCAGCATGGGAACATCTTCACGACGCTCACGGAGAGCAGGGACTTTTACATGAATAACATTTAATCTAAAAAATAAATCTTCACGAAAATTTTCTTTATGAACCTCTTCTTCAAGATCTCGATTTGTCGCCGCAATCACACGCACATTGGATTTGCGAACTTCCGTTGCGCCCACGGGAGTAAAGGTTCCATCTGATAGCACCCGCAACAAAGCCGCTTGCAAATTGAGAGGCAACTCGCCAATTTCATCTAAAAAAAGTGTGCCTCCATCGGCTGCTTCAAAATACCCCTTCTTGTCACTAATGGCCCCCGTAAAAGCCCCTTTTTTGTGACCAAAAAGTTCACTTTCAATCAAATCTTCAGGAATCGCTCCGCAGTTAAGCGTTAAAAAAGGCCCCTCTTTAACAGGTGAATTAAAATGCAAAGCCTTAGCCACAAGCTCTTTACCCGTGCCTGATTCACCCGTAATCAAAACGTTTGCACTGGTAGCGGCTGTGCGTTTGATCAAATCAAAAACCTTCATCATCGAAGGAGCAGCCCCCACGATATTTGCAAAACTATATTTTTCGCCCAACTCTTTGCGCATCCGCACGTTTTCTTGAACGAGCACTCTATTTTCTAAAGCTTTTTCAATGCGCAATTTAACGTCATCAATTTTAAAAGGCTTTGTTAAAAAATCGTAAGCCCCTTTTTTCATAGCTTCAACAGCAAGCTCTGTTGATCCATGTGCCGTGATCATTAACATCAAGGCATTTGGGTCTTTTGCCTTCACACGACTCAAAAGTTCAAGCCCATCTACTTTAGGCATTTTGATATCTGAAATAATCAAATCAAAATGTTTTTGATCTAAAAGCTTTAAAGCCTCTTCTCCATCACATGCCGTTTCAACAAGCATCTTTTCGCGCTTCAACATGATCTGCAAAAACTCTCGAATACTTAACTCATCATCAACCACTAAAATTGTAGGTTTAAATTCTTTCTTGCTCATGCAGCCTCCCTCGAATGGCTCCCCACTTTTTTAAATTGAATTTCAAAAAGCGTCCCCCCTGTGGCAAATTCTTCATGCACAGGTGATTTCAAATTTATACTTGCGCCAACTCCCTCAAGAGTTTTGTAGGCGATCGCAAGTCCCAATCCCGTTCCCCGATCTTTTGTTGTAAAAAAGGGCTCAAAGATTTGAGCTTGTATGTTTTCTGGAATTCCTGATCCATTGTCTAAAACTCGTACAAGAGTTCCTTCTTTTACCTCTAGCCACACATCTTTGGCTCCCGCTTGACCTGCATTAAGCACAAGATTCAAAAGAACTTGAGCAATTCTGTTTTCATCACCTACCGCAAGTTCTTTTGATTCCTCTGCTTTAAGGTGAAGCTTGCAAGAAAGCGATTTCCACTTAGGATTGACCATTAAGGAATCAACAACTTGATGAGCAATTTTTGTTAGCTGAATCGGATCTTGCTTAGGCGGACTTGGTCGAACAAATTCTAAAAATTCACTAATCAAACCGTCTAATCGAGAAGACTCTCTTTGAATAATACTCAGTAGTTTTTGATTTTCCTCATTAAGGGCACCATCGGATTCAAGAAGTTGAGCCGCTCCAGAAATTCCCGCCAAGGGATTTCTTATTTCGTGCGCAATACCAGCTGCAAGCTTTCCCACTGCTGCAAGTTTTTCGGAAAGCTTTAAATTTTCCTCCATGTTGATCGCATCCGTGAGATCTTGAAAAAGTATTAGCGTTCCTAAAATTTCATGATTATCTGGTGAGGAAAGTCTTGCCAGAGAATAACCAAGACGCAGTTCTTTTCCTTGTGAATTTTTAAAACTAATTGTGCGCCTATTCGCAATCGGCTCAAGAATATCGCTAATTGATGTTCGGGTTTCGAGTTGTGCTCGAAGCTTGTTTAGTTCAGGTAAAAAACTTTCTAAATTTTTACCAACTAAATCTTTTTCCGATAATCCCATCACTTGAGATGCGATTTTATTAGCTTGAATAATTTGTCCACGTGAATCCACACTTAAAAGGCCGCTTGGAATATTTGCCATTATAGCTTTTTGCAAACTCTCCAAACGTCTCTGCTGCGCTTGAGTTTGGCTTAAGGCGACTCCTGTTTTTTCTAAATTACTTCTTAAATAAAGCCCCACAAAAGCCGTCACAATCACTCCGATAGAGATTCCCGCAACCGTTGCACGAAAACCAATTGAAATCGGAATACAAACAAGAATTAATAAAATAGCAGCAATCCAAAAGGGCCGCTTTGTAAAAAGCACACTCGAAACCAAACTCAAAAGAGGCAAAAGAACCTGAAAAGGCGAAGAGCTCGCTCCTGTGCTTTTAATAATATAAGTCGCTACGCAGACATCTAGGATGGTTAGAAAAAATAAATTTTTCTCTTGTTTATCAACAAACAAAAATAAAAACTGAACAAAAATAACCCCAGCAATAACTCCATAGACTTGAGAAAGTGAAACACTCACATCATCTTCTGGAATAATAGACCGACCAAAAAAAAGAAGAATTCCTACAACGACAATATAGGCAAGTGATCGAAGCAAAAGAATTTTCGAAAATTTATTTTTATTTAAATATTCGAGAAATCCTTTATCCATTATCCACCTACGTTGTTACCCATACTAAATACAGGCAAGTACATCGGGATAATAATGGAAACCACCACGACACCCATAATCAAAATCAGTATTGGCTCTAAAACAGACGTCAATCCTGTCACAAGTGCATCCACCTCATCCTCATAAAATTCGGCTATTTTTATGAGCATTTTTTCAAGCTCACCCGTTTGCTCTCCAATAGCGATCATACTCACCATCATTTTAGGAATCGCCTTTTCTTTACCAAGAGGGGCAGAAATAGTCGTTCCTTGCTGAACTGAGGCCTGAACTCTCATGGCGGCTTCTTCAATTTCAAAATTTCCAGAGGTCTTAGCAGCAAGAGCAAAAGCATCAAGAATAGGAACACCCGCTTGGGTCAATGTTCCCAATGTTCTACAAAATTGTGCAAGAGCAGACTTTCTCATAAGTGGTCCAATAACCGGAATTAGAAGAAGAAGAGGATCTACTTTTTTTCGAGCTTCTTCATCTTTAAAAGCATAAATGACTCCTCCAACAATCGTTCCAATAATAACCAACATATGAAGAACGTGGTTTTTTAAATAATTTGAAACATCTATCAATGCTTGCGTGGGAGCAGGAAGCTGGCCTCCTTGACTTGCATACATTTTTTGAAACATCGGCACTACAAAAACCAATAGTGCGATCACGATTCCAAAAACTGCAACTAGAGAAATAGCAGGATACATACTTGCAGAAATCATTTTTCGACGAATAGCTGCAATTTTTTCGTAGTAAGTCGCAAGTCTTTCCAAAATTTTATCAAGTGTACCTGAGTTTTCTCCAGCGCTAACAAGGTTAATAAAAACCTTATCAAAAACCCCTTTATTTTTTTGAAGTGATTCCGTAAGAGTCAATCCTTCTTGAACGTTTATTGCCATTTTTGAAAGAACTTTTCCAAAAGCTACATTCGGAGTTTGCTCTGCAAGAACATTGAGAGTTTGGATAACAGTCATACCCGCACTTTGCATCGTTGACCATTGGCGTAGAAAAACTGTAAAGTCTTTTAGGCTTGGCGTTGCCGACGCTCCAAACAAACTTCCTAAGTCAAAATCAGCTTTACCAGAGAGAACAACCGGAACAATTGTTCGCGCAGAAATGCCCTGCTCTCGAAGCATCGCACGAATAATTGACTGATCTCCAGCCTCAAGCTCTCCTTGTACAGCCTGACCCGCACGATTGTAACCCTGGTAACGAAATCTCATTGATCATCACCTACGCTTTGCAATTCTTCCGCTGGCACCTCACCGCGCATAATTTTTTTCATGGTGTTGGTTTTCATTGTTTTCATACCATCAGATACTGCAATCTTTTTAATCTCGTCTGTTGAGGCTCCGCGACCAAAAGCATTTCTAATATTTTCAGTCATTTCTAAAACCTCATGAACAGCTCTTCGTCCTGTGCACCCAGTGTTTCGACAAGCAGGACATCCTTTCCCTTTCATAGGTTTAAATTTATCTAAGACCTTTTCCGGAAATCCTAACTTAATAAGATCATCCTTTGTTATTTTATCATCAACATCCTTACAGTTTTTACAAATACCTCGAACAAGTTTTTGAGCAACGACTGCTTTCAAGGCACTGTTGATCAAAAAAGGCTCAATCTCTAAATCTTTTAAACGCGCCAAAGTCGCAGGCGCATCGTTTGTGTGTAACGTAGAGAGAACCATGTGGCCCGTTAACGCAGCTTTCATCGCAATACTTGCTGTTTCTGTGTCACGTATCTCACCTAGAAGAATAATGTCTGGATCTTGTCGAAGAAATGACTTCAATGCACCCGCAAAAGTAAAACCCACTTGCTCATGAACCTGGCATTGGTTGATTCCTGCAAAATTATATTCCACCGGATCTTCAATTGTCGAAATATTGACATCAACAGTATTAAGAGCGTTAAGGGCTGCGTAGAGTGTTGTGGTTTTGCCAGAACCTGTCGCTCCTGTAACAAGCGCCATCCCCCAAGGACTTTTAATTGCTTTAATAAATTTTTCTTGATCTTCTGGTTCAAAACCTAATTTATCCAGTGAAATCACCGCTGCAGATTTATCCAAAATACGAATAACGACTTTTTCACCATAAACCGTAGGACACGTACTCACACGAAAATCTACCGTTTTCCCCTCCGGTAATTTAAAACGTATGCGTCCGTCCTGGGGTACGCGACGTTCATCGAGACGCATCTTAGACATAACCTTAATACGAGCAACGAGAGGCTTTTTCACTTGAGGAGGTGGTTTTACCGAGTCTACCAAGTCTCCATCTACACGTACTCGAACTCTTAAATCATTCTCATAGGGCTCAATATGAATATCTGACGCCCGTCGACGAATCGCATCCGTTAAAACAGCTGCCACAAACTTTACAATAGGAGCTGCTTCTTCCGCATTTAAATCATCACTTCCAGCCCCTTTGTCATCAGTTGCTTCCTCAAAGCTTACATCTCCTAAAGCTTCACCACCTAAATCCTTGGTGACTTGATCGATGGGAACACCTGTTATTTTTTCGAGCAAAGATTTTATTTGAGAAGCGGCTGCAAGCACGGGTTCTGCTCTTAACTTGAGAGCAAAACGAATTTGGTCAAAGACTGTTTGTTCCGTCGGATCAGCTGTGGCGATAACAACAGTATCCCCCTTTATTCCTATGGGAATAATAAAGTTATTTGAACAAAATTGAGGCGTTAACTTTGCGACTAAGTCGGGATTTACTTCAAAATTGCTGAGGTCAATTGAAGGCATTGCATACTGCTTCGTAAAAAAATCAATTAGCTTTCGCTCATCGACATAGCCTTTATCAACAAGAAGTCGCGCAAGTCTCTTTTTAGGATCTTTTTCGAGTTCTCCTAAACATTCTTGGACGTGAGGAGTCGTCGCAATTTGATTTTTCTCTAGAAGATCACCTAAACGACGAGCAAGCATCTGCTATTAATCCTTTGAAGAGTTATCGGAAAAGCCTCTTAATAAATAATTAAATTCTTTAAAAAAACTTCTTTTTCAGGTGCGTTAACACTTTATTCTCAGACGACAATCTATTGACTCCCAAAGAACGTCTTTTAAGCTGAAAAGAATGAAAATCGCCGTCCTTGTAAAACAATGTCCTGACACTGAAACAAAAGCTAAATTGAGTTCAAACGCCCTCGATTTGACGGGAGTCAAATTTATATTAAATCCCTACGACGAATTTGGAGTGGAAGAAGCCATTAAAACTCGAGATGCAACCAAAGGAACCGCTACCGTTATTTCTGTTGGGCCCGACAGAGTCGTCGACGCTGAACGAACTGCTTTGGCGATGGGTTGCGATGATGCGATTCACATAAAAGTAAGTGAAGAAGAATACAAAAATTGCGATAGTTATGTCATTTCAAAAGCCTTGTCAGAAGTGATCAAACAAAAAGGTTTTCAAATTGTTTTTTCTGGCAAACAAGCTATTGATGATGACGCCTTAGCTGTTCCTCAAATGGTTGCAGAACTTTTAGGTTGGTCTCGAGCAACGGTTGTTACAAAACTCGAAGGAATCACTGACTCCATTATCAAAGCTCGCCGCTCAGTTGAGGGCGGAGCCGAGGAAGCAGTTGAACTTGCTGCTCCTGCAGTGATTGCTGCAAACAAGGGTCTCAACACACCTCGCTATGCTTCTCTTCCTGGTATTATGAAAGCAAAACAAAAAAAAGTTGAAGTGATTCCACTTGAATCATTAGGCCTTGGAGCAAAAGATTCACGTGTTGAAGTTGTTTCTGCAGAACTTCCTGCAGAAAAAGCTGCTGGAAAAGTTTTCAAAGGCACGCCTGAAGAACTTGCAAAACAAATCGTCACCGCTCTTCGCAATGAGGCGAAAGTAATTTAAGGAGAAGATGAACATGGCTAAAGCACTTGTTTTAATTGAACAAAAAGAAGGCAACATTAAAAAAGCTTCTCTCGAAGTAATTTCAACGCTCAAAGCAAATGGATACCAAGTTTCAAGTATTTGCTTTGGAGATAATCTCTCTGGCTCCTCTGCAAAACTTGCGGCACAAGCCGGTGATCAAGGCGCTGAAAATCTTTATCTTGTGAATGATGCTTCACTTAAATTTTATCAACCGGACACTTACAAAGACACACTCGCTAAATCTTTTGCTGACGGCGGATACAGCGTGATTGCGGGTGCCGCAACTTCACTTGTGAAAGACCTTTTCCCTACCCTTTCAATCAAGCTTGAAGCAGGACTTGTGACCGATTGTATTGATCTTAAAGTTGAAGGATCAAGCATCATAGCTAAGAGACCGAATCTTGCAGGTAAGTATTTTACAACTTTAAAAGTTAAAAGCCCTAAGGCTGCCTTAAGTTTGAGACCAAACGTTTTTAAACTTCAAGCACCGAGTGGAAAAGTAGCTAACATTGTTGAACAGGCTGCCGTTAAGGATTCTATCAAAACAAAAGTGGCTTCCCTTGAAGGCAACACTCAATCCGCTCGACCTGATCTTACAGAAGCAGAGCGAATTGTAAGTGGTGGTCGCTCTCTAAAGAGTGGAGAGAATTTTAAAATTCTAGAAGAACTCGCGGATGTGATTGGAGCAGCTGTAGGCGCTTCTCGAGCAGCCGTTGATGCAGGATACGTTCCTCATGGAATGCAAGTGGGCCAAACAGGAAAAACAGTTAACCCTAATCTTTACATTGCTTGTGGAATTTCAGGTGCAATTCAGCATTTAGCTGGAATGAAAACTTCTAAGATCATTGTGGCGATTAACACAGATCCAGAAGCTCCTATTTTTCAAAAAGCAGACTATGGCGCAATCGGAGATTTATTTCAGGTGGTGCCCGCTTTGACTCAAGAGTTCAAAAAACTCTTATCTCAAGGATAAAATTTAAATAATAAAAGGAGTAATCCATGATCCAAAACATTGTGCAAGAACTCATGAAGAAACTAAATCTGAGCGAGGAACAAGCCAAGGGTGGTCTGGGGTTACTCCTTAAATTTTGCCAAGAAAAACTTGATAAGCAAAACTTTTCAAAAGTCACTGAACTTGTAGGTCACAACTGGCAAGAACTTATTAAAGCAGCTCCCGATGCCTCAGCCGTCATGGGTAAACTCAGTGGCTTTGCCTCCGTATTTGGAGAAAAAGCAGCTCAACTAGGCTCGATGGCGAGCTTTGCTTCGGGCTTTAAAAAACTCAACATCGACATTAGTAAAATTCAGCAATTCATCGACGTCACACTCGACACCCTTCAAGAAAAGGGCGGCCCTCATGTTAAAGAACTTATTCAAAAGTATTTAAAAAAATAGTTTTTTTAACTTTTAATGAAAATTTTGAAGAACGAGCAATTCACGATTTCCCATTAAATCTAACAAAGAAGTTTCAGGAACGCGTTGGCTCATAATCGAGTGAAAGAGAACGATTTCTGCCTTTGGGAAATACTTGGCAAAGACATGCAAATTCTCGGGCTCATTATCAATTGAACAAACAACTTCATAGCGGCGTGAGATATCCTGAGAAGCCTCTTCTTTAAACTCGGCATCTTCCATACTCCAACGAAATCGTGGCTTTAAAATAAGCTCCGTCCGATCACCCACAGGAAATTTATGCTCACTCAACGAAGCTCTTGTTCCCTCAAGAGACCTCGCAACGTCTCGACCAGTTAAGTAAACAACCTGAAAACCTAGATTCCAAATCTTATTTACAAACTCAACTGAGCCCGGATATGGGAGGTCGTGAAACATGAATTCACTCGAAAAAAAGTGATGTTCCCAATAAAGCTGAAAAGCCTTCCAAATCTCATAGGATTCTTTCTTAGCCATTTCAGGATCAACACCGTGCTCAACTAAAGCCCACTCCAATGATTCACGAATACTGAAACTTTGTTTGAGAGGATTTATTTTATCAAGCGCTTCATACCAAAGATAAGGAACCTCTTGCTGAGTTTTTAAATAATCAAGATAACTTCTAAAAATTTCTTTGTTACGTGGACCCGTACAAAAAAGAGTAGAATCCAAATCGATCACCCAGGCCAAAGAGGAATGACCCTTTGGATATCTTGCTTGAATTCGCGCTATAAGCTCTTGACCGCTTTCAATATTTTTTAAATGTGGCTCATGATGAATAAGCCAAGGATGTCTTTTTTCTCTATAAAAGCTCATATTTTAAAACTCACAGGTAAAAAATCACAAAAGAGCTTCTCTAACTTTACCGCTCAAGAAATCCATCATCCAAACAACAACGGCAATGACGATAACAATCGTACCCACTTCATTCCACTGAGCAAGTCCTTGGTATTGCATCAACAGAGTGCCTACGCCGCCGCCACCCACAAGACCAATAATGGTAGCCATACGGATGTTTATGTCCCAACGAAAAATTGTGAACGAAAGAAAAGGCATCAAAACCTGAGGGACCACTGCATGCCAGATCACATGAATATTACGCGCACCCGTTGCCTCCATAGCCTCAATGGGTCCAGATTCGCAGTTTTCAATCTCTTCAGCGTATTGCTTAGCAAGTGAAGCTACCGAGTGAAGCATCAAAGCCAACATTCCCGCAAAAGGTCCAATCCCAACCCACACAGAGAAGATAATAGCCCAAATCACAGGTTCCACCGAACGACTAAAATTAAAAAGAGTTCGAAGGATCACTGACAAGAAACTTGCAGAGCGCGAAGTTCTGACAAGGTTACGAGCACAGAAGAACGATGCTACAAAAGCTCCTGGAAGAGCCAAGGTTGTAGCAATCAAAGCAATGAAAATCGTCTCGAGCATTGCTGTTAAAACAAGGCCAATAATTGACCAATTAGGAGTGACCAAAGCTGTGAAAATACGCTTAGCGCCCTCCATCCCTTCTGAACTTAAAAGCGAACGAAAGCTCACATCTGTAATTTGGAAGCCTAAAATAAATGTTCCCACTAAAATAATAAACGAAAAAACAGCATAGGGTTTTTTCCACCACTGTCGCTTTTCCTCATCACGAACAACAGATTTAAGATAGCGATTTGTTCGATAAACGAGAGAAACCCCAGGGCTTCGCCCCCATCTTCCCCAAACAAAAGCAATAACCGCTGAAACAGGCAAGAGAGCACCTAACAAAGAACCGCTCAAGTTTTGGCTTGCGTAGGAAACCTCATGTGAAAAAGAAAGAAACAAAAAATAAACCAAAAAAAACGAATAAAATATTAAAAAAGTATCAACAAAAAAAGTTGCAACAAAGGCTTTGCGCTTTTCTGCTTCAAATCGTTTTTGAAAAACATCAATCATTTGATTTGTACCTCTTGAGCGCCTTCACCGTAAATTCGCTTAAACCAAGCTTCATCTATGCCACTTGAAGAACCTGAAAAAACTTTTTGACCACCTTTAAGCGCAACCACTTGAGGCGTGTACCTTCTTACAAGACTTAAAAAGTGGAGATTACATAAAATTGTAATTCCCATTTCTTTATTGATCTGTTCAAAGTGATCCATCACACCATGAGAAGTTGCTGGATCAAGACTCGCTACAGGCTCGTCTGCCAAAAGAATTTCAGGATTTTGCATTAAACAACGAGCAATTGCGACACGTTGTTGCTGACCTCCACTCAACTCTCCTGCTCGATACTTCCATTTATCTTTCAACCCCACAATGCTTAACAAATACATCGCACGATCAATATCTTCTTGAGGAAATTTTACAAATAACCCCTGGAGCAAAGAAGCTTTGCCAAGTTTTCCCAACAAGACGTTCGTCAAAACAGATTTTCGTGAAATCAAATTGAAATGTTGAAAAATCATTCCGATTTTTTGTCTTTGTTCAAAAAGTTCTTTCTTAGGTAAGGAAGCCATGTCCACACCATTAAAAAGTATTTTTCCAGAAGTCGGATCAATCAAGCGATTGATACAGCGAAGAAGAGTGGACTTGCCCGACCCACTTAGACCAATCACTCCAAAGAAATCTCCTTTGTTCACAGAAAAAGAAACATCATTGAGGGCTTGTCTTCCATCGTCATAAATTTTTGAGAGGTTTTTAACTTCTAAAATCGGCTTTGAAATATTCGACATATTCGATGCAACCTATTTTCCTTTTTTAACGGTCTCTTCGAGGTTTAAGTCTTTATTCGCCATAATGACTTCTCGAATTTTATCGTAAGCAGCATCTGTTACACGCTCAATGCCTGTTGCACCCGCGAGTTCATCAATGGCTTTTTTGCCTTCAGGAGTTGCAGCATAAGCTTCAAGAGCTTCAAAAACATAGCCCTTCACCTTTTCATTTTCTTGAGCATCAGCGAAAAGGTTAGAGCGAATGACCCAAGGCTCATTAGGAATTTCTTCTGTGTAGCCAATAACTTTTACTTTTTCTTCCACATCTGGAAATTGTGTTTTTACTCGTGCACGAGCATCCGTAATTTTAGACGTTTTCTTTCCGTTAACCTCTACAGTTTCGGGACTGGAGTAATAAGTGGCTCCTGCATCGACTTGTTTTTGGTAAACCATGGTCACAACGTTATCGTGCTTCAACGCAAAA
The DNA here is from genome assembly GCA_044347615.1 of Bdellovibrionota bacterium. Classification (GTDB taxonomy): domain Bacteria; phylum Bdellovibrionota; class UBA2428; order UBA2428; family UBA2428; genus CANIGN01. The sequence continues at coordinate 209,773 of JBIKUK010000005.1, read as the reverse complement.
ACTGAATTCTTTACTTGAATACCTTGGTCTTTGAGCATTTTAGAAGGAAGGATAAAGCCTGAAGTCGAAGAAGCATCCGTGTATGCAAAAGTCTTTCCCTTTAAATCAGCTAAAGATTTAATTCCGCTGTCAGCACGAGCAATGATTTGCCCCTTGTAGGTTTTTTCGCCATTGGCTCTTTTGGTAAGCACCAAAGCTTCGATGGGATATTTTTTAATATCTCGAGTGAGAATATAGGCAAAAGTTGAGAAAGTTGCGAAGTCCGCCTTCTTTGTTCCAAAGGCTTCAATAACTGCGATGTAGCTCGTGGGGACCGATGACTTCACATAAAAGCCTTCGTCTTTGTTGTAGATTTTTTGAGAAACATATTTTGAAATAAACTTAGCCATTTCAGCGCTCACACCTGTAAGCTTTTGAGCATCAACAGAAGGGATAAAATACATCGCAAAAGGACGACTCTTCGTTCCCACTTTGGATTCTGAACAACTTGTTAAAAGAGAAAAAAGGCCAAGGAAAACCGCAAAAGAGAAAACTCTTTTCATATACCTCTGGACATAGTGAATAATGGGGTCGTTTATCAAATAGAAAAACCGGATTTTAGCTCTGTTTCTGCTGAGTTCGGACTTGTATTCAGAGGGTTTTTATGGGCGATGAGGCAAGAAGTAATATCTTAAAACATAGGCTGCTTCTTGATTCGAACTTTCAACAAATTTCACATAGAACTCAGCAGCATGATAAGCCTTTTCCTCAGACTTGAGCAAGGCCACCAAGTTTTCATAATCAGAGGCAAAACGTTCTGCATCGACATCTGTCACAAGGTGCTTATGATCGAGACTAATCAGAAAATTTGCAAGTTTCTTGCCTTCCCTTTCCTCTAAGCCAAGTGCAGGAACCAATTCCTCACCAATGGATTTTCGAAGTAATTTCCAATTATCTTTATAAACCGTTACGATTTGAAGCTCTGGAACAAAAACCTGAGTTTTACCTTGTCTTAAAATTCGCATATCAACGATCGCAACTGTATCCGTATCGCCAAGCACATTGTCTTTATCAGAAAGAAGTCTACTACTAATACGCAAACGCCCATAATGTTCACTCAAATAATCAACGTTGGATATTGAAACTTGTTTTTTTCTTAAGAGATTTTGAATTTCTTCTCGAGAAATATTTCTTTGCACAAGTCGCATTTGAGCATGCGAAAATATATGCGTTTCGTTCGTTCTAAAACGCATAATTTCTGTGGCCGCAACAGCGGTCATAGGCAGCAAATATCTTTGATTGGAATTTTTTCTCTCCTGAACGGCCTTGGCTTCGCGAATATCTTCAGGAATTCCGCCATGAGCCTCCATATCAACTTTTTCGAGATTATTTAAACGAAGCAATTCGCTTCCAAGATCAGAAAGACGCATTTGGGGGCCATGATAAAGCAACCAATCACGCGCATCCGTGTAATCATGGGGCATCTCAAGAACTTCATCCATGTGTACAACAACTTTGATAACAAGAGTATTTTTGCAGCCCTCAATTTCAGCCTTGGTAGCAGTCTGGTTAGCAGCGTGAGAAGAGGAATGATTTGAAGCGTGAGAAAGAGCCACGAATGCGAGAGAGGTCAAACACCCCAATTTTTTCACCTGGTTACTATCGCCTATCTGAGCTTTTGAGGCCAGCTCGAAATGTTCGCAAAAGTGAACATTTTTGCTTTTCAAAAGACAGATCCCCTTCCCCTCAGTTAAGATTTGAAAGTGGCGTTTCTCTTAGCCTTTGGGGCCAACTTTATCTTTGCCTTCTCAGCTACGCTCTTTACCGACTTTTCTAGAGAGGTTTCTGGCAAATGGATCAACTCCTTTAAGCTCATTATCGCCTTTATCTGCTTTGGACTCACGGCACTCATTCTTCAATCGACACCAATTTGGTCTATAGCCCCCTATTTTATGTTGAGTGGCGCCTTGGGACTTTTTTGCGCCGATCATTTTTTATGCTCCGCTTTTGCAAAGCTTGGCTCTGCAAGAACCCTCATGATTTTTAGTTTTTCCCCAATATTTGTGGCTACTTGGAGCTATTTCCTCTTTCAGGAAAAACCTCATTACACAAAGTTTATTGCAATTTTCTTTTTTATCGCCTGCGTTTTTACGTTAAGTATTGAGAAATTTCGCAAGGAAGGCCATTGGGAAATTCCCGGTCTTCTTATGGCTCTCTTTGGGATTATTCTTGATGGCCTAGGGAACGTGACAACCCGCTACGCTTTAAACATTAACCCCAATGAATCCGTAATGAATGTTTGCGCCATGAGAGCCCTTGGAGCGTTTTTGGGATTTTTACTCTTTCAACCGATCCTCAAAACTCGTCTTGTAGATTCATTTCAAAAGCTAAGCCGACGAAAAAAAATCACGGTACTCATCGCCAGCTCTTTAGGAACTTATGTCTCTCTCACTTTTTGGATTTCTGCCGTTAAGATTGGCAACCTCACTTCTCTCATCGCTTTATCAGGAACAACTCCACTTCTTGCAGGAATGTTTGAAATTGCAATGGGAAAAACCAAAGCAACTCGATACCTTGCTTATGCTTTTGGATTATTTGCGATTGGATTTTATTTTTTGATCAAAAATTAATTTAATAAGATAAAGTTTTAATCATGAAAAAATATTCTCTTATTACAGGAGCCTCTCGTGGAATAGGAAAAGCGTTTGCTGAGGCTCTTGCTCAAAAAGGAAAAGACCTCATTTTGATAGCGCGCTCCGAAAAAGAGTTAGAAGCAATCGCATTTGATCTTCAAAAAAAATACTCGATTGATGTAAAAGTTTTTAAACAAGACCTCTCACACACTCATTCAGCAGAAGAACTTTTTGAGAAAACTAAAGATTTAAAAATTGAAATGCTCATTAATAACGCAGGCTTTGGAGTCACAAACGATTTTTCTAAAAATGACGTTCTCGAATTAGAAAAAATGTTAGTCCTCAACGTCGTCACGCTCACAAAATTATCGCGTCTTTACCTAGAACAACTCAAAGAAAACAAAGGATCCCTCATCAACATTTCCTCACGTGCAGCCTTTCAACCTATTCCCTTTATGGCGGCTTATGCTGCTTCAAAAGCCTACGTTCTTCACTTTTCAGAGGCGATTTTTGAGGAATTAAAAGATGAAGGGATACACGTCATGGCTCTTTGCCCAGGAGCAACCGAAACAGACTTCTGGGAAGTGGCTCATATGGATCCTCGAAAAATAAAGTTTGAAATTCAAAGCCCAGCTTTTGTCGTTGAAACAGCTCTCAATGCACTTGAAAAAAAATATCCCTTTGCCATTCCGGGCTTTAAAAACAATGCTACGGCTTTTGCCACACGGTTTCTTCCAAGAGATCTTGTGACAAGAATTTCAAGAAAATTAATTGGGAGATAGCTTTTCACTCCACCGTCACAGACTTCGCTAAATTTCGAGGTTTATCGATGTCACATCCCAATTGCTTTGCAAGTCCGTACGCCATCAACTGCAGGGGCACAACATAAAGCATTGGAGACAAAGCCCAGTCAGCCTCAGGCAAAGTTAAATACTCATTACATTCTTTACGAAAAGCGTCGTGCTTTTCCACTCCCAAGCCAATGATCCAACCACTTCGAGCTTTGATCTCTTGTAAGTTCGACAGAGTTTTAGCAGAAACATCATCCTTCGGATTTAAAACAATTGCACATGTAGAGGAATCAATAAGAGCAATAGGTCCATGCTTTAATTCGCCAGCAGCATATCCTTCAGCGTGACGATAAGAAATTTCTTTTATCTTCAAAGCGCCTTCAAGAGAAATGGGATACATCAACCCACGTCCCACAACTAAAATCGTTTTGAAACGCTCAAGACTTGCACCCATGTCCAAGTACGTTTTTGACTGAGTGAGCACCTGCTCCAACAAAAGTGGTACGCGCGCAAGCGCCTCAGCTTCACTTTGCCAACTGACGAGAGCTCCTCTCATGCGAGCTACATCTTGAGCCAGAGCAGACAAAATCGCAAGCTGCGTGGAAAAAGCTTTCGTAGATGCAACTCCAATCTCAGGCCCAGCTTTAGTTTGATAATTGACATTTGCTTCGCGTGAAATTGAGGACCCAGGCACATTACAAACAGCAAAAGTTTTTACTTTCTCATCAAGCGCTAAACGCAAAGCTGCCAAAGTATCGGCCGTTTCTCCAGACTGAGACACTACGCCGACGAGTGTATTTTGAGTGAAAACTGGATTGCGATAACGAAACTCACTTGCAAGATCCACCTCAACAGGGATTCGCGCCCATTTTTCAAAAAAATATTTTGCCGTAAGAGCCGCATAATAAGCCGTACCACACGCAACAAAGTACACTCTATCTACGCTTTTCCAAAGATCTCGATGCTTTTCTAAATCGTCCCAGAGAAAACCAAGCTCTTCCGTTGGCAAGCGTCCACTTAAAGTGTCCGCAACAACACTGGGCTGCTCAAAAATTTCTTTCAACATGAAATGATCAAAGCCGCCCTTGGCAATTTTATCCGGTGACCAATCAATACGACTTACAGAAATTTCTTTTTTCTTTAGTTCAAAATCATAAAAATCTAAATGATTTATGTGCCCTGCAAAAATTGTTTTAGCAGGTAAAAAAAACATATCTGACAAATGAGGCAACAATGCCTGTAAATCACTCCCTATATAGAGTGAATCAGTCATTTTGCCTGCAACAAGAGGAGCTCCAGCCTGGACTCCAAACAGATGCCCCTCAAGGCCTGCGACCATAACAAGAATGGCATAATGGCCTTCTACTTTTTGAGTTCCTAATTTGAGACTTTCTAAAACATTTGAAATTTTTTCAGGGAGAGTTAACGAATCAAAATCTCTTCCAGCTAAAAGCTTGTAACGAATATTTTCAATCAAATGAGCAAAAACTTCGGTGTCGGTTTGCGATTCAAATTCTTGCCCTTGTCTCTGAAGCTCTTCTTTAATCTCTAAATAATTTTCAATGATCCCATTATGAACAAGAAAAGTTCTACCAGCTTTGTGAGGATGGGCATTGACTTCAGAAGGAACACCATGAGTCGCCCATCGCGTATGAGCGATTCCTTGAGTAAAATTTCCTTTTACACTTTTTAAAGCATCCTTCAACGCGCTCACCCTGCCCACGCAACGTTTGATCAGCACATCTTCCTTGGATGAAGGCATAAGAGCCACACCCGCAGAATCGTAACCTCGATACTCAAGACGCTCGAGTCCACCGATCAAAACATCTGAAACATTCTTAGGCCCAACATATCCAACGATGCCACACATTTTATTTAGATCCTTTCGACTTCAAACGCGCTTTCAATCGATTGGCATAATCAGGTTTCACGGTTAATTCCGCTCGAGAAAGAGCAAGAGCTCCCGCAGGAACATCCTCAGTAAGAGTTGTTCCAGACGCAACATAAGCATTGTCACCAACAGAAATAGGGGCAATCAACTGAGTATCACTTCCGATAAAAGCATGTTTTCCAATATGTGTTTGATGTTTCATCACACCATCGTAGTTGCAAGTAATGGTTCCGCAGCCGATGTTTGTCTCTTCACCCACATCCGCATCACCTAAGTAAGCAAGGTGATTAACCTTTGCACCTTTTCCTAACGTTGTTTTTTTAAGTTCAACGAAATTTCCAACTTTTGCCTCTTCTCCAACAACACTTTCAGGACGCAAGTGAGCAAAAGGTCCAACCTTTGATCCTTGCTTTAAAACTGCTGAGCGAAGCACACATGAAAAATCAACAACTACATTGTCTTGAATCTCAGTATTTTCAACTAAACTTGATCCAACAACTTCAACTTCTTTTCCAATTTTACTTCGACCTAAAATTTGAACATTTGGACCAATCACACAGGGGCCTTCAAATTGAGCACGAGCCGAAACAAAAGAACTCAAGGGATCAGCAAAACTAACACCCAAATTTTCAGCAAGATTTTTTTGAAGTCGTGCCTGAGAAAGACTTCGTGCAATCGAAAGCTCATAGGCATTGTTAACTCCCGACAAATCCCACTTAAAAGGGCAACGAATCGCTTCACTTTTAAATCCAGAAACCGATCCTAATGTGTCTGTTAAATAAAATTCATTTTGTTGATTTTTGTCTGAAATTTTTTCAAGCGAGCTCAAGAGAGCTGCTGCTTTAAAATAATAAACCCCACTATTTACTTCGCGAATTTTTTTCTCACTAGCACTTGCATCTTTTTCTTCGCGTATTCCCTCAAAAACACTTCTCATATCTCTCAAAATTCTTCCAAGCCCCGAGGGATTTATCGTCGAAAAAGTCATGCATGCGGAATCTAAACTTTGCTTACGTGCTTCAGAAATAAAATAGTCAAGAGTTTGTTTTCGAATGAGCGGCAAATCGCCATTTAAAACGATGATTTCTTCTTCAGGATTTACCTTGTGTCCTGCACGCAAAAATCCCTGCATTGCTGTTCGAACAGCATCACCCGTTCCTCTTAATTCTTGCTGAGTAAAAAAAACTGTTTTTTCCTGATATCCAAGAGTTTTAAGATTTGTGATTTCAGAAGCTCTTTCTAGCAAAGACGCTTTCACATCGGAACCACCATAACCAATCACAACGCCCACGGGATTGCAGAGTTCAAGTAAGGTTTGATAGGCAGGAAAAGCCATAGGCTCATCGTTAACCGTAAAGAGTACTTTTGGACGATCTGATTTCATACGAGTTCCTCGTCCTGCAGCTAGTAAAATTCCAATCATTTGAACTCCTTTATGCTATGCTAGTCAGCGTGTTAGCAATCGTCGACATAGGAAGTAACTCCGTTAAAATTCTTGTCGCCAAAATGCAACAAGGCGTCTTAGATGAACTTCACATAGACTCCGAAACAACTTCCCTCGCTCGTGGCCTTCCTCAAACAGGCCGAATAAGCCAAGAGTCAATAACGGCTACTCTTGATGTCATGCGGCGCTTTCGAAAAGATGTAGATCGCCTGCAAGTCAAAAACATTCAAATTGTGGGGACTGCCGCGCTACGCGAAGCTTCTAATCCAGAAGATCTTACTAAAACTATAGAAGAAATCATGGGAAGCCCCGTTTCAATTATTTCGGGGGAAGAGGAAGCGCGCCTTTCTCTGAGAGGAGCGTTAACGGCTCGACCCGACACAAGCTCCGAAAAAGAATGCTCGTTTGTTGATCTAGGGGGAGCCTCCACGGAGCTTGGTTATCTACATCCCGAATTGCAAATCGTTTCTACCTCCCTTGGGGCCCTTAAAACGCACAATCTACTTGAAATTGGTGGAGAGCCAACTCCCGATAAAAAATGGCAAGAAGCCAAAGAATTTATTTCCAGTATTCTAGAAAAAGAAGTCGCGAAAACTTTAAAAAAAGAAATTCAAAATAAAAAAACTTTTATCGCTGTTGGGGGAACCATTGTTATGGCCTGCAAAGCAATGGGACTTAAAGATTTCAAAAATAACTGTTTTAATTTTCAAAGAACCGAACTTGAAATGTTTGCAGATAAATTACGCAAAATTCCTGATTTTAAACGCGCCCAAATTCCTGAGCTCAGCAAAGATCGCTCTGACATTCTTCCCTTTGGAATGATGGTCTTAACAGAATGTATGAAATTTTTTGAACAAGAAAAAGGAATCTCCACCGTGCGGGGACTCAGACACGGACTTGCTTTAAATCTTTTAGATACAAAATCTTAGTGATTTATTTTTTTCGGTAAAAATCAGCTTCTACTTCTGCACCCGAAACCCCGCGAGCAGAGGAATTGGTGATTAAAATAAACTCTGCATTTTTTTTAGCAGCTTCATTTCTTAGGTAATTTTCGCAAGAGGCTTGATTCGCACTCGCCGTATAGGCATTGAGACCTACTTCGCATCTTCCGCTTCCAATTTTTTTAAGTTTCTCAAGCTCACTTAATGTTACATTTTTTAAAATCGTCACATGACTCGCTTCAGAGTTTAGTTTTTCTGTGGGAGTCGTGCACGCAGTCGCAAAAAAAACGCCTAACAAAATTTTAAAAAATCCAAAAACATTCAAAACCTTTTTATTAATCTTATCCATTTGCTCTCCTTAACCGATCGTTGATAGCACGACCCAAACCAATTTCCTTAGTTTTTAACACTACTATCTGTTCCACTTCAGTTTCAGCCATTCGTAAAGTTTCAAAAAGCTCAAAAGCTGCCTCTTTTAAATCATTCTGTGACAAAACAACGAACTGTGCTTTTTGATTAAAAGGCCTTAACCCTGGAGCGTCACTTTCAAGAATTTTTAGAAAAAGAAGTTTCTTATTACTATGGTAACTAACCCACTTTTGAGGATCATCCATGATCACAAGAGGAACAAGCGGCGCATAATGCTTGCCTTGCCCTGGCATCACATCACCAGAATTAGACGCCATCATTGACTTCTGAAAGTTCTGATCGATTTCGAAACCTGCGAGGACTATTTCCTCATCAGAGAGAGCGCCCTCTCGTAAAATCCTTAACTTTTCATTAACTACCTGGACAATTGTACTCTCTAACCCCTCTGTACTTCTACCTCCATCTACAATCGCCCTAAGACCTCTTTCTCCTAAATCTTCTTCAACACGAATAGCTGTAGTCGGTGAAAGGCGAGTTGAAGTATTAGCACTAGGCGCAGCCAAAGGAACCCCGTACCCATCTAAAACTTGCTGAAAGATTTTATTTTTTGGAGCACGAAGCACAACTAAATTTGAAGAAGCTGTACAAATATCGGGAATGTTTTTTTTAGGAAGAACCAAGCTTAAAGGGCCAGGCCAAAACTTCTCGATCAAGCGCCTTTCAACATCTGTTAATTTTTCAACCCAAATAAAAATATCCCAATCTTTTTTTAAATGAACAATTAAGGGATTAAAAGTAGGACGATTTTTAAGTTCAAATATTTTTGCAATTGCTTTGGGCCGCGATATAGGCGCTGCTAGTCCGTAAACTGTTTCCGTTGGAAGAGCCACAGGCTCATCTTGATTAAAAAACTCTTCGACCTTAGTTAACCAATCGCCTTCAGGCTTAAGAACTACTGTCATTTATCACTTTCCATTCCCACAAACTGTTTAACCAACGAATTATTCAAAAAAGAACGACCTTCTTTGCGTCCTAAGAGCAGCATTGAACGTTTCTTTTTTAAATCTTTTACATCTTTTAAGGCTATTTGCCCAGAAGCTAAGGATTTTCGAATCCACCGGAGACCATCTATAACACCTCTTTGTATCTCAATCTGAGGAACACGCCTCAATTCTTGACGAACAACTTCGTTTGTTAAAACAATCCACAAATGATCTTCTAATTTAACAGAGGAAGGGGTGAATCTTAAAAGCTCAACAGGCATAACCTGCTCGCGCATCAATCCACTTTGACGTTCATCCATTAGGAAACTTTCTTTCGAAAAGTAAAAAGGGTTTCTCATTTGTATCCATATTTCTTCAGATATTGATAAATTTCTTGAATCTTCAAAAGCAAGTGATCCTTTAAAAACGAAAGGACAATTTTCAGAGATTTTGAATTTATCTTTATTTTTAAGAGGCAATTTATTTTCCAATCGAGAACCAAAGCTGGCTAGATTAGAGCGACCTATGAATCTATTGAAAACGTTTGTCCCAAGTATATTCCAAGAATCCCATTTAAAAGATTGCCACTCAGCATAGTTTCCACGATTTTCTGAGGCCCAGCTCACCGCAACCCAACAAGAAAACCCTACTCCGTGAATACTTTGAATTTTAAACTTTTTTTCAAGTTCTTGTAAAAATCCAAGAGCTAAGAAGGCATCTGTCCCAATCCCTTCCATCCAAACACTTACGCTTTGAACGGGAACTTGAAGCTCAGGCAAGCTTTCGGGGGTCACGTGTTGAAGCTCAAGAGATGTTCCTTCCGAAACCGATTCCGATTTTTCTTGAATGATGAGCTCCTCTGTTTTGACTTGTCCTTGCTTATAAGAAGATTTTGTAGTCGATGCGCAAGAAGCCACGAAAAGAAAAAAACAAAACCTCAAATTATTTAAAGTTTTTGAAGACATATCAAGTACTCCACATTTCCATCCGCTCCCGTAATCGGACTATCAATTTGACCAATAATTTTAAAACAATCTAAGCCTTCCACCAAAGCAAGAACTCGATCAAGAGCTTCCTTGCGAAAAACTGGATCCTTTACGATTCCTCGAGGAACTTTTTTAGCCTCGAGTTCAAATTGAGGCTTAACAAGCAAAACCCAAAAAGCACCCGACCTTAACCAAGCATGAGCATGAGCAAGGATTTTTGTAACAGAAATAAAACTCACGTCCGTTACAAAAAAATCAAACGGAAGAGAAATATTTTTTTCAGCCCAAAAACTTTCATTCACATGAAGCACATGTGTTTGTTCAAGAGAAAGAACTCTTTGATCTTTTCTCAAGCGCTCGTGTAGCTGATGAGTTCCCACGTCAAGAGCAACAACCCTTGCAGCTCCTTTTTCCAAAAGCACTTGAGTAAAGCCACCCGTGCTCGAACCAATATCGAGACCCACTTTTCCTATTACTTTTTCTTGAATCTCAGGCCAAGCTTGAAAAGCCCCCCTTAATTTTTGAGCGCCACGACCCACATCTGCCAAAGTTGCATCTTCTATTCGAAATTCGGTATCAGGTAAAAAGGAATCACCCGCTTTTTTTACTTCTTCCCATCGATCATTTTTTTTAAATTCAACCGAACCTGCAAGAATAAGAGCCTGAGCTTTGGTGCGACTTTCCACCAACGATTGATCAACGAGAAGTTGATCTGCTCTTTTTTTGGCTTTCACTTTATTTATCATTTTGTTTTTAGGCTCACTCTTCACGATTTACAAAAAAATCCAAAATCGATTTTATTCCCTGAGGATTGACCCACAATTCTTGGGCCTGCTGGTGCAAAGCATTTGCCTCAGCAACACACAGTTCATTTAATTTTTTTTCTCCAAGTTTTTTATAAAACGGACCCCGATCTAAACGATCGTCGACAATTTGAAACAAACGACCCAAACGTATTCCGCAAGAGCGAATTTTTTCTAATTTTTCTAAATTAATTTTTTCACTTAAAAACTCACTCCCCAAAACATAACCCATGCTTAGTGCCGCCCCAAACAAAGCGCCTGTTTTGGCATCATGAATTTGAGACCATAGATCAATATCTTCATTCTTATTTTTCTCTGCTTCGAGATCTTTTATTTGACCAGCAACCATTCCCGCCCCACCTGCTGCTCGAGAAAGTTCTTGAATCATTAAAATTTTTGCAGAATCACAAGCATCAGACTTTGATAAAACTTCAAAGGCACCCGTTAAGAGGGCGTCACCAGATAATATCGCAAAAGCATCATTGAACTTCTTATGAAGCGTAAGCTTTCCTCTACGATAATCATCATTATCCATGGCAGGGAGATCATCGTGCACCAAGGAATAAACATGGATCATTTCTAGCGACAACGAAGGCTCTCGAACTAGATTTTTAAAACTACTACTATCCGTTAATGAAAGATCTTTTGTAAAACAAGAAACCGCTGACCAATAAAGAAGCGCAGGCCTTGCACCCTTTCCCCCTTGCATCACATACAAAGATGCTTCCAATAATTCTTGAGGCCATGAAAGTTTTACCTGATTTATCCACTTTTGCTTTGCTTCAGCCAATAAAGACTGAGCCTTTTGGAGTAGAACTTGCACACAAAAAACATAGCAGCCTTAGAACTCCAAAGACAACGAATATATTACTTTCTAGTTATTTGTTTTCGAAGTTTTTCTCTATGAGAAGACCATCTTTTTCGATGACTTCCTTAACCTTTAATTCCGCTTCTTGAATTCTTTTTTGACAAGCTCTTACAAGCTCAACTCCCTCACCAAAAAGCTTAAGCGCCTCATCAAGAGGAAGCTCAGAACTTTCTAATTTTTTTGAAAGGTCTTCAAGTTTTTTTAAATCTGTTTCAAGCACAAACAAAATCTAGCAAGATTTTACATTCTTGGCGACCAAGCAGGTTGCTTGCAATCTCCTAGGCTTTTAGGAGTCAAAGCACGACTGATTCTCCCACTATGAACGGCCATCACATAAATTTGATAAGTTCCGCTCTCATTGCTTGAAAAAACAATATGTCTTCCATCCGGACTAAACATTGGATTTTCTGTTGAGTGAGCTCCGTCGGTTAAACGAACAAGGTTTGAGCCTAAAGCATCAATCATAAAAACGTTGAAATTATTTTTTAAGTTTTCTTGTCCAGAAAAAACAATCTTATCGCCCTTGGGGGACCATCTTGGAGAGCTATTATAAACTCCTGCAAAGGTTAACTGCTTTGCATTACTTCCGCTAGAAGTAGAAACATATATATGAGGCCTTCCCGATTTAGAACTTGAATAAGCTAAACGCTGACCATCCGGAGCCCATGCAGGCTCCACACTAAAAAATAAAGTACTTGTAATCGCAACTCGCGTTTTGGCGTCAAGGTCGAGCGCGAAAATTTCAGGCTGTCCGTTGTTTGAATAAGTATAAGCAATTTGATTTTTGAAGGGATGAAAAACTGCGCCTGAGTTAACCCCTTTAGCGGCCGTGATTAAATCTCTTTGATTTGTTTCAATGTTGTAGGAATAAAGATTAGGATTATTAAATCCACCCTTCACCGCTGGCTTATAAGAAGTAAAAACTATTCTTTTTCCATCTGGTGCCCATGAAGGAGAGAGAGCAAAGTTTCCATCACGTGTGATTTGACGAACTTTTTCTCCATCAAAATCCATAATGAAAATTTCTTTTTTCTTACCCCCACAACTCATGAGCATTCGTGTTCGAAAAATGCCCTCTTCACCTGTAAAACTCTTCATTAATTCATTGCCAGCAAAATTCGCCAATTCACGAGCCGATTCGTCAACACGACCTTTAAAGGGATATTTTTTTCCCGATATAACTGTCCCCTTATTCACATCATAAAGATAAACTTCGGCTTCCACGACACCTTGTCGAATCTCAATTGAGCTTTTTATGAGTAAACCCAAACCCATCGCACGATAAGGATTCCACGAAAAAGATCCTCCCTGAAAAGACCCAGAAGCTGCAGGCATTTTAGACGCCTCAGTCACATTAAATAAATCTGTGTAATTCATGTCGGATAAAAGAGTTTCATAGAAAACAGCTGCAAGAGATCCGGTACCTACAGTTCTTTCGATTCCTAAATTCACTTTTTTGAAGCTTGGTTGACCAATTGGAATATAAATTCGAGGCGGTGAAGTTTCAGCCTCTTCTTGAGCCTGAAGATTCAAAGTAAAATAAAAAAACAATAATCCACAAAAAAATTTACCCGTTATTTTTAATCTGGAAATCCACATGTCACACCCTCCTGCAAAATAATTCTCTTTAAATTTTCTGGCGGAGCCGGAAAGGGATCCGCAGCTTCAATTGCGTCTAAAGCGCTTTTATCAAAGTCATCTCTTCCACTGGATTTAGCAATTTTTTTTGAAAGGACACGTCCAGTAGGAGAAATTTTAATGGCTATTTGTGCTTGGTAAGCTTGTCCCATCGCTGAGGGAGGAGCCATCCAAAACTTTAAAACATGCGCTTTAACGCTCGCTATAAATTCAGCATCTTCGCCCGCCACCTCACCTTGGACGGAACCTCCTTTAGAAAGAATATTTCCTGCTAAAAGTGGTCTTTTATCACCTGAATTTTCAGAAACTTGTTTTTTATATTTCGCTAGCAGTTCTTGCCGTTTGGCCTCAGCTCGAAAAGTTTTTTGAAGCTCTTTAAGGCGTTTTTTCTTGGGATCCTTGCCCTCTTCTGGAAGCTTCATAGTTTTTGAAGAAGGCGTAGAAACGATTTCTTCAACAGATTTTTTAGAAGTTTTACTTGATGTCTCTGTTTCTGCTTCTTTTAAAGGATCTACTTTATACAGATCGTGCATTTTGAGGGAGGGAAGATCCACCACATCTACTCTTATTGATTGCTTATTCAATAACAATCTTTTCTCGGCATCTGTGGGCCCTCTTAATGACTCCACAACAGAAAAAGCTACGAGCCAAAGCAAAAAAGTCAGATGAATTAAAAGAGAAAAACGTAACCCATGCTTGAAATATAAGTTCGTTTTTTGTTTTTTAATCATTCTGCGTAACAAGCCCTACACGATCAATTCCCGCTGCCTGTACAATCGCCATCACTTGCGCCACAGATCCATAAGGAACATCCTTGTCCGCACGAACAAAAACTTCTTTGCTTCGACGACCCTTTACAGCAGAGAGTAATTTTCTTGCCAACTCATCTTTCACAACGGGAACTTTTCCAAGACGAATACCACCGCCCTTTGTGACATAAATAACTACCGGCTCTTCATCAGCAACATCTTTTTTCAAGGTTTGAGCGTTTGCTCGAGGCAACTCAACATTTACTCCTTGTTCTAAAAAAGGAGACGTAATCATAGTGATAATCAGCATCACAAGCATTACATCGACCAGGGGAATAATATTGATCTCCGAAAGAGGACTTTCCCCAACTTCTCCACCACCTATTTCAAAAGCCATAGAAACTCCTTAATTTTTATTCGAGCGTAGAACGTTTTAAAATATTCAAAAAATCCACACAAAAACCTTCCATCTCTACCCTGATTTGCTTAGAGCGAGAAAGAAACGAATTATAAAAAAGTGAAGCAGGAATCGCGGCTGCAAGACCAATAGCTGTCGCAATCAAGGCTTCTGAAATTCCTGGGCCAACTTTTTCAAGCGTAGAAGCGCCTCCCTGGCCTAGCTTCATAAAGGAATCCATGATTCCCCAAACGGTTCCAAAAAGACCAATGAAAGGAGCCGCATTGGCAATCATTGCAAGATAAATCAAAAGCTTCTCAACCCGAAGAGCTTCCGTAATAGCAGTCTTTTTCAAAACCCGCTCAACGTTGTCCATCCCAATATGCAAAAGATTTTCGGCACTTTTACTATCCTTTACATCTCCCTTGGAAGAAACCTTGGCAAACTCCTTGTAGGCCGCATGAAAAATATTTGAGAGGGGACTTTGCTCTATACTTGCAGTCTCTTTGTAAATGGAGTCTAAACTCTTATTATTCCAAAAAGCCTCTAAAAACTTCTCATTTTCTTTAATGGCCAAACGAAAAACTGAAAGCTTGGAGAAGATAATCGTCCAAGATAAAATAGAGGCCAAAAGAAGTAAAACTAAGACAAGTTTAACGACAATTCCTGTTCCTGTAATAATATCGATGATTGACATGAATCCATCATAGCAGTGGCTTGTAATTTCTTTCTGCTTTTAGAGATGAAAAGATACTTGAGGATACTAATGCATCGCGATAGCCTCCCAATTTGCCTTTAAAGCAAAAATTAAAACAAAAATACGATAAATATGACGCAAAAAAATCCTCAGAAATTAGCCGACCTCAAGAACTCAAATGCCCAAGTGCTCATAGTAGGCGCTGGCTTAGCAGGATGTGAATGTGCGTGGCAGCTTGTTCAGCGAGGTATTTCTGTTGCGCTTATTGAACAACGTCCTCACAAAAAATCAGAAGCTCATAAAACAGGACTTTTTGCAGAACTTGTCTGCAGTAACAGCTTTAAAAGTACTGATATTGAAAGCGCTCCTCAACTTCTTAAAAGTGAACTCCATTCTCTGAATTCTCTTATCTTAGAAGCTGCCCAAGTAGCGACACTTCCAGCAGGGCAATCCATGGCTGTAGATCGTGAAAAGTTCAGTACTCTCGTTACAGAAAAACTAAAAACACATCCCCTTGTAGAATGCTATGAAGGTGAAGTCTCTCACTTCGAGGAGCTTAGCTTTAAAACAGAAAATGGTTTTAAACCCGTTGTGATAGCTACTGGTCCCCTTACAAGTGAGTCTCTAGCCCAAAGCTTAATGCCTCACGTGGGTGAAAAACTTTATTTTTACGATGCCATTGCGCCGATTGTTTCGGGTGAAAGTATCAATCGAAAAATTGCTTTTCTCCAAAATCGAAGAGACAAAGGAACAACCGAAGCCAATCCCGATGGAGATTATCTCAATTGTCCTATGAGCAAAGAGGAGTACGATCGCTTTATCGATGCACTTGGCTCTGCTGAAAAAGTCCCCGCTCATGCTTTTGAAAAGGCTATTTACTTTCAAGGCTGCCAACCAATTGAAGCTCTTTTAGAGCGCGGGCCCAAGACTCTTGCCTTTGGCCCCATGAAACCTGTGGGCATCACTGATCCTCGCACTGGCAAAATGCCCTACGCTGTTGTTCAGCTAAGAATGGAAGATACGGAAGGCCGCGCCTGGAACTTAGTTGGGTTTCAAACAAAGTTAAAATATCCCGAGCAAGAAAAAGTTTTTCGACTTATTCCGGGACTTGAGAAAGCTCAATTCTATAGAATGGGAAGTCTTCACAGAAATACATTTATTAATTCACCCGCACTTTTAGGGCCGAATCTACAACTCAAAAAACTCTCACACCTTCACTTTGCAGGTCAAATCACTGGCGTTGAAGGATATATTGAAAGCACAGCCGTAGGAGCTTTTGTCGGAGCAGCCATCGCTTTTCGATTAAAGCGAAATAGCGAACTCCCTCCTCCTCCCGCAACAACAGGCATTGGATCCTTGCTCAACCATGTGCTGAATGGAAAAATAAAAAACTTTCAACCAATGAATATAAACTGGGGACTTGTTCCTTTGAACGAAATCAATGAACGTGACAAAGAGAAAAAACCTAAACTTGTTGAGCGAGGAAAAAGAAACTTTGCTCACTGGAAGGTACTTTTAGATACTTTAAACTAAATTGAATTTTAGAAAAATGCCACCCCGAGCCAACGTTCAAATTTGGGGTGAGCAAAAGCAATTATACACTCAAAGACTTGCTGCGTCAACAGGTTAACGGCCGCTGCATGTGTATTAAGTATTTGTTTTTATTAAGATTTAAAGCATTAAAAAAGAAGATCGAGACAATTAACCTGTGCAGCTTTAAAGTCAAATCTCTTTAGAAATCCCTTAAGAAGCTCCATCTTAGAAGCCTCTTTGTGGTGAACGCCTAATTCAACCAAAACTTCTTCGAGATTCTTTCGAGCCACTCTAGGACGTCGCACATCAGGATCGTGAGTCATCCTCAAGACATCTATTATTTTCTTCAAATCCCAATCTTTTTCTTTTGCAAACATCATCACCGCAGCTAACTTTGCACGCTCATTTGTTTTGATTTCGCTTAACAAAACATTAAACCAATCCCAATCAGCAGGTTTATGGCTTGCATATCGAGCCTCCACAAAAGATCTCAGAACCTGAAACTGATCAAAGGTTTTGACATCATGAATGATCTCAAGAGGAATTTCATGATTTTGCAAAATCCGACGACTTGAATTCTTCTCAACTGTTGGACTTTTAATCGCGTAATCCTTTACTGCATTTAAATTTTTATCATCCATCCAAGAGTAGAGAAGTCTTTGAATGTTTTTTGTTTCCCTCAAACGTCTATCGAATTTTTTTTCAAGAGGATAATCCTGAAGCAAAAGAAGATCCTTTGTCCGTGCAACATCTCCCCTTACTCCGTACAAAGGTTCTAAAGGGTACTCAGGCTGAAAAAGTCCCGTACTTAGAGGCCTAATAGTCGAAAGAGTTTCACTGATCATATTTAAACGAACCTTTGAATTAAAAAGCTTTAAGTAATCAATAGGCCTTTCTATTTCATGCCCATATTCGTAGATAAGAAAAGAAAACTCTGGAAGTTTAAAGCGAATTGAATCACGCAAGGCTTTTCTTTCTTCTATGTTTTCAGAAACTTTTTCAAGTTCTTTGATCTTTTCTTGAATAACGATCAATTCATTTTCTAAATCTTTTATTCGCTCAACGAGAGGTCGATGAGGCTGAGCAAAAGCTAAATTTAGAAAAACAACACTTAAGATTCCTAAAAAGAGAGATTTCATTGGGATTATTCTCGTATCATAAAACGTCTCGTATATCGCGAGAAATTGCGATATCCCAAGTTGAACGAAGGCTCTTCAAAGCCTCCTCATTTCGAGGATCAAGCTTTAAAACCTGCTGCCAGCTATTTTGAGCTGACGTAACTTGTCCTAACTCAAAATAAATCTTAGCCGATAATGAGTGTCCCTCTACCCAGCGAGGGTTGGCATTTAACGTCTCTCGAAGCAACTTAATGGCTTCAAAACTCTTTTGCGATCGATGATACATTTCAGCAGCCTTAAAAGCGGCTTGAGGATGGGCAAACCAATGAAAAGATTTCTTAAAATGCTCCGCTGCTTCTGCAAATAATTTTACAGTTTCATAGGCCGTCGCGACCTCAAATTCTGCTCGAGCTAAGTGGTTTTTTTGCTCAGGACTTAATATATGAAGGGTATCATCCTTGAAAGCCCCTTGAGTTTCAGGAGCTTGTGTTGGCAAATCATTTCGTGAATGATCCGCAAAATATTTTTTTGCCTCTTCGCAATCAGGCTCAAAATCAAGAACACGATTATAGGCGTAAGCTGCACGATCCAATTTTCCAAGCGCCATAGAGGAACGAGCAAGCCACTTAAAACCAATACTTTTTTGAGGAGCGTATTTAAGCAATTCTTTTGCCCAATGCTCTACACTCGGCCAGTTTTTTTCTTCTACAGCCTCGTGAATTCTTATGCCTAAATGTTTGATCAGGTCACTCATTTTAAATTCCCTATAGAGATTATTCTACCGACTTTCTAAGTCCTTTTGGAATCATTCCCAAAGAGAGAAAACAAGAATTCTGACGCCTTAAAAGATTACTCAGCGCTTTTTTGATCTTTCAATGCCACTTCAAGCTCTTTCCATAGTGCCTGGGCAGGCTCGTAGTTTTTAAGATCTTTGTATTCTAAGGGAATTTTCTTCCACCTGTTAAGACTTGCCTCGTATTGTTTTTTCTTTGCATAAAAACGCGCAATGTAGGCTTCTTTTTTGGCAAGTTGCAAACGCGCTCTACTTAAAACTTCCTGAGCTTCTTTTGTATATTCTGACTGAGGATAACGAGCCAATAACTGAGAAGCCGCTTTTGCCGCTAATACTGCCGAACTTTGATCTCGAGCTTCGTTCATGGGATTACCTTGCATGAGCGCTTTTGTTTTTTGAAATTGAGCGTACGCTGCTTTTTTATGGTTTGGGTAAAGTTCCACAAAATTCCCATAAAGAGCCGCTGCCTCTGAGAAATTATCTTGGTAAAATTCATTATCGGCTAAACCAAGTTCCGCTAAAGAAAAATACTGACTCTGAGAAAATCGCTTTCGGATTTCGCTAAAAGCATCATGGGCTTCTAGGTAATCCCCCTCTTTGAGAGCTTTCTCACCATGCTCATATAAGTTTTGAGGATTTTTTTCATTGGGAATATCAACGCGATTACTCGCGCATGAAGCTAAAAAAAATAAAAGGAAAAAAATTGTTTTTATTTTGCGAGACCGACCCATGTTCTGATCTTTTTTACTTCGTCTGGCTTCAAATAGCGATACTGTCCGCGAGTCATCTCACGAATATCTATGCCCCCAAAGCTTAATCGCTGCGCTTTGTCGATGGGATGACCAAGCTTCTCAAGAGCTTTTCTCAAAAG
The DNA here is from genome assembly GCA_044347615.1 of Bdellovibrionota bacterium. Taxonomy (GTDB): domain Bacteria; phylum Bdellovibrionota; class UBA2428; order UBA2428; family UBA2428; genus CANIGN01. The sequence goes on along the minus strand of JBIKUK010000005.1, from coordinate 190,289 downwards.
ACGATTTTGAACCTCTGAGGTTTCAATTTGAATCCACATCTTACCATCAAGAAACTTCTCAACAGAAAGACCATTCACTTTTACTCGTTTACCCTCAACTTTCATGCCCTTGGAGAGATAATTTAACTTTTTATCTTCCACGTGACCGTCTACTTTGAAACGCCACGTTTTAGGAACTTCATACTTCGTATCCAATAAGCGCCTTGAAAGCTCTCCATCATTAGTTAGCAAAACAATCCCCTCGGAATCTGCATCGAGCTTTCCTACAGGAAGCACTCTTTCTTTAATTCGAGGAATCAAATCAAAAACTGTTGCTTTAACCTTTTCATCTTCATTTGTTAAAGGACGAGTTGTACACCAAACATCACGTGGCTTAAAAAGCGCCACAACAACTTTGTTTTCTGGATTTTTGATCAATTTTCCGCAAACTTTTATATGATCTTTTTCGACATCAGCTTTATCGCCCAAACGAGCCACTTTTCCGTTTACAGTCACTTCACCTGCGCTGATAAGCATCTCCGCTTCGCGCCTAGACGCTAACCCAGCTGCAGCAAGAATTTTTTGAAGTCGATTTTCGGCCATTTATCTATTTTAAAAGGCCTTGAGTTCTCAGTCCACGCTAAAAATAGCTTAAGATTCTGGGGAAAGCTCTTGTTTGGCTCTTTCAGCCTCACCGAAGTCCGCTTTTTCACTTTCTTCCACTGGAAGGCTATCAAAAGTCCCTCTATCCGCTTCCGCATCCAAAGCGCTGGGTCGATCATAAAAGCCAGGATCCGCATCCAACACAGCCACATCACTTTCTTGCAATTCGCGCTCGAATTCCTCAAGAGCGGGCAAATCATCTAAAGAACCAAGCGAGAAGACTTCCAAGAAATAAGGAGTTGTTCCATAAAGAAGAGGACGCCCCGCACTTTCTTTATGTCCCTCAGTTCGAACAAGATTTTTCTCAAGCAAGTTTTTAACAATATGTCCGGAGTCTGTTCCTCGGACGTGATCAACATCCGCACGTGTGAGAGGTTGCTTGTAAGCGATAATTGAAAGAACCTCGAGAGCAGAACGAGAAAGCCTTTGGGGCTTTTCTTCCACCAACTTTTGAACAAGTTCAGCGTGCTTGGGATGAGTTCTCATCTGATATCCGCCAGAAACTTTTACCAATTGAATTCCACGAGCTTCGAAATTTTGAGTTAACGATTCAATCACTAAATCAATCTGAGAAACATCGTAGCCTCCAGAGGTCAAAAGACTTTTCAACTTTTTAGAGGTCAAAGCAATAGGACTTGCAAAAACAAGAGCCAAAACTGCAGATTCAATTTCGTTAATATCTGTCACCAGCTGTTGTGTTACTTCACTTACAGAAACTTCTTCTGATCTAACTTCTAAAAGTTCTACAGTTGTTTCTTCTTGGGTTTGCTCTACGTTATTTATATTTTTTTTCATAATTTTTGCACTCTTAATTCCAACTTAAAGTGAGTTTTTCATAAGACGAAAGTTCATTTAAATCTTGTTTGCGATAAATCGTAATCGGTCCAAAAGTTTCACTCTGACGAAATCCACTGATCTGCATCTTTGCAAGTTCAAGTGTTGCCAAGAAATTTGAGATCACATGACCTGGCTTTGAAGGATTCGGCAAAAGGGTATGAAAAGGAACTTCTTCTTCTGTTCTCAAACGATCAACAATAGATCTCAAACAATCTTTTACCGGTAGAGCATCTTCAAAAACTTTATGCACAACTCCCTGTCGACGTTTCACAAGCTCCTTATAAGCTTGAACAAGTTGAAAAGGATTAGTTATAGCAACTTCTGGATCAATGCCTTCTTCAATTTCTTCGAGCCCTGTGTTCTTAGACAAGAAGACGTCCCTCCGTAAACGTGGCCGAGCATCCAAAGCTTGTGCAAGTTCTTTGTAACATTTTAGCTCTAAAAGCTTTCGAATGAGTTGAGAGCGAGGATCAGGTCCCGTCTCACCTTGTTTTAATTCTTGGGGCAAAATGACCTGACTTTTAAGATAAGTCAGAGTTGCGGCCATCACCAAATATTCACTGGCCATATCTAGATTCAAATCACGCATGTAATCCAAATAAAGCAAATATTGCTTGGTGATTTGAGAAATCGAAAGCTTTTTAATATCAAACTCATGCGTTTTAATCAGATGCAAAAGCAAATCGAGAGGGCCTTCAAATTGAGAAATCTGGACACGACAATCAAGCGTTGTTTCTAAGGCACCCATAAACTCAAACTTGTTGCTCCATATAATAAAATCTAGAGCCCAATATGGAATTACACAAGCTTTGAGCGTTGAATTGATATCAAGAGAGGCCTTTATGGATTCAAAACAACGAATTCGTCACTTACAAGAAAGCCTAATTGCTCAATACTCAAAAAAATTCCCCAAACTACCCTTGTCAGAAGAGACAAAAGCCGCTTTTTTTGAAAACCCTCGGCATTTATTTATAAAAAAATATCGCTCCTATCAAAGCAAGGAATGGATCACGATCACAACCGATAATCTCTCTCAACACCTCGATGAATTATATGAGGATCACCCCCTTGTTTTAGCGGGTGAACATTCCGAAGCGGCTCGATCGAGCATTTCTCAACCCACACTTGTCTTATACATGATGGAATTGCTTCAAATTAAAAAAGGGCAAAGCATTTTAGAAATTGGAAGTGGGAGTGGCTGGTCAAGTGCCCTTATGGGATCGCTTGTGGGCAAAACAGGACAAATCAAAAGCTTTGAAATCATCAAAGAACTTGTAGCCCCTGCCCAAAAAGTTGCTTTTGAATTGGGACACACAAACGTTCGAATCGTCCAAGGAGATGGCAGCCGCGGAAGCTCAGAAAATATTCTTTTTGATGCAATTGTTTTTACGGCAGCAGCCGACGACATTTCAAAAAATATCTATCATCAAGTAAAAAATGGCGGCCATTTCTTGTGTGTACTTAAATTAAAAGGATCGAGCGATCAGTTGATTCTTTTCAAAAAAGAAGATGAGCATTTTGAAGCTTTATTTTTTACTCCCTGTTCTTTTGTTCCGATGACAGGCTTCATGGAAATTCAAAAAACAGAAGAGCTAAAAGACAAGGAACTTGAACTCAAAAAAAGACTTTTCAACAAAGCTTTCGGCCTAAAAGTTTATCCAGCTGATATGGATTTGGGAATTGAGCCTCGTGATTTTTTGATTCGAAAAAAAGAATCACAATTTCTCTGGAGTGTCCGCTGAACCGAAAATATAATTAAAAAAATAAACTCTTAAGTGTTTGAATAATAAAAAATGCGGGAAGACTAATCACCCGAAAAAGCCCCGTAGCCAACATCAGAAGAAAAAACCAAAAAGCCATCTCTGAACTTGCAAAACGCTCAAACCTCAAAGCCATACGTCGAGGTAAAAGACCCATTAAAATACTTGATCCATCCAAAGGGGGAAGCGGGATTAAATTAAATAAAAATAAAAAGACATTTAATTGTAGGGCGTTCAAAATCATCTCCAAGCTCGCCTTCAAAAGCGAAGCCTCTCCAGTAGTCATTGGATTAAGATACTTTGTAAGCTGACCAAATAAGATTGCAAGAAAAATTGCTAAAATAATATTAGAAAGCGGCCCGGCTGCGGCAACCAAAGCATGATCTCGTCGAGGTTTTTTAAAAAATCGAGTGTTGATCATGACGGGCTTTGCCCAACCAAAAAGAGGGGCACCCGTCATGATCGCAATTGCTGGAAACAAAACCGTCCCCAACCAACTTATATGCGCCATCGGATCCAAGGTGAGTCTTCCTAAAAGCTTAGGAGTCGGATCTCCCAATTTATTAGCCGTCCAAGCATGCGCCCATTCGTGAACACTCAAACTTAAAATAAAAGGCGGAGCAAATAAAATGAGTGTTCGAAGTTCCTCTCCGCCCATAAAAGTTACGCGTGACCTGCTTTTCCTTTATTTGCGATCGGAGCAGAAGCTGCTTTTGCCTCTGTTTTTCCATCCGCTTTTGAATCAGTTTTTGTTGGTGTTGCAGAAGCTTCTGCCTGAGGTGCTTTTAGGCTTCCACCCGGAACTCTCAACCCGTAAGCCACAAAAACCTCTTTACGAATATCTTCAGCTAAAGTTGGGTTATCTTTTAAAAATTGAATCGCAGAATCGCGTCCTTGCCCAATGCGCTCACCTTTGTAGCTATACCAAGCGCCACTCTTATCAACTACGTTTTTAGCAGAGCCAAGATCTACCAACTCACCCCATCTATTTACACCTTCACCGTGCATGACATCGAATTCGGCTTGTTTGAACGGAGCGGCGAGTTTGTTTTTCACAACTTTGACTCTTATGCGAGAGCCCACGACTTCCTCTCCTTCTTTGAGAGCAGAAATTCGACGAATATCCAAACGAATAGAAGAATAAAACTTCAACGCATTTCCACCTGTTGTGGTTTCTGGATTTCCAAACATCACACCAATCTTCATACGAAGTTGGTTAATAAAGGCTACCGTGCAATGACTCCGGTTGATCGAACCTGTGAGCTTACGCAATGCTTGGCTCATGAGTCGCGCTTGAAGACCCATGTGCGAATCACCCATTTCACCTTCGATTTCGGCACGAGGAACAAGAGCAGCAACGGAATCGACCACAATAAAATCAACGCTTCCTGAGCGAACAAGCATATCGGTAATTTCAAGGGCCTGCTCACCCGTGTCTGGTTGAGAAATAATCACATCTTCGATTTTTAATCCAAGTTTGCGAGCATAAGTCACATCCAATGCATGTTCAGCATCGATGAAAGCTACAACGCCTCCACGCTTTTGGCATTCAGCTGCGGCTTGCAAACAGAACGTTGTTTTTCCTGAAGATTCAGGTCCAAAAATTTCAATGATTCTTCCCTTTGGAATTCCGCCAATTCCTAAAGCAATATCGATTCCAAGCGATCCTGTTGAGAAAACTGGAATTCCTTCTGCAAGAGACTCTTCCGTGCCGAGTTTCATAATGGCACCCTTGCCGAATTGTTTTTGAATAGTTGATAAAGCTAACTCAAGAGCTTTTTGTCTTTCAGACTGACGTGAATCAGCAACTTTAGAATCTTTTGCAGGGTCCTTCATAGCGTCCTTATTTACGTTCATAATTTTATTTCTCCTTAATTAAGAAATTCCGTTTTCAACAAACTAAAGCCACCTGCCCCAAGTCTCAAGCTGAAGAAAATAAGTACGAAATTCTCAACTCATTCCCAGCAAATCAAATGCCACTAAAAGAGCCACTCATGAACAAAGCGCAAAGAAGCGCACGCGGCGCATCATCCCCTCTTTGAAGCTCTTCAAAAGACACCCTAAACTAAGCACAAGGAATTATTCATGAAATCAAGCGTCCTGAAAGTTGAAAATCTTGAAAAGGCTTTTGCGACTCCTATTTTAAAAAATATTTCATTTGAGCTCTTTAAGGGTGAAACGGTCGCTCTTGTGGGAGCTAACGGAGCAGGAAAGTCAACCCTCCTTAAATGCTTGATGGGTCTGATCTATCCTCAAAAAGGAAACATTGTTTTCTTTGAACAAGATGGACCGGCAAGCTCTATCGCTCGCGAGCGAATTGGATTTTTACCCGAACTCGTTGGCTTTTGGCCTGAGATGACTCCTTTTGAAATTCTCTCTCTTTGTTTTCAAAAAAAAATTTCAAAAGAAAAAATAAAAAAAATCCTCGAAGAGGTAGGCCTCGCCCATCGCATGCACGGACGAGTGGGCGAGTTCAGTAAAGGCATGACTCAACGACTTGGGCTTGCTTGTCTTTTGCTAAAAAATCCTTCCTTTTTAATTCTCGATGAACCCATGACAGGACTCGATTTCAAAGCCCAAGAGTGGCTTCGACAATTTTTACATGATTGGCGAAACAAGGAGAGAACTCTCCTTATCTCAACTCACTCCCTGAGAGATGTTGAATATCTAGCGGATCGAGTCATTGTCCTCGACCAAGGTCATCTCATCAAAATAGGTCCTAAGAATGACGTACTTCCAGACCTTTATAAATCAAGAGATCAAGTATCATGATGAAATTAGCTTTTTTTAAATTCAAACTACTCATGAAACAAAAACTGGGATGGGCCGCTCTAAGTGCTGCTTTTATTTTTATTCCCTTTTCTCTTTTTCTTGCTGTCTCTTCTTTTGTTCGGCCCGATAAAATCTATTTGGATTTAACGACAAGTTTTTCGTTTGTTATATCCATTCTCCTTGCCTCTTATTTAGGCAGTCATTTATTTTACGAAGAACAGCAGCGCAAAACTCTTTCCTTTATTCTTACTCTTAAGAATTCTCGTGCGGAATGGATTTTTGGTAAGGCTCTCGGAATTAGCCTCTTCCTACTCTTTACGATTTTGTGTTGGACAATAATTATGATTCTCGGATCCTACTTTTATGCTCAAGATTTTGGACCTTCCATTCTTTGGCAGACACAGCTTCTTATGTTCATAGAGGCTCTCGTGATTCTTGTAGTCTCTCTCTTCTTTTCTTTCTTTCTTCGCCCTCTTCTAGCTTGGTTTCTCACTCTCGCTCTTGCAACCTTACTTCACAGCAAGAGTTACCTTGAACTTCTCGTGAAAGAAGCTCGCTTTGATGAAACTACAAAGTGGCTCTACAAAGGTCTTGTTTTTATCTTAAATTTTCTCCCCCCTTTGGAATGGTGGGACATTCGTATGTTTGTTGGCTTTCGCGACAGCCTTGACTTAAAAGAGATGCTTACCGTTCTTTTTGTTGGAGTTGCATGGATTTTTATTATCCTTTTTTTCTCCAAAAACAAAATGGAGAAAATGGACCTCTAAGAAAGACCAAACATGACAACATCAACTCTTTTCTTTTTTTTTGCAACAGGTCTTTTATTTGGATCATTTGGTGGGATGTGTGTTTTTCGAATCCCCCGTGAACTTCCCTTAGGAATAAAAAAAAAAAGAAGAAGCTTTTGCGTTCGATGCAAAAAAAAAGTTGCATGGTACGACAACGTACCGCTTTTGAGTTACTTAATTTTGCAAGGAAAATGCCGCCACTGCCGAAAAAAAATATCTCTCCAATATCCTCTCGTTGAATTCTTAGTCGCTTGCGCTTTTGCTTATGTTGCAAAAATTTATAGCTGGTCACCAGATCTAGAACTACATAAACAAATTTACTTTTTTTGCGATCTTTATTTTTTCTGGAGCCTTATTGTTCTGACCTTTATCGATATTGAATTCAGGATCATTCCCGATCGATTCTCTTTAGGAAACTGGGCCCTTGCTCTTCTCTTAGTCTTATTTATGTACTTCAAGTTTGATTCAACTTTAAGTGAGTACCTTTGGGGAGGGGTCTTTGGTTTTGGTACATTCTTCTTAATTGGGTATGGCTATGAAAAACTAAAAAAAGTTGAGGGTCTTGGCTTTGGAGACGTCAAAATGATGGGTTGGCTGGGAACCTGGCTTGGTTTCACCGGAATGCCTCTTCTTATTTTATCTGCTTCAATCTTAGGTTTAAGTGCAGGTTTATTTGTTATTCTCAAAGAAAAGGGAAATTTAAAAACAGCTATCCCCTTTGGGCCATTTTTGGCTCTGGGTGCCGTCATTGTCTGGACATTACAAAAACTACAATTCAGTTTTTATTTTTGAGACTGAGGAATCTGCATCTTCTTGTTATTGTTATCTTCAATTTGTGTAGCAAGATTTGAAATAGCCTTTTTTTGCTCTGGGCTTAATTGATTCGCAAAAGCTTCAGGATTTTTTTTGGCTTCCTCCAACAATTTACGCAATTTTTCTGGGTCGCCACCTGTCTTTGCAGCTAAATCAGCAAAGATAGACGCTGTCGTATTACTTAAATCCTGATTAGCATTTGGATTATTTCCCATTAACTCAAATAACTTTGATGCTTCTGCGTTACCTTGAAGATTCGCAGGATTCTTGAGAAGCTCTTGTGTTTGTTTTATCGCATCCTGACTACCAGCACTTATGGAGCTTTCAATTTTCGGCTCTACTCCGAAAGAAATGTTTATCGTCAAAATAGCGACTACTCGTAATAAAAACTTGCTCATAAGCGAACTTCGTCAAAAATTCAGCAAAACTTGAGCTCTAACCCCTAGAAATCATTCATAGAGTTCTAGGATATTTCTCAAAGCGGCTCTACACTGATTTAAGGGGAGGCTTAAGGACGCGCATGTTTTTCGGTTCGCGTTTGCTTGGAATTGATATCGGAGCAAGCGCTATTAAAATAGTTGAAGGTTCTTTTTCCTCAAAAGGTTTTGAAGTAACAAACCTCGCTTGTCTTCCTTTACCCGATGGCGCTATTACCGAAAGAGAATATACTCAAAAAGATCTTGTCGTTGCTCAAATCAAAAGTGGACTTCAAACTCTAAAAAAGAAAAAGCCATCTGTCGCAACTTCTTTTCGAGGATCGGGAGTTCTAACGAAAAGAGTCTTAATGCCCAAAGTTCCTGAAAAGGAAATTCCTCAACAGGTTCGATGGGAAGCGGAGCAAGTTTTTCCCACTGATATTTCAAATGTTCTCATCTCATACCAACTATTAGGAATTGGAGATAATCTTCCGCTAGCTCCTCCAGGAACAAAAGCCTGGGATATCCTTTTAATTGGTGCACAAAAAGAAGAAGCAGCAACTCTTCAATCAATTTTAGATGAAGCAGAAGTAAAAGTGAAAGTTATGGACCTTGATTTTCTCACAACAGCTGATGCCGCTCACAGTCTTCTCAAATTTCCTAAGGATGAATCTGTTGGCCTTGTTGACGTTGGTGCCTTAGGAACAAGAGTGAGTGTTTGGAAAAACGGCAAAGTTGAATTTTTTAGAGAATTTGCTGTTGGGGGCCATTTCTTTACAGATGCCATGGCTCGCCGCTTAGGGCTCAATCATTCCGACGCAGAAGTTCTCAAAGTCAGTGATGGGAATGCCATTCCCCACGAAGCTAAAGAAGCTCTCAAAGAAAGCCTCAATCGCTGGAAAGCTGAACTCCAACAATCTGAAGATATATATGTATCTCAATCCTCGAAAGAGCTTGTTCAAAAATGGTGTTTTTTTGGAGGAGGCACACTTACTCCAGGACTTATGGAAAGCCTTGCCTCAGATCGTTTGGGTCCCAAAATTGTAAACATAGACTGGAAAAACCTTTTCTTTTCGAAAAATAAATCTATTGATGCGAACTTTCTAGCAACATGGGCACCTCGCTTGCTCACAGCATCGGGCCTAACAAGTCGCAAAGGATAAAAGAGGAAAAGAGATGGCTGGAATCAACCTACTAGACCAACTGCCAAGCGGAAAAAAGGGCAAGTTTACCCCCCCTTCGGAACCTACAGCCTCTGGATCAAAATTAAACTTAAGCTTTGATTCAGGTGGAAGTGAAGATTCAAAACTATTTTTAAAATTTCTTGTTACTTTTGCTATATTTTACTCGGGTTTAAAATACTTCGAGAATTATACAAAAAAGGAAAATCAAAAAATTCAAGTTCAAATTGATGAAGCTAAAGCCTTAATCGAAGTTGAAAATCAAAAAAAAGCTCAGCTAGAAAGCATTCAAGCTGAAATGGCTCAGTTTGATCAAAAAGTTCAAGAGTATCAAACAAAGATAAAAGCTGTTTCTTCAACAAGTCACAATAAAAACGGTCTTATTAAAGCTCTGGAATATGTTGCTGTAGAAATGCCTAAAGAAGTTTGGTTCAGTGAAATCACAACCTCTTCACAAGAAAAGAAAGCTTCTTTTGATGGATATGCTTTAAACGCTCAATCCGTTAGTGAGCTTATTAAAAAACTTGATTCCTCAATTTATTTTCCATTAACTAAACTAGAATCCATTGAACTGTCAAAAGAGTCTAGAGATTCATCAGAACCTATCAATTCTCGAAAATTTAAAATTGTTTCTTCATTAGGAGAATAACGTGGGACTTATAAGAGCAATCATCAGAATCCCTCTTGGCATTTGGATCATAGCTTTTGGGGCTTACATGTATTTACAGTATAATAATTGGCAAAAGAAATCATACAATCCTATAGTAAGCCAACTGGCTGCTACAAAGAGTGAGCTTCAAGAAATTACTGAAAAAAATAAAGCTTCAGAAAGTTTTGAAAAACAAAAACAAGAAAAATTACAACAAATTCAAAAACTAGCGGAAGAATTAAACAGAGCCCTTGATAAACTTCCCAAGGCAAGTGACATTCCTATCATTCTCTCATCTTTTGCTGATATCTCTGACCGAGTGGGCCTAGAATTTTCTAAATTTCAACCAGGGCAACAATCAAAAAGCTCAAATCCTTACTTTATGGAAACTCCTATAAGCGTTCAACTCAAGGGAAGCTTTGTTCAGATTATGAGTTTTTTAGATGAAGTCTCCCACCTCAAAAGAATTATTGTTGGCAAGGGCTTAACTCTTAAACAAGATTCCAAAAACAACACAAGTAAAACGAAAAACCAAACATCAGTACTTAACGCAGAAGCTAGTTTTACAACTTATCACTTTGATGAGAGTGCGCGATGATGAAAAAAAGTTTTTACAAAATATATTTACTATCAACGCTCGCTCTTTTACCTATTTTTTTGCATTCTGAAGGGCAAGATACTTATATTTTTGATCAAAGCCACATTAAACGTGATCCCTTTAAACCCCTTGAAGAAAGCGGAGATAACCGAAAATTACTTACAGTTTACGATGTAACAAAATTTCAGCTTGTCGCCATTTTAACAGGTATGGGTGCACCTCGTGCCATGATCATGCTACCCAACAATTCAACTGAAACCCTTCAAGTAGGTGACACCATCGGAAGAAATAACGGAAAAATTCAAAAAATTGGTGACTCAGAAATTGTCATCAAAGAAGTTTATAAAGATTATCAAGGAAAAATGCGCTCCTACTTCACAAGTCTTGTCATAGCCGATTAAAATCTTTGTTTCTGTGCCAAAAAACAAGCACTTTGTACCTGAAATTTTTTAGACAAAGTATAATGTTTATTAGAGGGACTTCATGAAAAAATTTACAGTTTTATTAAATACTTTAGCCATTGCTTCTGTTTTTTCTATCAAAACACTTAGAGCTCAAACTGAACTCATGAAAGACGTTGATGCAGTAGACGAAAAGAATGTAGACAATCTTTATGCTCCGGAAGATGAACTTTCCAATGAAGTTGACGTTCAATCATCAAAGGACACAGCGCCCGCTAAAGAGCTCACGGAAGAAGCGGTTAGAAGCGAAACCCTTCCCACAACTGAAGAATCTGTTGTAAAAAATCCCTCTACACTCGACGAACTTCCTGTGGCTCCCAATGCTTTTCCAACGAAACCTAAAACTGCCTTATCAGGCGTATCCGAAATAACCGAGAGTGCTCAACTATCCTCTATTAAATCTCTCACTCTTGAGGACAGAGTGCGGTATGAAATACAGACCTCACGAGTCGTGGACTTCGCCCCAGAAATATCTAATTCAAATAAGAAATTTATTTTAAATCTTGCAGACACATACGTTGGCCCTTTGGTTTCTAAAAGTCTTGTCAAAGCTGACTCATCAGTTGGTCCAATCGATAGCTTTCAAGCCATTGAAAACCGCTCAGAAATGGGAAGTTACACTCAAGTTGTCATGGACCTTAACACTCTCACAGAACCGGTCATTCGAAGAGAAGGAAGCAAATTACTTGTAGATTTCTACTTAAACAAAGCTGGCCCCTATCAAAGAAGTGAAGCAAAGCTCAACCAGGAGCTTCCTACTTACGAAACACTGATTTCCTTGGACAGTAAATCAAGCTTTGTTGGATCAAAAGTTAACTTCAACGCAAAGGACGCATCTGTCCCAAGCGTTCTTCAATTTATCTCTCAAGTCTCTGGTAAAAATTTCATTCTCGTAGGAGAAACTGAAAGAAAAATTTCCATGAACGTAAAAAGCGTTCCCTGGGATCAAGTTCTTGCCTTTGTCCTTCTGAATGCGGAGCTAGGCTATCAAAAAGTAGGAAACACTTATCGTGTCATGCCTATCTCAAAAATCAGAAGTGATATTTCTGATACTCTTAAATCACAAGAGGAGCAATTCAAACTCCAAGCCAAAGCAACTCAACTTTTTCCCCTGAGTTATGCAAAAGCTTCAGAAACACTTCCACAAATTGATAAATTTTTAAAAAAAGAATACGGAGAGAGTTCATTATTCGATGAAAGAACAAATTCAATTGTTATCACTGCACTTCCAAAAAATATTCAACGAGTTCGTAAGTTTATTGAAGCAGTAGACAGACAAACCCCTGTTGTAGAAATCGAAGCTCGTATCGTTCAGGCGAAAAAAACTTTTTCAAAAGACATTGGTCTTAACTGGAAAACATTTGGGACTTTTGGCATAGCAAACGGAAATATTAATATTGGTGGAGGGCTTGGGGGTAAGCTTGATCCTATTTTAACGGGTGCGAATATTCCAGCGTCAACAGGCATTGGCGGATCTTACGTTGGAACCTCAGGAACGCTACGCGCTTTAGACACTTTTCTTAAAGCAAGCGAAGAAGCAAAATATGTAAAGGAACTATCTCGTCCCAGCTTAACCGTCCTTAATAACAAATCTGCAAGTCTTGTTGATGGAACAGAAACTACAATCGTTATTCCAGGTACCGGAGTTGAAGCCTCAACTTCGAAAGCTATTCAAGCTGCTTTAAGCTTAGACGTGACACCTCAAGTAACTAATGACAACAACATCCTCCTTAACATTTCCCTTAAAAGAGATAGTTTTGGAGCAAAATCTGCGGATGGTAAAACCACAGACGTAGATAAAAGACAGGTGACAACTCAAACTTTAATCGAATCTGGAAAAACAGTTGTTATTGGAGGTGTTTACATTAAAGAAGACACAAACGGTGACTCGGGACTACCTTTTTTAAGAAAGATTCCCTTTTTTGGATCTCTTCTAACAGCTACAAAAAGTAAAGTTGAAGGGGAGCGCGAACTACTTATGTTCATCTCTCCACGAATCCTCAACCTAGATAAAGCGTCTATTAACCAACAAACACTCGAAGAAGCTCGCTAAGTCAGAACACCAAATAAGCCCCGGATATCTTTAAACCGGGGCTAGATCTTCAAATAATCCCCTGAGAGGCTTGACACAGCCCACCGCGTCAATTACTTATCAACCTATGAGATTACCCCGTGGTGACGAATGGTTAGTCATCGGACTTATGATCATTGCACTTATACTTTTTGAAGCGGGACCCAGGGTTCTTAATTTCTTTCGAAACAGAAGATTTAAGTAAGCGGTCTAGTTGAAGCGATGCAATAGCAGGGATAAGTTGGGCTCGATTTAAGGCTCCTTGCAGCACAAAGCAAAACGCTAAGTGCCAAACAACAAGGGCCTGGAAAAGAGTATGAGGGGGTAAAAGTTTATGGAAAACAGAGGATTAATAATGACGAATAGTGGAAGCAACGCGGCTCCAACGAACATAAGCGCTAGTGGTGTTTATGTAAGTCCTATAGCCACCGTCCCAGGCAAGAACACGAAAGTAATTAAGCGTTATCAGAACCGTAAGCTCTATGATACGCACCAAAGTTGTTACGTGACCTTAGATGAAATTGCCGAAATGATTATGCGGGGAGAAGAAGTTACGGTTATCGATAACCGCTCTAAAAAAGACATCACTTCTCTCACGTTGACACAGATTATCTTTGAAAAACAAAAACGATCCAAAACGATTATTCCCGTAGACACTCTACGCGATATTATTCAAATTGGTGGCGGTACTTTTTCTGGTTTTCTTGCAAAAACTGCCTCTTCTGGTGGAATTCCTGCGCTTAAAAAAGCAAAAGAAGAGATCACAAGAGCTTTTTCTGCAGCAGAAAACCTCCGTGGGTCCTTTAAGGTTACTCAACGTGCAGCTGATGATCTTAAAAAAGCCCTTAATGACCGCGTTCAAACTTCTCCCAACATCTCTAAAGATGCTGTTTCAGCAGCTCATGCGCAACTTCAAAACTTGGGAAGTCAGCTTGTAAACATCGAGAAGCTTATCGACGCGATTGAATCACGAACAAATCCATAAGAAATCTTCTTTAAGAAAATTAAATAAAAACCTGGGTTCCTTAATTGGAACTCAGGTTTTTTTGTTTATATAAACTCCCCGCAAGGACAATCTTCCAAAGCTGCACTCACAGAGTGAAGAAGAGCTACAAAAGTATACAAGCCCCTCATTTGATGATGATCATTAGGGTAACGCGAACTTTCTTCAAACCACGATCCAGGACGATTTAAATTACTCTCCCCCAAGGCACCTTTTGCGGAGTAACTATAGCGAAAGAAACTTCCTATCTTATTTCCATTCACACTATAAACAACTGGTTCAAACTCAACATGATCCCCCTCTGAAACAATTAATCGAGTTGAAATACCTTCTTGCAAAATAACTCGCCTCACTTGAGTACCTTGTTTGCCGCGAGCAAAAGTTTTCTGCAACGCTTTGGTGGCATCTTTGAGTTCATCCAGGGTTGAAAAACTCCAAATTCCTAAACCATAGGTACCCGAATCATTTTTTATGTACACAAAAGGTTTTTCAGTTTTTTCACTAATCGATTTTATTTGTTTAATTTTTTCTAAAAAATCAGAAGCTTCGGCCATTAAACGTTCCACATCTTGTTTTTTTGAAAAATCTAAATTTGAAACAGCTTTTGAATCTGCAATAAAATCATGAATATCAAGCTGAGGGACCTTAGCGGAAATATTCTTTAAAACTTTTAAAGCAATATCAAAATGCTCAGACTTTTTTCTTTTGTACCAGCCTAGTTCAGGATTTGGAAAGATAGGTTTTTGATAATCCTTTAGTGCTTCTAAAGGTCCACCACTTAAATCATGATTTAAAATCATCGCATCAGACCAATCCGCAACGCTCGACAAAGGGTGATAGAGCAACGAGTTTTGGTTAAATTTAAGCTCCCAAGGCTTTGGAATAGGCATACCAGACCATGCAAGACGAAGTTCTGCTCCAGCTTTTTCTAAAAGAGCCTTCAATGTGAGCAAATGGTAAAGATAGCCCTCATTATTCGTATGGCTTTCAGGTACAAGACCTAGCTTCCAAGATGATTTTTCAGGAAGTTTTGTTTCAAGAAAACTTCGAAACTCACTGACTCCTTTTTCGATTGCAGCAGCACTCAAGTTATTAAATCCCGCTGGAAACAAGTTTACGTCAACAGCCACAAGACGTGATCCAGAATCACGTAAGTCAATTGATGTATAAAGAGGCATACCACAATTAGGGACAAGGTCACGAAGAGCCGCTATTAACTTATCAAGAATTTGAGGGTTATATTTTTTCAAAAGTATCGATTCAGCAAAGCTCACGGCCCATCTCCTGTAATTTTTCTCTTTTCATTTCAAAAGGAGAAAGCGGTGAAAGCCTATAGACTTTCTTAAAAGATCGAAACCACTCTCCTTGAATCAGCTTATTTTGAGTCAGCCACTTTTGATAAAATAAGGTGTCTTCCAAAATAGTTGGAATTTTTATATTTTCCGGAAAAGATCTATTCAAGACTAAAGATTCCACGTTGACGCCCAATTTATTTTTCCAATCGACAGAGAGCTCTTGTGCAACTCTTAGGGGATTAGCCTCTGGAACACTCACAAGAATAGCTTGAGTGTGAGAATCATGAAGCAAGCGATTCATTCTTTCTGATGCAAAAACCAATCGCTCACGCAAGGGCATTAAATCTTGTAGTAAAACCGATAGTTCCTGCCAAAACCCCTCTCCCAAAAGAGACCGAAAAAGCTTCCACCCCTCTTGCAGGGCTCTTCCAATAAACCGCGTAAAAATCCCATCCTCTGGCAGGCTAGGATCTAATAGAATTCGCAAAAAAGCCTTATCTAAAAAATTAGAAAGAACCTTAGGGGTCTCAAAAAATTCAAACGCTTGATCGTGCGGTGGTGTATCGACAACCAAAAAATCCAAATCTTCCCTCTCAACCAACTCAACAACTTTATCCATCGCTAAAAAATGTTCAAGATGGCTAATGTTTCCCTCTATAATACTAAATAATCGATGACGAATAATCCTTTGAACCCTCTCTGGATCTTTGATGACTTTTTCTAAAATCATCGTCAAACCTTCATGAACCTCAAGCCCGTAAGCCTCAAGATTTCCTTCGCATAAAACAGAAGCTTTCAAGGATAACCTCTCAAGGCCAAGTGTCTGGCAAAGGCGCAAAGAGGGATCAACAGTAAAAAGTGCGCCCTTTTGTTTTTCTGCTAGGGCAAGCCCCAAAGATGCCGCAACAGTTGTTTTTCCAACTCCTCCACTCCCTAAAATCAGATAAACTTTTTTCATAAGTGAATTTCTTCTTTCTTTAAGGGTGAAGCGTTTTCTCGCGAAACAAAACCATCGCTCACCTCAGAGCTCAATGAAGTTTCACTTAAGCAAGAAAGAGAAATGTGAGAAAGTTTATTTTTTAAATCTTCAATTCGATCTTGTTGATCTTTAATTCTATCCAAATCAACTTTAATCAAATTTATTAAATCATTTTGATCCAAATCTTTTTTCTGCTCTAAGAAAGATTCTAATTTTTGTTTTTCTTTTTTTGGAGAAACTTTGTTGATCCAAATACGTTTTGGAACAAAAGATATTTTCTCAAAACGCTTCACCGTCTCAAGGCACTCTTGAACAGGACCCTCTTCAGGAAGAGTCAGCAAAAAAATTTCAAAATTTTCACTATAGGCGTACTCAAGGGTCTGATGAATGTGCCTATAAATCACCCCTTGACTTAAAACTTTTGAAAGAGTTCGAGCACTTTCAAAAACCTGTAAAGCCTGACCCGTTGAAGGGGCATCCACGACAATCGCTCCCCATTTTTGATCGAGCCTTGAAAGATCAGGCCCGCCTGCTTGGGCTTCGTAACAAACCTTACCTAAAAAAATTGTGGGAGTGAGCCCTGGGCAAGCCTCAATAAATTTTAAAATATATCGATTGGAAAGCAGCCGACTCGCCACTTCTTCGTTTAACTTTGCCGCTACCTTTTGAAAAAAAGAGGGAAGAGGAATCTTCCCCAAAGTGACCGTAAAATACTCTTCCACTGTACGATGCAAGTGAAGATCCTGCTCCCAAACTTTTTCACTTTTTTGCTGAGCCGGCTGATAATTTCCCTGGCTTAAGGAAAAGCTATTCATCCTTAAAAGGAGAACAGGTTCTTTAATCTTTTCACACAAAATTTCTGTAAGGGCAAGTGCAAGACTTGTTTTGCCCGTTCCGCCTTTGCCCGTTACAAAATAAACACGAGCCGACATAAACTAAAAATTAGCAGGCCTAAGCTTAAATCTAAAGCATTCGCTGAAAGAGAATGTGTTGCCGCCTAGGGAGAGGCGCGTTATTATCGTTTTTTTAAACAAAACTATATGAATCAAAAAAAAATAGCCATTTTAACGGGTGGAGGAGATTGCCCAGGTCTCAACGCAGCTATCCGCGGAGTCACTCGAAGATTACTTTCAAATAATTACACGGTTCTTGGTCTTCTTGATGGATGGGCAGGACTTCTTGAAAAACGCTTTGTGGAACTTAACTACGAAACCACAAGTGGAATCATTCATGTTGGGGGAACCATTCTCAGGACTTCACGAACAAACGTTCTCAAAGACCAAGAAACAATCGACAAGGCATTTAAAAATTTCAAAGAACTTGGGCTAGATGGAATTGTTGCCATAGGTGGAGAGGGCACACTCACCGTTTCTGCCAAACTTTTTGAAAAAGGAATGCCTTTGATTGGTATTCCCAAAACAATTGATAACGATATCGATAAAACTGATTTTACTTTTGGTTTTGCAACAGCAGTTGAAATTGCAACAGAGGCAATTGATCGCCTCCATACAACTGCCGAATCACACAATCGAGTTATGGTTGTAGAGGTTATGGGACGTCATGCGGGATGGATTGCCACCTATTCAGGCATTGCAGGGGGGGCCGATGTTGTCGTGATTCCTGAAAAGCCTCGCTCGATTGAAGAAATTTGTAAAATCATTAATGCTCGAAAAGATCGCGGTAAACGCTTCTCAATCGTAGTCGTTGCAGAAGGTGCAAAAATTTTAGTGAATGGAAAAGCTACAGGAGTTTCTAAAGAACGAAAAGATCCCTTTGGACGTCCTCTACTTGGTGGAATTGGGCAATTCTTAGCTGACGAGATTGAAAAAGTTACAGGATTTGAATCTCGTGTCACAGTCTTAGGCCATGTTCAACGAGGTGGTACCCCTGTTTCCTCTGACCGAGTTTTAGCAACAAATTTTGGAATCACCGCTGGAGACATGGTTATCAACAATCAGTGGGGCATGATGCCCTCACTTCAAGGTGCCACCATGAAACCCGTGCTACTCTCTGAAGCAACTTCACGTCTCAAAACAGTTCCTGAACGCTATCTAGAAATTCTTAGAAGTTTAGAGGGTTAAAATTTAGTTAGATAATTTTTAAAAAAATTGGGGCCGGGAGCTTAAATTGGGGAGGACTGGACAACCCCCGGCCTCATGCTTCCCAGAGTTTTTAGGCTCTGAATCGGCTCTGCCCTTTATAGTGATCCTTTCGATCTTGGGCAACCTATCAAAAAGCTTTCCTCTTTTTTATTGTCTACTGGCGTCATTTGAAGATTTTTTCCTATATAAAATATCTTCGAGCGATCTCAGTAGTTAATTGCTAGAAACAATAACGCTCTATGAAAAAACTTAATCCCCAGCAAGAAGCTGCTGCGCTTCATGTAAAAGGCCCCGTTCTTGTTGTGGCCGGTGCAGGTTCTGGAAAAACGAGTGTTCTCACTAAAAGAATTGTTTCTCTCATTGAGCAAGGTCATGCTTTTCCAGGAGAAATTCTTGCTCTCACGTTTACCAACAAAGCCGCCCGCGAAATGCGCGAGCGAGTAAGACGCGAACTTCAAAACATAGCTCCCGAAGTAGCCGATCAAGTTTTTCTTTCTACTTTTCATAGCGCAGGCGTGAAGTGGCTTCGAAAATATGCCTACGCTTTTGGTCTTAATCCCTATTTCACAATTTTTGACGATAGCGATCAAACAACAATCGTCAAAGATGTCTTACGAGAAATGGGCCTAAGCGATGAGGAGTTTTCTCCCAAGTTTGTTCTTGAAAATTTGGATCGACTTAAAAACGATGGGATCAACCCCTCAGAGCATAATTTTTTAGAACTTCGCTATCCCGCTCATCGAGAAAAGCTCAAAACGATTGCAAAACTTTATGAAAAAAAGAAAATGGACGCGCAAGGTTTCGACTTTGGAGATCTTCTTCTTAAAACATATGAACTTTTAGAAAAATTTCCCGAGATTCGCACGGTTCTTCAAAGCGAATATTCTTTTATTCTGGTTGATGAGTACCAAGATACTAATGCTGTTCAATATAAAATTCTAAAGTTACTAAGCGAAAAAAATCAGAATCTTTTTGTTGTCGGAGATGAAGACCAATCCATTTATAAATGGAGAGGAGCTGATATCAGAAACATTAGAGAATTTGAAAGAGATTTTCCAAATGCTTGTATCTATAAACTAGAAGAGAATTATCGCTCGACTCAAAATATTCTCGATGTTGCAAATGCTGTTATTTCAAACAACACTCAAAGACGAGAAAAGCAACTCTTTACACAGGCCGGAGAAGGAGAACTCGTTCAGGTTCATACTTTTGGAACTGACTTTGAAGAAGCTAGATGGGTCTCTAAAAAAATTGCAAAACTTATTCGTGAAGGAGTCAATCCTCAAGATATCGCTATCCTTTATCGAAGCCACTCTGTTTCTCGACTCTTTGAAGACAGTCTTCGTCTAGATCGAGTCCCCTACGTTATCTATGGGGGCTACAAGTTTTATGAGCGCGCAGAAATTAAAGACGCTCTTTCCTACATGCGTCTTCTTGTGAACTCAAAAGATGATGTCGCTTTTTCAAGAATCATCAACACTCCACCTAGAGGAATTGGCCCTACAAGTGTTGAAAAAATTAAAGATCTTGCTCGGAGTGAAAATGTTTCTGCATTTGAAGCCCTTAGCCTAAGTGTTTCATCACAAAGCTTTGGAGCAGGGCCTCAAAAAAAGTTTCAAAGTTTTTTAAAGCTTTATGAAGAATTGCAAAATGAAGTTCGCGAAACCCGGCTCTCTGACTTCTATGCCTCTCTGCTCGACAAAAGTGGCTACCGTGAATACCTCTCAGCACAAAACACTGTCGAAGCTGCTTCAAAACTTGAAAACTTAGAAGAACTTCGAAACGTTTTGGTGGACTTTGAAACTCAAAAACCCGAAGCGACTTTGGCTGAATTTTTACAAGACAGTAGTCTTTCAACAGACTTTGATAAAGTTAATCCAGAAAGCTCTGCTCAACTCATGACTCTGCACTCGGCAAAAGGCTTAGAATTTCCGTACGTCTTTATCATTGCACTTGAAGAAGGTATTTTTCCTTCAAAAATGTCTCTGGGCTTCATGGGAGACGGAGAAGAAGTAGACGAAGAAAGACGTCTTTTTTATGTGGGAATCACTCGCGCTGAAAAATTATTACAACTTACGAACTCTAAAGTTCGTCGTGTATATGGTCGACTACAAGTACAAAGACCTTCACGATTTATAGGAGAACTCCCAAAACTTAAAATTCAGCTGGAGGATCATAGCGAAGATAGCAATTCAACAGGCTTTAGAGCTTGGAATCGCTACGACTCTTCAGATGAAAGAAGCTACTACTCAGACTCGAAAGCAACTGAATCACAAACATGGGGAGATGCTTTTGAAGATGTCTATGAAGACGAGTACAAAGTTGGCTCAAAAGTAGAACACCCAGAATTTGGAACAGGAATCATTCGTGCCCGAAGCGGAAGTGGCGAAGCCACCAAAGTTCAAGTAGACTTTAGAGGGTATGGAACAAGGAAGTTCCTGACAAAATTTGCAAAGCTAAAGGTTCTTCACTCATGAATGCAGATATAAACATAAAAAATACTTGGATCGAATCTCTCAACAACGCACAAAAGGCTCTGTCAGAGCTTATTTCCAATCAAGAGCTTATCGAAAAATGTACTCAACTTGGAAATGACCTTGTTCAAGCCTTTCAAAGTGATCGTAAAGTTCTCATTTGCGGAAACGGCGGCTCGCATTGTGATGCTCAACATTTTGCAGAAGAATTTACAGGTCGTTATAGAAAAGATCGTAGAGCTTTGCCTGCAATTGCTCTTGGTGATGCCTCACACACAACTTGCGTGGGCAATGATTATGGATTTGAAAAAATATTCTCTCGGCACACAGAAGCTCTTGGCCAAAAAGGCGATGTTCTTATTTGTTTAACGACAAGTGGAAATTCGCCGAATATTTTAGAAGCCATCTCAGCAGCTCAAAAAAAAGGAATGACCTCTTGGGCGCTGCTTGGAAAAGATGGAGGCAAGGTTGCTAAAATTCTAGAAAAAACCATCATTGTCCCTGGACCTAGTACTGACCGCATTCAGGAGCTTCACATGCTTATTCTTCACATCGCTATTGAACACGTCGAACGAGTTCTTTTTCCTGAGAATTATTAATCCTAAAACTACGAACTTTTAAAATTATTGTAATTAATTAAAATTTACCTAAAAAAATAACTTCTGGTTCAAGGTTCACGCTAAATTGAGAATAAACCTTGTTCTGTATTTTTTGAATCAGAGAGTAAACATGCTGGGCCTTGGCAGATCCTGTATTCAAAATAAAATTTGCATGCTTGAGAGAAACCTCTGCACCCCCGACCCTTGCCCCTTTAAGCTTTGCCGCTTCAATCAAACGACCTGCACCTTTTTCTGAATGAGGCGGATTTTTAAAAACACTTCCACAATTGGGCAATTCTAGCGGTTGCCTCAATCCTCTATAAGAATAAATTTCATCTACAGTCGCAAATATTTTTTCTGCGGGTGTTGTTTTGCTAAGTCTTATCGTAACAGAACTGACAAGAGTCGATCCATCAAGCAACCCTTCTCCGTGACCACGATAACGAAAGCCAATTTCTTTTGCTGTTTTAGAAAAACGCCCACGCGAGGCTGAAACAAAATCAACCGTCTCAATGATTTCCCCATAACTTCCCCACTTTGTTCCTGCATTCATGTACACAGCTCCGCCTAATGATCCAGGAATACCTGCGGAGAACTCTAGACCGCTCCATTTTTTTCGAAGAGAAAAATCAAGTAGCTTCGCTTTAGAAAAATGAGCAGGAACCCTAAGAATGACTTTTTTAGAATCTTCTTTGATCACCTTTATAGAATTAGAAAGTACCTCACCTACCCGAGGGCCCATCCATAAAACAATTCCCTCAAAACCTTTGTCAGAAATCAAAAGATTTGTTCCACTTCCTAAAACAAAAAGAGGGATAGATTTTTCATTTGAAACTTTTAAAATCTCTTCAACGTCCTCATCTTTATCTGGAACAAGAAAGAATTTTGCCTTGCCGCCAATCTTATAGGCAGCAACTTTTGAAAGTTCCTTATTTTTAAAAACCTGCCCGCGAAAATTCTTAAAAAGTGCTTCTTTCATTTTATTTATTCAATATAGGCCTTAATAGCTTTACCTATGTCGCCTGCTCCCAAAAAGAAAATTGGACCAATTTTTTCATTTTTAATTTTGGATTCAAGCTTGTCTCTCAAATCTCGAAAATCTCTCGCAAAAAACTTTTCTTTTAAATCAACATGATCACAAAAAGCTTGTCCATCAAAGGCTTCATCACGAGAATCACGAGACTCTCCCCCTGGATAAATCGGCAAGGTAAAAAGCAAATCCGCTTTTTCAAAACACGTTTTAAAATCATCCCATAACAATCTCGTCCGTGAATATCTATGTGGCTGAAAAACGACACAAACTTTTTCGTGAGGAAAAACTTCTTTTGCAGCCTCTAAAGTGGCGCGAATTTCGGTTGGGTGATGTCCGTAATCTTCATAGAGAGGATGGCCTTGCCATATTCCTTTTTTCTCAAAACGCCGTGCTACCCCTTGGAAATTGGACAATCCAAGAGAAACATCTTCTGGACTTACTCCCAACTCTAAGCAAACAAGAGCAGCTGCAACGGAATTTGAAACATTGTGATGGCCAGGAACTTTGAGTTGAGTTTCAAAAAGCTTTTTTCCATTCGGACAAAAAACTTGAAAACGCGGAAAAGCTCCTTTGTCCAAATACTGAACTTTGTATGTATTCGGTCTTTCTTGAAATGAATACCAAATAGTGGGTTTTCTAATTTTATCCCGAAGTTCAAGAAGGAGTGGACTATCTGCGCACAGAACGCTTTTTCCGTAGAAAGGAATTCGCTCTATGAAATCCCAAAATGTTCTCTGTAAAAGCTCTAGACTTCCATAATGATCCAAATGCTCTCGATCGATATTTGTCACCACAGAAATTTCAGGAGAGAGGTGCATAAAACTTCCATCACTCTCATCAGACTCAGCAACAAGCCACTCTCCTCCACCCCAAGCTGCATTTGAGCCAAAAGCAGCAAATTGCCCCCCAATAACAACGGTTGGTTCCTTGTGCGCTTCTTTTAAAATAAAACTAATCATGCCTGTCGTAGTTGTTTTGCCATGCGAACCTGCCACAGAAATTCCTCGCTTCAAACGCATGAGCTCTGCAAGCATTTCAGCTCTGCGAATAACGGGAATTCCCTGCTTTTGAGCATAAACCCACTCTGGGTTCTGACTTCTCAC
Organism: Bdellovibrionota bacterium; assembly: GCA_044347615.1. Taxonomy (GTDB): domain Bacteria; phylum Bdellovibrionota; class UBA2428; order UBA2428; family UBA2428; genus CANIGN01. The sequence goes on along the minus strand of JBIKUK010000005.1, from coordinate 166,713 downwards.
GGCATTTGAATAAACAACGACATCGGGCCTATTATCTTCAAGAATTTTTTCAGAATGACCTTGCTGAACCTTCACCCCAAGAGACTTAAGTTTCCGAATTTGATCATTCTCACCCAAATCAGATCCACTCACCTGGTGCCCAAGATGATGTAAAAGCTCCGCAATGCCCGACATGCCAATGCCCCCAATACCAATAAAATGCACTCGGCAACGCCTATCTCGTATCGACATATTTTTAATCAACTCACAATCACTTAACTCACAAGGAGTTTAATATCTCAGAAACTATTCTCTGAGTTGCCTGAGGTCTAGCAAATTTATGCATATTTTTGGCTAATAAACTTCGCTTCGAATGATTTTCAGGAGAGCTTAAAAGTTCAATTAAATTTCTTTCTAAAAGACCTTCAAAATCTTTTTCTTTTTCATCAACAACCCGTACGGCTCCTGCTCTTTCTAAAATTCGTGCGTTAACTCGTTGATGATCATCTGCAGCCGCAGGGAAAGGAACTAAGATACTTGGCACGCAGCTTAAACTTAATTCGGTAAGAGTCATGGCTCCTGCTCGTGCTATCACCAGATCAGCCCATGCTAATTTCTGGGGAACATCGTGAAAAAAGGGCTGAATATCGCATTCATCTGTTAAAGTGAGTTCGTTTTTAAATAGCAAAGATTCTTCGAGGTTTTTCTCTCCACTTTGGAGTAACAATCGAAAAGAAAATCCTTTATCTTTAAGTTTTTTAAAAACCCTCAATCCTACAGAACAAAGAATTTTTGCCCCCTGAGAACCTCCCAAAATCAAAATATTTTGAGCCTCTTTTCGAAGCGGATTTAATTCAAAAGAACCCATCACAGGGTTGCCCGTATCCAAGGTAGGACATTTAAATTTTTCTAGGGCATCGCTTCCTGGAATCGTAAAAGCCCTCAACGCAAATTGACTTAAAATTTTATTAGAAATTCCCGCTCGAATGTTAGGTTCTACCAAAAAAAGAGGAATCCCTCGAAGCCAGCATGCGAGTCCAACAGGCATCGACACATATCCTCCTACAGAGATCAAACACAGCGGTTTATCTTCGGCTGCTTTTTTAAAAAGTAAGATAAGAGATTCCAAAAGAGCAAAGAGAGAAGCAAAACGATGCAAAAACCCCTTTCCCTTCCATTGCTTTGCTTTCAAAAAAGTAATCGCAAAGCCTTGTTTGGGAATAAGCTTTTCTTCTAAGCGATCTTTTGTTCCAAAAAATTCAACCTCCAGTGAGGAATGTTTTGACTTCAACTCTTTGGCAATCGCAATACCCGGGAAGATATGTCCTCCCGTTCCTGCAGCCACTATCCAAATTTTATTTTGCTTTTTCACTAGCACCCGCTACCGATTGTACCAGAGCACAGAGAATCATTGAAGCTAACAAACTCGAACCACCCATCGAAACAAAGGGCAAAGGCAAGCCCTTTGTGGGAAGCAAAGACAAAACAACAGCTAGATTAAGCAAAGCCTGAAAGCCTAAAAGCAACGTTGCGCCCGCCGCTAAAAGAAAATGCGAAGGTTCCCTAGCATTTTGCGCAACTTTTAAACCTCTTAAAATGATCAACCCATAAAGTATCAAAATAAGACTAAATCCCACAACACCTGTTTCTTCAGCAAAGATAGAAGCAATAAAGTCTGTTTTCACTTCAGGCAAAAAATAAAGTTTCGAGCGACTATTTCCTAAGCCTACTCCAAACCAACCACCACGATAAAAAGCGATGAAGGATTGAATAATTTGGTAACTTTTGTTTTGCGGATCTTTCCACGGATCTAGAAAAAGTAAAAACCTTTGTACCCGGTACGGCTGGGCTAACATAAGACCTACAAAAGAAACAAAAGCAGAGACTCCCAAGATCCATAAATATTTCCAAGGTGCGCCCGCTAAGAAGACAAGACTTAAAATCACTAGAGATAAAATAACTGTGTTTCCAAAATCTGGCTGAAGCATAAAAAGCAATAAAAAAGCCCCGAGAATAGCTATAGGAATAGAAAGTTCTTCTTTCCATTTAGAAAAAATATTTCGATCACGCGAAAGACGAGCAGCAAAAAAAATCATCAGGCCAATCTTTGCAAATTCAGAAGGCTGAAAACGGAAGCCCCCTAAATTAAGCCAGCGAGTTCCTCCTTTTGTAGAAAAACCAAGTCCAGGAATCATAATGGCCAATAAAAATAAAAAAATTATTGCAATTAAATAGGGAGAATTTTTTAAAAAAAACTCAGGCTTTAAACGAGACAAAAACAACATACTTACAAAACCAATACAGGCAAAAAAAAGTTGTTTTCGCAAAAAATAAAGAGAATCGTTATATTGATCAATACCCTGAACACTTGACACACTATACAAAGTTAAAAGCCCTAACAAAGTCAGTGCAAAAGTCATCCAAAAAAAGGCAACGTCCTTGGGCCAAAACTTCATTCTTTTATTGTATCCCGTGCTCTCATTAGTGCGCCACCTCTCTTGTGAGAATTCAAATTTGTGACGCTCTTTACAAAGCCCTCGCGAGGTTATGAGATAAACAAGACATGAAATACATTTTGTCCATTGACCAAGGGACGACTTCTAGCCGAGTCATTATTTATAATTCTCGTTTTGAAAAAATCGGAGTCGGACAAAAAGCTTTTCAACAATACTTCCCTAAACCTGGCTTTGTTGAGCACGATGCCGAGGAGATTTGGCAAAGTGTTTTAAGCTCTCTGCAAGAGGCTCTTGTAAACATTAAAGATCCTGAATTTTCTGTCAAAAAAATTGCTTCCATTGGAATCACTAATCAACGAGAAACCTTTGTCTTGTGGAACAAGAAAACATCTCAGCCACTAGGTAAAGCAATTGTCTGGCAAGATCGTCGCTCAGCTGAACTTTGCTACAAACTTAAAAAAACAAAAGCTGGAAAAAAAATTGAAAAACTCACAGGTCTTGTTCTTGACCCTTACTTTTCAGGCACCAAGCTTTCTCTTGCTTTAAAAGAACATTCGTCAAGCGAAAACATCGCCTTTGGAAACATCGATACATTTCTTCTCTGGAAGCTCACTCATGGCACATCACACGCAACTGATGTTTCAAACGCTTCGAGAACCTTGCTTATGAATCTAAAATCTCTCTCATGGGACCCTTTTATTTTAAAAACTCTAAAAATTCCCACTCACATACTTCCAGAGATTAAAGACTCCGACGCTGAATTTGGAAAAACAAAAAACCTTAAACTTCTCCCTGATGGAATTCCCATTCACGGAATCCTTGGTGATCAACAATCCGCTCTTTTTGGCCAATCATGTTTTGATGCAGGAGATTCAAAAATTACTTATGGCACAGGGGCTTTCATGCTCACAAATGTTGGACCAAAAATTCTTTACTCTAAAGGAGCTCTCTCAACCGTTGCTTGGAAACAAGGTGGAAAATGTCTGTATGCTCTTGAAACTTCTGTTTTTATAGCAGGAGCAGCCGTTCAATGGCTCAGAGATGGGCTTAAACTCTTTGATCATTCTTCTAGAATTGAAGCTCTTGCCAATGAAGTCAAAAGTTCTGAAGGTGTTTTTTTTATTCCCGCACTTTCGGGACTAGGAAGTCCTTACTGGGTTCCCGAAGCTCGTGGCCTCTTAGGCGGACTCACCCGTGGAAGCACGCAAGCTCATGTTGCAAGAGCGTGTCTGGAAGGAATAGCACACTCCGTGGCAGATACTTTTGAAAGTTTTTCACAAAAAAAGAAACCCTCAATTATTCGCGTTGACGGTGGTGCCTCACTGAACAATCTCTTAATGAACTATCAAGCCTCTCTCTTGAAAAAAACTCTCGAGCGTCCCAAAGATACCGAAACAACTGCTCGAGGAGCCGCTATGATGGCAGCACTCGGAGCAAAACTCATAACGCTCCCAGAACTCAAAAAGCAAAAAGATGTCGATGCGACTTACACTCCTTCTCTCAAAGCAAAAGAAGTACAAAAAGCCAAAGCTCTTTGGACACAAAGAGTAAAGGCTCTTATTCTCATGTCAAAGGCATAGTAAGAAACAAAAAATGAAATCTTTAGAGGTTTTAAATTTATATTCTCAACACAACGGAACGCTCTCATCTTTACTGGAAAGTCGTGTAAACAAAAACTCAGAAAAAGAATGTCTTCTTTTTGAAAATAAGAGATCCGTTCTTTGGAAAGACTTTTACTCTTGGGTTGCAGGACTTAGCCAATATCTTTCTGAAAAAAATATACAAAAAAATTCTCGAGTGATTACGATCTTGCCAAATAGCGACCTGAACGTCGCGCTCTACTTTGCAATCAATGATCTCGGAGCTATTAACATTCCTCTTAATCCAGATCTTACGCTCGATGAATATACTTATCTTTTAAATCATGCAGATCCTGCTATTGTTATTGTTGGGCCTGAACTTATAGAAAAAATTTCTCAAATAAAAAGATCTCCTCTCATTCTTTTAACAGAAGAAAAATTTTTTCAATTAAGAGCTTCAAAACTTAAAAACCTAGGAACGGCTGATGATACCGGACTCATTCTCTACACTTCAGGAACAACAGGTTTCCCCAAAGGAGTCATGCACTCTCAAAAAACAAGTATCATGGCAGGAGAAGCTTTTGTTGAGAGAATGCATCTTCAGCCAAGCGAACGAATTCTTTGTATTCTCCCACTTTTTCATATCAATGCGCTTTTTTATTCTATGATGGGATCTTTTGCGGCGGGAGCCACACTCATTATTAATCAAAAATTTTCTGCCTCTAAGTTTTGGTCACTTGCAAGTGATACAAAAGCCACTCAAGTCAATATCATTGCAGCCATCGGAAACATTCTCGCAAAGAGAAATCGAAACGAATGGCGTTCCGATCACTGTCTAAAAAAAATATACGGAGCTCCCGTGAGTAAAGAAATCTCCCACGTCTTTACGAGCGAATTTAAAATTCCCATAATATTAGAAGGCTATGGAATGACCGAAATTCCAGGTGCCTTGAACAATCAAATCGAGGGTAAGTCAAGGATTGGAACAATGGGTGTCGAGGCTCTTCATCCCAACCCTAATTTAACACTTACGGAAGTAAAAATTATTGACGAAGATGAGAACCAAGTTCGTGGACCAACTAAAAAAGAAGCTGGAGAGATGGGCGAACTTGTTGTGAAAACTCCTTTGCTTATGCAGGGATATTACAAAGATTCTGAACAGACAAAAAAAAGCTTTACAAAAGATGGCTGGTTTAAAACGGGAGACTATGCTTTCAAAGATTCAGATGGATTTTATGTTTTTTGCTCTCGAAAAAAAGATATTATTCGAAAAAAAGGGGAGAACATATCTGGGGCAGAATTAGACCGAGTAATTGCAACCTGTCCTCAGGTTTTAGAAGTTGCCACGATTGGAGTGCCCTCTTCACTTGGAGAAGAAGAGATACTCGTTGCTCTTGTTAAAGAAGACAAAAGTCTTCTTTGCGAAAAAGATATTCGCAAATGGTGCGAAGAGAAACTCCCTCCCCATAAGTGGCCTCGTTATATTTGCTTTGTAAAAGAACTGCCTCACACTCCCACCCAAAGAGTGGCAAAATATAAATTAAAAAATGATCCTACAATTTTGACTGAGGCTAAAGAATTTGACTAGTCGTCAATGTTCATTGTGAACAGAGCGCTCTTTGATCCTGAATTGAATTTGCACCTTTTAAAGTGTCAGCAATAATTTTAAAACAATCTTCCCTATCCTTACACGGTATAGGTGATTGTACACGAGGTCCAATTTCGCATACCCATAGTTGAAACAAATCTTGTCTAATTTGTTGAAAAAGAAAACCAAAAACAACCACGACAACAAGGACAAGAAGCACATACTCGACAGCAGCTTGTCCTTTTTTTGATTGAGAAAGCCTAAAAGCTTGACGCATCTTTACTTAGACTAAGGCTGCTTAATCTTATGAGCAATGAGCAAAAGTTCCAAGAATTTGTCTTACACCAAAAAACTTATATGAATTGTTAATTTTGTGTTCATTAACATAATCTTAAAAAAAGCTTAACGAATCCTTCCGATATCTTTTCTAGGATGAAGCAGAATTTTTATATTTTATTAGGATTAGGGTTGTGTTTATTTTTCATAACGGGATGCTTACCCACTTCACAATTTGGGCAATCCTCAACTCAACCCCTTATAAGCACTTTCAAAATCGACGCTTCTTATCCTGAAAGCGACACCTCAAATAGCTTCAACGTTTTTCTAAGAGGAAGTGTGCCCACAAACGTTAAAAGCATTCGATTTTTCAATGGAACAACTTGTGCGACTCAAATTGGAAACGGACTTTCCGGTACGTTCAAAGGAGTCATCGGAATTCCTGTAAATTTTCCACAAGGATCAGTAACTTCTTACAACATTTCAGCTAAGCTGATTTACACAAATAACATTGAAAGTGGATGTTATGAAAACATTTTTCTCTACAAAAGAACCGGATCCAACGCTTTAGCCTTAGTGAGTGCTGAACCAGCATCCCCCTCTAGAAGCCCAGTTGAAGATAGCGATCCCGAGGTATATCAACCCTTATTAAAAGGCGTGAGCTCAAGTAGTGATATTGCCTATGTTCGTCTTTATAAAAACTCAAACCTCTGCTCTACAGCAAGTTTAATTACACCAGTTGATAAAACCGATTCTAAACTTTCTATTGACGATTTTTTAGCAGGAATCAATATCAACTTGGAAGCAGATTCTATTACTTCTATTTATATCAAAGGTTTTTTAGATAACGAGTATTCAAATAAAGAAGCAGATTCTTGCCATCTACTCACAACTTACAACGTGGATATAACATCTCCGAATGCTCCCGCCACAATTACTCATCGTTATTTTTACCCCTTTCAAACCAGCCCCTCAATTACGTGGTCAGCTTCTACAGACCCCGGTGATGCTGCTTCTGGAATCAAAAATTACAGATATGCCATTGGATTAACTGACACCCCAAATGAAGTAGCTGTTCTAGGATGGACAGAAACCACCAGTACAAGCTTTATGGTAAACAGCTCTTTTCAAGAAAATATAAAATATTTTGTCAAAGTAAGAGCTATTGATCGCGCTGGTAACGAATCGGCAACGACGGTCTCTCATGGATGGACTGTTAAAACAATTAACACACCCGCTCTTTCAATAAAAAGTCCCGAATCAGACAACACAATCATTGCCAATTACATCACTCTTTCAGGAACATGTGTTTATGGAGTTACAAATCCAATTAGATTTCAGGTAAGCGGAGGAATGAATCCCATCCCCGATGCGGACTGTGGAATCAACAATCAATTTAGCACTCTCGCTCAGGTTATTTCTTCCGTGGGGAACGTCAGAAGCATTACCGCAATCCAAAATGATGGAGAAAGAGATCTCGCAGTCACAAGAACACTTATCTATGCTCCTTTGAGTACATTTGGAAGTACTCTTGCTGTGGGAAATCAACACACTTGTACAACAAAAGAAGGCTCACTCTACTGCTGGGGAGAGAATACATACACACAACTTGGCATTGGAGATATTGCTGGACCACTTTACCTACCCCGTCGAGTCAGCCATTCAAACATTAACAAGCCATCTTATTTCTTTGAACAAGTCGGCAACGGAGATTCGCATTCTTGTGGACTTTCAACCGATCGAGTTGCCTATTGCTGGGGTGATAATTCACTATGGCAATTAGGAAATTCATCAAATTTTGCAACCGAAACTCCTGTAACTCCCGAAACCCCTGATGATTCACCTATTCCCATTAAAGTGAATATGTCACAAGTTGAAGGTGGAACCTTTAAACAAATAAGCGTAGGAGCAGACCACGCGTGCGGACTAAGTGACACAAATAAAGTTTATTGCTGGGGAAGCCAAGTCAAAGGTCAAATAGGAAACAGACCGCCTGTACCTCCCGCTGCTACTTTAACTGCATCAGCCTCACAAGTTGAAAGACCAACACTTATTTCGATTCCAGGGAGCGTTACCCAAATTTCTTCTGGACACTCTCATAACTGTGCTCTCACTTCAGTCGGTGATATATGGTGTTGGGGTTATAATAAAAACAGACAACTTGGAAATCCTTCCAAAATAACTGAGATATCAAGAGATCCCGTGGTTGTTGTACCTGGTGGACAAATGGAAGCAGGTGAGAAATTTAAGTTTATAAGCGCAGGAAGTCTTCATACCTGTGCCATCACTACAAAAGACGATATTTTTTGCTGGGGAGCAAAAGATAACGGAGCTCTTGGAATAACTCCAGCTGTAGGAAATGTAAGCAACCCCTCAATCCGAATAAATGTGACTAATTCTGAGGGTATTGTGAAATTTAAAAGTGTGAGCGCTGGGGGCACAATCTATAACCTAGAACGTTCACTAGATAATCCACTTGAAGGAGATTTAGCTGCTGCTTCAAGAAGTGAATCAGCCTTCAATCAGCACACTTGTGCCATTTCACTCGGCGGTAAAGTCTATTGTTGGGGACAGAATGAAAATTTACAGCTTGGAATTAACAACACAGACCCTCCCCCTCAAACTGGAGTCCCAACTGAAATTATTCTATCTGGTGATGATCAAACTATTAATTTCACTGAGGTCAAAACCGGCTACTTTCACACTTGTGCCAAAGGAATAAAAAATGCACAAGAAACTACTTTCTGTTGGGGTGGTCATATGAGTGGAAAATTAGGAATTGGAAACATCGATAACGATCAAGCTTCACCCACTGAAATCAACAGTGATGATTACAGTAATTAGTTTTGTTGATTAAAATAATTACTCACTAATTACTCAACAATGTTTTCGCCGCCATCGATATTGATGACGTTTCCAGTCATAAAGGCAAGCTGAGGAAGCGATAAAGCAACTGTTGCTTGAGCGACATCTTCAGGAGTTGTGAGTCGACCCATTGGATTACGTTTTTTAGCTGTTTCAATCATTCCATCATTACCAGGAATTTTTCGAAGAGCAGGAGTGTCTGTTACTCCCGCGAGCAAGGCGTTCACTCGAACTTTTCGAGATGCCATCTCAAGAGCAAGCTGTCGACAGTGACTTTCAAGAGCAGACTTTGCAGCACTGACCGCTCCATAACTCTTCCACACTCGAGAGGAACCAGCTGAGGTCATAGCGTAAATACTTGCGCCTTCTTTAAAAAAGTTTTTGGTCGCTAAGTCCTGAGTCCAATACACAAGCGAATTAGCCATTACATCTAAAGTCATTTCAAGCTGACTTTTAGAAAGCCGACTTTTAGGATCGTTTTCAATAAATGGCAAAAGAGAACCAAAAGCAAGCGAGTGAAACAAGACCTGAATTTTTCCGGCACATTCAGCTGAAATTTCATTCAAGATTTCTAATCTCTTTGCTTCATCTGCAGCATTTACGTTATAGAACTTCGTTTTCACATCTTGAGCATTCAACTCTTGCTCCAAAACTTTGACGTTTTCTAAAGTCGCTTTTCTATCAAGGTGAATTCCAACAATATTCATTCCCGAACGAGCAAGACTTTTACAGACAGCCGCTCCAAACCCAGAGGAAGCACCGAGAACAATAGCCCACGAACCTTCAAAATATCTTTGCGTCATGGCAAACAATTTAGGACGTCTTTCTAGGAGATGTCAAAAAAAGCTGGAATATCCCCAAGGCTTCCTCGGTGAGAATAGAACTAGGAGGTACTTTATAGTGAGCCCTAAATTAAGACACCTTATAAAGCTTGATGAAAAAATTCTTCGCTTGTGGATTGAGGGAGATGGTCGCCTCTCTGAAAAAGCCTCGATTTTATTCCTTGGTCTCCTAGAAAAAAGAGTGGCTCTTCTTAAAGCGCTTCGAGAATCGGGTGAAAAACTTCATCCAAAAATTTGCGTTCCCTCTTGGCTTGAAAAGTTCACTCATAACTCTCCTCACTTTTCTATGCGCGATTTAAAAGTGGCGCTGGCCGAAACACAAAAAGATCTAGAGCTTATAAGCCAATAACAAATCAATAAATTTTTATGAAAAATCCAGAAGACTTTAACACTCTCCTTCTTGCAAAAAATTGGGCCCGACAAGGTGAGATTCAAGCAAGCACTATTATTCTGGATGCTCTTTTAAAAAAATATCCTCACGATTTTCTGATCGTTACAACTCTTGGAGACTTGCTAGAAAAAGAAAATTCCCTTAAAGCCCTCGATTACTACTCGAAAATTCTTGCCGGCGAAGAAGAATGGTTAGAGTTTTTAGCTAAGATCACAGATATCGAACGAGGCATTCTTTTTGAAAAACATGGACTCCTAGCACTTAGCCTTTCCGATGAATCTAGTGCCCTCGAATCTTTTCGAAAAGCCTCCTCTCTAGGCCATGAAAGTCTTTCGCTTTGGTCTCTTCAAGCTCTTCTCTACACACACTTTCAAGAATACGAATTGGCTTCAAAATCTCTTATTCGCTCTATTGAACTCTTCAAAGAACCCACTCTTTTTTGTCATTTCAAAGATATTGGAAAAATTATGATTAATGAAGATTTTTACTCCAACATAGCTTTGACACTTGTCCCTCATCTCTCGAAAAAAGAAGCATCTAAAATTATCCTTGAACTAAAACTCATTTTTTTGACTCGTCCTTGGCTTACAGATCTCGAGCAAATTATTTCTCAAGATTCCCCTAATATGCCGATAAAAAAACTAGGAGAATCTTATGTTAGTGTTGACACGAAAAATCGGTGAACAAATCGTCATTGGAGACGATATCAAAATAAAAATTGTTGAAGTTAAAGGAAAGCAAGTACGCGTAGGGATAGAAGCTCCTCGAAGCGTAGAAGTTAATCGAGAAGAAATATATAAACAAAAAAATGCTCATAAAGAATCAGATTCTGAAATCTTTAATTTAGAGCAACTTCAAAAAACCGGAACTTGATTTTTAGCTATCAGAATCGTCTGAGGCGTTAGAGTCATAACGCCCCTTACCTGAGTTCATAGCTTCTTTCATAATTTGACTGATTTTGAAGCTCATGACTCTTCGAGGACTAATCTGAATCGCTTCGCCTGTTTGAGGATTGCGACCCACGCGCTGACGTTTATCGCGCAAAATAAAATTACCAAATCCAGAAATTCGAACATTTTCGCCTTGTTCTAAAGCATTTTTAATGACATCAAAAAAAAGCTCTACGTATTCAGAGGCTTCTAATTTAGAAAATCCGCACTCATCTGCCACCTTTTGAATGATATCCATCTTGGTAAGCGTCATAATAAAGTCCTTCCCTCACCCCAGTTTCATCCCCCTAAGACAAATCCGCAAGTGCTAAAAGGCTTTATTTATCAATAACTTGTGGTTTTTTTGACTACTCACTTTGAAGTGATTCGAATAACAAAACTTCTGACAAATTCTCGGCGCCCACGGCCCACTGAAAAAGACGATCTATTCCCATAGCAATCCCTCCCATGTTTTTTGCAAGATAATGATGCGCCTCTATAAAAGCTTCATCCAAGTCAGGACTCTTAGCGTATTTTTCCAATCTTTTTTGACGGTCACTCTCGCAAACCTTTCTCAACTCTTGAACATCAACCAATTCATCAAAAGCATTTCCTAATTCAATGCCTCTCCAATAAACTTCGAAGCGTTTGCAATATCGAGGATCTTTTTCATCAAGCTTGGAGAGAGCTCGCAAAGATGCTGGAAAATTCCAAAGAAAAACTAAATTTTCTTTTTCAAGAACAGGGTCAATTTTTTCTACAAAAATCTGGTGAAACTCATCGCTTTCAATTGGATGATCTAAATTAATCTGAGCATGTTTAAGAAACAAATCCTTAACCTGGTAGTGTTTGATCTCACCCAACTCGATAGGAGTCGTCTTGTTTTTTTTGAAGGCGTTCCAAAGTTTTTTTAAAAGCCCTTCAACATCTTTTGCAATTTCTTCGTAAGACCCAGGTTGCCTATACCACTCTAGCATTTCAAATTCCGGAAAATGCTCCCTACCCCACTCCCCATTTCGAAAAGCTCGAGTCATTTCAAAAATCTTTGGGGCTCCCCAGGATAAAACTTTTTTTAAATGATACTCAGGAGAAGTGGGTAAATAGAGTTTTTGTTTTTTTCCTCTACCCATCAAGGGAGTAAATTCAGTTTCAAAATAAAGAATATTGGGCTCAAGTCCTGGATTGGAAACCAGCAAGGGGGTGACAACTTCGCAAAAACCCTGAGTAGAAAAAAATTCTCGTATCAAAGTACGAAATTGGGCTCTATTTTGAAGTAATTCAATTTTTTTGAGGTTCATTCGACAGACTTTTCTTGTTTCAACTCTGAGATAGCTCTACTCATAGAGTGTGTCTAGAACTCGATCCCTTCTCGTACTGGTTCCCACTTCTCAAGTAGAACTCCTTTCCTACCAACTCTGGGAGCTTGAAGTGAGCGGAGTTCAAGAACTTCCTGCAAGCCAAGACCTCTACATTCCTCAAAAAGGAAGTGAGTTTCGCGAACCTCAACATCCCGCAGACTGGACAAAAGACGAAAAACTCATCGAAGAAGCTCAAACTCGATTAAAAATATTTGTGGATGATGACTCTCAAAAAGTTGAAAAGATAAAAAACTTTTTCAACGAAAACAGTCTTGCTCTTATCGAAGAAACTCTTGTGAACGAGGAAGCCTATTTTGAAAGCTATAAACAAAGCGTACAGGGTAAAAGCTTCGGTGAGGGTTTTTGGATTGGGCCTCCCTGGGCTACCCACAATTCTCCTCAAAACGAGAAATCTATTTTGATTGATCCAGGTATGGCTTTTGGAACGGGCGAGCACCCCACCACTCAAATGTGTGTCGAGAGTATTTGGGAATTTAAAAACAAAAAGCCTCAGTATATTCTTGATATAGGTGCTGGAAGTGGAATCCTTGCCATTGCCTGTGCTCTGTGGATTCCTCAGGCTCAAATAGTTGCAACTGATATAGATCCTCATTCGGATGATGAAATTAAAAAAAACCTTGAATTGAATTCACTTCCAGAAAGCAAAGTGCAAAGACTGATTGGCGATAAAGCTCAACTCTCACAACTTGTAGATCAAAATCTCAAGTTTAATTTAATTGTTTCAAATATTTACGGAGAAGTTTTAGCCCAACTTGCTCCCGCGATTTACAAACTCCTTGCTCCTCAGGGAACATGGATGGCAACGGGTGTACTCGATGGACCCTCTCGTGAAACATTTGAAACCTCCCTTTCAAAAGCTGATAGCCCCCTGAAAATCCAAAAACAAAAAGAACGCCACGATGCCCCTCCCAACGACTCGCATCTTTGGCTATGTTATGAACTACAAAGGACAAGCACATGATTCTTACCGGACCAGAAATTCAAAAGCGCTTAGACAAAGACATCACGATTACTCCGTATGATCCTAAGCTCTTAAATCCAAATTCCTATAATTTGCGTCTTTCACCTGATCTTTTGGTCTACAAAGAATTCCCTCTTGATATGAAAAAAGACAATCCTGTTGAAAAACTTCAGATCCCTGAAGAAGGATTATTGCTTGAGCCTGGAAAACTTTACCTAGGCCGCACTCTTGAATTCACCGAAACAAAAAACTTAGTCCCTATGTTGGAAGGTCGCTCGAGCATTGGTCGCCTGGGACTATATGTACACGTCACAGCAGGCTTTGGAGACGTAGGATTTGCAGGATACTGGACTCTCGAAATGCATTGCGTACATCCCATTCGAGTTTATGCCGGGGTGCAAATTTGCCAAGTTTTTTATCACACCGTTGAAGGCGACATCGTGGAATACAAATCTGGGAAATATCAAGCCAACAAAGGAGTCCAAAGTTCTCGACTCTGGATGGATTTTACAAAAAATCCTTAAAGATAGGAAAAGGTAATTTGAAATGGCAAAGATTTATCCCTCACTTTTATCCGCAAATTTTGGAAAAATTTATGAGGAAGTCACAGCCATAGAAAAAGCCGGAGCGGACGGACTTCACTTTGATGTGATGGACGGGCACTTTGTTCCCAACCTTTCTTTTGGAGCTCCTGTTCTGAAATGGCTTAAAGGTCAGACAAAGCTTGAACTAGATTGCCACCTTATGGTGACTGAACCCCGTGTGCTTTACGCGGATTTTGCAAAAGCAGGCGCACATAGAATTACGATTCACGTAGAAGCTTGCAAAAACTTAGAAGATGAACTCAAAGCGATCAAAGATTTGGGAATGAAAGCGGGACTTTCTGTTAGGCCTCAAACACCTTTTCTTGATTGCGAAAAATATCTCAAATACATCGACTTATTTTTATCAATGACCGTCAATCCAGGCTTTGGAGGACAAGCCCTTATTCCAGAGGCGCTTGCTAAAACAGCAGAAATGATTGCGTGGCTCAAAAAATTAGGACTTCGAGATCAAATACAAGTTCAAGTGGATGGAGGCATCAACGCCGACACCGCTCCCAAAGCGAGTGCAATTGGCGTGGATATACTTGTTGCTGGAAACGCTGTTTTTCAGGGAACTGATTACAAAAAAAATATAGATTTGCTCAAACGTTAGGTATCAATCGTTGGATACCAACGACTGACCCTTAATGCTTCTTTAAAAGTTTTGAAATTTCTCTAGAAAAGTTTTTTACATCGCTCGGACTTGTATCAAAAGAACACATCCACCGACATTCATTCAAATTCTCATCCCACACATAAAAAGGAAATTTCTGCTGTAGAGGCTCAATCAAAGAACGTGGCACTTTTACAAAAACGACATTCGCAGCCACTTCTTGAGTAATCTCAAGCTCAGAAAATTTTTTCAATTCCTCTTTAAGAAGTTGAGCCATTTCGTTGGAGTGAAGAGCATTGTGAATCCATAAATTGTTTTTAAAGTACTCCACAAACTGTGCGGAAATGAATCTCATTTTACTTGAAAGCTGCAAATACTGCTTTCGATAGAATCTCATGTCATCGGCAACTTGAGGATTAAAAACGATGACAAGCTCTCCTAGCATAAGTCCATTTTTTGTTCCGCCAAGACTCAAAACATCTACCTGTGCAGCTTTGCATATCTCAACGGGTTTTGCCCCTAATGCGGCAACGGCATTTGAAAAACGAGCACCATCCATTGCAACCTTAATAGAGTTTTGTTTAGCAAAAGCTCCTAGTGCTTTTAATTCTTGGCGGCTATAAACCGTACCTCGCTCAGTTGTTTGCGTAAGACTTAATACCTTTGCTTGTACTTGGTGTTCATTTCCGTAATTTTTTGTAAAAGGAGAAAGCGCTTCAGGCGTGAGCTTTCCATATTGCGTGGGCACATCAATCAACTTCGATCCCACAAGCTGCTCTGCAGCTCCACACTCGTCGACATTGATGTGTGAAACATCTGAACATAAAATAGCCTCATAACTTTTACACAAACTTTTAAGCCCAATAACATTTGCACCCGAACCGTTAAAAACAGGAAAAGCGCTCGCTCCTTTTCCAAAAATATCTTGAATAATGTCTTGCAGCTCTTCTGAGTAGGGATCATAGCCATAGGCTTTTGCATGACCCTTGTTTGCTTTTTCAATGGCTTTTAAAATTCGAGGATGAACCGATGCGTAATTATCGCTCGCAAATGACTTCATGAACTAAGATCTAAGCACACGGACTCGTGACAAGACGAGAACTTATTGACTAAATAAAGAGCATGAAACTTGTCATCGACGGGGAACAGCTTACAACTTCGACACTTATTAATTTTTCCAAGAATGCCGATCGACCCGACTTTGAAGCTGATCTTAAAATTTCTCCCAAAGGACTTAAAAAAATTAAAGACTGCGAAACTTTTGTTAAAAAAATCGTCAAAGACGATGCTCCTGTCTACGGAGTCAACACAGGCTTTGGAAAATTTGCTGAAGTAAAAGTTTCCTCCTCTCAACTGAACGATTTACAAGAATTCATTATTCGCTCACATTCCTGTGGCGTGGGAGAAGCCCTTCCTCGATCAATTACGCTTGCTATGTGGATTATGCGCCTGAACGTATTTGCTCGAGGGAACAGCGGCATTCGCGCGCAAACAGTTGAAGAAATAACAAAACTTATTCGCACAGGAATTCTCTCAGAAGTCCCCAGTAGAGGAAGCGTGGGCGCCAGCGGAGATCTCTGCCCAAGTGCACATGCTGTGCTGGGATATTTGGGCGAAGGATACTGCACTTACAGTGACGGAAAAAAAATCCTTCGGGCTACAGCTGCGGATGTTTTTAAAAAAAACAAAATCAAAGCCCTCAAACTTGGTCCCAAAGAAGGTCTCGCTCTGATCAATGGAACCCAACTCACAACGGTTCTTGCTGCCTACGCACTCGAAGAATTAAAATTTCTTCTCAAAATATCTAACCTTTCCTGTGCACTGATGATTGAGGGACTTAGGGGCTCGCATCGCATTTTGTATCAAAAAGTATTAGATGCAAAAAATCAAAAAGGTGTTCTTGAAGTGGGTAAAGAAATGCAAAGCTGGCTCAAAGGGAAAAGTGAAATTGCAAAGAGCCACGAAAAATGTGGCCGTGTTCAAGATAACTATTCACTGAGATGTGCCCCCCTGGTTCACGGAGCAATTTGGGATGAACTCCAACAATGTGAAGAAATTCTTAATAGAGAATTAAACTCTTCAAGCGACAATCCCCTGCTCTTTCCTGATTCACAAGAAAGTGTTTCGGGTGGCAATTTTCATGCGCTCTATCCCGCTCGCGTTGCCGATCGCCTCACAAGTGCCGCTGCAACTCTTGCCAACATTGCAGAAAGAAGAATTGCGACCGCTATGAATTCCGAAACAAGTCGCTTGCCTACTTTTTTAACTAAACACGCAGGCCTTCATTCGGGATACATGATGATTCACGTGACAGCAGCAGCTCTTGTCAGCGAGGCAAAAACAAGTTCCTTTCCTGCAAGTGTTGATTCAATCCCCACAAATGATGATCGCGAGGATCACGTGTCCATGGGCCCGATTGCGGGATTCAAGGCGCTTCACAATGTGAACCTTCTTAAAAACGTTTTAACAATTGAACTCATGACTGCGGCTCAAGCCATTGACTTGCTTAGGCCCCTTAAGAGCACGCCTTCCATTGAAAGGGTCCATTCACAAATTAGAAAGTTTGTTGATTTTATGGAATATGACCGAAGTACTGCAGACGATCTCTCTTTGTTGTCAGAAAACCTACACACGTTAATCACGTAATCTTTTATTTTTGTAAATCTTAGCTAGACTATAATTAGTTTATTGAGGAGGATTTTCAAATGTTACTACTTTCACAGATTGCCCAAGTCGTTATTGCCATAACAATTTTTATCGTATGGGTTCCTCGTTTCGATAATATCGTTAAAGAATTCAAACAATATGGACTCAATGACTTTATTCGCTCGCTTGTAGGAGCGACCAAAGTCGCACTTGCCACCCTTCTAGTAACAGCTATTTGGTACCCAGAACTTGCAAAGATTCCTGCTCTTATGATGGCCGGCCTGATGCTTTGTGCTCAAATGGCCCACTTTAAGGTCAAAAACCCTTGGCATAAATTCCTGCCTTCTCTCGCTATGCTTGCGCTTTCTTTGTTTGTCGCAGCCGTTCACTCAGGTATGCTCCAATAAGTGATTACTTACCTAGCTCTTTTTTCTAGCTTATCTTTTTTAATCTATGGGTTTTTATGTCTCACAAGCCCTCACATGAAAGAAGAATTTGATCGCTACGGATTAAGTCGCTTTCAAAAACTAACTGGCCTGCTTGAGGTTTTAGGAGCTCTTGGACTTTTACTTGGTTTAAAATTTAAAATTCTCTTAACGATCTCTTCTTCTGGTTTAGCTCTCTTAATGCTTCTTGGATTTGGAGTTCGAATAAAAATTAAAGACTCTTTTATACAAAGCTTTCCGGCATTTTTTTATATGCTTTTAAATTTTTTTATTTTTTATAAAACGCTCAATTAAAAACTAATTCAACGACTGACGCTTTTTTGAAAGATAATAATCGTAATTCCCTTCAAAAACGTTCATTCTTCCATGATCCACTTCAAAGACTCTATTTGAAACAGCTTTTAAGAAGTGTCGATCGTGACTCACAATAAGAATCGTTCCATCAAAATTTTGTAAGTTTTTAAGCAAGACCTCTCGAGATTTGATATCCAAATGGTTTGTCGGCTCATCGAGAATCAACAAATTAACAGGATTCGCAAGAATACACGCTAAAACCACTCGACTTTTCTCTCCACCGGAGAGAACTTTAATTTTTTTATAAACATCATCACCACTAAATAAAAAAGCGCCCAATAAATTTCGGACAAATCCCAAGTTCGCATTTGGAATACGATCAAAAACTTCTTCTATGATTTCTTTTTCGGGATTTAAAACCTCAAGTGAATGTTGGCTAAAATAACCCACCTTCACATTAGCCCCGATATTCACCACTCCCGAAGAGGCGTCTGTTTGACCCATGATTGTTTTCAAGAGAGTAGACTTACCGGCACCGTTCACACCCACAACCGCCACTTTATTCAGCCGCAAAACAACACCCGAAACTCCGCTAAAAACAGGCTTCTGGGTGCCATCTTCTCTTGTCCAAACTTTTGCAAGATCTTTCATAACAACCACGTCATTGCCACTTCGAGGAGGAGGGGCAAACTCAAAATCCATGACCCTCTCTTCGGCAGGAATTTCTACGCGATCAATTTTTTCTAATTTTTTTACACGAGATTGAACTTGCGCTGCGTGTGAGGCACGTGCCGCAAAACGCGCAATAAACTCCTCTTCTTTTGCAAGCATGGCTTGTTGCTTGCGGTGACTTGCGAGCAACTGAGACATACGAATTTCTTTTTCTTTCTCATAAAAATCATAATTGCCGCTGTAATTTGTAATCGTTTTGTGAGCCACCTCCACAATCCGAGTGACTGTGCGATTCATAAACTCTCGATCGTGACTTGTCATGACAAGGGCCCCTTTAAAACTTTGAATCCATGTCTCTAGCCATTCGATTGATTCCAGATCTAAGTGGTTTGTGGGCTCGTCCATCAAAAGCAAATCGGGATTGAGGAGAAGAATTTTTGCAAGTGCGACACGCATTTTCCATCCACCACTTAAAAATTCTACAGGTCTGTCTTGATCATCAGGACCAATACCGAGACCACTTAAAATCGATCGACATTTTGGCTCTAAATTATATCCATCTCTATTTTGATATTGCTCTTGAGCAGACGTGTAGTTTTCTAGAAGTTTTTCCATCTCTTCATCAGAAATGGGATTAATGGCAGAGTCTTCAAGCTGCTTTTCCATCAGTGCAATATTTTTTGCAAGCTCAGAAATCATCCCCGCACCTGCCAAAACTTCTTGCACTACACTTCGCCCTGCCATCTCTCCTACATTTTGAGAAAAATATCCCACGACAACTTTGTCAGGAATAGACACCGTTCCTGAGTCAATTCCCTCTTCATGGGTCAGAATTCGAAAAATCGTCGTCTTACCGGCACCGTTCGGACCCACAAGACCCACTTTTTCACCAGGATTAACCTGCAAACTTGCAGCTTCAAAAATAACATGTTGGCCAAAACGTTTTGAGAGATTGCTGAGCGTAAACATTATTTGTTTTATGAATATACGCGATTTCGCAGTGCTTTAAAACGTTTAAAGGAGCATGACAAAGAGCTAAAGCCCAAGTGCAAGAGCTTAAAAAATGAGCTTAGATAATTTTCAATGGCCAAAAGAATTGTCACAGCCCCCCGCGGATCCAAGCTTAGCTGTAAAAATTGGGTGATCGAAGCAGCCTATAGAATGATCCAAAACAATCTTGATCCTGAAGTTGCCGAAAAACCCGAAGAGCTTATTGTTTATGGCGGTATTGGAAAAGCCGCTCGCAACTGGGAATGCTTTGAGGCCATTCTCCGTTCACTTAAAAATCTCAATGAAGACGAAACACTTCTTATTCAAAGCGGAAAACCTGTTGGCGTAATCAAAACTCACACTGATGCCCCTCGAGTGTTAATCGCAAACTCAAACCTTGTTCCCAAATGGGCAACTTGGGAGCATTTTCATGAGCTCGATAAAAAAGGTCTCATGATGTACGGACAAATGACTGCTGGCTCGTGGATCTATATCGGAACTCAAGGAATTCTCCAGGGAACCTACGAAACTTTTGCAGCTTGTGGGCGTAAACATTTTGGAGCAAAGGAACACCCTCTTAAAGGCCGTTCTGTGATTACCGCTGGACTTGGCGGAATGGGTGGAGCGCAACCTTTGGCTGTTAAAATTGCAGGGGGAACCGTCCTAACAATTGAAGTAGATCGTGAACACTTGAGAAGAAGAATTGCTGAGAAATATCTCGATGAAGAAGTTCAAACGCTTGAAGAAGGACTTTCCAAACTTAACGAATGTAAAACTGCAGGAATTGCGCGATCTTTTGGTCTTTGCGGAAACATTGCAGAAATCTTGCCAAAAATTTTAGAAAAAAACTTTGCCATCGACGTTGTGACAGATCAAACAAGTGCACATGATCCTTTAGTGGGTTACATCCCCGTGGGATACTCTTGTGAGGAAGCCGCAAAACTCAGACAAGAAAATCAAGATAAATACCTCAAAGAAGTTTACTCCTCTATGGCCAAACACGTTGAGGCCATGCTCGAATTTCAACGTCGTGGATCTATCGTTTTTGACTACGGAAATAATCTAAGAGCTATGAGTGAACGCGGCGGAGCCAAAGATACTAAAAAAATCCCAGGCTTTGTTCCTGAGTATATTCGTCCTCTTTTTTGTGAGGGCTCGGGCCCTTTTCGTTGGGTTGCACTCAGTGGAGATCCACAAGATATCGCTAAAACCGATGAAGCCATTCTTAAACTTTTTCCCAATAATACTCACCTAACAAACTGGATCACCCATGGCGCTCCTCAAGTGAAATTCCAAGGCCTACCTGCCCGAATTTGTTGGCTGAAATACGGCGAGAGAAAAGAAGCAGGATTACTCTTAAATGATCTTGTGAAAAAGAAAATTGTCTCCGCTCCAATCGTGATTGGTCGAGATCATCTTGATTGCGGAAGTGTCGCTTCTCCTAACCGGGAAACAGAAGCGATGAAAGATGGCAGTGATGCAGTTTCTGACTGGCCGCTCTTAAATGCTATGTCCAATATTTCATGCGGAGCCTCGTGGGTCAGCCTTCATCATGGAGGAGGAGTGGGCATGGGTTACAGCCAACACTCAGGGGTTGTGATTGTAGCCGATGGAACAGATGAAGCCGCTCAAAGAATCTCACGTGTGCTTACCTCTGATCCACAGTTTGGAGTTCTAAGACACGTCGACGCTGGATATGAAAAAGCAGAAGAAGTTGCAGAAAAAGAAAAAATTCGTATTCCAATGTGGGAAAAATAAATTGAACACAAAAAAAAGTAACCAAATCATTTATACAAATCTCAAAGCTATTATCACTGGGAATGGCTTTGCCCAAAAGAATGGACGCTTCGTGAAAAATGAAGATCTTCAAATTCTTGAAGGCCCCCTTCATATACTCTGCAAAAATAACCAGATTGTAGAAATTACTTCAAAGATTCCCAAAAAAATTCGCAAAGTTGATTGCTCAGGTCTTGTTGCAAGCCCCGCTTTCATTGATTCACACACACACGCCCTTTTTGGAGGAGCCCGCTGGAATGAGTACTTTGATAGGTGGAGTGGTAAATCCTATATTGAGATCAACAAAGCCGGTGGAGGAATTCGTAAAACCTTTCGCGATACTCAAGAGTGCAAAGAAAAAGTTCTGATCTCAAGCTTAGATAAAAGACTTAAACTCATGCATAAAGAAGGAGTTCGCGTTGTCGAAATCAAAAGCGGATATGGATCCAGTGCCGATGAAGAACTTCGAATTCTCAAAACTTTAAAAAAATACTCCTCCAAAGCACCTGTTGAAATTAAAAAAACTTTTTTAGGTCTCCATGCGATTCCATCTGATACAGATGAAAAAACGTGGACGACTCAAATGATCAACTTACTCCCTCAAATTTCTAAAGAAAAACTGGCAGACTTTGTGGATGCCTTTCCAGAAGTAGGTTTTTTCTCAATTCAAGAGACAGAACGATTTTTTAAGGCCGCTCAAAAACTTGGAATTAACGCAAGAATCCATGCGGATGAAATCACTCACATGGGCGCAGCGGAGCTAGGGGTCAAAATGTCAGCTCTGAGTGTCGATCACTTACAAAAGATATCAGATCAAGCGCTTAAGTCTCTTAAAAATTCTCAAACAGTGGCAACGGTTTTACCAGCCACAAGTTTTTTCATGGGTCTTGAGTATGCGCCCGCGCGAAAAATAATTGATCATGGAGCTCGCCTTGCACTAGCTACTGATTACAATCCTGGCACAGCTCCTGACTCTTCGATTTTATTTACAGCAAAGCTTGCAGCTTCACAAATGAAGCTCAGTCCTGCTGAAATTTTTTGTGGCCTTACATACAACGCTGCAGCCGCTTTAGGATATGATTCTAAATGGGGAATGATTTCTCCACACTATTCATCTGAATTTTTACTTTGGGACTGTGAAACAAATTTCTTTGTAGAAGAAATTCTTTTGTCTGGAAAGTATCCAATTAAAAATTAAGTTGAGTTTTTAACTAAAGTTCTTTTTCGTTTAAAATACCAAAAAGAATTTTGGAAATATTCCCTGACTTATCCACAACCAGAGATATTGGCAAAGCTGAAATTCCTAACGCAGAAAGAATCTGTTGATGAGGATCAAAAGAAGTTTCTAATCCAAAGGAAGAGATAAAATTCTCTGCTTTATCTTTATTTTGTGGCCCGTCATAATTTACAAAAACAATTTGATATCCCTTTGCCTCCAAAGCTTTTAATTTAGCAGGCATCGATTTAATTTCTTCAATGCAGGGATCGCACCATGTAGCCCAAAAAACAAATAACATTTTTTCGCTTGTGAGCAGGTCCTTCACTAAGACAAGACGATTCTTGTAAAACAAAGTCTGATGCACGGGAATCATTTTTTTAGATCCATCAGGCAGTTCAAGAGTTGTTTGAGTGCCCACGTAACCCATGTAATAAGCTCTCAAAACAAAAAAACCCATAACCAAAAACATGAGAAAAAAGGCCAGGGCCAAGATAAAAGGGCCTTCAAAGAGACGCTTAATGTTTTTTGAATCTTTACCCACAAAGAAGCCTTACTAAAAACTTTCAAAATACTCTTTAAGTGACAAGGGAGATGGCAAACGTAACTGAACGTCAACACCTGTCCACTTATTCCAAGACTGAGAGTAACGACTTCGAAAGGTTTGCTTTTCAGAGCCCGGGAGATCCCAAAGGGCCGACCCAAATAAAATACCTGCGGCTTTGGCCGCTTCGGCGTCTATTTTATTATCACCAATCATTAGAATTTCTTTTTTATTTAAATTATAAATCTTACACAAATCTTCAATCGGCAAAGGTGAAGGCTTGCGCCCAGTTAAATCGTCCCCGCAGCGAAGACGATCATGAGAGAAATATTTTGGAATCCATTTTTTTTCTTCCAAAATGCTTGATGTACTCAGACGATCTCGACTCGTATAGAGAGCTATAAAAATATTTTTTTTATTCAAATACTCAAGCATTTCATCAACGCCTGGATAAACCAAAATATTTTTTTCAATATTACCTTCAAACTTTTGCCAAAATGAAAAGGCAGCTTCCCACTTTTCTTCAGGGACAACTTGTCGAATTAACATCATGGGACTTTGGTTCAAAGAAAGAATCTCAGATCCCTCAAGTTTCTCTCCCACAGCTTCAAGTGTTTTCTCTACTCCCATCAACACTGTTTTATAAGTATTAATGAGCGTCCCCTCCAAATCAAAAATGACTCCTTTAATGGGACCAAACATGTTTTTTACTGTAAATCGTATAGGCTCAACTTGAAAGAAAATTACGCTCCACCTATAAGCCAAGAGTGAAAATGCAAAGCCTGGAAAACTCAAAAAAACAGGTTATCAGCCTCGATTATCAAGGAGCTAAAGTTTCTACCCTTAGCTACTCCGCTGTGCCCCAACCTTATTCCTCAAAATGGATACAGATCTCCGAACTACAGCCCCTTCGACCCGCCAACGAGCAGGACTTCCTAAGCCTCCCTGTCCTTCATGAGGGTTTTTTTGATTCACATATGCATCCTAGCTGGATGGCGAGGCTTTTAAGTCAAATTGATCTGAATCAAAAAACAACAGAAGAGCTCAACGTCGAGATGGGATCAACCAACAAGAGCGTTGTGTATGGCTTTGGATGGAATGAAGAATTTTACGGTGTAGGCCTTGATGAAATCACAAGGTATTTTGATTTAGTTTTACCTCAAGACAGGAAAATCTACTTCTTTAGAAAATGTGGCCACAGCGCGTACCTGTCTAAAGCTGCGAAAAAAAAACTTAAAATAAACCACTCTCAGCTCATAAGAGATAAAGAAATCGCAAAGATTCCAGAGCAAAATATAAATGTAGATGAATTTATAAGGAATTTTAAAATAGTTATTTCAAATCTTAAAAGTGAAGGAATTTCTTCAGCCTGCGACTTACTGGTTTCTAATCATGACCTTCAAAATCTAAAATCAATTATGGATTCGGAATTTGATATACATTATTTTCAAGATATTCATAGTTTTAATTTTTTCAAAAACTCACCCAAAAAAAATAATCAATATGTTAAATTTTTTCTCGATGGCTCGCTGGGATCACAAAGTGCTTGGCTTAGCCAAGCTTATCAAGACAATCCATTAAATACAGGAATCCAAATATGGAACGATGAAAATCTTTTTCAAAAAGCTAAACAAGCATTAGAAAAAAACTTTCTTCTGGCTTTCCATGCTCTAGGCGATGGAGCCATCGACCAAGCCCTTCGCTTAGGAGATGCACTTGCTCCTGAACTAAAAAAACTTTCCGCGAAGTCAGAAGGATTTTTTCATCGACTCGAACATCTTCAAGTTTGTCGGGACGATCAAATTGAGAAAATAAAAAAACAAGGATTCTGGTCTCTAGGTCTTCAGCCTTCTCATCGAATAGCTGACTCAAGTTTTACTTTAAAGAGACTTGGAGAAAAAAGAGCCATGAAAGAAAGCTATCGACTTAAAAGTTTTTTAAACGCAGGGCTAAGACTTTCGCTTGGCTCTGACGCTCCGATCGTTTCCTTTAGTCCCTCTAAATGTATAAATGCAAGCACTCAAGATCCTCGATCCTGTGAACGCCTTTCTTTAAGTCAATGTTTTGAACTTATGATTACGCAAGGCCGTCAAAATACTGGATTTGATGTCAAAAAACTTACCCGTGATTCGAAAGCTTGGCTCTCAAATGAATAAGATTTTATGTCGATAGCCATAATGTGAAAAAATTTTATTTGATTATTATCTTCCTATTCTTTAATCCTCTTTATAAAATTTTTGCGGAAGAAGATCTTTTTAAGACATTGGACAACCTCAATGTTTCTGAAACTCCCATCTTTGACTACACCCCCACTGAGAGTCTCTTTAAGACGAGTGATCCTGCTCTTTCTGAAGGAAATATTAGAATCGTAAATTTTTATAAAAGAAGAATTCCTAATGCTGTTGCCAAAATCCCTAAAGATGATGAAGGAGAGCGCGTCTTCTGGAAAAAGGGTGATGTTATTCGTGATTTTGGAATTCCCTTTGGAATCTACTCTGTTGTTCGACTCAACAAGTATCGAGATGGATATTTTGTAAAATACCTTGGTAAAGTTTTATCAAACGGAAGAAATGTAAAGGTTGCAGAACTTTTTGCGGAAATCGCAGAAGGTGATTACATTGTCAAAGAAAAGTACGACGTATTCATGCCACCTGTGACGGACAAAAAAAGCCTTATAGATATTCGCTCTTATTCTATTGGAACCGTCTCTGCTTTTCTTGAATCAAATCAAGATGAAAAAATTCTCTTTTCTGGGTCAAGAAGTTTTATTGGTGCAAAATTTAAAAAATATGTAGGTGGAAACTCAACTTCTTTGGGAGCAAATTACATCGTCAAAAGAGATGGAGCTCCTATAGCAAAGGCCATCGTTGTCGATGCCGACATCGACTTAGCGACAATGTACGTCTATGATTCCGTAAAAGAAGTTAGAGCTGGTGATGAATTTTACGTTCAGTAGACTACAAGTACTTTTTTTATCTCTTTTCATATCTATCTCTGTTGTAGCCCTTAAATGGTGGGCATTTATACTAAGTGGATCACTCGCTCTCAAAACAGATGCGCTTGAAAGCGTCCTCAATATCGCTGCAACAATTCTTGCCATTATTGCTACCTATCAAGCCCAGCGACCCGCAGACTCAAACCACCCTTACGGTCATGGAAAAATAGAATATTTCTCATCTTCTA
Source organism: Bdellovibrionota bacterium (assembly GCA_044347615.1). Lineage (GTDB taxonomy): Bacteria > Bdellovibrionota > UBA2428 > UBA2428 > UBA2428 > CANIGN01. Next base: position 140,503 of record JBIKUK010000005.1, on the reverse strand, counting down.
TTGAAGGGGGAATGATGCTTTTTGCAAGTTTCTATTTGCTCTACGAAGGAGCGCATGGGCTTATTTCTGGTTCTCAAATTAGAAACTTAAAAGATGCTTTTATTTTCTCTGGGATGGGAGCAATTCTTAATGCAGGCCTCGGTGCTTGGCAGCTGCATCAAGGAAAAAAACTAAAAAGTGAAGCAATAATTGCCGACGCAAAACACTTACTCGCTGACTTTTACACAACACTTGGGGTCATCGTGGGACTTCTGCTTGTAAATCTAACTGGTCTTATTATTTTTGATTCTCTCATGGGAATAGGCGTTGCACTTTTACTTTTTTATAACGCCTATAAAATTATTATTAAATCTGCAAAAGTTCTTTCAGATATCGAAGATCCCATCCTTATTAATAAAATTATTGAAGAAATTAATTCACCCTCAAAACCCAAACATATTATCGATGTTCACCACTTAAGAACTTTTAGAAGTGGCCTGAATAATTTCGTTGATCTTCATCTAGTCATGCCCGAATTTTGGGATATACGACATTCTCACGACGCTGCAGAAGCTTATTGCAAAGAAATGAATCATAAGTTTTCAGAAGACTGTGAATTTCATCCTCATATCGAGCCCTGCTGGCAAAAATTTTGCTCGCGCTGTGAGATTGAACCCTGCCCTATTCGACAAAAACCCTTTGAAGCAACTCATGTCTTCAAAGAAAAAGACGTTGTCCTTCCTGGAGAGGACGATATTTAATCTAGGCATATTTTTTGTAAGTCCTAAAACATGCTTCTCACAACCAGTCTTCACGAAATAGACCCTCAACTTTCTTTTTTTCAAAAAAATTTCCCCAAATTTTTAGCAAGCCACGAGCTTTACTACTGTGGATCAAAGCCCAGCAGGAATAGATTTCATTTAGGGATAGTCGGATCTCGTCGTCCAAGCTTAGAAAGCAAAGTCCTTATCGAGAATCTTGCATTAAAACTAGAATCGCAAAACTTGAGAATTATCTCAGGCGGAGCCCTAGGAGTAGATGCGCAAGCTCATCACTTTGCTCTTAAATATAAAATTCCAACCTATAGCTGGATCGTGGGCGATCCAGAAAAACCGACTCCCTTTAGCAACCACGATATTTTTCAAAAAATTAAAAAAGATTTAAACTCTTCAATACTCACTCCACGTTGCCTCTATCGAAAATCAAATCAAAACCTTGAGCCTTATCACTGGATCGAGAGAAATTACTGGCTTGCTGCAAACGTAGATGCTCTTCTTGTCATTCAAGCGAAAGAGAAATCTGGAACTTGGTGGACAGTCAAAGCTTGTCATGATTTTGGAATACCAGTTTACGCCCTCTCGGGTTCCTTAACAGAAAAAACATACACCGGTAACAATCTCATGATTACGAATACTTATGCCGAGGCTGTTCACTCGATAGACCATTTTGCTGAGGAAATTTTAAATAGGATTAAGCTTTTCCAAGCTCTTTCCGAAAAGAAAGAGGAAGGAGAGCCTTGAGGTTTAACTTGAGGTTTCTTTAAAAAATGAACGAACGCCAAAATGATCGCATTAAAGAGGCTGTGGGGATCATTGGCCGTTTTTTATCTGAAAATAATGAGATTTTTGACGAACAAAACGTTTCCGACGAACTTCTGAATTTAGGTTTTACAGAAAAAGAAATAGCAGGTGCCTTTCAGTTTATTGAAAAAAGTACCCTTGGCCCTCTTTGGAGAAGGCGTCCTCAAAAAAACAAAAAAAATTCTAAAGAAAAAATAAAAAAACTCATTCCTCTCAGAATGCTTTCCGAGATTGAAGCAACTAAAATTGACCCCAAAGCTCACACTTATCTTTTAAAACTTCACAGTGTAGGTGCAATTGATTTAGAAATGATGGAAGAAATTATAGAAAGAGCTCTTGGAAGCTCTGGCGAATTTATTTCACTCATCGAAATTCGAAGAATCACTGCTTTATATTTATTTACCCGAATTCAAATGGCGCAAACAGAAGGAAGCTTGAGCGTTTCAAACAATTCTATAAACTAAACTTCTATTTCAATAATTTTCTTTTACTTTTTTAAGCAATGCACTAAATGTGGTATCTGAATTTTTTTCTGGTGAACCATGAAGCTTCATTTTTTCTAAAACAAAGGAGGTGTTTTTCTCTAAAAACATTTCTACAACTTCCTCATTTTCTTCGACAAAAAAACTACACGTTCCATAAAGCAAATATCCTCCAACCTTTAAACTTTTGGAGGCTGACTGAAGTAACTTTAACTGCAAAGACTTGAACTCAAGAATATCAGAAGGAAAGATCTTTAATCTTAATTCCGGATTTCTTCTTAAAACACCACTCGACGAACAAGGGGCATCTACAATAATTAAATCAAAAGATCCCTCATGAGAAACGCTCTCTCCACTCCAAACAAAAGACTGAAAGCGATTGAATGAAACTTTTTTAAGCCTCTCCATGGTTTTTTTAAGCTTATGGTCACGAATATCACTAATGTAAAGCATTCCAGTTTTTAGCTTTGAGGATATCTGTATACTTTTTCCACCTCCACCGGCACAGGCATCCCATACTTGGGCCTCAGGAGAAATATTACATAAAGATAAAATTTGTTGGCTTGCCCAATCTTGAACCTCGAACTTTCCATACAAAAAGCTTTCAAGTTGGTTTATTTTTATAGGGCTTAAAATCGAAAAGGCTAACTTGTCTTTTTCAGTAATTTCAACTTTCACTCGCTGAAATTCATCTAAAACAGCTGTGATACTTTCTTGATTATAAATTCTTATCCAAAGAAGTGCTCTTTGTGAAAGAAGTAAAAGAAATTCCTCCAACTGCTTTGTGTTCCAAGATGAACGAAGTCTTCTTTTTTCGATATAAGCTTTCCAATTGGGATCAAGACCTTGAAAGAGCAAAAGGCTTTCGAGTGATTTTTCTTTTTGAAATTCTAAAATTTGTTTTCTTAGATGAGAATCTACTTCTTCTTCAAGAAAAACTCGCTGCTCCACAGCTTTCCAAAAAAACTCAGGCTCTATTGTTAGCAAAGCCGCTGCTAGCTCGTAGCTAGACTGATAGGAAGTAAATTCTAATTTTTCTTGCTTTCTCTTCCACAATTCCAAAGCAAGTCGAGCATATCTCAACCCAGAAAAAAGACACTCGGAGTACCACTGACGATCTCTTTTTCCAAAGTGCTTGTTTAATTTAAATTCTTTTTCTATCCAAAGATCGAATTGATAAAATTTCTTATCTTGAACAGCTTTCGTCAGATATTTAAACCAAAGCTGTTCGAGATATCTCTGCTGGTTTTGAAAGGCCCTCTTCCACCTCATCCTCGCGAAGCCTCTATCACTCTCACGTGACACCACCTGATTTAAAACAAAGCATCCAAAGGCGATAGATGAAAATACTTAAAAACGCTAGCAACAAAGAGATTTTAAGACCTCACTATCCTTAAAAGGAATCTTTTGGGTACCCAGTAGTTGAAATTCTTCATGCCCCCTACCCGCGACAAGGCAGACATCGTCTTCTTTCATGTTTTCAAGACAATATTCCATTGCTTTTTTTCGGTCCGTTATACGCTTAAAGTCCTGTTTAATCATAAGTAGCGGCTCCACAATCTGATCTATGATCTTATCTGGATCCTCACTGCGAGCGTTATCAGACGTAACGACAACCCTATCTGCTAAACGAGCAGCAATACGTCCCATTTCAGGGCGCTTAAACGGATCCCTATCTCCTCCACATCCAAACAAAACCCACAGTTGTCCTTTAATTTTTGTTTTCTTAAGAGTTTGAAGGTTTTTTTCAAGCGCATCAGGTGTATGTGCAAAATCTACGATCATTTTGCGAGATTGGTTTTTAAATTTTAATCGAAGGATTTCCATTCTTCCTGGGACACCGGGAAAACCCTTCAAGTCTTCAAGGTGGTGAGAAACCCCAAGCTTTGTTATTTGATTTGCTAAATGACAAGCAGCTAAAATGTTCTCTGCCTGAAAATCTCCTATAAAGGGTAGCAAATAGGACTTTTTTTCGTAGACAATTTTTAACTCTACAGAAGATTCATCGACAGAATAATCTTTTTCTTTTTGAAAAATTGTAAATTCGCTTTTCAATTCTTTCCCGAGCTCTATTCCAACGACATCGCTGCCGTTTAAAAACATAGCTGCTTTTTTTCTTTTCTGTTTTACTAAGAAATCTAAAAAGAAACTTTTCTTAACTCTTTTGTATTCCTCTAAGGTTTTGTGAAAATCCAAGTGATCTTGAGAAAAGTTTAAAAAAGCTGCTCCATCAAATTCAACTCCTGAAATTCGCTGAAGGGCAACAGAATGACTTGTCACCTCCATGACAAACACATCAACCCCTTCTTTAACAGCTTGCGCCATTAACGATTGCAGAGTGTGAGCTTCAGGAGAGGTAAAACCCGTTTCTTCACGCCAACGTGGAGAGATATTTTGATAAGGATCCCAAAGCTGAGCCCCTAATGTACCTAACTCCAAAACCTTTTTTCCATTTTTAACTAATAAAAAGCGAAGGATAGCCGCAGTTGTCGTTTTTCCATTTGTGCCTGTCATTCCCAAAACTTTTAATTTTTGAGAAGGCTCTCCATATAGCTCAGACACAAAAGTCCCCCAGCTTGAAAAATCCCTTCCTTCCTGAAGATAATTCGAAGATTGAGTTTTTAGCTCCTTAAGAGTCTCCTCTTTCAATTCTCGACGAAGAACCACAAGAGGATTTGTGATTTCTTGTCTTAAATCCCACTTAAGCTTCTGTCCCTTAAATTTTAAAAGAGGAAATTTCTCTACTTTCATTTATGCCTCAAAACAATGTCAGTAGCCTAAGTTTATTTTAGATACAAAACAACTTCTCGTTCTTTTTTAAGTGCAGCTCCTGAATTAGGAATCTGATTCATTACAAAATGCCCCCTGCCTTTTAATTTGATATTCAAATTAAATTTGTCGGCAACTTTTAGGGCATTTTTTAAGTGAAGGCCCACAAGAGCTGGTGTTTTCTCTGCTCCCTCTTCCTGCAAGGCTTCTTCTTGAAAAGACTGCGCATGCTCGAGTTGAGCAAGTTCTTCTTCCGTAACAGCTCCTTGCTCATCATCCGATAATTGCTTAGATACCTGAGCAAGTTCGCGGGTAATTCGATCGACATCTGGTAACTTTGTGGGGAGAAGAGGATCGTCATTTCGTAAGCAAATTTTTGCTATATCTGCAAAAAGAGGCGCTGCTGTTTTTCCGCCTGTATGAATATCTCCCTTAGGATTATCAAAGGCTGCATAAATCAAATACCTAGGCTCATCGCTTGGAAAAAAGCCGACAAAAGAACTCCAATAACTGTCTTCCGCATAACCTTTACGCCCAAGAGTTTTTTGCGAAGTTCCTGTTTTCCCAGCAACCGTATATCCTTCGACTCGGGCACTCATAGCAGTGCCTCCATCAGCAAGAGCCGCTTCCATTAGTTTACGAATTCTTGCAAGAGTTTTTGAGCTAAGAACTTTTTCTGCTTTTTCTTCTGAGCTTGGATTTAAATCTTTAAAAAGTTTCAAAGGGCGAAGATGCCCATCTCCCGCTAACACAGAAAAAGCTCGAATAATCTGAAGAGGAGTCGAAGCAAACCCTTGCCCAAAAGACATAGTGGCCTGTTCAACTTTCTGATACTCGAGAGGCTTTCGAAGAATTCCTCGAGATTCACTTGAAAGAGCTAAACCACTTTTTTCGGTGAATCCGAGCTTTTCAAATAGCTCCCACAAGCCGTTAAATCCAATTCGCTGTCCAACAGTAACAGCACCCACATTACTTGAATACTTTAGAATTTCTTCAGGCGTAAAATGATCTCGAGCCTTATGGCCCACATCTTTAAAAACTTTATCTCCAACCTTGAGTTGACCTTGAGGAATTTTAAAAACTGTTTTTTCGTGAACTAAATTTTTTTCCAAGGCCCAAGACATAACCAAAGGTTTCATCACACTTCCTGGCTCAATCGGATCAGTCGCTCCAAAATTTCGAAATAAACTTCCATTTGCTTGTATTCTTGGATTCTGAGCCCATACGAGAATATCATTCGTCAAAGGATCTACAACCAAAGCCATAGCTGAATCAGCAGAATATTTATTCTTAAAATTATCCAAAGCTGTTTCAACTAAACTTTGTAAGTGTAAATCAATTGTTAAATAAACATCATTTCCCGCTTCTCCTTTTGAAAGAAGCTGATCTTTATCGATATAAAAAAGCCTTCCCCTTGCATCTCGAGGAGTTCGAACAAGAGACACTCCTCCCTGAAGTTTTTTATCAAATTCCCTCTCGATTCCCTCTAACCCTTCTCCGTCAATCGAAACTCTACCCAACAAGGGGGCCAAAGAATCTCCCTGGGGATACTGTCGTCTCAACTCACGAATGACCCCTAAGCCCTCAATCTTGTTGTTTTTAAGTCCTTCAAAAAGGACTCGCGTCTGAGCATCTACTTGGCGCTTCAACCAAACAAAACGTTTATTTTTATTTGCTTTATACTTTGAATAAATTTCCGCGGGATTCATGCGGATTAATCTTCCCACACGAATAGAAAATGTTTTTGCATTTTCTATTTCTGAAGGGTCCATAAAAAAACTCAACGTTTCGACTGAGGAAGCAAGCTCCCTTCCCATTCGATCTCTAATTTTTCCACGCTCACCTTTTAATTCAATTTCTCGATCTTGCGATTTCGTCCATTTCTTAAGTCGGTCCCCGTACTGTAATTGAATTTGAACAACTCTAAAAAAAACAGCCCCTAGGCCCAAAATGAAAAAGATTTTAAAAAAACCGAGTCTCTCTCGAAATTGAATCATTGACGTTCACTCTTCATGTAAATGATTTGATCAGCTTTCGGGAGTTGAAAAGATGAATAGCGTGGATCGCGTAAAAGTTTCATGAGAACTTTTGCGCTCATACTTTTTTCTTTTTGGAATTGAATTTCAATTTCTTTTTTCTTGAGTCGGTCCAGTTCTGATCTCAAATTTGAAAGCTCATAACCCAAACTAACAACTTGAATTCGAACGTTAATGTGAAAAACAACAACGCAAAACATAAACAAAGCTAAAAGAAAAATTCGTAGATTCAGTAATTCTCGACTCACTTAAGAAACAATCCTCTCGATAACTCTTAGTTTAGCACTTCGAGAACGAGGATTTTCATCAAGTTCTTTTTCTGTGGGAGTCAGAGCTTTGGGTGTCAAAACTTTGAAGCCCTCGCTCCCAAGACTTTCAAAGGCACGTTTAACCTTACGATCCTCAAGTGAGTGAAAGGAGATGATAGCAAGTCGCCCCCCTTTTTTTAGATGCTTGGGAGCCCATGTTAAAAAACTCTGTAATTCTCCCAACTCATCATTAACAGCAATTCGAAGAGCCTGATAAGTCCGAGTCAAAGGATGTAACGTCCCTTGCTTATGAAACATGTGTAATTCATTCATCAAAAAAGAAGTCGTTTTTTGAGCTGATGAAAATTCATCGGGACCTATTTTTTTGAGCGCCTTAGCTATCTTGCGATAACTTTTTTCCTCGCCATATTTTACAAGAATATCTTCGAGTTCTTTAATACTTTTCTCAGATAACCAATCTTGAGCACTCTGTCCTTCTTTTATATTCATTCTAAAATCCAAAGGCGCTTCGGAATAAAAACTAAGCCCTCTTTGAGGATCGTCTAATTGGAATGAGGAAATTCCCAAATCCGCTAAAATAAAATCAAAATCGCAATTCGCTTCTTTTGAAAATTCTTTGCTCAAAAATTGATATCGTCCAACAAATTCCCCACCCCTTTCCTTAATCCGTGCAACCGCATCGGGATCCCTATCCCAACACTCCCCCTTCCACTGAGGGTGGGCTTTTAAAATAGAAAAAAAGTGCCCCCCTCCTCCCGCGGTCACATCCAACAAAAAACCCTCTTTTACAGAAGAAGGAACAAGGCCTAAAATTTCATCTAAAAGTACTGAGACGTGTCCCACAACATCAGACTAGCAGTAGAGTGTTCCTAAGGCGCGAAGGATTCTTGATTTGATGCGCAATAAGCCCCTAAGTCTTTATTATTTATAGAAAATTTCAAAGAGCTCTTTCTTTAATGAAACAAAAAAAATTGGTTTTTTTCTTGCACGTCTTCCCCTTGCGTTTTAACGTCTTTTTATGGACCAACATGACATCAAGCAGGAGCTTATCAATTATACTCGTGAAGCCGACCTCCGCATGGTGCCCCAATGGCTCAAAGACGCAATCAAATCTTGGGTTGAAGCTGTTGAGTTAAATCAAGACGAGTTCGCCTTTTACAATGAAAACAAAGAGAAGATCTCTTATCGAACAGACTATCTTCATTTGGACCAACTTCTTGAGCAAAGCGAGTCTTATGACAAGTTTAGAGATTGGTTCAATCGTCAAAAAGCTAAGTTTGTTAGACACCATTAAAAATAAAACTTTTCGTTTTCTATTATTTGCTTTTATTTCTGTGCCCGCTCGACCGCCTGACATACTCATTCGCGGCTTTCATCTTGAAGAAACGAAAGACAAAAAGAAAACTCTTCAAATCAAAGCTCCCGAGGCTCAACAATTTAAAAAAGAACAAATTCTTCGAGCTACATCTCCCGAAACAGTTTTTTTTCAAAACGACGAAAGAGAACTTCGGCTTGACTCTAGTGAAATTTACACAAGCCTAGAAACAAGAAATATATTCTTTAAAGGATCAACTGAACTAAAAAGCCCCGAAGGCTTTCATGCTAAGGGCGAAAATCTTCGCTATTTTCACAAAACCAAAAAAATACTCTCTGAAGATGATATTCACTTCGAAAGCACCCCTGATCTCAAACAATCTTTTATTGAAGGTTCGGGAACTGGTTTTGAAGCAGACCTTAATCGAAAAGTTTTTTTCATTCCTAAAAATGTTAACTTTTCTTTTCTCTCAAAAGACTCCACAGAGTCTTTCTCAAAAATAAAAGGAGATTCTGTACGAATCTTTAGAGAAAAGGGCTTGGCTGAAGTTGAAGGAAATGTTGGATTTCAAAATAAAGATATCAGTCTGAGATCCGACCTCTTATCCATTTCGTTTGACTCAAAAGGAAAAAAGCCAACTGAAACAGCTAAGTTCCAAAGCTCCTCACATGTTGTGGCTCTTTTTGATAACTTTAAACTGTCGAGTAAAGAAATTATTCTAACTTTGAAAAATAGAAAAAATATTACTTTTATAGAAGCAAATGGAGAAGTCATCCTAACAAGCGATAAAGGACTTGAAGCAACCACTCAAAGTTTAAAAATTTTAAACCCAGAAGAAAAAAAGAGGAAAATTTCTTTTACCGGAAATGTCTTTCTTAAACAGGGAACGGATGAAGCAAAATGCCGGGAAGCCTCGATTGATCCCACATCTGACAACTGGACACTCAAAGGAGATGCCTCTTTTCAAAGAGGAAAAGATATTCTTTCCGGCGAGGAAATTCACTACTCCAAAACTAACAATATTCTCGAAATCAAAAAAGCATCAGGACAACTGCAAAAGAGCCATGCTTTTGGAACTAAAAAATAGCTTAAAAAATCAAGTCGATAACTCAGGAATGGATGCAACGATTGCTTCAGACGAAGGAGCTTCTTTAATCTCTTGATCATGGACTTCCAAACACTCAATCACCTTAAGTAACTCTTGTTTTAACCTTACTTTCTTTTCAAAACTTAGAGTGGCAAAGGTGTATGTTCCGCTCTTTAAAGTAAACTGTTCTTTTTCACAAAGGATAGGAGACACCCACACTTTAACTTGCTTTTCTTGAGCAGAAATTCTTTTTGCTTTTGCGACTCCCGCAGCCTCCAAAAGTTTTTCCAACTCAGAAACAGATAGCTGCTCCTCAAGAGTTTGCTTGAAAAGTCTCTTCAAGAAATCAGTATCTTTTATTCTGGATAAAACCCTCCAATGCCGATGAGTAAAAGACTTACCCTTTGCATATAATAGCTTTTGCTCTTCTTCGGGAACTTCGGTGAGCTGAATCTTTTCACTCAAGGTACTCTTATGAGAACCCAGCATTTTTGCAAGCTTATCCAAACTTAAGCCTCGGTTCTCTTTCAGAACCTTTTTTAAATAATGGGCTTCTTCTATCGGTAAAAGATCCTGACGCTGTAGATTCTCTACCAACGAAAGTAACTGGGCTTCATTGTCCGTCACTTCCTTCACAACACATTCCAAATGAGTTAGCCCTGCTAAGCGAGCTGCACGGTAGCGCCGCTCTCCGCTAATAATCTCAAAGCCACTTCCTCGAGGCCTAACGGTTATTGCCTGTGCTTGACCCACTTCCCTCATGGTTGCAGAAAGCTCTTCTAAAGACTTTGGATCAAAAACCTGCCGAGGCTGCTCGGGGTTAGGAAAAATCAAGGAAATAGGGATTTGCTTGCTACCCCCCGTATTTTCGAGGGCCTCCGCTCCAGCCACAACAACTTCTGCGATCTTTGAAATTCGATTGCTTAAAAAGTCCTTTAATCCCGAAACCGGTCCCTTGTAGGATAGCTTTTCGGATTTATTGTTTTCTTCCCCAGACTCCGAAGACATACATCTAAAAATAGGTCTCTGGCCCCATAAAGTAAAGCTATCTTCTAAAGAGAGCAGAATAAATTAAGTTTCTCATGGGCACAGTCCCATAAGCTATGGGATGCAGGTATTCATTGAGATAGCCCGCTAAGAGAGCTAGTTTAGTCACGTGCGCATCGCTCTGCTGCAAATTCATTCGATATCTGGCCAAGTTGCGTGGAATACCTCCAAGGTTATGGAGGCTCTTGAAAATGCCAAAGAACAAAAAGTTGATTTGGTTGTCACCCCTGAACTTGCCCTCATTGGGTATCCCCCTGATGATCTTCTCACTTTACAGCCTTTTTTGAATGCAGAAAAAAAAGCTCTTGCAGAATTAGCTGCGCAAACTCAAAAAACAGGCGTGGCTCTTCTTGTGGGCCACACAGAGTTGAATGAGCAAAACTTTTTTTGGAATTCGGCAAGTCTTTTTGAAAAAGGAGAAAATTTAGGAACGATTCGTAAAAAACGTCTTCCAAGTTATAATATTTTCTCTGAAGCTCGACATTTCGCCTCTTACACTCATGATCAAGCTCCCCTATTTTTTAGAGGTCAAAAAATAGGAATTAGTATTTGTGAAGATGCCTGGGACGAAATTGAATCCTATGGACCCCTTTATCTTCGTCAGTATGAAAATGCCCCGCCTGTTTTTAAAGACGAACGAAAAAACTGCGATTTGCATATCAATCTTTCAGCTTCGCCTTTTGAATGGAACAAGGGAAAACTCCGAAATAAAACCTTCCAAGAAATATCGAAAAAGCTAGGGAAACCCTTTTTCTGGATCAATCGCGTAGGCTCACAAGATGAAGTTCTCTTCGATGGCAAAAGTGCTATTTATGACGGAAAAAATTATCTTGAAGCAAAAGCTTATGAGGAAGATTTCTTAATTTGGGACTCTTCAACAAAAAATCAAAAGAGCCTTTCACCAAATCATTCCCCTTGGGAAAACCTTTCTGAAATGCTGCAAATAGGCCTTAGAAATTTTGTTCATCAATCTGGATCCGAAGGCGTTATTGTTGGGCTCTCAGGCGGTGTGGACTCTGCTTGTGTCGCAACACTTGCTGCAAAAGCGCTTGGACCAGAAAACGTTCTTGGAATGTCGCTTCCAAGTGACGTCACAAGTGAAGAATCAAAAAAATTAGCTCGTGATTTCGCTCAAAATCTAAAAATTCAATTCAAAGAAGTTTCCATTTCATCAATTGTTGAGGAAAGTGCAAAAACTTTGGAAATAGCTCGGGCTGGAATCCCTTTTGAAAATCTTCAAAGTAGAGCTCGTGGAATTATTCTAATGGCTGAAGCAAATCGTTCAGGAAAATTACTTTTGGCTTGCGGTAATAAGTCTGAGCTTGCGATGGGCTATGGAACTCTTTACGGAGACATAGCAGGGGCACTTGCTCCCATAGGGGACCTGCTAAAAACAGAAGTGTATGGACTCTGTCACTTTTGGAATAAAGAAAAAACCTATATCCAAGAACGTATTCTCAAAAGAGAACCTACGGCTGAATTAGCGCCTCAACAGAGAGACACAGACTCTCTACCCCCCTATGAAATCCTGGATGCTTTTTTGCATGAGCTTTTAAACCGCCAAGGAAAGTCTTTTGTTGAAAAAGACTGGAAAAGTTTTTTAAAAAACACAAGTGCTCAAGAATTAATGCATAAAGTTCTTCGTGCACAATTTAAACGCTACCAAGCCCCTCCTCTGCTTAGAGTTAGCAACAGAGCCTTTGGCCTTAGCTGGCGTATGCCCATAGCGACAACACTGCCAAAAAACCAACCTCAAAGCCTTTAGAGCGGCTTTATTTTTTGGCATTTTTTTTTATAATTTTTAAAATATACTTATCTGAGGAATGAAAAAAAATATTATTGTCGCTTTATCATTAGCTCTTTGCTCAATTGGATTTTCTGAAATGAAAGCCGAAAGTAAAGAACAAAAAGATTACTGTCTTGGAGTAAAATCAAAGTCTCCCCAATACCAAATAATCTACGACGCTCTTAATATGCTGATAAAAGATAAAAACTGCTTTATCTCAAATATTGTTGTTTTACCTAAAGACAAAAAAGCGAACAAAGCACTTGCCGTTTATCGTCCAGATTGCAAAATTAAATTCGGAAACTTAAGCCCTGAAGTGATTCTTCAATTTGAAATTGACGAGTCCAAAAAAAACAAAAATGAATCAATGTTCAAAAAAGTGGTCAGAAACTTTCAACAGCCTACATCTGTAGAAGTACCTACTGATTTTAAGTTTAGGAGAGGACAAGACGAATCTCTCAAAAACGCAGAGGATTTCTTCCATGGAAACAAAGAGTCAGGAGAGCAAGGCTTTCGCGAACTTGCTGTGCAAGCAGGTGCTTGTGGCCCTAGCGACCAAAATCAAGCTATTGAGCCAAATCAACCCTCATTTGTTCAAAGCCACAGTTCATCATCATCAAAAAAATAAACTAATTACTTATTGTTTTTAAACTCTTCTTGAAACTCATATCGATCGTGAATTTCAAGATCAAAAGCTTCAATTGATTCAAGATCTTTTTCTGTAAGACCTCGGAAATTATGCTTACACTTATAACAAATTAAAATAGGTGGCCTGATATAATAAAGAGCCCGATCAAAAACCAAGAATAAGGGCATCGGAGACCAAACGACAAACCAATTGTAACCCATATACATTAAAATGAAGGTTGCAACAGAAGCAATCGTCACAAGAGTCAGTCCGATAGAGCGACGAAAATCACTTTGCTTGTAAAATTCTTTGCAAGAACATTCGGGGCAGTTCTGCGGAAGAGCTTGAATAACCGACGAAGGCCCAGGAAGACCAATCACTTGATCAAGAAAGTGCTGATTTGATTTATTATTTGAAACGGTCATTTCAGCACCTTCTTGAACATTTAAAAATTAATTACTTTCTTCGAGGGCACTCATGATTTCACTCACGTGACCTTCGACTTTGACAGGCTGCCAAACTTTCGCAAGCTTTCCATCAGTATAGAGAAAAGTACTACGCTCAACTCCCATATAGGAATTGCCCATAAAATTCTTTTGCTTCCAAACACCTAATTTCTTGCTCAACTTTTGATCGGTATCAGCGAGTAAATTGAAATTTAATTCATATTTTGAAATAAAGTTTTGATGGCTTTCTTTAGCGTCTGGACTCACGCCCACAACCGCTGCACCTTTTTCAGTTAAGCGAGCTAAGTTATCTCTAAAGTCACACGCTTCTTTTGTGCATCCTGGGGTATCATCTTTAGGGTAGAAATAAAGCACGAGATGACGATTTGTTTGAGCTAATTCTTGTACGTTAATAGAACGCCCTTCAACATCTTCAATTGTTTCAGCAGGAGCCGCACTTCCAATTTCAGGAGTAACCGCCTCTAAGGAAGCAGTCTGAAGAACAGCGGCTTTTGAAATCCCCTTAACCGCTACTTTCTTCTTTGTAACTTTTTTTGCTTTTTTAACAAGTTTTTTTACAGCTTTTTTCTTTGCTGATTTCTTAACCGCTTTCTTTGCTGATTTTTTTACAATTTTCTTGGTTTTTTTTGCAGATGTCTTTGCTGATTTTTTCACCACTTTTTTCTTAGTTTTTTTTGTGGGTTTTTTATTTAACTTTTTCTTTAACTTCTTTGCCATTATTCTCTCTCCTCACGTTTTTTAACTTCAATTTTTAAAACCTTTACCGTTAAGGAATTTCTTATCACGGCCTGGCAAGCGAGTCTCTCCTTTGTCAGATGATAAACATTGCCCAGAAGTCTTTTTTCAGGACCCAACATTTCCTCAAGCGACCCCAATGGATCTTCTTTAAGAACTTTAATCATGCAATCTGTGCAAGAGGGAGTTCCCCCACATGTTTGCTGAATTTGAATTCCCGCCACGTAGGCCGCTTGAGTAAGCTTTGAGCCCACCTCAACTTCAACGCTCCGCTCAGTTCCGTCTTCTAAAACAAAGCTCACAACAACCATGAGTCTCAAACTAAGCACCTTCATGCAAACTGTCACTTTTTTGTTTGAATTCCCAAAATGTTTGTTGTGGCGCCTAAACTCCCCCGTCTAAACTGACCTGAGAGGGCTTTTCATCTATGAATCTTTTCAAACTTTTGAATAAAAACCATAACTTAGTTACAATTTTAACAGTCCTTTGTAGCCCTAACTTACATTCTGCTTCCCAAAACATTTCAGAGAAAAATCCATTCTTAAATTCAGCTACTCAAGAACTTAAATATGAATTAGAAGATCAAAAAAACCTGAAAATATATATATCTGGCAACGTAGCGGGATCTAAAGAAACTTGCGGCTGCGCGCTCAACCCCAAAGGCGGCCTTGAAAGACGTTATAATTTTTTAAAAAAAGAAGGCCTCTTAGAAAAAAAACGTCCCGATAACACTCTTGTCTTAGATTTTGGAAATCTTTTATTCAAAAATGAATCCATTACACAACACGAAAAGAATGCAGCTCTCGATAACGCAAAAAAGATGCTTCAAGCCAGCAATCTTTTTCAATATGATGCCGTGAACTTTGGAAATTTAGATCGAATTCTTCCCCAAAAAGATCTTCAAAAAGTTCTTGGAAATTCTCAATTCCCCTGGCTTACAAGTAATATTTTTCCAAAGAGTCGTTTTGGTGCGACTTTCAAAAGAAGTTTGAATAGAAAGCTCGAAAATTTTGAAGTCTTATTAATCGGGCTTAGTTCAGTTCAAGAAGAATCTGCTGATTGGCGTTTTGAGACTCCTCAAAGTATTTTATCTAAGGAAACAAAAGACACTCCACCGTCAACTCTTGTTATTGTCCTCTCAGATCTGGAAGTTGGAGAGCTTACAAAAATTGCCGGAACGATGACTCGACCTACTGTTTTTTTAGGATCACGAGAGATGGGGGGCTGGGACAGGCCTATAGAAATTGGCTCTTCTCTTTTAATTCATCTCAGACATCAGGGCCAAGAATGGGGCGTTTTGAAGGTTTCTTCAAAATGGCAAAACAAGCAAGGTTGGTATAGCCCTCAAGAAACAGAGAAGCTTGCCAAAAGATGGGACGATCTAAAAAACGAAAGCCTCAAAATCAAAGAACTTGAAAACTCCCCTGAAAAAAGCGTCGAAATAAAAAATCTTGAAAGTAAGGCTCAAGAGCTAAAAGCTCTTGCTCCTTCAAGTAACAAAGATGTTTCCTTTTCTTTTGAAACAATTGAAATGAATGCTTCATTTGACGGGAAAAACTCAGTCAGTAAATTCATGAAATAAAAGCTTTAAAAAGATTTTGAGAGAAAAATTCTTTTCCACTCATCTAAAGAATGCTTAGGCGGCTCTGCCCCCCAAGAGCGTGGAAGATAGTTTTTAAGAGTTTTTTCAATATCAAAAAACAGGGCACTTTTTTCTAAAGGGTGATTTAAGATCTCAGCACCTAACAAAGCCCCCGAAATTTCGAGTGCTGTTTTTTTTGAATAAAGATACTTTCGACAACCTGTTAATAGCGCTTCTTCAATCTCACCTGATCCCCAATCATAGCGAAGTAAAAATTCACGCGCGATTGAAACTACAGCTTTCATTCGAATCATTCCATTTTCAAAGGCAACAGCAGCAGCTTGCAAAGTATTTTCAGTTGCATAGAAAAAAGGAGCATACGAGCCAAAAACGGTCGGCGCTAAATTGAGATCTAAATTAATAAAAGCTGCAAGAATAGGATTGCTAGGATTTTTTTCAAATTGTCGAGAAAGCCATGAAACTCGAATAGCTTCTTGTCTGTAAACTCCAAGATCTAACAAAAAAGTGTAAAGAGCTTTACCGCTTATCTGACCGCTCGTAACTAATGAAAAAACTGTGAAAACAATTGCGTCACTTTCGCTGTCATCACCAAACAAAACAAGCCGAGAAGTTTTAGGTAAAAAATACCAAAGACTCAAAAGCGCTCCAAGCTTATACCCTAATTGCTCTTTTAGTTTTTTAAATTCCCCACTTCGAACATGTCTTAATTGATCTTTAAGAATTAAACCCTCATGCTCAATTCCATCGAATTCCATTTTAGATCTAAGCGTTGCTCCCATTTGAGGAGGAGAGGCGGACAAAAAGAAAAGTGGTGATTTTTGGGGATCTTCTGTTGATCCTCGGCGCAAAGCTCTTAGAAGAAGAGAGAAACCAGGAACATTACTTTTTCTCTCCGGTCTTTCAAAAGCTGCTTTTAAAAGACCTCCGATAGAGTGAATTTCGGTATTTAAATAAGTTCGATCTACATCCGAAACAACAATCAGCCCTGAATAATTCTTAGGAATACGAAAGACAGAATCAGGAATCTCAATACCTGGAATCTTGTGAGGCATCCTCCCTACATTCTACCTTGCGTCACGAAACTTGTCTCATCTTATTATTCCATTTTCAAACACTTGCACATCTTCATCTCTAGGGAATAAAACAGAGTAATGACATTTGGAAAATATGGTCGTTTATTGAGTATTTGTTTTGTTGGATTAATCTCATTTAGAACTTTTGCAGGAATTACGCATACAATCCAACACACAGCAAATGTTGCTGAGACAGGAAAATATGAGGCTCGAATTCAAAGTGATTTAATTTTGAATAACGGAGGGGGCGTAAATATCTCTGGACATTTCAGAACAGGCTTAAAACAAGACATATTTGATATTGAAGGTATTATAGGAACTGGAAAAACCGATTTTAAAATCGGGGCCCTCGGACAATTTAATCTTTTGCCAGATATTCCAGGACAAATTGCTTTAGCTTTTTTTGGTGGTGCCACCTATCTTAACGATAATGGCTTTGATTCATCTAAAAATAAATCAGTGCTTGTACTCACTTTGGGAACAATAGGTTCGAAAAAATTCGATGCTTCTTTTGGTCAGATCATTCCCTATGGTGGATTGCAACTTGAAGCGGTCATGAAATCTGGTGGAAATATTCTTCCCGTTACTTTTTTAGCTGGAGCTGAGTGGAGAATTACAGATGCTACTCCTTGGAAGTTTTTTTCAGAACTAGATCTCGATCTTAACGAAAGTAACTTTCAAATTGGACTAGGTGCTGGATACAGCTTCTAAAGGAATTTAAATTGAAATTTTCTATTTGGTCTGGCTCACATATTCTCAAAAAAACAGACCTCATCATAGGCCTTAAAAATCTTAAAAAGCTTGGCTTTGAGTATGAAATATCTAAATGCGTTGAATCCTACTCCATTCGAAACAAACAACCCCTTCTTCCCTTTCTTGCGGGTAATGATCAACTTAAAATCGAAGAACTCTTAAAAATAATAAGAAATTCCCAAGCCCAATGGATACTTGCCACAAGAGGCGGGTATGGATGCTTACGTCTTTTAAATGAACTTGATCAAATTTCTATAGAGCGAAAAGATCCCCTTCATATTTGGGGCTATTCTGATCTCACTGTTCTTCAACTTTATTTTTGGCAAAGAAAAGGATGGACATATGTTCAGGGACCTCTTTTAGGTTCTGAAACTTTTATTAAACCCACAAGTAAAGAAGAGAAAATTTTAAAAAATATCTCTCAATTCGGAGCTTTTCCTTCAAATTTTGCTGTTAAAAATTTCGATAAAAAAACAAGCCTCTCTAAAGAAAAATTTCTTTTACTTGGGGGAAACCTAGCTTCGATCGTATCTATGATTGGAACTCCCTGGGAACCAAGACCTGCCAATGAATTTTTACTTTTTCTCGAAGACATTGACGAGGCAGGATATAAGTGTGACAGATTACTGACACAACTTTCAAATTCCCGCTTTTTTGACAACTGTAGAGGATTAATTCTTGGTCATTTTACAAACTCTCAAGGCTTTCAAAATGTTTTTAAAAGCTTTTCTAAAAAAACCAACGTGCCTGTTTTTGGAGGCATCCCAATGGGCCATCAAACACCTCGCATTCCGATTTTGATGGGCTCAACGGTTTATATTGAAAAAAATAAACTGTTTCTTGACGCTCCAAAATTATAAATTGTTAATTTTTGATTAATCCGCAATTACTTCAATTATTTCTCATATTTTTCATGATTTTTACGAATAGAAATAAGGAGTTACAAGCTCGTAATGACGTTGATAGTGACCGGCGCGCTTTTAATTGGAGGCGCCATCTTTTTTATTTTTTATTCTGCGATGTCTGCGAGTGCTCAACTTGCAGCCGAAGAACGCCTTGGACTTAATCCCGAAAATGAAAAAGTAAAAATTCAACTTCCCTTCTATATCAAGCTAACCTCTCCCCTTCTTCGAGAACCCTACATCAAAATGGGCTCACAAATGTGGAACGAAGAAGCTCTTGCCCGAGTTAAAAAGAAAATTGTAAGTGCTGGGATGCTTCAACACATAAGCCCCGAACAATTTGTTGCCTCTAAATTTTTCATGACTCTTGGGCTTTTTATTTTTCTTTTACTGATTCATCTTTTTGGAACCCCTCCCCCTATTTTATTTAGTATTTTCTTAGTTGTTTTAGGCTTTTTTACTCCCGATATACACCTGTCAGGAATTATCACCAAAAGACAAAAAGATATCAAAGTTGCCATGCCCTATGTCATCGATCTTCTTGTGCTTTGTATGGAAGCGGGATTAGATTTTATGGGAGCTACTGGAAAAGTTATTGAAAAAGCTCCCATGAGCCCTTTAGTTGAAGAGCTATCGATTGTTCTCAAAGACATTCAATTGGGAAAAACTAGAGCAAAATCCCTCAAAGATATGTCTGCAAGAATAGACATGTTAGAAATATCAAGCCTCGTTGCAATTGTCGTGAGCGCAGATCAAATGGGAGCAAGCATTGGAGCGGCTCTTAGAGGACAAAGTGATTTACTAAGAAATCAGCGACTCATGAAAGCTGAAGAGCTTGGCGCAAAGGCAAGCCAAAAAATTCTTGTCCCGCTTGTCATGCTTATTTTACCAGCTGTTATTATTATTGTCTTAGGACCAATTATCCTAAACGCAATGGGGGTTAAATAATGAACCTCACTTCTATTAGCATCTATTTTAAAGATAAAAAATTAGTTCCAAATGGCTTTTATGCTCAAAGTTATGCAAGCCGAATCAAGGGCCTATTGGGAACAAAAAAGCTCACATCAGGAAAAGGACTTCTCATACCTCACTGCAGACAAGTTCATACTTTTTTTATGAACTATCCAATCGATATAATTTTTTTAGATGCAAAAAATAAAATTATTAAGATCCAAACATTGCGTCCATGGAGAATTTCTTCATGGATACTCAAAGCTGAAAAAGTTTTGGAAGTACCTGCAGGTTTTGCAATTAAAAACAAATTAAAAAAAGGTGACAAGTTGGAGGTAAAAAAAAATGATCCAACTTAAAATAATAAAGGGCCCACAAAAAGTGGGAGATGAATTTGAAATTTCCAATGGAGAAAGTCTTATTATCGGAAGAAGTGAAACGTGTAGAATCAAGTTACTCTCCTCAGGGATTTCTAAACAACACTGTAAAATAACTTCCCTTGCAGGGGGAAGAGTTGAGATTGAGGACCTTGGATCCTCCAATGGAAGCTACGTTAATGGAATTCAGGTACAAAAACAAATCTTACGCCCTGGAGATACACTTAGCCTTAACGACTACTTATTTCAGGTAATTTGGAAGCCTGATTCAAATCTTCCTACAAGATTTGATCCACAATCTCGTTTATTAAACTCTTCTTCATCTCAACAAATTATTCAGGCAAATAATTCAAAAAACATAAGCCTAGCCGATAAAAACTCAATCTTTAAAGTTTTTGAAAGCTGGATTGACCCTCTTGGCGAATCAGTACCTGTACATCAACTACTCTTCGCGGGATTTCTGATTTGGAGTTTTTTAACAGTTTGCTTAAGTATTTTTCCATTTTCTAAAGAAGCAAATATCAAAATACGAGAGAGCTCTATTGAAACCGCAAAGCTCTATGCTCGTCAACTGGCTCGAGTTAACGCCAAAGCTATTATCGAACAAAGAATTTCGGATATTATCCCCTCCCTTGACGAGCGCCCTCATACAACAAACGGAATTATCAAAGAATTTATCTTAGATGCTCCTCGGCAAAGAATTATCACACCTAGCTCTGAAGCAGGAAATGGATTGCCCGACTCCTACGCTGTCAAAGCAACTCAGCAAAGTTCAACATGGTGGACCTTCGACCCAAGTAATAATATAGCTTACGTTTCATCACCTATCCTTGTAGGAACTCCTGAGGGAAATGCAATTGCTGCAACTGCCTATATCGTTTTTGATCCTACTGAGTCGTCTTTTAGTTTCACTAAAATTCTAGAAAATGCACTTACCTCTATTTTGATTCTTCTGGTTTTTTCTCTGGTTGCCATTTTCGTTTATCAGCGATTTGTGCTTGTTCCTATAAAAACCCTCTCCAATTCAATTGACAAAGCAACTTCTTCTTCGGGTTTTGAAAAAACAAATATTAATTGGCCTGAAGTCCAAGAAATTCAAGATAAGATTTCGGTTCTCATAAGCCGCATTCCCTCTGAAAATAATACTCAAACACCAGAGGATTGGAGTGTAAATATCTCAAGAGACCTAAACTTTGCCGCAGCTGCATTTGATAGATCTTTGAAAATTCTTGAGTGGAATTCAGCCATGGAAGAAATCTCTGGCGTTCGAAGAGAATATGCAGTTGGAGCCGATATTGGCGTGGCAAGCAGAGATAATGCTTTTGAAACCAATGTTCGGGAACTTGCAAGTAGCGCAAAAAACTCTCCATGGTCACCTCAAAAAAATATGCTCGACTTTCAAGGAAAGAGTAGCACCCTAACGATGATTTACGGTGCAGATCATTTCTTACTCCTCATCAATAGGGAGGCAGAAGGATGAGCCACATTAGAATTATAAGTCGAAAAGGAGAAGGCTTTGAACTGTCACGTGAAGTTCATAAGTTGGGGCGCGCTGTAGACAATGATATTATTCTTACAGATCCAAGTATTTCAAGATATCATCTTGCTCTTCAACCTATTTCAGATGGTATTATTGTGTACAATACCGGATCTGAATCGGGCTTCTATATTAATAATGAATGGCACATGGACAATGCCAAGGCTCAAGGTGGTGACATTCTCCGCGTTGGATCTGAAGAATTCACTGTAGAAGCACCAAGAGTTGAAGAGGTACAGTTTAACTTTGACACCCCTCCAGAAAACTCAAGCAACGCAAATTTAAACGTAAATCAAAATAATAAACTTCGTATAATTCTTTTTATTATAATCGGATTAATGGGTGTTGCTTTTTTTATGCAGGAAAACAATGAAAGCAACAACGAGAACACTTCGGCTAAGAAAGAAAAACCGACAAAAGAACTTCCCGCAGAGTCTTATTCCAATTTAGAAACCCCAAAACTTGGACCTCAGGAAATAGCCGCTAAAGATCTCTATAATCAAGGCAACAGGGAACTAAACAATAAGAACTATATTCGAGCTATTTACTGGTATCAACAAAGCGTATTGGAGAATCCCTCTTTAACAATAGCCCACAATGCGCTCAAAGATGCTGAAGCTCAATTAAAAAACGAAATTATAAATAAAGTAGAAAAATCAGAAAAAAACTTGCTTGATAATCGGCTTCAGCTTTCACGTGCTGAATCGATTCAAGCACTCGACTTAATATCAGAGCAAATTTCAGATTATAGTAATGAAATTCAGCAAAAACAGAGAAGCCTTGCAAACCAAAAGCTTCCTACCCTTAGCCGTGATCAACTTTATTTAGAAATTCCATGCGAGAGAGCACCGGATGCAACTATTTGTAAAAGAGCCGTTGAAGTTCTTAAAAGAGCAAGAATTCTTTTAGGAGAGGAGAACGTGCTTAAATGAAAGATCCAATACTCATTCTTTCTACAGAAGGTAAGGAGAAAAAAATTCCACTCAACAAGGAAAAACTTTTCCTTGGCCGAGACTCTGAATGTGATTTAGTTTTAGAAGGAAAAGACTTCTCGAGAAAACACGTTGCTATTCACTATAAACATGGATTGATATACGTTGAAAACATCTCAACAAGCGGAGAAATAAAAATTGCGAACAAAGCAACAGAATATGCAGAGCTTCGCCAAGACGAAGAAGTCGTGATTGGAAACTATAGACTCAAATGGGCCCCTCATGATGGGACAGAGGAGGTTAAGTCATCCGAAGAACAGCCCAAACAAGAAGAATTTAATTCTTTTGGTGATCAAAACTCTGTTGCAAATAAAAATGTAAATACTCAGTCCAGCAACCATCTCCTTTCAGACCAATCACTTTCTGATATTTCTCTAGGATCCCCTACAAGTCCCTCGGGAGATATAATGATGAATTCAGAAATGGAACAAGCGCTTTCACAGGAAAAGACTGTTCAAGTTTCAAATTCATCTTTTGGAATGTTTCGAATAATTTCAGGAGAAATAGCAGGCCGCGAAATTAAACTTGAGCACGGCAAGGAATGGATTATTGGAAGGGCAAAAGAATGTCATGTTTCGATTAACAATAGCAAACTTTCTCGACATCACTTCAAAATAAATCAAATTTATACAGGTTTTAGAATCAAAGACCTGGATTCCAGCTATGGAATAAAAGTGAATGGTGTAGGCGTTAAAGAAGCCCCCCTAAAAAGCCTTGATGTCATTACAGCGGGACCCGTAGAAATTCAATTTATTATTGCTGATAAAAATATTGGTGACATCCCTAAACTATCACCTAATGTTCCAGCTCTACTAAATGCCCTCACGCCAGACATGCCTCAACAAGGTGTTCACTTAGAAAAAACACATGTTCCTGCCGTTATTAATCCACAAAATATAAATGCAAATTTTGGATTTAATCCTTCTTCCTCAGAAGACTCTTCACTCAATCAAAAAAATGAAAAATCGCAAACAGAAGCTCCAAGAAAACCTCTTCCAAAAGAGAGAATCGATCTTCTCATCGAAAACTTTAAAAAACTCAATAAAAATCAAAAAGCTCTGTTTGCTCTAGCGCTTGTCTCTATAGTAACGATTATCTTATCGTTTTTCATTTCTCCCAATCCACAACCCAAGCCACAAGTAGCGGAAGTGGTAAATATAGATGAACAAAAAACTGAAGGAGTTGATAATGCTGCAGAAAGTAGCGAATTTTCTCCCGAGTACATGCTCAAAACACCCAAAGAACAAGCCAAAATTCAAGAACTTTACATCCGGGCCGAAGAAGCAAGAGCGCGAGGCGAATGGCAAAAGGCTTTTGATATCAGCACTGAAATTATTAAAAGCGTAAATAACTACAAAAGAACAAAAGATATTTTATCCGAGGCCCAAAGCTATTTGACAGATCTACAAATCGCAACTCTCACTAAAACGCCTGATGACCCTGAAAGTGCTAATTTGAGCGCTCAACAAAAAATAGAAGAATTATTAAGCTCAGGTGAGACTGCTCTTAATGAAAAGCGATGGGAAGATGCTCAAGAAATTTATACAAAAGCGCTATTATTAGATCCTAAAAATGAAACTGCGACACGTGGACAATACGCGGCGCAAATGAAAAACGCTGAAGGTTTAAATAAAAAATTACCTATTGAAGAGGCAAAAACACAAGAAGAAGCGGCAGCCTCCTCATCATCCAATGCTTCAAGTCCAACGGCAGATATAAACGCAGAGCTTCTTCAAGCAAATTTTGAAGAAGTAAACAAAGATTATCAAGATGCAAAACAAAAAATTCAAGAAGGCTCTTTTAGAGATGCTTATCCTTTGCTCAAAGAACTCAAAGCAAAAATAGAGATTCTAATTGGAGAAGAGGAATCCTCAAGGTCTATTTCATCATCAAATATAATTTCTGAGGAAAAGAGAACACTTAGATCTAAAATTATTGAAAGTATGGATCTTGTAAACGAACAATACGTTCTCGAATATAAAACTCAACTAGATGACGCTCAACAAGCAAAAGCCAATCAAAAACTAGTAGAAGCAAGAGCCATCTATGATTCAATTATAAAAAAAGATCCTCTTTTTGATGAACCACGAGTTGAAAGAGAGAAGCTCTACAGAAAAATGATTGCCGATGGTCAGTCTACATACAGAGAGGCTCTCATTTCTGAAAGCATAGGAAATGTCTCAGAGGCACTTGAGCTTTATGAAAAAGCAAAAAGTTTTTTTGATAAAGTAGAAAAAAAGGAAGCCCAAGAATATTACGTTATTGTTGATAAAAAAATGAGGGTACTTAAAAAATGATTCTTTCATACTCTTATTACAACTTTCCCAAAAGAAAGGGGATTGTTTTTTTTCATCAAAAAACATTGACCTCTGGGGGACTACAAGCCACATCCCAAATCTTTTCTCGTTTTTATGACACGATAAAAAACATCACTCACGACGAAGATGCAACTCGCATTCAAACACTTGATGACCTTGGAGATCCAGAGATTCAACTCATGGAATCAGCGAAAATAAGAACCTTGAGATCTCTTCCTCAAAACTCTCTATACTGGGGAAGTGAAATGTTTTTTGCCCATGTTTATGAGGATCACACTTACCTAAAACTTCCAAAGTGGATGCGTATTTTAAGAAATCAAAATAATGAAGTTCATTCACTAGAGCTCCATGAGTCATGGTCAAAAACAGAACTTAGGCCCCACTCATCTCTTTACATAACACTTAAAACTTTTGGCTCTAAACCTTTTCGAATTGTTTCTGCCAAAAGTGATTTTTTTCGTCTTGCACCGTATTTAGCGGACCCCGCAACAGAATGCCTACCTCTTTTTACTTTAGACTTAGATGAAGCCATTAAAGAATGAAAAAAATTTTAGTCATTATTTTTTTTTTGATTCTTGTCAGTTTTTTCTTCTTTAATAAAAAAGCTGTAAATCAATCTCATGTAGATACAAACTTAAGCTCTCGTTCTACGCAAACACCCTCAGTTAATAACCCAAAAGCTAATCTCTTCGAAAAACAAGCTCTTCAAAAACCCGCATTGCGATCCCCTGCAAGTTACTTAGATATAAAAACCTATTTACCCTTAAAATTTCCTTCTTCTTTAAAAAATAGATGGGAACAAAGAATAGCTTTTGAAGACAGTAGGTATGTGACCTCCCAACTTTACTTAGATGGGCGCCCCCTTAGTGACTATTTCTTTAAGTGGGAAAAACAAGCTACTGAATTAATTTTGATTGCAGGTGAACTTCCAGAGATAAAAAGCCTTGCAGCTTCTTTTCCCTCAAAAGGGATTCAGTCTGAAAAAATAAATGAAGTTCTGCAAGACAAAGCAAATTTACTATCTTCGAAAGAAATGTGGATTGTAAACTCAAGCGGTACCCTTTTGCCTTTCTTAAAAATTGAAATTCAACGAACAGAAAAGCCAGAGCGAACAAATGGGCATGAATACTGGATTTATGATCTTTTAAAAGACACTGTTACAAAAATCGTTCAAGCAGACCGATATTAAAACTTACCCTTTAATAGGCCCTTTTTTACTGTCATCAATTCTTTTTTTAAGTTCTTTTCCAACTTTGAAAAAAGGAAGTTTTTTCTCGCCAACTTTAACCGTAGAACCTGTCTTGGGATTACGCCCTGTATAAGATTTATATTCCTTAACATACCATGAACCAAAGCCCCGAATTTCAATTCGATCTCCGCGTACCAAAGCCTCAAACAAGGTTTCGAGCATGGTATTAACAATTTGCTCAATTCTTTTTTTGGGAAGATTTGTTCTTGAAACAAGAAGATCTATCAAATCGGACTTGGTCATATTAAAATTGTCGGCGACACAGGATAAAAATGATAGTCAAGGAGCCAAGAATGAAGAAAACCTTACGCGTCGCGTTTTTTATTTTTTTTAATTCATTTTTTTTTTCAAGTTATCTCCAAGCTAACTTATCTGAATGGATAAAAGCCCAACTTCCCTACAAGCTGCCCCCTGAAAAGCTTCAGTTTGAAAAGCTTAAACCTTCCAGCAATACCTCCGTTCTAGACCGAAACGAAAATATACTATTTTATATTCCTAGTGACCGGATTCAATTCTACAAAGGACTTTCCGAACTCTCACCAGAATTACAAAAGTTCGTAGTTCTTTCTGAAGATGCAAAGTTTTTTGACCATGAAGGTTTTGACCTAAACCAAATAGAAACCTCTCTTAAATCCAATCTTAACGCTAACAAAATTAAAAGAGGCGGCAGCACAA
Organism: Bdellovibrionota bacterium; assembly: GCA_044347615.1. Taxonomy (GTDB): domain Bacteria; phylum Bdellovibrionota; class UBA2428; order UBA2428; family UBA2428; genus CANIGN01. The sequence continues at coordinate 113,893 of JBIKUK010000005.1, read as the reverse complement.
TCACTCAGCAACTTGCCAAAAATCTCTTTCTCGACAAAAAGAAAAGTTACACTCGAAAACTTTTTGAAATTCCATGGGCTCTTCAACTAGAACGCGACCTGAGTAAAAAACAAATACTAGAACTTTATTTGAATGTTATTGAGTGGGGTCCAGGGTTATTTGGAGCCGAGGCCGCAAGTCGCCACTTTTTTGACAAAGCAGCAAAAGACCTAAGCCCTCGCCAAGCGCTCTATCTTTCACTGATCGTTCCCAATCCTCCTCGCTTTGATCTTTTTAGACATCCAAACAAAAGTAGTTTTCTAGAAAGTAAAAAGAAAAGTTTTGTGGAGAGAATTTTTAAAGAGAAAAGAATAACGCTTACTGAAAGAAATGAACTTCTTAAAGAAGGATTTGAGTTTGCTGAAATAAATAATTCCTTAAGAAGATACCCTCTTCAACATTCTGCTAACTACGAAGGAAACTGGAAGACCCTTGAAAACAGCTGGGATAATCTTCCTTTATATCTTCAACAAAAAAACTCCCGACTTACAAAAGAGTTGAAAACATCCCTTCTTAAAAATTTTGAGAAAAATTATCCTGATATAAAGTTTCAAGTAAGTAAGGCAAGTAAAGAGTCCTCTTTTCTTGTTTGGCGAGATGAGCTCGGCGTTCAATCATTTAAAAAAATTGAAAAACTAAATGAAAATATAGCTCCCACCAATCTTCCTAGTGGACTTAGGATCGAAAATGATTTTTCCTTAGAAGAGGTACTTCATGTCACGCCCCGTATATCTACTCCAAATGCTTCATCCGGAACAATGGAAGGAAGCTGAAAGAACCTGGTTACGCTGGGATGCTTTGATTTCTGAAAGACTTGTAGTTGAATGCAAAGAAAATTCACCTTGCTTAGCTTTTTTTAAAGTTCTTTGCGAATCAGACCTAATAAAGTATTTTTTCTATTTTCTTATTGCAACCTTGCTTTGGTTTTCTCTTAGAGAGCTTCAAAAAAAAAGCAAAATATTTTTACTTTTTAGCTTGATTTGCATGAGCTCATTAGGAGATTTTTTTTCAAATACGATTAAAAACATCACCATTCGCCTGCGACCCGAACAAAGTCTTGAAAGCTTTTACCTTGCAAGCGTCAAATATTCGTTTAGTTTTCCCTCTAACCACGCTTTCAATCTTTTTGCACTCACGACAGCTCTCTGGATCTTTCACAAACGAGAACTGTCACGAAATCCTTACCTTCATTATTTTTGCTTGGGATTAGCCTTATTTATATCTCTAGGAAGGGTTTTAATGGGTCGCCATTATCCAACTGATATTTTAGCGGGATTTATTTTAGGAACCCTTTTCGGAGCGAGCGTGATTAATTTGTTCCTCCATTTAGGCGAACGCTATAAACTGATAAAATAAATCAAACCCTATGCCTCGATTCAAAAATATTCAAAACAAAATTATTGATGCTGCTGAATTATGGTGGAGTGAATACAAAGAGCAAAGTGTTTTCAAAAGAATTCTCAAGCTTAGTCTTTTGGGATTTTTTCTTGTAATTTTTATTGGGGCTTATGCCTTCATACAATCTTTAAACCTCCCTACAATTAGCACGTTGATTGAGTACGAGCCTCGTGTCGTGACAACTGTCTATGATCAAAGCGATGCTGTCATAGCCGAATATTCGTCTGAACAGCGTGTGGAACTTAAAGAAAAAGAAATTCCTGACATTATCAAAAAAGCCTTCATCGCTGCGGAAGATGATGAATTTTACCGTCACAAAGGGATTAATCCCCTGACTCTTTTGAGAGCTGCGATTAAAAACTTTATCGCTGGATCAAAAGTCCAAGGCGGTTCAACAATTACCCAGCAAGTTGCAAAAACTTTTTTTCTAAGTCCTGAAAAATCATACTCTCGTAAGATTAAGGAACTTTTTTTAGCTTTAGAAATTGAAAAAAAATTAACAAAAGACCAAATACTTAATCGGTATCTGAATCAAATTTATTTAGGTCAAGGTACCTATGGAATTGAATCTGCCTCACTTATTTATTTCGGAAAACATGCCAAAGATATTTCACTGGGTGAAGCTGCTATACTTGGAGGTCTGCCAAGATCTCCCTCACGTGAAAACCCTATCTCCAATCCCGTAGCATGCCGCTCAAGGCAACGCTACGTTTTGAAAAGAATGAAAGAGGTGGGATTCATTTCTGATTCGGAATATCTAAAAGTTCTTAACGAAGACATAAAAGTTAAAAATAAAGTTAAAGAAATTCGCTGGTCTTCTCCTTATTTTTCTGAGCACGTTAGGCGTTATCTCTTAGAAAAATATGGGAAAAAAGCGCTTTATGAAGAAGGACTCAAGGTTTACACAACAATCGATTCTCAAGCTCAAGCCTCTGCTCAAAAATCAGTGGATCATGGACTAGAAAAAGTTGACAAAAGAATGGGTTTTCGTAAACCCCAACAAAATTTTCCAAATGAAATGACTCGACAAGCTTTCTTAAACGAGTCTCATAAAAAAATTGTTGAAGAAGCCTATGACTTTAAATTTTTAAAACCTGACGGCAAGATGAATTCTCCAGTCGACGCCAAGGAAACAACCCCCCTTAAACAAGGACAAACCTATCCCGCTTTGGTTTTAGGCAAAGACAAAACTCGAAAAAATATTCTTATTCAGGTAGGCAATAAAGGTGGAAGTATCACGCCCAGTAACTATCAATGGACACGTGAAGCCAATCCTACAGAAATTTATAAAGAAAAAATTATTCGTGATCCTTTTCGCGAATTAAGCATTGGTGATTTAATAGATGTTCAATATCTAGGAGGAGATAACTTTGCTCTAGATCAAAAACCGCTCGTTCAGGGCTCTCTTTTAAGCTATCGACTTCCTGATGGAGCCATTCACGCTATGGTTGGTGGATATGACTTCTACTCAACTCGTTCAGAATTCAACAGAGCGACCCAGGCTGTTCGTCAGCCTGGCTCAACCTTCAAACCTATTATCTTTGGAGCTGCTCTTGAAAAAGGACTTACCCCTGCAAGTATCATCGTTGACTCTCCAATAGTTTATAAAGACAACAGCGAAAAAGACGAACTTGAAAAATCTTGGAAGCCTGATAACTACGGATCTGTTTCCTACGGCGACACCTCTCTAAGATCAGCCCTTGCCTATTCTCGAAACATTCCGACCATCAAGCTTTTACAACACATCAAAGTTCAAGCTGCTATTGATTTTGCAAGAAAACTTGGGATTAAAGGAAAGCTTAATGACGATCTTACTCTCGCACTTGGAAGCAGTGGAATTACACTTGATGAACTTACAAATGCTATTTCTGTTTTTGCAAATCAGGGAAAGAAAACTTCTCCCTATTTCATCCGAAAAATTGAAAATCGTAAAGGTGAAAAAATTGAAGAACATCAAGACCTAACCGCTGAACAAATCATTAGCCCTCAAATTGCATTTCTTGTAAGTTCACTTATGCGTTCTGTGATTGATTTCGGAACAGGAGCTAGTCTTAAAGCACTGGGGCGTCCCGTCGCAGGAAAAACCGGAACAACCAGCGATTACAAAGATGCGCTCTTTGTTGGATTCATCCCTCAAATGATGACAAGTGTGTGGGTGGGATTTGATGAAAATCAACAAGTGGGTCCTGCTGAAACAGGAACACGTGCTGCAGCTCCCATTTGGCTTGAATATATGAAAGCAGCAACAAAAGATATGGAGATTCAAGATTTCTCCGTACCCGAGGGAATCTCGCAAGTTACTGTTGATGCAGAAACTGGAAGCATTCCTACTTCAAGAAGCAAAAAACTCATTTCTGAATATTTTATTGAAGGTACAGCTCCCGGACAAAAAAGAACTCTTCCAAATGGCGAAATATCTGCCGAAATCAACAAACCCATCGTTATCACGGGCTATGGCCCCTCTCTCAACCCCGAAACTCAAGCTGGCCATGAAAATTCGACAACCGATGCTGAGACTGAGAGCAGTGGGGATGCCATTAGAAACGACTTTTGATAAGGTCACTCGTTCATGGCAACTTCAATAATTATTAAGACTCCTGCAGAGATAGAGGGAATCCGCAAAAGCTCAGAGCTAGCTGCAAAAGTTTTAAACTTTATTGAGCCTCATATTCGCGTGGGCATTTCCACGAATGAAATCAATCAACTTTGCCATGATTTTATTCTTCAACATGGTGCTCGGCCAAGCCCCCTTGGGTATAAGGGATTTCCCAAAAGTATTTGTACAAGTGTTAATCAAGTTATTTGCCATGGAATTCCAGACGAATACAGACTTCGAGACGGAGATATTATCAAAGTTGACGTAACAACGTACCTAAACGGCTACCATGGTGATACCTGCAAAACTTTTGGAATAGGAAAAATATCAAGAGCTGCTCGAGATCTTATGAAAGCCACCCAAGAATGTCTTCGAATTGGAATTGAACAAGTTAAACCGGGTGGACACTTTGGAGATATAGGTGCAGCTATTCAAAAATACGCTGAAGGTAACGGATATTCTGTTGTAAAAGAATATGGTGGACATGGGATTGGAAGGGATTTTCACGAAGACCCTCACGTTCCACACGTAGGGAAATTTGGAACAGGCCCAGAATTTAAAGAGGGCATGGTTTTTACCATAGAACCCATGATCAATATTGGAAAAGCAGAAATCGTTCTTCTCGATGATGAGTGGACTGTAGAAACCAACGACGGAAAGCTATCAGCGCAATACGAACATACAGTAGCCGTCGCTGCTAAGGGAGCCGAAATTCTTAGCAAGATTTAACGTAAAAAGGTCTTTTTACAAGCTCGTAAGGAACTTTTTGACCGCGAATATCAATAGAATATGGCGCCTGCGATTGAACATCTATAATACCTAGACCTATAGCGTATCCAAGCGAGGGAGCAAAAGTTCCCGATGTTATAAATCCTACTTCTTTCTGCTGACTATCAAAAATCTTCATTTCACTTCGAGGAGCTTGTTTAGAATTTATATTTCTTAAAGCAATTAATTTTCGCAGAGGTTTTTCTTTGATTCTTCTCAAAGACTCGCTTCCAATAAAATTTGAAGTTAAATCAAGCGCCCATGAAAGCCCTGCCTCTACAGGATTAATGTTTTGATTTAGCTCGTGACCATACAAACTATACCCCATCTCCGTTCGGAGAGTGTCTCTTGCTCCCAATCCTATAGGTTGAATCGAAAATTCCTTTCCCTTATCCAAGAAAAAAGAAAACACTTTTTCAGCTCCAGAAACAGGCACAGAAATTTCACAACCCTTTTCGCCCGTGTATCCACTTACAAAAAACAAACAATCCACTCCAGCAATTTGAAATTTAGAAGTGGAATAAAGTTGAGAATAATTTAAATCTAAACCTAACGTTTTTAAAAAATCAGGTGCCCGCGCTCCCTGAAGTGCAAAAAGAGCATGTGAAGTAAAACGAGATTCAAACTCAACATCTGAGGAAGCATGCTTTTGAAGCCACTTAAAATCTTCCTCTTTATTGGAAGCATTCAGCGCAAGATAAACTTCATTTTCTTGAGCTCTATAAAAAATAAGATCATCGCGTGTATTTCCATCTTCATTGCAAAGAAGAGCATAGGCGCCTTTCCCAACAGAAACTTTTGAAACAGGCTTGGAAATCATTTTGTCTAAAAACTTAAGCGTTCCCGAACCGCGAACAACGAGTATTCCCATATGAGAAATATCAAAAATTCCTACATTTTTTCGAACGCAATGATGCTCCTCAAGAATTCCCTTATAGTTAACGGGCATTTCAAAGCCGGCAAAAGGAACCATTCTTGCACCCAACTGACGATGGAGAGAATCTAGGGGGATTTTAACAATATTCATTTTTTAACAACTCCTTTGATAGCGCCACAACTTAATCACGTTTTCCATAAGCGCTGCAACCGTCATTGGCCCCACCCCACCTGGAACAGGAGAATAAGCCGCAACTTTTGGATACACACTATGATCAACGTCTCCGCGAATTCCTTCTTTGGTCGAAACAATTCCAACGTCTACAATTACCTGCGAAGAATTTATATAATTTTCTTTTACCAATGAATTTATGCCAGTGGCGGCAATTAAAATATCTGAAGCCTTTGCTTTTTGAGAAATATTTTTTGTCTTGGAATGACAAAGGGTAACCGTTGCGCCTTTATGCTCTAGAAGAATCGAAAGAGGCATTCCCACCAATCTTGATTTTCCCAAAACACACACATCTTTTCCTTCAACTGAAATTGAATAATGCTCAAGTAAACGTAAAACTCCTAGCGGAGTTGCAGGAATAGGAGATTGGGACAAAGGCCCCATTGCGACAAGAGTTCCCAAACTTGCAGAAGTTAGCCCATCTGCATCTTTTGAGGGATGAATACTTTCAATCAACGAATGAATTTCTGAAGAGGTAAGAGAATGCTCAAGATCGGGAGGAAGCTGAAAAATAATTCCGCTCACATTCGAATCAGAATTTAGCTCTTGAATCTTATTCAGAATTTCAGAGTATTTTGCAGATCGAGAAAGCTCAACATGTTTTACATTTATGCCCCACTTCTCTGCCGTGCGAAGCTTGTTTGTTACATAAGATTTAGATCGAGGATCTTGACCGGCAACAAGAATAGCTAGGGTTGCAGAATGATCAGAAAAACTTGAAAGAGTTTTTAAGCGGAGGGTCTCAGCCGCTACTTTCCCATCTAAAAGAACAGTCACATCAAAAACTTAGCACAAACACACCCCTTTAAGTCAAAACCTTGGCAGAGCAGGTGTAAATTGACGCTCATAGCAGGCACTTCAAAAAAGAGTTAAACTGAACATAAGATTATGAGCATCACAAAAATAGCCCTTCATAAGGTCGCCTCAAAAATCTCAATTGATAAAAGTGAAACCGTTTCATCAACGGGGTCTATCGAAAAGGGCGTAAAAGTAAAAGCAACTCAATCTTCACGAATTGAATTTTCAGATAATGCAAAAATTCTAACCGAGGCTATCGCTGAAGTAAAAAAATCTCCTGATGTTCGCCTCGACAAAATCGCTCAAATCAAAGATTCCATTGCCAGCGGAAGCTACAAGGTAGACTCCGTAAAAATTGCCGATCGAATGTTAAAGACTCATCTAAGAGATTCCTAATTTTGAGTGAGTAACTAAAATGATAACAAAAGAAAAACTCAAAATTTTTGAAGAATACAAGGGAAATGTAGAAGAGTGGCTTCTCACAAGCAAAGATAAAGAGACCCTTATGAAAGATACCGATTGGGTTCTTATTCAAGAGATTGTTCAAAGACTTTGTGCTGTTGCAAAAGGTAAAGCCTCTAAAGAATTTACCGAAAAAACTGGGCTTCTTATTTCTCGTCATGTCGAGCAAGAATCACTCGATGATCTCATGAACATTGTTGCAAAATTTTAAAAAAACTCGTTTTTGACATCCCTCATCAATTTCTTGTCTCTTTCTGCAGCGCATGCCACACTAATTATTGGGGGAAATGATTCGCGTGGAGGGATTAGATACTGCTTTTTCAGTCTCTAAAGAGGAGACTGTTCAAAAAATTCAACAAGAGCCATACGCAAAAACGGAATTGCGTAATTGGCCTCGCATTTGGGCAATTGGTGGCGGAAAAGGAGGCGTTGGAAAAAGCCTTATTTCTGCAAATTTTTCATGGTTACTTGCGCAGGAAGGAAAAAGAGTTCTTGCGATTGATTTAGATTTAGGTGGATCAAATTTACATACATGTCTTGGAGTTACTCCACCCCGCTATGGTTTGGGCGATTGGATTCACCGACGCACAGATAACCTCTTTGATCTTGCCACTCCAACTGCACAACCTGGATTGATGATGATCAGCGGCTCTTCCGATCCACTTTCAGTAACTTCTCAAATGGAAGAACGAAAAAAAGATCTCTTCAGCGAACTCACAAATCTTCCATTTGACGAGATTGTTTTAGATTTAGGAGCGGGATCAACCGCTCTAACCATCGACTTTTTTAATTGCGCAGACGAGGGAATCCTCTCTATTCTTCCCGAACCCACTAGCGTTGAAAATGCCTATCGATTTATTCGAATGGCCTACTATAGAAAACTCCTTCTTTGCCCCGAATTAAAAAACTTTATGCCTGTCATTGAAGAAGGATCTGATACTAAAAATTCTCTCGGCGTTCGCTCTCCAAGTGATCTCAAAGAAATTATTTCACGCTTAGATCCTATTGCCGGGGAAGTATTTGAACGCGAACTTTCTAAAATAAAACCTAATATCGTGGTGAACCAAGTTAGAACCTCACAAGATATCGAAATTGGAAAATCTATTTGTGGCGTTTGCAGAAGATATTTCGGAATCAATGCTCGATACGCAGGATACATTGACTATGAAAATTCAGTCTGGAAGGCCGTAAGAATGAAGCGTCCAGCAGTAGCTGAATTTCCAAAGTCAATTCTTGCAGCTCGAATTTCTCGACTTACTAAAGCCCTCCTTGGTGAAGAAAGTGCGCTATTTCCCAGATAAAATAACGCCAAAACTTGCTGCAACCACTGAAGAGGCCCTAGAATAGAATTTATGCAAAAACGCAAAAATCTTTATCTGGTCTTGGATCTGACTCAACATTGCTCACAAAACGATATTCTTCACGCTTACAATCGCTCAAAATCAACCTACTCTCGCGATTCGCTCGCCTCTTACTCACTCTACGATGACAATGCAAAAGAAGGTATCCTCAAAGAAATCGAAGATGCTTATTTTGTTTTAGGAGATGCTCGCAAACGGCAAGCCTATGATATTTCCATGGGTTTTGTAGAAGGTTCTGCTGAGCAAAGCACACAAACTGTTTCTTTCGAAAATCAATCTTTTACTAAACCAGAGCCCAAAGAGTACAAGAAGAAAATTGAAATACTTCCTCAAATTAAAGTTGATAAAAATCCAGCCTTCGAAGAAGAAATCCAAAATGCAACAGCTCTTACGGGCAGCTTCGTTCGTGCCATTAGAATTTATCGTGGTTATTCCGAAGAGCAACTTGCAGGACTTTGCCAACTTAAACCAGATCACATTATTTCCATAGAAGAAGAAAGACCCCTCAACTTACACCATCCCGTTTACTTGAGAGGTCATCTCATTTTGATTTGTGAAGCTCTCAATATTCCCCGATCTGCAGAACTTGCAAAAGGCTATATCCAAAAGCTACAACAGGAAGACAAACTTGCTCGCTCAAAACCTTTATAAAAGAAACAATATGAATTCCTACAAAAACTGGGTCGTAGACTCTGAACAATCAGGCACAAGACTCGATGTTTTTCTACAGAAGATGGCGCCTGATCGTTCGCGTAGCGAATGGTCGAGGCTTATCGAAGAGGGATGCATTCTTATAAATTCAAAACCTGTGACTCAAAGATCCTACAGGCTTCAAGCACTTGATGAAGTAACTTTTGATCGTCAACAAAAAGACCTTCCTACTCTTGATACTAAAAATCATTTAGGACAAATCACCTACACTCCTCCTGACATTTTGTTTGAAGATGAATCTCTGATGGTCATCAACAAGCCTGAGGGACTTCCTGTGCATTCAGGAAACGGAATACCCTTTGAAAAGACACTTGCCCATTGGCTTCTTCATAAAAAATATCTTAGCAAAGATGAATCGTGGCCCGAAGAAGTTGTGGCCGATGAACGATGGGGAATAGTTCACAGACTTGATCAGGGCACCTCTGGAGCAATGGTTGTTGCCAAAAATTCAAGCACCCATAGAAAACTTTCAGAAGCTTTTCAAAATAGATTAGTTCACAGAAGATATTTTGCAGTTGCTACGGGAAGCCCTTTTACTTTGAGCAAAAAAATTCCCCCTCTTTTAGATAAATGGTGTCGCGATGAAAAGGCTGCTTTTCGAATGACAGGCAACCGCTTTTCTCTTGCCACTCAATACGGAAGAGATCCCACCCATCCCCTTCGAATGAGTCCTCTCCCTGAAGGCGGTAAAAGAGCCATTACTCATGGATATATTCACTCTGAAGCCCCTCCTCATGCTCTTGTTGAATTAAAATTACAAACAGGCAGAACTCACCAAATACGATCTCATCTAAGATTTTTAGGATTTTCTATCGTGGGCGATGAATTATATGGCGGTCAAAAATGGCACCGTATCTTACTGCATTCTCACATGATGCGATTTACACATCCTGTGACACAAAAAGAAATTCAATTCAGCGCTATAAGCCATTCTTTCCTTGAAGCTTGTCTCCAGCTTGGGATAAACATTCCAACAGAGACAGACAATCTATGGACAGACCTCTAGAGACTCTTGAGTTTGATCTTGGACAAAAATGGGCCAAAGGCCTACGAATACGCTTTCATTCGCAAGAAGAAAGCTCCGCCTTAAATTTTGAGGACGGAGAAAAGCTCAAACAAATTCATAGCAAAAAAATTGTGGATTGGAACTTATCCCAATCTCGAGCAGGATTTGAATCACTTGAGGCCGACGGTTTCATAGCAAAAGGATCCTCTTTTAAAGAATCAAAGAGAAAACTTTATATTAAGACCGCTGACTGCGCTCCCTTATTTTATATAGATCGAGAAAATGAATGTGCCGCAGCTCTTCATGCGGGATGGAGAGGCCTTGTACAAGGAATACACCTTCTTCCTTTTCAAAGAGGATTTAACCCTCAAACAACTTGGGTTTGGTGTGGGCCTTGTCTTAATGGAACAAGCTTCGAAGTTGGGCCCGACATGTGGTCACAGTTTTCGATAAAAGATCAAAATGAATTTTTTGCTGAGCAAATTGGAACGATCAAAGCAAGTGAGGGAAAAAAGTTTTTTAACTCGTGGGCGATGATCGAAAAATCTCTGAAGAATTTACGTATTGAACTTTTTTATAATGTCGAAGTCGACACTTTTACTAACACTCACTACGCTTCTTATCGCAGATGGAAGAAAGCTGGGTCTTCTGGGACACTTCAACACAACTACTCTTGGATTTCTTTTATCTGAACAAGATCAGGATTCAAAACCCTTCCTTCACACCTTAAACTTTTTTTCACGGGTTTTTCACTATCTAAAACATAAAGAAATTCTCTTAAGCTCTTATCTTTTAACAAGAGTTCGTAATTTGAAGATGTATCCAATTTAGATAAATCCTTTAAAGTTAATTTCAAAGAATTATCTTCTTTAATCTTAGATAAAATTTTGGTTTTTTTCGGAATTGAGCTCTCAGAAGCTAAAATTCTATGCTCCTCTGGTAAATGGTCAAAATATAAAAACTCAATTTTTTTCACATCTGAGAAATTATCTCTAAAAGAAAGCTTCAAATCAAAACGATTGTCAGAACAATTTTCAATTAAAACTGGACCAGCTAAAGCTATCGGAGCTGTTGGATTATATATGTTTTGAACACTCACTTTTTTGGAGTTTCTTGCCCGATCGAGAGCGATTATTTCAACCTTATTCTTTGATTTTAAAGAGGCCGCCTCCTCGACAAATGTCTCACATCTATAAGAGCCTCCCTTCAACAAAAAACATTTTGCAGGACGATCTAAAACCCTCATTCTCGTAAGATCAGGATGATCGTCTTTTACATCAAAAGAAATGAGACTTCCTTTGGGATTTTTTTTAGAAACAACATTTCTAATTTCTGGACTTTTTTGATCAAGAGTTAAGCCTTGCACTTCAATGTGCTTATTCATTTGTACAAGAGACTCTAAAAAACTATTTTCCTTAATCCCCCAGTCTGAAGGTTTGTTGATAAAAAAGTGTTGCCTTCCACCTGTTTTTGATCGAACAACAATATCAAAAGAAAGATTTTCACGAACAGATGCATTTGGAACGATGTAGGGAATGTCAAAAGTATTTTCTGAGCTTAAATTATTTGTAACCCCTTCGTAGTGGGATAATCCAGCATTCCATGTCTCAAGGATAACGCTTTCAACTGATTCAGGTTGAACTGATTTAATTCTAAAAACAATTGTTTGGCCAATTTTTAAAACAGACTTTTCATTTAAAACATTCCCATCCTCATCGGTTACGGAAACGCCTATCGAAGACTGTCCCCAAGACAAAACAATTAGCCCAAAAAAAAGAAAAAAATTAAGCCTCACCCTGCTTTAAGTATAACTCAAAGTCCTCGCTTACGTCTGACAATGACCGAAAGTCCCCAAAGTGCCAAAGATCCAACAATCATTCCAATAACTTGCCATTTAATAATTTGCGTAAGCCCCCAATCGATAGCGGGCGTACAATCAACTCCTGGTGCAAATGGAGGCTTTGAATACCAAATAATAAGTTTAGGTGCGAAAAAAGACATCCCTACAAAACCCAAAAAAATTCCTAAAAATATAAGATAAAAGGTTCCTCTACGTTGTTCAGACATATATAACTTTTAATCAGAATCGCTATAAAAATCGAGCAGAAAAGATCGGTTGACAGAAGATGTTTCAAATATCAGTTAAAATAAATACTTAAGCTATGAAGCCTCTTAGTTGGATATTTTTCTTTTTTACCCTCTCTCAAGGATTTTGTATAAATTTTCATATTGTGAAAAGTTGCAAAGAAGAACTTTCACGCATTGCTTCTTTTGCAGCTCACTTTAATTCAAAACTAGGCCCTAAATTTGTTCGATCTAAAAACTACGTGAACTTTAATACGGATCCGACTGATTTCTGGCTTCAAGCTCGAGATAATCCACGTAATTTTTCCTCCTCAATAGAAGCCCGAGTGGAGCATCTTAAAAAGATCCCTCCCCAGTACCTGGATTTACTTAGAAAGCTTGAAAACAAAAACGAAATTTCCTTAGAAACCGCAAAACAAATCGCGATTCTTGAGTCTGACTCTGTTTTAAATTCTGTTCTTGACGAACATTCAGCTATATCAAATTTTGAAAATCATCTTTTACCTGAAATGAATGAGGCTGCTAAAAATTTATATAAAAAAAATCTTTCGAAATTTAGTGAAGCTACCCAACCTATTATTGAATTAAGAAAAAACTTAAAAGAAAGACTGTCTCCTGGACAACTATCACTTAAAGAATCAAAACTTATTCTTGATGAATGGATCCGCTTTAATAATGAAACGGACCTTCATCCCGATAGCTTGCCAGACTGGATTACGGGAGCAGATGCCTCTCTTAAAGGAACAAATAACTATCTTGATCCCGAATCGGGTCACCAAACAGGATATGGCCCAAGCCCCCTTAAAATTCTAGAAACGAGTCTTCAGAAGCTACCCCTCAAAAAAGGCGATACGATTCTTGATGTTGGTTCTGGCTGGGGAAGAATCTTAATGTCTGGAGCTATTCTACACCCAGACTTTAACTTCTCTGGTGTTGAGTTTGTACAAGAAAGAGCTCATTTTTTAAATGAAGCCATCGAGAAGCTTAAACTTCCTAACGCGAAAAACAAACAGATGGATGCATCAGAACCTGAAATAGAACCTGAAATTAAAAAAGCGAAGGCTATTTTTCTTTTTAACTCTTTTAGTCCTCCAGCTCTAAAGCTTTTTATAGAAAGAACAAAGTCAGTAGTGAAACATACCAAAGAAACAAAATATATCATCGCTGCTAACGAACATCTCTTTCCAATCCCGCTGCATGAAATGGGCCTAGAGGCACTTGAAAAATCTGAAGGTAAAGATGGCGAATTCAATAAATTCACCACCTATAAAGTCGTGCCTTAAACTAAAAGTCTTCTGTTCCTGTTTTTCCAAGTGGTCGAGTAAGCTTACGTTTATCAAGATCGTATTTCTCAACTTTCATGATCAAACCCGCTCGACTAATGCCCAACTCTTTAGCAAGTCGACTCTTGTTCCACCCCGTACGGCGTAAACCCTCACGAATCATATCTCTTTCTAAATTCTCAAGAGCATCTTTGAGTTTTCCTTCAAGTCGAGCACCTTGAACCTTTGGACGATCTTCAGACTCACGTATTCGAGAAGATAACATTTCGGGGCCTATAAACTTCTCTGTACCTGCAAGAACCGTTACTCTTTCCATTTCATTTTCAAGTTCACGAATGTTTCCTGGCCAATCAAAATCATAAAGCTTTTCAATCGCTCTTTTTGTGAGAACTTTTGGATCCATTCCTTTTTCTTTCGAAGATTTTGCAAGAAAGTGTTCAGCCAAAAGAAGAATATCCTCTTTTCGATCTTTCAAAGCAGGAACGGTGATTCCAATTACTGCTAGGCGGTAAAATAAATCTTGCCTAAAACTACCATCTTCAACCATCGTTTTTAAATCACGATTAGTTGCAGCAACAATCCTAACCTTTGTTTTTTTAACTTCAGTTCCCCCAACAGGCGTGTAAGTTCCATCTTGTAATACCCGCAGTAGCTTTACTTGCATCGCCGGAGAGATATCCCCTATCTCATCCATGAAAAGCGTTCCTCCGTTGGCCATTTCAAAACAGCCTTTTCGATCGCGAATCGCTCCCGTAAAAGAGCCTTTAACGTGACCAAAAAGTTCACTTTCCAACAAGTTGTCATTAAATGCAGCGCAGTTAAGAGGAAGAAAGACCTTCTCTTTTAAAGGAGAATTGTAATGAATTGCTTTTGCAATTAGCTCCTTACCTGTTCCGTTTTTACCTTGAATCAAAACTGTGCTTTCGGAAGCCTTAATCTTATCAAGTAACGAATAGAGATCTTGCATTGGTTTACTTTTACCAATCATACTCTCATATCTATAGCGTCCACCTAATTGTTCGTTGAGTTCTTGAATACGATTATCCCGAGAAGAAATTTCTTTATGAAGAGTTACAATTTCCTGAGCAACGAGCTCAGACAACTCTCGAAAGTACTGAGTTTCGGGAGAAGAAATATTCTTTAATCCACGATAAGCTTCTTGAGCTTCTCCATCACTAAAACCCAAAACCTTGGCCTGTGATAAATATTCGGAATTTGTTTTTTCACTTGCATCCTTACGATAACCAAGAGCTACAACAGCTCCAAAATACTCTTCATCAACAACGATGGGAATTGCGAGTCCTTCAACAGAGGGAAGAAAAACAAACTCATGAAAACGAAGATTACTCTTTATAAGCTGTGCATTCACTTTTTCAACAACTTGAGACAAATATTCCCAACCCACATCGTTATTTAGAATTTTTTTCATTAAAAAGTTTGCCCGTGGAGCCTCGTCGCCCTTGTAAGAATTTCGAATCTTTCCTTGGTCGTCTACTAAAAGTATATCAACCGAAAACCAGCTCCCAATAACTTCTCTAATTTTCTTGACGACATGAATACGCTCGAAATCTTCCCATTGTATTGAACTCATACATTTCTCCCTGAGCAAAATTTCGGCACTTGTGCCAAAAAACTTTACATGAATAAAAATTAGTTCTCTAAAATTCATACAAAAATATGAAGTTCTTAAAGAGTTACAGGAGTTTAGAGAAATGTCTTAAAAAAAGTCACAATGTTAACTTTTTGTAAAGATAGACACTTTTTAAATTAAATGGTCAACCCAGAGTTTTTAATTTCTTGCTTCATTTCCTCTGCCATTTCAGGCTGGTAAACAGAAAACTTTTGAATAAATTGTTTTCTTATAGAGGGATCTTGGGCATTTTTTATAGATAAAAAAGTAAAGCTATACTGTTCTTCAGGATCATGCATATTTTGCATGATAAAATCTTGTAGATATCCCATATAGGGAGCTTCTTTCGAAGTTGAAACGTTCTCATCTAAACGGGAGCGAGCCAAATCTAAGGCTTCATCTAATTTCCCCGCAGCCATCAAAACAGTGATTTCATTTCGAGTAGCTTCAAAATCACTCGTTTTTATATTTTCTGAAAAAGATGATTCGGGAACTTTTGTGTCTATAACAACATTCGAAGGGCTATCAATCCTTTTGGAATCAAATACCTTTAGATTAGGTTTGTACTCAGAAATAATATTTTTTTGAATAACAATTTTTTCGACTTTTGCCATTGTAGCAGTAGGATTTCTTCCAAATGATTTATCAAAAGAAATATCAACTCTTGACCACGCAAAAAGGCCTAAAATAAGAAAAGCAACAATCAAAAGATTTTTTAATGTAATATCGTGATTTTCCAAGCAAAGGCTTTCCTTTTTTCTCTTTAAAGAGTGCAAAACGAAGGCCAGTCACAACGCTTTAAAAAGGCTTTAAAAAATCAACTTTTGGAGTAATTTTGAGTGATTGTCTAAACTTTAGTCAGTCTTGCTTTTTCATCTTTTCAAGAGTTGAAGTGGTTGAATACCCCTCAACAAAAGGGATAGTCACAACCTTTGCTCCCATTGAATGAAGTAAAGGATATTCAGGAAGAGCTTCCACCTTATAATCCCCACCTTTGACATGAATATTGGGTATAAAGGTTGTTAAAAACTCATTGGGAAGTGGCTCGTCAAAAACAAATACAAAATCAACGCTTTTTAACTGAGAAAGAAGATAAGCTCTATCTGATGCTTTATTTAAAGGACGCCCAATTCCCTTTAAGCCCCTTACGCTTTCATCAGAATTAATTCCAACAACAAGAACATCTCCCAATTTTTTTGCTTCCTGCAAGTAATAGGCATGGCCACGATGAAGCACATCAAAGCACCCATTAGTGGTAACAATTTTTTTTCCTTCTTTTTTTAATTTTTCTATCTGATGAATAACTTCGCTAAGGTTCATTTTTAATTTCCTTCCAAGCAAGAACATAAGCAGAAACAACAGCCGTAGGAACCCTTAAAATGTGAGGCCCTAAAGAAAAGACTGTACTTTGCTCGCGCAAGGCATTTCTCTCATCTTCAGCCCATCCCCCTTCGGGACCAATGAAAACGGAGATTTTTCTTTGAACTTTTAAAGCGCACTTCTCCCCTGATCCCCAAGTAGCTCCCGCATTTGTTTCATCTGCAAAAATACAAAGATCATCACAACTTTCTTTGAGCGCAGAAGAAAAACCAATCATTTCTTCTTTTAGTTCTGGAGCAAAAAATCTACCGCACTGTAAGCAGCTAGCTTCAACAATTCTTTTCATACGACTAAAATTAAGCTCTTTACCTTTTGGGTATTGTACATGCTTTGATCGAAGAAAGTGTATGACATCATAACCCGTTTCGGTTGCCTGCTCGACCGCCTGCTCAAGAGCTGGACCCAGAGGAGCAGCCAAATAAAGATGCGTTTTAATCATGGGCCCCTCTTTATTAGAACTTTCCACAAAAGAAAGCTCTAAGGGTCGAGTAGCTACAATTTTATAAACCGCAGCAAGGCCCAAAAAATTCAAAAAAAGAACTTTTTCATTCACATCAGGGCGCAAAGCTCTTAAATGTTTTTGGTGAACCTGGCTTAAGTCACTTTCTCTTAGCTGAGATTTCTTTTCTGAACAAAGACGGGGATCATAAAGATAAATCACTATACAACTGAACCTTTCCCTTGCCCTCTTTCTTTACTTTTAACAATGCCTTGTCTGCATTCGCAACAATTTCTCTTTCAGATGAGACTCCTGGAAAACAAGCAATACCTCCACTCAGTGAAGCTCCCACTAGTGCTTTTATTTTTTCAATATAACGATTTGCAATAGGAAGAGCCGTTTCAGCGTTGATCTCTGGAAGTATAAGTGCAAATTCATCTCCTCCATAGCGTGCCACCATATCCATTTGGCGACATTCTTGAAGAAAGCAATCTGCAACCTCTTTTAAAAGCCTATCTCCTGCTAAATGTCCCTTTTCATCATTTATTTCTTTAAAATTATCTATATCAAAAATCATAACAGACAGGGGACGATTAAAACGCTTTGCTCGACTCATTTCAGATCTTAAACGATCCCAAAAATGTCTTTGATTCGAAACTCCTGTAACAGAGTCAATAAGCGCCAAATGCCTCAATCGCGTATTTTCTTCTTCAATAGTTTTTTCAATCAAGGCGTTCTCAACAGTTTCAAGTAAGTCACTAGGAGTATAGGGCTTGGCAAGTACCTTATCGACTCGTGCTTGATTCCACGCCTCCTCCGTGTTTACAAGTGCCGCAAAAGCGCTTACCAAAACTCTTTTTGCCTGGGGTTGAATTTCAATAGTCTTTTTAAGAAACTCAATTCCATTCATTTGAGGCATTTGAAAGTCGCTTAAAATCAAAGCGAACTTTTTTTCTTTTAAAGAAAAAAGTGCCTCTTGAGGGTTGCAGTACGCTGTGACTGAATAATCCTTTAAATGTTCTTGCATTAAGAAAAGTGCATCTTTATCATCATCCACAATCAAAATAGGATAGTGAGCAAGCTCAGGTCTTTTCATTTACTCTTATTTCAACATATCGCCTAGTAAATCGCTAGAAAGAAATCCTTCATTTAATAGCTTGAATAAGGTCTCTCCAAAATCCCCGATTACTTTGATCGATGTGAATACTTTGACTCGCAGCTAAGATTTTTTTCCCCTTATAAAGAGGAAGAAGATACGCTTCCTCTTTATTTATATCTTCTAAATATTTTTCAGCCTTATGTAACTTCAAGCCCTTTTTTAAATCAAAAAAAATCTGGTCAATTTTGGAGTTCTCAAGTCCTAAGCGATTGCCCCTAGAAGCCAAAAGAGCCTCAAAATTTTGTAAATGACCTACATCAACATAGAAAAAAAAAGCCTCAAAGTTTTGGGAATTAATCGTTTTCATAAATGTTGCAAACTCAAGAGGTCGAATCTTTAAATTAACTCCTTTGGATTTCAATTTTTGAGCAAAAAGAGATAAAAACTGAACATTTGTTTCATCAGCAATGCAACTAAGCTCCAAGTTTATTGATACAGAGTTAGATGAATTAAGATTTTTTTTGTCAGTTATTTTTATTGAATGTTCAAAAATATCAGAAGTAGGATCCACATCATTTCCCCAAAAATTTGAGATAAGATTTGAAGAAAATAAAAATCCCTGAAGAGCTTTTCGAGTATATTTGTTTACTTTTTTTTCGTTAAAGCCTATGTAGTGCAAAATCTTTGAAGGGTTCCGATAAATTCTTAGAAGAGGATTCTTTTCAAAAGAGCGAATTCTTGTATGAGAAAAATTCTCTAGAAGAAAATCTATATTTCCAGACATGAGCGCCAAATCTCTCAACCAAGGATCCCTTAGTGCCCTAAAACGAATTTCTAAAAACGTTCTATCGCCCTTAAAAAAAGGATTTGAAACAAGAATTAAATCCTTACCTTCTTGACCTTTAATTTTATAAGGACCGCTTCCGACAGGTATTCTATCTTTAAGTGTCGATGGCTCATAAATGCGCACGACAGAACCCACCCTCTGCATGAGTTCAGGTGAAGGATGCCGTGTTTTTATTCTTAGCTCGCTTCCAATGCAGTCAATTAAAGTTACATCTTTAAGGCGCAAACCCAGGATACTCTTACTTACTTGCGCCTCTTTTAAATTAACGACAATATCTTCACAATTTAACTTTTTAGAGTTTGAATAAGTTGCCTCTTTAATTTTCAAGCGCCACTCTGCAGCTAAGTATTTTGCTGACTCGACCAAGTCAGGCTCCAAGCTTCCATCTACTTTTTTTGAAAATAAAGACTGAGAAAAAAGCTCGTTTAAAACAAAAGCATTTTTATCGAACGATGTTAAAAGATTAAAGTCTTTTATTTCATTCTCAATTCCATAAATTAATGTTTGAGAAAAACTACTTTTCAATATGCAAAAAAAGACAGCAATCACTAAATTGTGCTTTAATAAAGCCAATGAAATTATCTCAAAAAACCGGAATCCTTTGGGGGTTGTTTTTTTCATTTAACTCTTCCCTTCTGTTGCAAGCAGGAGCTCCTGTCTATAAAGAAGTTCTCGGTAAACAACTTGATTATATCTTTAAAGATGAGAAGCTCAAAAAAACTAAAGTTGGGGTTTCTGTTTACTCGCTGAGCCGAAACGAGCCCCTCTATGATTATAATTCAGGAGAAGCTCTTTCTCCCGCTTCAACAATTAAAATCCTCACTTCCTATGTTGCTCTCAAAAGACTTGGAACTGATTTCACTTTTAAAACCTATCTCCTCACAGATGGGAAAATTGAAAATGGAATTTTGAATGGAAATCTTTACTTCAAAGGAGGGGGTGATCCAGGACTTGTTACCGAAAGACTCTATTTAATGGCCGAAGAACTTGAGAGATGGGATATCAAAAAAATAAAAGGCGATCTCATCGTTGATGAATCAATTTTTTCAACTCAGGGAGACGAAAACAGAATTATTGATAATGCTCTAGATCGCCCCTACAACGCACCTGTAAATGGTCTTTCCTTTAACTACAACACCACAACCGTTTACTTTCGTCCCGGTTTAAAAATTGGAGATAAAGTTCGTGTCTATCCAGCACCCGACACAGGGTTTTTAGAAATTGAAAATCGAGCAAAAACTGTCAAAGGCTCTCATAACGCTCTTCAAGCCAGCCGACAAAGTATTCGTGGAAAAGAGATTTTGGTTGTGAGTGGAAGTCTCGGTTTAAATGGCGGTGAGCAAAGAAGCTACTTCAATATTGAACAAGGAGCACTCTACGCGGGCCACGCTCTGAGAATGATGCTTCGTGAAAAAAACGTATCTTTATCTGGCTCAATCAAAAAAGGACCAACTCCACCACAAACAAAGCAATTAGTGGAATTCAATAGCCAGCCCCTAAGAGAACTTGTTCTTTTAATGAATAAATTTTCAAACAACTTCATGGCTGATTCGCTTGTGAAGATTGTTGGACTTGAGGCAAAGGGCGGCCCAGGAAGTATTTCGAAAGGGCTTGATGTCTTAAGTGAAGAAGCCACAGCTCTTGGAATTAATAAAAATGGTTTTCAAATTACCTCTGGATCGGGATTAGCTCGACAAGACAGAATTTGCGCTCAGCAATTTATAGATATTTTTAAAACCGCCTATAACAATTTTACAATTTTTCCCGAACTCATGAGTTCGCTTCCCATAGCCTCTGTCGATGGAACTCTTAAAAAACGGATGAAAGATAGTGCAGCAGCGAAAAGACTTAGGGGAAAAACAGGCTCCATTGCAGGAGTCTCTACTCTGGTAGGAGTTGTGCAAAGCAAAGGAGGCGAACTCCTAGCTTACGCCGTTCTCTTAAATGATCAAACAGCTGAACCAGGGTCTCTTAAGCCTTGGCAAAACTACTTAGGTCAGGCACTCTCAGATTTTAACAGACAGTCTGGAGCAGAATAAAATGAGTGAAAATAGATTTATATGGACACCCTTAGGCGGTCTTGGCGAAGTTGGAATGAACTGTATGGTTTTTCAATTTGGAAAAACTAAAATTCCAGTGGATGCAGGTGTTGTTTTTGCAGACGATAATGATTACGGAATCGATGCAGTTTATCCAGATTTTCGAAAATTATTAAGTCAAAACATAAAGCACTGGCTTATCACTCACGGACACGAGGATCACATAGGAGCTGTCCCAGCCGTGTTTCATCTTTGTAAAAACCTTAATATCGAAGCTCCTCATTTTTACGCTCCTCCTCTAGCTTATGCACTCCTCAACCAAAAACTTTCCGACTCTCACTACGCAGGAGTCCAAAAATACCGAGACAACCTGCACCTCGTCGAAGCCGGAACTGAACTCACTTTTGAAGACGTGAAAGTTAAGTTTATTGAAATCAGACACAGCACACTTGAAAGCTGCTCTTTAGCTTTTGAGTGGAAAAATCTCAAAGCCATTCACTCTGCGGATTTCAAGCTTGATTACCATGAATTTGAAGATGGAAATATTTCTTTAAAGTCATTTGATGTTTTTAATGGAAAAAAAGCAGATTTTCTTTTTATGGATAGCACCAACGCAGAAAGCCGTGGTCAAAGCATCTCTGAAATGGAAATTAAAGACAATCTTGAAAAAGTTATTAAAGAAACTGAAGGAAGACTTTTTGTTACTCTTTTTTCTTCTAACGTTTACCGTGTTGCTCTGATTGCTCATTTAGCAGAAAAATGTGGTCGCAGAGTTGTCCTGGCAGGACGCTCTATGAAACAAACCTATCAAGCATCTAAAACTCTTGGACTTTTAAAAAAGTGTCCTCCCTTTAGCGAAACAACTCTCATAGAAGCTGAAGAAAGTGTAAACCTTGATCCTCGCAAAGTACTTGTTATTTGCAGCGGCTCACAGGGTGAATTTAGGAGTGTGCTTTCAAAAATAGCTTCTGCCAGTCATCCAGTTTTTAGACCAAACGAAAAAGATACGGTTTTATTTAGCAGCAAAATGATTCCTGGCAACGAACGCACCATCATGCGTCTGATTGATGGACTTCTCCAGCACGACATTAAAGTTCTTTGGGGTGAAAAAGCTGAAGAAAAAATAGGAGGCCCTATACATGCCAGTGGACATGGTCGCGCCGAAGAACTCAAAGAGCTTATTCGCCATATCAAACCCTCAAGAGTGATCCCCGTTCACGGAGCGCTTCACCAGCTCAAAGCAACTGCAGATCTTGTTAAAGAAGTTTCAAGTGAAAATAAAATTTCTATTGAAACAACCATTGCACTTAACAATTCAAAACTTGAATTTGAGCAAGTAGAAGACAAGTGGGAGCTTGTTGATCATTATTACGAGACAATTCCTCAAGAAAAATTTTTACGACTTGAATATTTCGACACCCCCAGCAGAGATCCTTTCTTAAAAAATAGAAAATTTGCCGGAGACGGTGGCTGCCTCTCTCTTGCGATTGATTCTTTGGGAAGGGTACAAGCAGAAATGAAAGGCGTTGTTCCCGATAACTACAACTTCTCAAATGATCTCACAAAAGAAAAAATTATTTCTGAAATTGAAAATTTTGCTTCTCACAAAATAAAAATTCTCGAAAACTCAGGTGATCTTAGACCAGCTAAACTCCCTTCTATAAAACAATCTCTTGAAGAGGAACTCGCACGAATGGTAAGAAAACAAACTGGAAGTCGTCCTCTTGTTTTCGTACACTTTACACAATGAATGCATGAAAGCTCTAATACAACGCGTTCGAGGTCGAACTGAAATTCAAATTGGAAAACACGAAAAACAAAGTACTCAATTTTTTGAAGGTGTAGGCCTTGTTGTTCTTCTTGGCTGGCTTGAAAGTGATCTAAAACATAGCAATCTTGATAAAGTAGAAGAATGGATTCTCTCAAGAATTCTTGGACTTAGAATTTTTGAAGATTCAGCTGGAAAAATGAATCTATCACTTCAAGACTACGCTCATGCGAATAAAACTTCTTCTGGAATTTTATGGGTATCTCAATTTACCTTGGGAGCTGAACTAGAATCGGGCTTTCGCCCTTCTTTCACAAAAGCGATGAGCCCTGATCTGGCGAAAATTCAATTTGAGAATTTTTGTGAAAAAATAAAAATCACTTCACAGCATCAAAATATTTTTGGTCAATTCGGAGCTGATATGAGCTTAAGCTTTACAAACTGGGGCCCTGTTACTCTTCTCCTCGAAAAATAATTTAATTTTTTTCTTCCTGAATGTTAAATTCTGGTGTTTTTTGAGTCCCCTCACGCACCAAAGACATTGTCTTCAAAATCCCTCGAGCCTGTAAAAACATATAATCGTTTTCTAAGCCTGAAGAGATTCTTTCTTGAGCACTCACCAGTATAGACTTAGTTGCTGTTTGTTTTTCCTCGTTTTCAAAATGTCCTTCTAAGTCCTTTTCTCGAATCGTCTTATTATGCTCTTTAATACTTATAAATGTTTTTTCATCGACATAATCCAACGGGACATCGGGCTCAATCCCTTTTGCTTGGATCGATCTTCCAGAAGGAGTATAGTATCGAGCGACCGTAAGCTTTAAACCAGCATCATTATTAAGAGGAATCACTGACTGCACAGATCCCTTACCAAAAGTTCGCTGCCCTGCAATTACACCTCGTCTATAATCTTGCAAAGCACCCGCCACAATTTCGCTGGCTGAAGCTGAACTCCCATCCACTAGAACAACAAGTGGAAGCTTGGTAACTCTTCTTCCTCTCAACGCACTCTCTACTTCTCGCTTTTTCTTATCTCTACCAATTGTATAAACAACTGGACCCTCTTCAATGAAAAGATTTGTGAGTTTAATAGCTTGATCTAAAAGGCCTCCAGGATTTCCTCTTAAATCCAAAACAATTCCTCTTAGGTTTTTATTTTCTTGGAGTGTTTCGATTGCTTTTTCTGCATCTTTTGCAGTTTTCTCTCCAAAAGAAGTGATTCGCACGTAACCTGTATCTTCATGAAAAAGCGCACTCTTCACAGTTGAAATACGAATTACATTTCGAACAATGGGAATCTCAATGATTTTATTTTCTCTCTTGAAGGTAATCACCACTTTTGTACCAGGTTTACCTTTTAACAAAGCCATTGCGTCTTCAGTAGAAAGATCCTTAGTCATTTTTGAATCAATACGAACAATTCGGTCACCCGCCAAGACTCCTGACTTAAAAGCAGGCCCATCTTCAAGCGGAGCAATCACTGTGAGAGTTTTATCTTGAACTCCTAGTTCAATTCCCACTCCCCCAAATTCTCCAGAGGTATCATCTTTGAAATCTTTGTACATCTTTGCAGGTAAATAGGCAGAGTGAGGATCAAGAGTTCTAAGCATCCCTCTTACAGCGCCTATGATAAGTTCTTTTGAATCTACTTTATCAACATAGTTTTCGTCTATGAAATGCATAACTCGAGCAAAAATTTCGAGTTCTTTATAGGGAGCTTTTTCTTTTGATTCTTTGCAAAAAGTATTTTTTGAAAGAAAAGAAATAAAAATGAAAAAAGAAATTTTTTTAAAAGAACGAGAAGACATCCTTTTAAATTCTATCTCAAAATAAATGTCAGAATCTTGCCAAAAAATGAAAATCCCTAGCGCGTTAAAGGGTTATGAAAGGAGGAAGAGTTTATATCTTCAGTAAAAAGCTTTTCAGGATCGAGAGATTCTCCAGATTTACGAGCTTCAAAGTAAAATTTATCCAAAGCAACACCCAAAACAAGACCTCGGGGAACCTTCATTCCCACTTTAATTGTTTTAGTGGAAAGAGGATCAAGGTTTCCAT
Organism: Bdellovibrionota bacterium; assembly: GCA_044347615.1. Lineage (GTDB taxonomy): Bacteria > Bdellovibrionota > UBA2428 > UBA2428 > UBA2428 > CANIGN01. The sequence continues at coordinate 89,024 of JBIKUK010000005.1, read as the reverse complement.
AAAGAGTAATGAACTGTGAGCTATGCTTGATGCCAACCACATGACCTCGTCCCTCAACATATTCAGCCAAGACAACTTCGCCAGAATGACAAACTTGAACAAAAGTTCCAAAAGTATCTCCCCACCACAAACCTTGTGATTTTGGAGAATTCACCCCCAATTCAGGATTAAGCATTTGACCGTATATAAAAAGTTTTGAAAATTTCCTTGGAGACTCTAAATCATTTTGAAGAGGGAAATTTAGACAAGATAAAGGATCGGAAGATTTGCTAGTAAATCTATTATTTTTAAATTCGATTCCCTTTAAAGCACTTCCTAAACGAATTTCTCCTGAAAGATAATTATTTTGTTTCTGGAGGTGCTCGATCTGCAAAGCCTTCATTTTAATCGAGGCGTGTATAAGATTTTTTAATTTTTCACGCGATTTTTTGTCTTCTAAATCTAAAAACCGCTCAGGCCCCTCAGTCGGAGAAAGCTCTAACTTCAATTGTTTTTTCAGAAGCGCCTCTAAATCTTGTTTTGTTTGTTGAAGCTCTTTTTGAATCCCACCAGATAAATCTTTGTAGTGCTGCTCAATGGGAGTCTGCTCAAGACTAGAAACTTCCTTCTCATCACCCTTTACATCACTTGGAGAATTCTCCATAGGAAAGGGAATAGAGAACCCTTGAAAAATAATAAAAAGAAAGGCGAAAATTAAGAACGTTCTTTTGAGGAGGCAATGAGTGGCCATGTTAAAAACGCTCCTACAATAGATGCTGCGGTTCCCATAAAAAGAATTTTCCATAAAGCATTCCAAGAAAGCTCTTGTATAGGAGCTATTTTACCAAAAAGAATTGAAGAGAGTGGGCCTAATCCATATCTTAAAAATAAAGCTGTCATAAAAAGGCCTAAAGTTGATCCCAAAACTCCCATTACAATACTCTCGATGAGTAAGGGAGTGAAAATCCACCTCTTTGAAGCTCCGATTAAAGTAAGGGTCTCTACATCCTCTCGAGAAGACTCAAAAGCGATACGAGTAATATGGCTGACAAGTAAAATAACCACAACAAAAACAACTGCGAAAAGCAAATTGCTCCAACTTAACAAAACACCAGACGATCCCCTTGAAAGATCGCCGCTCCAAAGCTCGCCACCCAAATCAATATCGATCACGCCTTCCCATGTTTTCATACTCTCCATGGCGCCTTGAAGCTCTTTTTCAGAAACAGCTCCCTGCATTTTGACTCTGTAGGTATTAGGAAGACTTTTCTCACTCAAACTAGAGGTCAAAGACTCTCCAAATTTGTCACGTAATATCTTAAGCGATTCCTCAGAAGAAACTTTTTGTAGAGAGGCAACCCAAGGAAATTGTTTTAATTGAGATTCAATTAAAGAGGCTTTTTCATTTAAGAGCGTACCATCCACAAAAACACTCATTTCGCCCTCTTGCGAACCCTTTGCAGCATGCATTAAACGCAAATTATCCGAAAGAGCCCAAAAGCCACCCAAAAGTCCCAAGCAAAACGCTATTGCAAGCAAGGTCAAAAGATTAGAAAAAGGTCTACTTTTAAAGTGATTCCAAACAATTTTTAAAATCATGCGTTACCCCAAAAATTAGGTGTCTTAAATCGTTGATCGCTTGCAGGATGACTATCAGCTGGAAGCTTACCAGAAACTAATTCCAATACTCTTCCGCCAAAATCACGCACCAAAGTCATGTCATGAGTTGCAAATAAGACCGTCGAACCACGTGCTCTCAAATCTCTCAGCATTCGAACAAGCTGACGACTTGTAGGGGGATCAAGATTTCCAGTTGGCTCGTCAGCTAAAATAAGTTGTGGAGCTCGAATTAATGCACGAGCAATTGCCACACGTTGCTTTTCTCCTCCACTAAGACTTGCAACTCGAGAAAAAGCAATGTGAGTCAGATCCATAATCTGCAACATTTCAGCTACTCGCTTACGTTTTGCATCACTTGAGAGTGATGTCCACGTAAGATTAAGTGCAATATTCTCAGATACATTCAATGAATTTAACAATCGATGATCCTGAAGAATAATTCCAATCTCTCTTCTTAAAGATCGCCGAGAAGAATCCCCCATTCGGTGAACGGGCTGGCCCATTACAAAAATCTCACCGCGACTTGGGCGCGATAAGCCCATAATCATTTTCAAAAGAGTGGTTTTTCCTGATCCAGAAGCTCCCGTTAAAAAAACAAATTCACCTGGATTTAAGCGCAAGTGAATACCTGAAAGAGTTTTTGTTCCCGTATCAGAAAATTCTTTTTCAAGATCTTTGATTTCTATGACATACGGGCTGGAATTTACCTTGCTTGCGGCCATAGCTTCTATTCATTAGGATAAGTTCTACAATTCACTATGTCCACATCAGCAAAAAAAGAACACGGCTCTCCACAAGTTGCCCAAGGACTTATTCAAGAACTCACTCAAAAACTTAATTCTTGGGCAGACGCGTACTACGCAGAGGACAATCCCCTCGTGCCCGATTCTGTTTACGATGAAAACCTCAAAAAGTTGAGAGAGCTTGAAGAAAAATATCCCGAGCTTAGCCTTTCAGATAGCCCCACTCTTCGTGTGGGGTCTAAAGTCCGAGAGCAATTTCAAAAAGTTTCTCATAAAGTTCCCATGCTTTCCCTATCGAACGTCTTTTCAATTGAAGAGTTGAGTACCTTCTTAGATCGCGCAGCTCGTCATATGGGAACAACCCAAGCTCCCTTTCCACTCAGTTGCGAAGAAAAAATGGATGGCCTCGCTATTTCTCTTCACTACAAAAATGGGAGCTTTTTCTTAGGAGCAACTCGTGGCGATGGCGAAACAGGTGAAGATGTCACAGAAAATCTGCGCACCATTCGAGATATTCCCCTCAAACTCAAAGGTGACTATCCAAAGGAACTTGAAGTTCGAGGCGAAGTTTATATGGAGCTCAAAGCTTTTGATAGACTTAATCAAAAATTACACAGAGAGGGTAAAAAACTTTTTGCAAATCCTCGCAATGCCGCGGCTGGAAACATTCGCCGCCTTGACTCAAGCATAACAGCAAAAATGCCTCTTCGTTTTTTTGCCTACCAAATTGTAGGAATTGCTCTAAATCAAAGCGAGGCTCTTCAAAAACTTTCTGAATGGGGGTTTCAAGTGAATTCTCACTGGAAACTCTTTCATGATCTAAAATCTATTGAACAGTCAGTTACTGAATACGAAAAAATTAGAAAAAATCTCTCACGCCCTTATGAATTTGATGGGCTTGTTTTCAAAGTAGACTCCTATGAGCTGCAACAAGAATTGGGCTTTGTGACCAACTCCCCTCGCTGGGCTGTTGCTTATAAATTACCTGCCATTGAAATGCTCACTCAAATTCAAAAAATCTCAATCCAAGTTGGAAGAACAGGAGTTCTTACTCCTGTTGCCCACTTAAAACCTGTTAACGTTGGAGGAGTTGTTGTTCAAAGAGCCACCCTTCACAATCTTGATCAAATACGCACGAAGGATATTCGATGCGGAGATACCGTTTGGATTCGAAGAGCCGGTGATGTGATTCCTGAAATTGTGAAAGTTGTCTCAGAAGCACGGCCTGCAAACACTCCACCCTTTGAAATGCCCTTAAATTGTCCTGAGTGCCAAGAAAAAGTTGTTGTCTCTAAAAGTCAACACAAATGCCCCAACACGCTTTGCCCCGCTCAAGCCCTTGAACGCCTAAGACACTTTGCCTCTCGAGGAGCGATGGATATTGTTGGTCTTGGTGATGAATCGATCGAGGAATTTTTTAACGGTGGTCTTATCCAAAATCCTTCGGATTTTTATCTTCTAAAAAATCACAAAGAAGACCTTCTTAAAAAAGAAGGTCTTGGTGAAAAATCAGTTGAAAAAATGCTCACAGCGATTGAGAAGTCAAAAACTCAAAGTGCTGCACGTCTGTTATTTGGACTTGGAATTTCTCATGTAGGAGAGAGAACAGCTCAAGATCTTCTCCAGCACGCAGGCTCTTTTTTAGAGCTTATCCAAATGAACTCTGAGCAACTTCTCTGTTGCCCGGGAATTGGACCAGAGATTGCCCAAAGTGTTTCGAAGTATTTTGAAAAAACTGATGCCAAAAAAGAAATGCAAAAGCTACAAGATCTAGGGCTTCAAGCTTTCAAAGAAAAAATTAAAAAAGTTTCAGGCGGACCCCTGAGCGGAAAAACATTTGTCATCACAGGAACCTTCTCGACAGAAAGAAGCATCATTAAGAAAAAACTAGAAAGCTTAGGTGCGAAGGTGAGCGACTCTGTAAGTAAAAAAACGAATTATCTTTTGGCAGGCGAAAATGCGGGATCAAAACTTACAAAGGCTCGAGAACTTGCCATTCAGATTTTATCTGAAGGTGAATTGGAAAAATTAATTAGCTAAGCAGGTTTTTTTACCCAGTTTTTACACCAACCACCAGCAGTGACAGGACCCGCTGCAATGATTTTACATTTTCCCCAACCCTCGTTTAATTTAGAGTATTGAAGACAATTGGTACAATTATTTCCAGCCTTGTATGTTGGAAATTTAGTAGCATCAACAGTGGCAGCATCTTTTTTATAACCAAAAGCTTTTGCTAAAGGATGAGTTTCTTCCACAGGCTTAGGTCCGGGAGGTGGAGCAATATCTTTAGCAGCAAACAAGTTTCTGACTGATAAAAGCACAGGCGCTGCAACGAGAAAGGTTGAAAAAAAACCTATAAAAGAACGTCTTGTTATTTGATTATTTTCAGTATTATTTGCCATAAAACAACTCTTACCCAGAGAAATTAATAATTCAACCCAAATTCACACTCTTAAAACATGACTTATTTGTATAATTTAGGAAGTCCTATGGAGCCAATTTATAATCATCTGCGACAAGCTTCTGAAAAACCAAATCTCCTGACATTGGCCCCTTTCCAGGCAACTGCGCTTTTTCAATAAGTACATAAGAATCAACACACTTGAAAAAAGCCTTATGTTCTTCAACGCCCCAAGATTTAGCAAAGTTTTTACCAGCAATTTTGACAGAAAGAATCTTTACTTCGATTTTGGATTTATTTTTTTCGTTCTCAAAAACAACTTTAACTGTTGGCCACACAAAAAACGCTCGAACACGATTACAAAATTCTTTTGCGGTCCATGTCGCTCTAAAGATAGCCTCTTCTTTAGAAATTTTAGGAGCCAAAGTCACAAGCGCTTCGTCCTGTTTTTGTGGCATAATAGCCAAAAAATCAGTCCTTAAAAAATCACTCAAAAGCTCTCCGCCTAGGAGTGATAGTTTTTGAAACATTAGTTGAGCATTATCCTCTTCTTGAGGCATATACCGCTTTTCAAGAAGAACATCTCCCGCATCTAAAGCTGCAACCATTTTCTGTAAAGACACTCCCGTGATTTCATCACCCGACTCTAAAGATCTTTGTATAGGAGCAGCCCCCCTCCAGCGAGGAAGCAAACTTGCGTGAACATTAACCGCCGCAATTTTGGGCATATCTAAAAACGTTTGAGGAAAAATATTTCCATAGGCAACAACAACAAAATAATCAGCTGGATTTTTTTGTAAAAAATCAACAAGCTCCAATCCTTCTTCGTCAAGCTTACGCAAAGACTTAGGAGCAAAAACTTTTATTTGTTTATTTAGAGCCCACTCTTTTACAGGAGTTGGCAAAAGATCATGCCCTCGTCCCTTAGGCTTATCAGGCTGAGTCACAACTGCTATGACTTCAGAATTCTTAAAGCATGCTTCTAGGGAAGAGATGGAAAAAGTAGGAGTCCCCCAAAAAACAACCTTTTTCTTCACTTATTCTCCTTTGGAATCACGATCTTTTTCGAGTTGCATTTTATGAAACTTTTCAAGCAAAGTTCTTCTCTTAAAAGCACTTAAATGATCAATGAACATGACTCCGTTTAAGTGATCAAGCTCATGTTGAAAAGCAATTGCACTCAATCCACTTAGTTCTTTTTCAAAACTTCTACCCGTCTCATCTTGATAGCGAACAGCGATTGTCTCTGATCTTTCGACGAGTCCGTATACTTGCGGAATCGATAAGCATCCTTCTTCATATTCAATACTGCCTTCAGCAGAAATAATTTCGGGATTGATATAAGCAACGGGATTTTTATCAACCTTCTTTGTATCTTCCGTGCGCTCGCGCCATTCTGTATCAAGAATAAAAATTCTCTTCAGTTCTCCAACTTGATTCGCTGCCAATCCAATTCCCTTGTAGAGGTACATGGTTTCGCACATGTCTTCTACAAATTGACTAAGCTCTTTGCCGAATTCAGAAACAGAATGTGCCTTCTCTCTTAAGATGGAATCTGGATATATAAGAACTTTCAAAACTTTAGCCATTTATAAACCTTCTACCTTATTGTAGACCCCACACGAGAAAGTCGCCCTGGATCTTTGAACATTCGAATCATTCCTGGAAGCATATCCATAAGCGCTGCTAAAATGGCGGGACCCGAAGTGTAGGGGTTTACCTCTCCTGGAGGGGGAGAAAACCAAATAAACAAAACCCGACCCTTCACAAGTGAGCGATCCACAAAACCAAAAACTCTTCCATCAGAGGAGTTATCTCGATTGTCTCCCATCACAAAATATTTATTTTGAGGAACAACTGTTGGGCAAACCTCGTTCACGAGATATCCCGACATCTCATTCATCAAATGCCCATCAGAATCCCTCTCTCCAACGTTAATGCATGGTTTATTACGCTCTTTTTTAAAATATTCAATTCCGTCCTGAAGTGATTCAAATTGAGATGGTGGAATTCTGTGTACCCAATGAAAATTTTCGCGTGCACCAGGAATTTCTTCGCGCAAAAGTTGATTACGATCCTCTAACTTAAATCCCTTTATGTTTTCTTGAGCATCTTCGCTACTCACATTTGTTTGCACAAAAGGTTTTCCGTTTACGATCGGAACTCCTCCGCGAACTTCAATGGAGTCGCCGGGAATTCCCATGACTCGTTTCACGAAAAATTTTCCTGAATCCCGAGAATCTTGCACAGGATAATCAAACACAACAACATCACTTCTTTGAGGATCTGAAACCTTTACAAGAGAAATGTTTGTGAGAGGAATTTTAAAATCATAAGCTCCTCGAGCTACAAAAACATGATCACCCACGAGCAGCGTAGGAACCATACTCTCAGAGGGAATCACGTAAGGCTCTAAAATATAAACTCGTAAAAAGACAATAAAAAGTAAAGTCCAGACGATACCGATCAATTCGTTTTTCCATTGCGATTGAGTCGAGCTAGAGGGCTTTTTATCTTTTTTCGCCATAGGATCTTAGTTAAAGCCGAAAACATGGCAAGAGTCACCCATTTCGTGATTTTGATGAAGCTGCTAACCTATTTCAGTGGGAACTCTGAGTCGGTATATTTTAAAAGAAATTTTAAAGACTTTTGTCCCTCTTTGGATTGGCCTTGCTTTTTTTCCAATGGTTGCAGAATGGCTTGCAACTGCGTTTAATCTTAATGGTTCAGCATTTGACAGCATTCTTACCTACTCATTTAAAATTCCTTTTTATCTTCAACTCGTTTTTCCGGTCGCTTTAGTCGTGGCCACTGTTGTGGTTTTTCGCACAATGAATCGCAACCGCGAAATAGTTGCTCTGGAATCTTTAGGAGTGCGTTACCGAGACCTTCTTCCACCACTTGTGATGACTGTTGTTTTAGCCGGCATTCCCTTTATTTTAATTTCAACAGAAATCGCGCCTAAAGGAATGAGGGCTCATTACACAAAGTTTAGCGAACTTAAAGGAAGCGCTCGATCAAATGTGGGCCAAGTTAAAAAAGAAAAAATTTGGTATCGCAAAGGTGAAAACATTCTTTACAACGTAGGCTTTTACGATTCCCAAAAAAAAGAATTAATTGATGTGAGCCTTTATGAATTTGATACTGATTTTCAACTCGCAAAAATTACTTCTGCAAAAAAAGCTCAATGGTATGGTAAAAAATGGACTCTGCTTGAAGCCAATGTGCTTTTTGTAGGAAAGGAATATCCTCAAACAGAACGAAAAGTTTTTACAAAACTAGAAAATACAATTTTTGAAAAACCAAATGATTTAATTCGTTTTGACTTTAACCCTGAGGTACTTACTCAAGAAGAACTCTCAGACATCATTAAGCGCTATCAGCAATTAGGAATCAATACAGATGTTTGGGAAACAACTTACTACAGTAGATTGAGTTATTTGGCTCTTGCTTTAATTTTAATGCTAATCGCATTACCTAAAACTCTAGTTTTTAGACGTACAAATAATCTCGCAAAAGACTTAACGTTCATTACAGCTTTTTGTTTGTTTTTGTGGATCGTCTACTCACTTTGCCTCAACCTTGGCGCTGAAGGACATGTTGAACCCGCCCTAGCTGCATGGGCACCAGTTGTGGGGCTTTTTATTTATTCGCTTTTGGGAATATTAAATTTAAAACTTAAGGGACAATCTGAATAGTCAGAGTTGAGCCCGGTTGACCCTGCCAAGAGATGCCTTCGATACCGTTGCTTCCTTCCGGACCTGGCGGGGTTTTCAAAGACAAACCCGCAGGGGCCGAGCTCTGTTATGAAGGTAGTCCTCTGCAAATCGCTTGGCAAGTAATGCATTGTGTTACGGCTTGCTTATGAAAGAAAAATTTCTAGCGATTTTTAATAAAACCTCAAAAAAGCTCACAAAAAGTTTTGCACTCTTTCATGGCGCACTATATAACTCTTAAAGTCCAGATAATGATCTAAATGTTCATTTCACGGAGAGGTGGCAGAGCGGTTGATCGCGCCAGTCTTGAAAACTGGATTATCCGCAAGGGTAACGTGGGTTCGAATCCCACCCTCTCCGCCATAATAAAATCCAACAATTTGAACGCAGTGAAAATTTGTTGGGATTTATTATGGGGAAATTTGTGAGATGAGAACCAAGAGCTGGCCGCGCGAAGCGAGAAAGGCCAGCGACGTGGTCAGGCGGAGGGTTCGAAGAACCCGAGCGCTTGACTTCGAATCCCACCCTCTCCGCCAATTTATTTTGAATTTTTGTTTAAAATTGATTCATAAAGAGTAATCAAAGATTTAGCGTTCTTTTCCCATGAGAACTTTTCAGCAACTAAGCTAATAGGTCTACTTAAATTCCTGATTTGTTAAGAGAATGAACTAATTCAAAAACAGTCACAGAAGGTCATCCAAAATTTTATCTATCGACGGAGTAAATTGCAAAATTTTCATCTAAATTCACTCTACCGATTCAGCTAATTCAAACGCATATTCTGCCTCGTCATGAAAATCGAAACGTGATTTCTTGAGAATTTCTGAAATACTCATTGCGGCTGACTTTGTACTGGATTCGCTTTTAATCCATTCTTCAACGCAAGAATATCTCAAGCTTTGACTAAGTTGCCCAAAAAAGTGAAAAAGAGAATCGGTATTCTGATTGTTAGAATATTCTTTTTTCAAAAGACTCCACCACAACAACCTTCCCTCAACAGCTCCCAGTTGTGTTAAGGACCATGCCAGTAATCGTTGTACTTGTAATTCCTCTAGAGAAAGCTTCTCGTCAGTATATTTTACCATCTCTAATAATTTATCCTTGAAACTAACATCTTGAACTCGACCAATCACGTAGAGATAAGATGGCATTGAGGAAGGATTCATTAACTCTCGTAAAACTTCTTCTCGATAAATCTTTCTGTGCTCAGACAACATGCCTAACCCCATCAAAGCATTAGCACGAACACGGACTGTTGAATGATAAATAAAGCTTTTAAAAACTTCTGCTAAGTTTTTATTTCGAAGAAGTGCAAGTGCCTCAAGAGAATTTGCAATAATTCGAGGGTCTTTGTCTTCTAACCCAATCATAAGTAAGGCAATTGCATTATTTCCAAATAAACTACTTACAAGCAAAGCTGCGTTTAAGCGAACAGATAGGCTATGTGTATCGCGTCCACTCAAACAAACATTCAAAATAAAATTTGTTCCTTTGTGGGTTTTAGAATTCCTAACTGCTTCAATAACCGCTAACTGAATCTCTTCCTTATCTGATTTAAATTCCTTAATAATTGTCTCAAGAGCTCCTTCTTCTTGAGCATACCCAAGCCCTAGAATGATCGTTTTGCGCAAAAGTTTTTTTGGATTTTCATTTAGCAACTCCTGCATAAGCTTTGGATAGCCTCTAGGCCTAATATAAGAAAGCCCTATTGCACTTAAAATAGAGGAAACTTTTCCACCCCTTAAGCTATCAGAAAAAAACTTTGAATAATTTTTTACTGATATAGAAGCGACTAAAAACATCCCCAATGCTCCCGCAAAAGTTAACCACGGACTGATTTCAAGTAAAAAACCTGTTGGATGAAACTTTTGTAAAACGCTTAAGATCAAAAACAAAAATCCACATCCAGTAAGTAAAACTGCATGGTGCATAAAACGCAGCCCCAAGCGCTGAAAGGGAACAAAGAAGCTAAGGAGAAGAGTCATATTTGGTCCATAAATTCCTCGCTCCAAGCCTCTTGCAGAAGCCCCTAAAAAGAAAAATGTTTCCTTACTAGGTTCAAAAAATGCCATTACTTGAACCAACATCAAAAAAATTCCTGCAAATCCAATAGCCTTAAAAGGAGATAGTCTTATTCGGTAAGAAAGGATTCCAAACATTGTCGAGATTAAAATCGTTAAGAGACTTCCAAAAGAATAAAGCAAAAGAATATTTTTAAAAATTTCAGCCGAACCAACAGATGAACTTTTGATCATACTTTTTACTTGAAAATCTTGAAACTGACGAAAGATACCGGTGCTCAATGCAAAAAATAAAAATCCTAAAAATATGGCTCTTGTAATCGGGATGAGTAACTTAGGATCTATCGGTCTATGAGTAAAACGCACCTCCAATTGCCTTCGATGACCAAAGCGATAAATAACTAAGGCCCCCCAAAAAAACGCCAAAATAAAACTAATCTTTGAAATATAAAATGGAGATTCTTTCTCCATTCCTGTAGTTAAAATAATAAGAGTTGCTAACAAGGTTCCTATTTCATAACCAATCAAATTAAAATAATGAAAACTTCCCACTTGTGCTGGGTTCACGTAGCGATTGGATAACTCAGTTTGAACAAGGCGCGAGGTCTCAGAAAAAAATTGCAGACTAAAAACCCAAAGACCTAAAAAACCCAGCTTTGCAAAGCCATCACTGGTATTATCGATAAAAAATGAAATACATGTAATAAAAAAAAGAAGCCCTAAAAACAGCCAAACCCCATACCGAGAGTAGCGCATTCGCCGAGAAGGAGCGGCATTAAGACGTGGAATGAGATTACAAAAAAGAAAGAGTGAAATAATATTCACAAGGGCCGCAATCTGGGGCTGAGTCTCTGCAAGAAAAATCGCTTGGCCCGAAATAAAACTAAGATTAACGAGTAGCCCTGCAAAAATAGATGCTACAAATATACAAACTCTTGGATCTTGAATTTTTAGTAAATTCATCAAAATCCCCTATATAAAAGCGACATCTTATAGTCTCTGAATTCAAGATAAAGAATCCCCATAAACATGAAAACCCAAAATGCAAATAGAGGATTTGAGAAATAAGCTCCAGAAAAAAGCTCAGTAAATGCAATTATACTTGTTGGAAAGAATAACTTATACCTGCTAGATTTCGCACAAGAACTTAAAAAAAGTAAAAGTGAAAAGTATTGTTTATAAAAAAGCGCCGCTAAAGGAAAGCCTATAAAGTTTAATATACTTAAAAATCCACTTTCCATACCCTCATGTAACCCCTTTCCCATAAACCATGCTGAACTTTTAAAATTATCAACAAAAACTAGCGAAACCTGGCCTAACCTTATTTGTGAACTACGATCATCCTTTAAATCAGCGATCGTAGAAGCCCGATTAACGATTACGTTCAAAAGTTGATCAGAATCTATAAAATATTGTGCAACAAAGACAACTAAAGCAATATATGGAATTAATTTTATGATTTTTTTTTTCTTCTTCCATTCAAGAAAAAGTATGGAAAACAAGAAAACAATCCACATAGTCCTAACTTGAAGAGCCACAATACAGAGAATCCCCAAAGCAATTGCTAATTTATCAGTTAAAGTGTGAATTCTTTTACTGAGTAAAATAGAAAAAATTCCGAAGTAACATACTTTTCCAAAAGTATCCGGATTGGTAAACGTTGACCAAATTCTAACAAAATCACGTTGACCGGCGTAAAGACTATTAAGCCCGGCATCATCCACCCATCTCTGATCCCAAGGAGGCAAGACATACAGCTGATACAGCCCATAAATCCCACCAAAAATTAAAAAGATTCGTAAATGAATTATTAATTCTTTAACCAACTCTTCAGCGCTAAATCTTGCACTAGTAATATAAATAAAAGCAGAAAAGCCAGTTAAATAACACAAGAGCGCTTTAAGTGAAGGCAAAAAAACTCTCATTCCGGCCGATAACAAAGAAAACAAAAAACCATATCCAAGACAAATGAACATAACCAAAATTTTTCGATCTTGTGATTGAAGCTTTCCCTTAAAAACATTTTTAAAAAAAATACCTAGCGGTAAAAGAGAGGAAACAACTGGAGCTAACAGGATTGGATTAGCCTCATCCCTTCCAAAAGAAAAATCATGTAGCCTTCTAAAAAACCCGTAGAAGAAAAAAAGCCATAAAAGAAAAACAACATAAGAAACCCCTTTTTCCTTATAAAATAAGTAGGAAACAAAAAAGGATGAAGATGTATACAAAAGTGAATTAACTTTTAAAGGAAAGAATAAAAACAAAATAAAATAAAATAGATTAAACCAGAAAAGCCAATTTCCTTTTAAGTTTTTAACCACTTTAAGCCAGTATCCTACGAGATTATTATGTTTTTTTTCATTTCTCCACTAAGTAACGACAAAGAACTGACACATTGAACTAGTCCTTAACGTTCAAGTATGTAGAAAAATCTTTCAACGGTATTTTTTTTTGAAAACAAAACCCTTGCTTCTTCAAAAGCTCTTTTGGCATAAACTAAACTGTTGCCGTAATCACTTACAGCATCCTCTAACTGTTTAGCAAAAACCATAGGATCATTAACCTTAATTATTGCGCAATTAATTTTATCTTTTAAAAAACCATCAATAGTAGCATTTTCTGAAACAATTAAGGGTCGACAATAAGATATGGCCTCCACCATAACCCTTCCCATGGGCTCTTCTCGAGTAGGAGCATGTAAAACAAAATCACAATCAGCATAAAGTATGGACATATCTTTTTGCAGGGGTAGGACATTGACCTTTATGTTGACAGGCAATTTTTTTATTTTTTCTTGGATTTCTTGACTTAATAAAACTTTATTTTCATTAAAAAAAGTGTCTTTAATAATAGTAACTTCGAGTTTTTTTTTCACAAATGATAGCGACTCTAAAAATTCCAACTGGCCTTTCCACTCCGACAATCTACTTGGATACAAAACACTTGTAATTTCTGATTTTTTTTTCGGAGAAAATTTCTCTTGAAAAGAAAAAAAATTATAAATGGCTTCTATTTTTTGAGAATTCACCCCTGAATCTTCAAGTGCTTTCTTAGTTCTCATAGAATTTGCAATAATAAAACGAGGACCATTGTTTAAAATTATCCTTGAAAGATTTGTCAATAACCAACCAAAAACTTTCACATTTAAATGATCCCTATAGTAAACTATCCACTTTTTTCTTAAAATAATATTTGGAATAAACATTAAAAAGTGAGCTTTTTGAGAATTTGTAACTACAGTTTTATACTCTTTAACTTTAAAAAAGAATCTTATCTCGAAGTAAACAAATTCAAAAATTAAAATAAATAAATTAAGTACCTTAGATCTTTTAGTAGTGAATTCAAGTAAATGAGGTGGAGCCTTAAGAATTTCAAAAGGTATTTCTCTTTTTTTTAGAATATCTACAAGTGGGCCATCCGAAAAAAGTAAAAGTATAGAACTTTCTTTCTTTTCACTAATTAAATCAACAAGGCTTAATTCTGCGCCTCCAAGAGCGGAAGCATGGGTGATATATAAAGTTTTTAGACTCATTAAGATATAGTAATTTGAGTTCACTAGTTTACAATAAAAATATGAATATATTGATGATTGGGGCCCTTTCACGACCTGGACAAGCACAAGGGGGTTTGAATAGATATTATTTTAATCTTAAAGAAGTTTTAATTAAAAAGGGTCATGTAGTTGAATGTGTATTTCCTGATTATACACTTCCATTTTTTAAACGCCTCATTCTTTTCAGAAAGGACTTTAAATTAAAAAATCGCAGCTTTTCACCAGACATCATTAATTCTCACTTTGCTCTTTACACTTTTACTGTATTTGATCTCATAAAAAGCCCCATCGTTTCTCATTTTCATGGTCCCTGGAGCTTAGAGAAAAGAGCTGAAGGAAAAAATATTCTCTCTTGTGCATATTCGTTTATCATTGAAAATCTAATTTACAAAAAAAGTAAGCATATCATTTGCCTTTCTCAATACTTCAAAGAACTTCTTCATAAGCGACACAATATAAAACTTGAAAAAATCAGTGTTATTCAACCAGGAATTTCTGAGATTTTTTCTCAGGCTCGCTCTCTCAAGGTTAATGAAAAAAAAAATGAATCAATTTTTTGTATTCGAAGACTCTCCAAAAGAATGGGCATTGATAATTTAATAAAAGCAATTTCAATTTTAAAAAAAAATAATATTTTTATAAATCTATTTATTGCTGGTAAAGGTAATCAGGAAAAAGCACTAAGGACTTTAGTGAAAGAACTAAACTTAAAAGATAGTGTCAACTTTTTAGGTTTTATTAGTGACGAAGACGCTGTAAAGTATTTTTTATCTAGTAAACTGAGTGTAGTACCAAGCAAGAGCCTAGAAGGTTTTGGGCTTATTGCTGCTGAATCTTTAGCATGCGGATGTCCCGTATTAGTAACCCCAGTTGGGGCCCTACCGGAAGTTGTAAAAGAATTAGATGCTAACTTAATTGCAAAAGATTCAAGCCCAGAAGCTATTGCAGAAAAGATTAAGTATTATTTTCAAAACGACCACCTGCCCAAATCTGAAACTTGCCGCAATTATGCTTTAGAAAAATTCTCATGGGACAAAGCATATAATAAAATTATATGTATTTTTGACCAAGTTTCTCAAAATACCTTAAACTAATTCTTATAAAAAACATATCGACACTTGGCATGTCAGATTCCAAATATTTATAATTAAACTAAATTTTATCAATCCACGTCTTTTTAAAGATTTCGACTTGCGATTTATAAAGTCAAAGGGCAACATGGGCCTAATCCCCAGCTAGGGGATTAAGCTATGGAAAAAACATCTTCTTACTTGGTGATCTCAAGGCGATATCGCCCCCAAAAATTTGAAGATCTTATTGGTCAAGAGGCTCTTGGCCAAACCCTCAAAAATGCTGTTCTCCAAAACAGAAGCTCTCATGCTTATCTCTTCACGGGCCCTCGAGGTGTGGGCAAAACAAGTGCTGCGCGAATCATGGCCAAAGCCCTTCGCTGCGAAAGCCCCGATAGAAGCAAAATACCTTGCAATGAATGCCCCTATTGCCGCGAAGTAATTGATGGCAAATCCATGGACGTTATTGAGATTGATGCGGCCTCCAACACAGGCGTCGATAACATTCGCGAGCTTCGCGACAGCGTTTCTTACGCCGCTGGCAGTGGAAAATATCGAATTTTTATTATCGATGAAGTTCACATGCTCTCGACTGCAGCCTTTAACGCTCTTCTTAAAACTCTTGAAGAACCCCCACCGCATGTTGTTTTTATTTTTGCGACAACTGAAATTCACAAAGTTCCCGCAACGATTCTTTCTCGTTGCCAGCGTTTTGATTTTAAACGCATTCCCAACGAAAAAATCTTTTCGTGGCTCAAGGAAATTTGTAAAAATGAAAACGTTAAAGCTCAAGACGATGCCCTTCACCTAATTACTGAAGAAGCCGAAGGCTGCATGCGCGATGCTCAATCCCTGCTCGATCAATCTATTGCCTTGTCGGGTAGCGAGCTAAATCGCGATGATCTTGAAAAGATGTTGGGCTTTATTCCTCGAAAAGGATTTTTTGAGCTCATTCGCTCTCTCGTTGCACACAATCATGGGCAAGCTTTGAATTTATGTTCCTCTGCTTTATCTGGAGGAGCCGATCCTAAAATTTTACTTTCTCGCTTGGTGAGCGTTTACAGAGATTTAAATTTTGCAAAAGTTGCCAATCAATATCTCACCACAGATCCAGATTATAAAAAATTACTGCAAGAAGCTGTGGCGGGACTTTCTCTTGATGAAATTCTTCTGGGTCTAGATCAATGTCTTTCCCTGCAATCACATCTTAATTCAAGCATAGATGCCCAAATTGCCGTAGAAGCTCTGATCGTGAAGCTCTCTGTTCACAGAGCGGGATTGCAGGCTGAAAGCTTGCAAGACCTACAAAATAGAAGCTCCCAAACTCAAATGCCGCCTGCTCAAGCAGCCAGAGCTCCTGCACCTCAAGCGCCTGTTAATTCAGTGCCTATTCATCAAGCTCCTCGAGCTCCCGTCAATCAAACACCTTCTGCTCGAACTGGCTCTTTGATTGATACCTTTCACGATTTCTTACGTCGCGATCGCCCTGCATGGCTCCCCGTGATGAAAAGCATCCGAAGCTTTGAACAAAAAGGCACTCGCGTAGAGGTAATCGCAGAAAATGATTTTGCGGGCAAGCGTCTAGCTTCAAACGACGGTCAAGCGGTTTTAAAACAATGCTTTGGAACTCAGCTAAGCTTTGAAGTTCGCCTTGAAGGAGGCTCCAAAGAACCTCGGCTTTCTCCCCAGGAAACTGCCAAGATAAAGCTCAAAGAAGCCAAAGAAGACGCCGCTGTTCAATCAGCCCTTAAAGCTTTTAAGGGAAAGATTTCTGAAACAAAAATCGTTGAAGAAGATAGCTAGCTTTAATTGCTCTAGATTTAATTCCTCACTGGGCCTAAACTCTGAACTATGAAATTTCCAAATCAAGGCGGAATGGGCCAGCTTTTAGCGCAGGCTCAAAAAATGCAACAAGAACTCAAGGTTCTGCAAGATAAGCTTTCCAAGGAAGAATACTCTCTTGAAAGCGCGGGCGGCAGAATCAAAGTTACCGTCAATGGCAAAAACGAAGTTCTCAAGCTCAGCATTTCAAAAGAACTCGTAAGTGCAGGCGATGCCGATATGCTAGCTGACATGGTGAAAGTTGCCATTAACCAAGCTCTTGGAACTGCTCAGAAGAAAATGTCCGATGAAATGGGCAAGATCGTTCCTCCGGGAATGGCGGGAATGTTCTAAGAAACAACCATGCTTCCAAAGGCACTGCGATCACTCGTCTCAGAATTATCTAAATTTCCAGGAGTTGGAGAACGCACAGCCTTGCGCTACACCCTACATCTTCTTCGTTCTAAGAATAACCAAGTGCAAGACCTCATTCGAAGTCTTGAAGATGTGAACGCTGCAATTGGAACGTGCCCTACTTGTTTTTTTTGGACCGAAGAAGCTCGCTGTCCTCTATGTGAAGACACTGGTCGAGTTTCCAATAAAATCTGCGTCGTTCGCGATGCACCCGACGTCCTTGCTCTTGAGAAATTCAAAAAACACCCTTGGAAATATCATGTTCTGCAAGGGCTTCTTTCACCACTCTCAGGTCGTGGACCTAAGCAGATTCGCCTTGATGAACTCATCAAGCGCCTATCTACTGAGGGGTACCAAGAATGTATTCTGGCTTTTGATGCAACTTTAGAGGGGGACGCCACGGCACTCTACATTCGCCAACAAATCAGCGAGCTTCAAATGAACGTGAAGATTTCTCGAACGGCACTTGGGCTACCAGCGGGATCTTCTGTTGAGTATCTGGATCCCTCCACTCTTGAACATGCTCTCAACCATAGGTTTGAGCTCTCATGATTCACTTTTTTCAAGAGTTAAATACTCTTTATCATCGCTCACTTGTGATTTCGCTTAATAGCCAGAGCCAAGATGCTTTTTTTAATGAATGGATTAGCTTGCTCTGGGATATGTCTCCCGATCAAAAAAGTTTTTACACTTTACCGTATAAAAAAGACAAAACTGCAACGGTGAATCGTTGGGCAAGCGGGTCGCTGGGAATGAGAAATAAAAGTGAACAACGCTTTCTCTCAACAAGCCTTAGCTTGAGCGAATTGAAAGCCAAGCCCAATCTCACTGATCTCGGAGATAGTTTATTTATCGAAGTTGATTGGTCTCATCCTGAAACAAAAAATCTTTTTAACTGGGTCCCCACTGCTTCACTTAGTTCAAAAAAGCTAGTTTGGTGCCTCAAAACCCAACTAAGTGCCCAACCCAGCCTTCATGAACTTGCCTTAGACAAAAAAATGAAAGAAATTGCCCCCGATTCGCTTAGAATTTTGTGGAAAGATGCTCAATTTATGCGCGATGCACTTGTATGGGCGCTAAATTTTTAATAACGTAAAAAAACGATTCGCTGGTAGCTCAGTCGGTAGAGCAGGTGACTGTTAATCACCTGGTCGGGGGTTCGAGTCCCTCCCAGCGAGCCATTTTTTAGACATTCCCCTCAAATTCTATAAATAGATTTTCGATTTGAACCTTGCATACCCTCCACTGTCTTGCGATTATTATGACTGATCCATTTTATTTGGAGAATTCATGAATTGTCTTCGATGTAAAACTCAAATGATTGTACTTGAAAATCGTTCCGTAAAAATCGATGTCTGCTTTAAAGGCTGCGGAGGCATCTGGTTTGATTGGATAGAACTAAAAAAAATTGATGAATCTCACGAAGCTGATTCTGAATTTATTAAAAAACTCTCTGAATGCTCAACCAAAAAAATCGATCTTTCAGAAAAACTACACTGTCCTAAATGCCCTAAACAACCCTTGATACGAAGATTTAGTTCTCTAAAGCGTAAAGCCGAAATTGACGAATGCCCTAACTGCGGCGGCTTTTGGCTAGATGCAGGTGAACTAATATCTATTCACTCCGAATACCAGACTGAAGAAGATAAACAGAAAGCAACTCAAAAATATATTGCCGATCTATTTGTTACAAGCTCTGTCATTGCCAAAGAACACGCAGAGACCAAAGGGGAACTCGATAAATTATATAAATTTAAAAACGCTCTGCGCTTTATATGCCCAAGCTACTATCTTTCCGGCAAACAAAAATGGGGTGCTTTCTAGAACAATCATGCCATCTTTCGATATAGTTTCAGAAATCAACTGGCAAGCCATGGACGATGCCATCAATCAAACCCTCAAAGAAATTATTAATCGCTTTGATTTCAAAGGAATCAAAGTTGAAATCACCATGGACCAAAAAGAAAAAATTGTAAAAATTTCTTGTAGCGAAGCCTACAAGTTGGAGTCGGTAAAAGATGTTTTCCATCAACGTCTTGTCAAACGTGGAGTGCCTTTGCTTGCTATTGAATATGCTGAGGAAGAAGAAGCAAGCCGCTCGAGTGGAAGAGTTGTGGCAAAAGTTGCAGCAGGTGTTTCAAAAGAAAAAGGCAAAGAGATTGTTGCCTATTTGAAACAAAACGCCAAAAAAGTTCAGGCTCAAATTCAGGATGAAAAAGTACGAGTAAGCAGCAAAAGCCGGGATGAACTCCAAGAAACGATTGCCCTCTTAAAAACTCAAGAATCCAAATTTGCAATCCCCCTTCAGTTCAACAACTTTCGAGAATGATTTTTTCACTGACTCACGGCCCATTCATTGATACTCCATTCGAGTGCTTTATCCTGTAAAACGTCCGAGCCTTGATTTTAAAATACTTGCTCAAGCAAGTGAAACTCGCGCGCGTGCAGGGTCTTTTCAAACTCTGCATGGAGAAATTCAAACACCTCTTTTTATGCCTGTTGGGACTCAAGCGAGTGTCCGTAACGTTCATGCAGAATCCCTTTTAGATTCTGGCTCACAAATTCTTTTAGCAAACACATACCACTTATTTCTAAGGCCCGGCAAAGAAGTCTTTGATCGACTTGGTAGTATTCATACCTTTATGAAATGGCCTCGATCTGTCCTGACAGATTCAGGGGGCTATCAAGTATTCTCTCTTTCCCAAGATCGAAAAATAAATGAAGAGGGCGTGGTTTTTTCAAGCTATGTTGATGGAACTAAACTTCTACTCTCTCCTGAAACATCTATTTCTATGCAACGATCCATTGGATCAGACATTATGATGGCGATGGATGTCTGCATACCATCCACCTCTGAATTTCAAGCAAGTAAAATCGCCATGGAGCAAACTCATAGATGGGCTGTGCGATCTCTTGAAGCTCGAGGAGATTCTCCGCAAGCTCTTTTTGGAATTGTTCAAGGTGCATGTTTTGAAAAGCTTCGCCAAGAAAGCGCAAAATTCATCAGCTCCCTTCCTTTTGATGGACTTGCCATTGGTGGCCTAGCTGTGGGCGAAACAAAAGAAGAACGTGAGCGTTTCACTGAAGTCGTCACAAGCTTTCTACCCACCGATCGTCCTCGATATTTGATGGGTGTAGGAACACCTATCGATTTATTAGAGGCTGTTCACCGCGGTGTAGACATGTTTGATTGCATCATTCCCACTCAACTTGCCGAACAAGGTGTTGTGTTTACAAGCGAAGGAAAAATTCAACTCGCTCGAGGAATTTATAAATTCGCAGATGTCTCTCTCGATTCTCAATGTGAATGCCCAACTTGCAAAACTTATTCACGCGCTTACCTTCATCATCTGGTAAAAACTTGCGAACCTCTTTCAACCCAACTTCTAGGAGCTCACAATATTTATTTTTATCATTCACTCATGAAAAAAATTCGTGAGTCTATTTATGCAGGCAACTTTAAGAGTTTTTATAATGAATGGAGAGAGCGGCTTCAACAAAGAGACGTGCCGCTTAATACCGTTCCTCCAAAAGTTGGACGTCGTCCCTCCAGAAGGCCTCTTCAAATAGGCGCATTTGCTCTGAGTAAAGCCAAAGATGGCAGTGTCTCCATTTGCCACAGTGAAAGTGGAGAAGTCATGCATCCTGGGCGCGACCCCATGATCGAGGCACAATCTCTCTATGTCGAACAATCTCAACTTGTTTCTCGTTTCGAAAATCTTAAAGAAGATGAAGAATTAGTTGTGTGGGACGTAGGACTTGGTGCGGCTTTTAATGCCATGGCCGTTATTCATTCTCTTAAAGAAAAAACATCAAGGGGAAATTTAAAAATCATAAGCTTTGAAAAAGATATGGATGCTTTGCGCCTAGCTCTTTTTCATCCAGCAGAATTCTTACACTTGAGACATAAAGCTCCTCATGAACTTTTAGAAAATTCATTTTATTCTGAGGAAAAAATAAATTGGCAGCTTATTGAGGGAGATTTCTTAAAGACTTTTAAAAAAGCTCCTCTACCTGATTTAATTTTCTTTGATCCTTTTTCATCCAAAACCGATTCTGAAATGTGGTCTCTAGAAACATTTGCAAAATTATTTTCTTACATTCGCTCTAAAAACTGTTCTCTTTACAATTACACAGCCTCTACCGTGATTCGCGCTCGATTATTGCTTGCGGGATTTCATGTCTCCTATGGAAAAGCCTCTCCACCCAAGGCTGAAACAACCGTGGCCCACACGCAAAAAAACGACCAAAACCACTATCTTTTATGTGAAGAGTGGCTTCAAAAAATTGAGAGAAGCGACGCAAAAAACTCAATTTGTGCGAATCAAGATTGGCTTTTAATTGAAAAACAGCTCAGGGCTCATCCTCAATTTTTTAAGCAATGCTAGTCTTTAAACAAGACAGAGGAGGTCTATAGATATGATACGGATTCAACTTTCCCCTAAAATAATCTTTGCGAGCATTTTTTTGGCGCTTGGAGCTTTTGCAACAAAGGTAAAAGTAGCCCGCCTCACACCTGGAGAAAGAAAACAAATTCTTGATGATGCTCGAGTATATGATTTAAAAAACAAGCAAAGTAAAAGTGAAATTTGCAAAAAAGATGGTCTTGATTGTAAAAAAGAAAAAACAACAGAAAGAAACCCAGACTCAAGCCTCGAAAATCCTAAAAAATTGCCCGCTCAAGAGAAGAAACAAAATTAATAAAATTACGTTACACTAATTTTATAAATGAAATTTAAACCATTACGGTATTTGATTCTCCCTCTTTTTCTTTTTACGAAAATATCTCTCTGTTTAGATAAAAGTCCCTCTATTACAACGAGCGGAGAGATATGCGCCCTTACCCATTCCTTAAATCCAGGATTGAATTGTAATAGCGCTGGTTGCTTAAACGTCCCACAAAACAACACGAAATCAACAAACCCTCCCTTACTTTATATAAGAGGACTAAAACAAGATCCCGCTCCTAGAACTGAAGACCTTTTTACTAGCCAATATAATCTTGGAAAATTAAATCAAATCGTGTTTGCAACAGCTTCATCAGATATAAAAATTTCAAAAAAAGATTTGCAATGCCTACAAGACTTGAATACGGCAAAAAAAATTGATGTTGCTTCACATAGCGGGGGATATATAGGTCTTGAAAAAAATTCGGACGCTCTTAAAGGAAACGTAAACAAACTTTATCTTTTAGATAATTTCTATAACCCTGAAGCAGTTAAAAATTCTGTTTTAACAATTAATCCAGATCAATGTTCAGGATTTACAACTTCGCATAATCTGCAAAGATACAATCAAATAAGTAGCAACATTAAAAAATGCACTATCAATCAAGATACTGGGCATGTAACAGGTGTTATTAAAACCTTATCAAAAAAAGAAAATCTATACTCAAGCAACGATACTTCAAGGGCAATAGCTTCTGAGCCTGTGCCAAGAGGAGGGACATCATTAGCTAAGACTAGCTCGCATGGACAAGGTCCCACGCAAGAAACTCTTTCTGTCTCCACTCCAGAAACAAATTTTGATGAATACACAAAAAATCTTTCAGATGCTCAAGATTACTCAAAAAGAAACAATAATCAAAGAAGCAAGGATAACTTACTCGCTTTTCATGAAAATGTTACGGATCAGTATATCCATCGAAGCGTTCAATCACTAGGATGCTCAAACTTTAAAGACGCTCTTCTTTTTAATGGTTCTCGACTGGCAAGTTTAAATTTAAATGAAGCCAGCAAAAAAAATATAATACTTGGAGACTCCAAAAAACTTGGTCTCTTAAGTCGTCTTAATCACAATATAGTAGGCTGGTGTCGCAATACCCAGGGGCTAAAAGGAAAGGCTGCCAACGAATGCGAAGAAAAAGTTTTTTCAATTCTTAAAGATTTTAGTGAGAATTTTTATAAAAATAATTCTTCATATCAACGAATTAAACAAATTTCCCAAGATCCAAATTCAGATCTTTCTAAGAAAATTTCAGAACTCGAACGTTTTTTAAATTCAAAAAACATTAAGTGTAATAGAGAAGAGAGCCTAAATGTTTTTTCAATTAAAAATGAAAAAGCTAAACCCAGTGGAAAATATTCTGACAAGCCCCCTCGCGACTCCCTCTTAAAAGCAAAAATTATTCGTGCGGCAAGAGAAACCGTCAAGCTCTCCAAAGAAGAATCTGTTAAGGCAAGGAATGGTTTAAGCTCAAATAGCTCGAGAGGAGTTTTTGGTCGAATGAGAGACAAAATTTCTAGTATCTTTGCAGGTAAAGAGGGCGATGTGATCGACTCAGACTTGATTGATCCCCACAACAATTATGAAAATGCTCGATCAAGAAGTCTTTGCTATCGATACACACACATAGCTCTTGCGAGTGCTGGGCTTACTGACAAATGGCTGGTAAGACCGCCTGGTTATGCTAAAGATGCCACAAGAGACTTTATACCTAATCTTAAAAAAGTAGACGGAACACCTTATTTCTCTGAACAAGTTTCTTTCCTTAAAGGAAACGGTCCTACTGTACGTACAGATGCTGCTAACAAATTAATGCTAAGCGAACTCAGTAAAGATAAAGAAGGGGTTTACGTTGTGGTTTATGACAATCCCAGCACCCCGGGGCATATTGGGACAGTATTTTATAACGAAGATAAAAAACAATGGGAGGAGTATAGTGATTACATGGCTCCCGTTTTTGGTCAAAGTTCAAGAAGCAATGGCCAAACATATCGCTATGGTGGTCGAGCATCTAATAAAATTAAGGCCATTTATAAACTAAACGATGATAAAAACGGAGAACAATCATGAAAAAAATATATCTCGTAGTTCTTTCTTTTTGTTTAACAGCTCTTTTTACACCTAAGGGACATTCTACTGAAAGAAAACCCGCAACAAATATACTTTCAGACCAGGTAGATGACTTTGTCAGAGAAGTGGATGCTCTCGAAGGTAAGGCTGGCGAAGAACTCTCCAAAGATCGAAAAAAAACTGAAGTCTTAGCTGATAAAATCATAGAAAAAGTTTTATTTTTTAATCAAAAAGAGAATAAGCAGAAGCTAGATCGACCAGAAGATTTTGCCGTCTGTCTTTATCATTTAACGAAAAACCCTAGTTTTTCAAAAAACTTAAGGGATGTGGTTCAAGCTAAAGTTCTTCTTCATCCTCAAAAAAAGATTTTAGAAAAAATAATTCACTTAGGCGAAGAAGCAACAAAAGGTGAAGAACCCCCTAAGTAGACTGTCCGAATTTTCGTCTTAAAATGATAATTTTTCTTTTTTGCTGTTTTGAAAGTTTTTCAGTAGCAGCAGTAAATGCCAAACTTTTTATTTTGTGAATATTTTTTGTTAAGTATAAATACGTCTTCCCTGGATGAAGATTGTAAATTTCCCTGAGAGTCCAACCCACAGCTCTTTGCACATAAAAAGCTTGATCCATACAAAGAGGATCAACAAAATTAATAAGCTGATCAAAAGAAAGAGTATTTTTTCTAAGACGAGAATAATTCAAAAGACTTACAATAGACTGCCTTCTAAGCCAGGGATTTCGACTTCTCTTCCATTCAAGTCGCAATTGGATGTGCCGGTCTATCAAAACCTTGTTATTTGCTTCAAGCGCACAATCCAATAGCGTGGCTAACAAGGATGATAAATTATCAGAATGCGCCCAGTTATCGACTTGCAAAAGCCAAGATGAAAAAACTTTGAGCATAAACAGATGCTCCTCTTGGCTATTTGCAGATGAAGACAGAACTTTTGAGGCAGCCCACAGAGCTTCATTCATCAAGTGAAAATCTTTGCTTTGCTTCCAATGAACGGAATAATGCTTCAAAATTTGTCTTAAATTGTAAGGCTTTTGAAAAGTAAAATTCTTTCTAAAAAGAATTTTTTCCTCAGGACTTCTTAGGCCTCTATAGAGATAATTTGTTCCAATATAGCTCTTTTGTTTTTCTAAATCTTTCACTTTATATTTAAAACTCTACGAAGGAAGACTTTGCAAAAAAATTCGCACTGCTAGACTGTTTTTATGTCTTCAAAATCGAGCCCAAAGGCTAAGCACAGCTTTAAAGAACTTTTTTCAGCGCTGACACATAAACGAATGCTCATTGTATTTTTGATGGGATTTGCATCTGGCCTCCCCTATATGCTTATTGCAGATAATCTTTCACTCTGGCTCCGAACAGAAAACATCTCGCTAAAAACAATTGGATTCATGGGCTGGGTTACTATCCCCTATTCACTAAAATTCTTGTGGTCATTTTTTATGGATCGCTATGCACTTACAAAACTAGGACGCAGAAGATCTTGGATGCTCGTCTCGCAAGTGGGACTCTGTTTTGCTCTCTTTTTTTTGGGATTACAAAATCCGGCAGATGGCCTGACGTCTATTGCGATCTGTGGAATTTTAGCAGGTTTCTTTAGCGCTTCTCAGGATATCTCGATTGATGCTTACCGTAGAGAAATTCTAACAGACAGTGAGCAGGGTATTGGATCAGCACTTGCAAATTATGGCTACCGCTTAGGAGTACTAGTGGCTTCAGGTTTTGGCGTTTGGATTGTAAGCCCTCAGACGCTCAATTTTACTTTTGGACAATCCTTTCAGCTGATGTCTGCTTTGATGATCATTGGAATTCTCACCACTTTTTGGGCTCAAGAGCCTAGTGCTAAACAAGGTGCTCCCAAAAACCTTAAAGAAAGTATCGTGGAACCTCTGAAGGATTTTTTCACTCGTCCCCATGCTTTGCTCATTCTTGCCTTTATTGTGTTTTATAAATTTGGAGATGCCATGGCTGGAAAAATGCTAAGTCCCTTTTATGTTGATCTTGGATTTCAATTAGATTCCCTCGCTATTACCCGTAAAGCCGTAGGTCTTTACTCTTCAATTGCAGGTCTTGCTGTAGGGGGATCGATGATCTACATGCTTGGTCTTTATCGCTCACTTTGGATTTGCGGAATTTTACAGGCTTTATCCACACTTTGTTTTTCAATTCTTATTTTTTTTGGGGCAAAACTCCTACCCCTTGCCGTGGTCATGAGCGTTGAAGATTTTACCGCTGGAATGGGTACGGCGGCATTAATGGCATTTCTTGCTCTTCTCACTAACCAGCGTTTTACCGCAACTCAATTCGCTCTTCTTTCAAGCCTTGCGACAGTTGGAAGAAATTTTTTCTCTGGATACTCAGGAAAAATTGTTGAAATGCTTGGTGATGGAACAAAACTTTCAGGATATTTTCCATTTTTTATTATGTGTGGAATGGCTGCTATTCCTGGACTTTGTTGTTTGATCCCACTTCGAAAAACAAAACTGTTTTTATAATTAATTCACACGGGGTTTTTTAGGCACACTGACTCTTCCTCCACTTGTAGAAGGAGAAACTTGACCCGCGGAGGCGGGGGCTCGAGCTTTGATCATAGCGGTTCCTTTTTTTTCATTTGGATCAACAAACGAGTTTGGATTTGTTCGCCAAGAAGATAAAACAGCATCACGTCCTTTTTGCATACCACCAAAAAGTTGATAAAAAGATTTTTTTGTTGGATCAAATTTTTCAGTACTGTAGTTAGCTTTTAAAGAATCAATATCCGCTTGTGTCGCTCCAGCATTTTTGTAGGCTTGAATAACTTCATTATCGTAATTTTGATGTATGTCGTTTGCAGCCCTCATAGCCTCTTTATAATTTTTTTGAAACTCCTCATAAGGCCTTTCCCCATTCTTATATCCCGTTCTAAGCTTGGCGTCGGTTTGAGTGTTAAAATCCGCATTTGTGACATTTTTTTCCATCTCACTCAGCGGCCTGTTGGCAGCATAAGCAAAATTTGAATAGATAAGTTCACGAGTATCTTGAAAGTAAGCTCCTGGATCCCCTTTAATTTCTTGAAATAAAATAGCTTTTCCTTTTGAATCTTTAGCTAGGCCATTTTCATTTCCTGACTCAGACCATCCTGCGTAGCAAAATTTATTAAATTCTAAACAATTGGGCAGTTTTGCCAAATATTCACCCATTTCTTTTTTTTGGTCTGGAGTAGGATCAGCGTTAGCATATAAATCCTTAAGATCCTTATCCTCAACTATTCCCGATAAGTCACTTAAGCTAAGACTTGTAAACACATCATTAAGGTCGTGCTTTTCATTTGGATCTGACTTTCCACTGTTGTCTTTTTTTGTATAAAGAGTTTCCTTTAGCTTTTCCTGCATACGAGCTATAGCTTCAGGATCTGAGGAAACACCCATTTTAGCTAAAACATCTTTAGCCATATCAGAAACATTTAACCCAGAACTTGTTCCAGGTGTAGAAGAAGCAGAGCAAACCGGATCTCTTTGAAATTTTTTATTGTCACATAACTTTGTAGACCCCAACACTCTGTGTTCCGCAATTCTTTTTGCAAGCTCTTGCTTAATCTCCACCTCTGCTTTTTTTATGTTCCCTTTGTTTCTTGAAAAAGCATTTAAAGCAATTTGCTTAAATTCATCAGCTGCAGAGGGATCACCTGACAAACGAGCAGCCTTCAAAGCAAAAGCCATGGAATATGTGTGAACAAGTTTTTGCTGTTCCAGTTGTAATCTTGCAACTTCTAACTGTTCTAAATTTATATTTTCACCAGGTTTTTTTGCCTCTTGAATAATTCTATTTCCATACTGTTCACCAAATTTTTTATTTTCATCTCTAGCGGATTCTTTAATTCCATAAACTCTGTGACTATCATTTGGATCTTTACCGTGAGCGGGGCCTGCATCATAAATCGCTGCAGAAATGCTAAAATTTTTCTTTTGGATTTGTCCTGTAAATTTATTTCTACATTCCTCTGGGTTGTTCGGATTAGCATTTGTTTTTACACAGTAACTATCCATGATTTCTTTATTTTTTTTGATAATGTCAGAGGGACTTAAGTTTTCGCTGCCAAGAGCACCTTTTATATTTACTCTCTCAGCACCGTTGATTGAGTGTTCTGAAATAGCATTGACTCCGACATGGTTCTCTCCAAAAGAGGAGTAACGTCCACTACCTCCGTCAGATGTTTGTTTAGCCCCATCAATAAATTTTTGTAAGTTATCTTTAACGGCCTTTTGATAACTACCTTGCATTTTATCTAAAATTTCTTTTTCCTCTTTTGTGAGCCCCCCAAAGAAATCGGAGTCCACAACTTCACCTGCACCTGTAGCTTCATATTCTGCTCTCAAGTTTTTTGAAGAAAAAATAAAAAATAAAAAGAAAAATAGTCTCCATTTATTGTGGAAAAG
This sequence comes from Bdellovibrionota bacterium, assembly GCA_044347615.1. Classification (GTDB taxonomy): domain Bacteria; phylum Bdellovibrionota; class UBA2428; order UBA2428; family UBA2428; genus CANIGN01. The sequence continues at coordinate 60,466 of JBIKUK010000005.1, read as the reverse complement.
AATTTTTAAATTTGAACACACAGACAACGTACCCATATTTTTATTATATCAACTATTTACGCGTAGCATAATTAATTGCAAGTGTGGTCAAATAATTGAGTTTCTTAACCATTTCTTAACAAAACACGCCTTAATTATTCCGAATAGATGAAAGAAGGAGAATAGTGATTGAGTCGCTTAACAATCGTTCCTACTGCGGGGGACTATTTTCGACAAGAAATAGAAAACATATCCCTTAACCAAGGGCTTTCTTTGGCACCTGAAATAAAAAACTATTTAAGTACTTTGCTTGTAAAGTTTTTAAACACTCCTCAGTTGTGTCTTAAAATGCCCGGTGAAGATTTGTTATGCGAAACAAAAGAACATACACCAACTCAATTTTGGCTTGCGATACAAGCCCTTCCCCTTAAACAGCAGTATTATGCTCTTCAAATTTTAGGTGACTACTCACTTTTTACTTCTGGGTTTTTTAACGAACGCATTAAGAAAAGCCTTCTTGATATGGACTACTACCAAGCACTTGGAGGAAAAGCTTACTACCGAGCCGGTGAAATTCAAGAAAATATAAGTGCCGAAAAAGCACTTAACATTTTTTTTTCTCTTTCAGATAGCTTTAAAAAAGTAACGGATATTTTTGCTGAGCTTCACGACAAAACACTTCTCAACCACAACGATGGCCTACTTAAACTTTTTGAGCGATGGGAAAACTCAAGTTCCCCTCACCTTGAAAGACTCCTTATTCAAAGTGGAATGATGCTTAACTCAAACAAAAAAACAGGCACTCAAGCATGAGCCTCAAAGATCGAAAAAATCCTCGTGCCCTTATTCACGTACCCGCAGAATATTTCATTTCTAATAAAAAAATGGATTGTATGATTGTGGATCTCTCTATTTCTGGTCTTCGAATGAACATCCAAAGCGATAAAGAAGTACCAAAAAACTTTAAACTTTCACTTTTTATTTTGCCAGAAATTCCCGCTCTCGAAGTGAAGGTTAAAAAAGTGTGGCGTAACAAACTACAAGCCGGCTTGGAGTTTGTTGAACTTGGAAAAAAAGAAAAAAAAGTTTTTAATTCCCTAATCAAAATTCATAGAGCAGAAAATATCGAAATTTAATTTTAATTCCAAGTGATAGGCATTCCCTTGTCGCCTACCTTATCGTCTTTTTCATTATTCACAACAAGACTTAATCGACGACGAACCTCTTCTTGGCTCATACGTTTTTTTCCGCCTCTTCCGCTACCTGTGAGGTTTGGTCCCTTCCACCAAAGATAAATTGCTCCTGTGATTAATCCACCTAGATGCACCAAATGAGCTACACCGCCTCCCTCTTTGGGATGAGTATAAAAAACCGCAGAGAAAAGCGCGATAAAAGCTATAATCCAAACAAAGTGTTTAGCCTTCATAGGAAGAACAAAAAAAACTAATACGTAATTTTCTCCAAAGAGCATTCCAAACGCAACCAATAACCCGTACACTGCTCCACTTGCCCCTACGATAGGAATTTTTCCTAAATAGTCAGCAATACCCGGAAAAAGATAAAGAGAAGCAAACCAAACAATAAATTGCAAAATCGCTCCCCCAAAACCGCAGATAAAATAATATTGTAAAAACTTTTTTATGCCCCAACGTCGCTCAAATTCAGAGCCAAGCATATAAATAAAGATTCCATTAAATAGGGCATGCATTAGGCTTCCATGCAAAAACTGGTAAGTAAACAACTGCCAAATACTTCCAGAAATAAAGCTCTCAGGAGCAAAACCAAATAAAGCTGCGACCGGAAAATCCGCAAAACGCTCAAATGAAGTTTGCACAACCAAAACAATGAGCATGGAAAGAATTAGAAATCGAACTCCGGGAGTGATTTTAGGTGGATTAAAACCAACAGATGTCATTGATAATCTTTTATCGGTATTTAGAGCCTCTCACTAGAGACCTGTCAAAAAAAAGGGGTCTGGATGATCAAGTCACCCAGACCCCTCTCAAATATTCTTATTAATACTTTAAGGCTTAAAGATTAAATGTTTTAGCTAAACGAAGACCCAAAACGTGGTGTACACCTTTTTCAATGCTCGCCTCAGGGCTACTAAGAGCAGCGTTTCCGAAGTCGTAATCAACTTGCCAAAAACCAGCAACTCCTAAGTCATAAAAATTTTTCAAAGTATAATTAAGAGACAATTCATTGCTAAAGTTATAGGCATAAGAAATTTCGTTTGTTGGATTTTTTGTAGCATAAGGCGCTTTTCCTTTTAGGACAGACGACACCTCTGCATCGTTTACCAAGCTTAACTCAGGCAAAATTTTCCATTCGGAAGCAACTTCAAGAGCAAAAGCAAGAACGTTGTTTGCAGCTTTATCAGTTGAATTCACTTGATAACTTTTTCTATTCAATGGAAGAGATATCTTTGGAATAACCGTCAAGCTGTAATGGCTACTGTACTCTCGTGACATATTAAAACGGGGCGAGAGTGATCCGTAAGTTCCGGCTTTTTGAGAAGCAGAATCTACAGGAAGAAGATATCTCACTTCCCAGCCTGTTTTAAATCCAGCAACATTAACGAATGGAGATCCAATAAATTTTACACGCCAAAACTTATCTTCATAAGTTGCATTTTCAACTTTTCCATCTTCTCCAACTACACGATAGTGCTCCACAAAATGCCCCTGAAAAGCAACCTTTAGAGCATCGCTAAATTTATGAGTGTAGTTGAGATCATGCTCACCATAAACATCTTTGCCATCAAGCTTGTAAGCGTTGTCAAAAGTATAGTCTAATGTGTTGTTACTTGAAGCTTCTTCTGCATTTAATTGCTGTGTAACTCCAAAAGCTCCTAAAAGAGCAACTAATAAAAAATTTTTCATTTTATAATTCCTTCCTTATCCCTGTTTCCCTATTTAAGCCTTCCATCCTTCGAAGGCATAATTAGCTTTCTTAATAAATGAACTTTCAAGCCTGAGAAGCTCATTATATTTCGCTACGCGATCTGAACGACAAAGCGACCCGGTCTTGACCTGGCCTGCTCCACTTCCAACCGCTAAATGCGCAAGAGTCACATCTTCTGTTTCTCCCGAACGATGAGAAATAACAGATTTAATTCCATTCTTATAGCCTAATTGTATGGTTTCTAGAGTTTCTAAAAGCGATCCCACTTGATTGAGCTTGATCAAGATCGCATTTGAGGCCCTCATCTCAATCCCTTTGGCCAAGCGCTTTTCTTGAGTCACATAGAGATCATCACCCACGGTTTGCACTCGTGAGCCAATCTTTGAATTCATTTCTCGCCAGCCTTCCCAATCATCTTCTGCCAAACCGTCTTCAATACTCACTACAGGAAATTTCTTTGAAAGATCGTTGTAATAATCAATCATTTCAGAAGAACTCGCTGTCGCGCCTACATCTCGGAAAGCGTAAGTGCCGTTTTTATAAAATTCAGTAGAGGCCACATCAAGTGCAAGTGAAACCTGAGAACCTGCTTTGTATCCGGCAGTTTCAATGGCTTTAAGCAGAGTTTCTAATACTTCTTGAGTCGTTCCCATCTTCGGAGCAAAGCCCCCTTCGTCTCCCACGGCTGTTGAAAGACCCTTTGATGAAAGGTGCTTTTTAAGAGAAGAAAAAATTTCAGATCCTGCTCTTAAAGCTTCTGCAAAAGAACTAAAACCATGAGGAACAATCATAAATTCCTGAACAGGAATTCCGTTATCTGCATGCGCTCCCCCATTGATGACGTTCATCAACGGCACAGGCATACGAGGACGAAAATTAAATCCTAGATCTTTAGATTTAGCCAAGATCCATTCTGCAAGAGTGATTTTAGAATCGTTTGCTGCTGCATGAGCCGTTGCAAGAGAAAGAGCCAAAATTGCATTCGCTCCTAGATGAGTTTTGTTAGGAGTGCCATCAAGCTCACACAAAAGAGAATCATTAGATTTGAGATCATTAGGATCTCGACCAACGAGTGCGGGCCCAAGCGTTGTATTTGCATGATCACGAGCCTTCAAAACACCTTTGCCATGATAACGAGCCTTGTCACCATCACGAAGCTCTAAAGCCTCATGCGATCCCGTAGAAGCTCCTGAGGGAACAGCAGCTCTACCATAGACACCCGTGTCCAAATGAACCTCAGCTTCAAGTGTAGGGAAGCCTCTAGAATCTAAAATTTCACGAGCATATACATGATTTATTTTCGACATTTAACTCCCTCGTAACAACACCTCTTTCATGGGGCAAGCAAAAAACCCTTATAAAGGTTGAAATAATGATTGAAAAAAAGCTAGATTTCGTGACTTTTTTAGGCTGCTTTTTTGTGAAAAATTCCAAAGGAAAAATTCATTCCAGAACTTTGAATCATTTCCTTAAATCCAGGTTCTTCACCCGTGGGTTCATGATGTCCAATAATTTTACCCTCAGCGCTAAAACCCGTTTGCTTAAAACGAAAAATTTCGCGAGTGATGTACTTTTCACCATCATGCCCCAAGATCTCGGTAATTGATGTAATCTTGCGGCTTCCATCGCGCAATCGATTGGCTTGCACAACCATTTGAACAGCCTCAGCAACCTGGTTTCGGATAACTTGCGCAGGAACTCCTAAATCTCCCAACATACATAGTGTTTCCAGACGGTTCATAGCTTGAAAGCAATTATTCGCATGAACAGTTCCCATAGATCCATCGTGACCTGTGTTCATGGCTTGAATCAAATCTAAAGCCTCTGAGCCACGCACCTCACCCACAATGATTCGATCAGGTCGAAGCCTCAAAGCCGCTCTCATTAAATCGCGAATCGTCACCTCTCCTTTACCTTCAAAATCTTTGTGTTTTGTTTCAAAACGCACAACGTGCTGACTTTTAATTTGTAATTCAGCCGTATCCTCAATGATCAAAGTTCGTTCGTTTCCTGGAATACGCGAACCCAAGACATTGAGCAAAGTTGTTTTACCTGAACCCGTCCCGCCACTGACAAGCATGTTTCTTTTTAAAACTGTTGCCACATCAAGAAAGCGCGCCATATCAGAACTCATCGCTCCAAAATCAATCAAATCTTTGAGCCCAAGTTTTTCTTTGGCAAATTTACGAATAGCAATGGTTGTTCCATTTTTAGCGCAAGGAGGAATAACAATACAGATACGACTTCCATCAGGTAAGCGCGCATCGACAATTGGCTCGAGCTCAGAAACTCTTTTTCCAACAAATTGAGAAATGTTTCGGGCTGCAGCAAGAAGAGCCGCCTCATTTTCAAAAGAACAATCACTTTTTTTAATTTTACCTTTTACTTCATAGAATATTTCGCTCGCTCCGTTGATCATCACTTCAGTAATGCTGGGATCATCTAAGAGAGTTTTTACGGGTCTCAAAAACTCCGCTAGCGAATCTTCAAATATACTGCCCGTTTTTTCCATGATGCCTAAACCTCTAGATATTTCTTTCCTTCAAACAAAAGGGCTTCTAATTTCCAAACTCTGATGGAGCGAACCATGTACAAAATCATAGCAAAAGCTTTGTAATCGCCCCAATGAAGCATCAATCGATTTGCTTCCATTCGATACCCTTTTTCAATCAAGCGAAAAATAACAAAAAGCTTCGTCGGAAGGTCCTCACCGTGCGCTTTCATAAGTCCTACGATTTCATGACGAGGGAGTCTTAAAAATCTTTTGAGCCGATCGTCGCTTCCTAAAACCTCAAAAACCTGTTCCCAAAGAACGTCATCCTTTTTTAAAGTCACAAATTCTTATCGGCAAAGAAGCAAATCGTTTGAATCCGTCAATATCCCAGCGCAATTATGAAAATATTGTTAATTTTGATTTTTTCTTATTGGAAAAAAAATTAAAACCGAAAATAGTTTATGAAAAAAGACCTAATTTTCATGGCTTTTAAAACGACTCTCACTGTTTTGAGTTTCGTTTTTTTTACAAAAGCAGAGGCGCAACCTAAACTTCACGATCCAAATAAAATTTCCAGTGTTGAGGCAGCAGGATCCGAAGTGAGAGAACCCATAAAAGTTCACCCATTACAGGATGAAGCTCTAAAGAAATTACAAGAACTTATCGCATGCTCACCGTCGCAACAAAATTTGAACGATGAAACACTCAGCCTAAGCATCAAAGAATCTGTTAAAACATCTGCTATAAAATTTCTTGCCCAACAATCAGAGGCAATGGCAAAAAGAGTTAAAGAAAAAAACCTTAGCCTACAAGAAATTAATGGGATTCTTAAAAATGAAAAACTCGCAAGTTACTTCTATAAAGTTTTCTCAAAACTTTCTGAATCTGAATTATCTGATGAATATATTGATAAATCTATAAGTTTATCTAACAAGCAAAAAGCCGCTCAGGAAATTTTTGACACCCTTCATACTAAAGGCACATCAATATCGAAGGCTTTATCAGAAGCTGCTCAAGAGGTAAAAACTCAAACACCTAAAAGCATCTCAGCTTGCAAAATAAAAACACAAAATCTTTCAAAAGAAATTAAAGAAACAGACGCTTTGTTGAAACAAGCAATAAAGAATGCTCAGGCAGCTGTAAACGATCCCTCCCAAAGGGATGCGGCCAATAAAGAACTTGATTTTCAAAAAACAAAACTGGAATCCCTTAAAAAGACACACCGCCTAGAAGAAGCTCGAAACCTCTCTCAAGCAATAAATCAAAAATCAGAAATTAGTGAAGAGCTCTCAAAAAAACTTGTCGTTAAAAAAGACCTATCGCCTGGAGAGATTGTAGAGCTCAAAATCAAAAGCGAAGATCTTCCCAATAAAGAGAAGGCCTTTGATACTGCACAAAAAAATTATCGTTTAGCAAGTAAGGCCTACGAAGACGCTCTTAAAGCTGACTCTAAAATTGACTTAAAAGACACAAATATACCCACCTTGAAAGAACAAGCCGAAAAAGAGCTTGTCAAAGCTAAGCAAGAATTTGATGCCTCTAAAAATGCTGACAAAAATTTAAAAGACATGCAACGCTACGCTCTGACTTTAAGATTAATAGATGATGACTTTAATGTTTTAAAAGAAAGTCCAGGCTCCCCAAAAACTCAAGAAACATTAAAATATCTTGAGAAAAAATCTCCTTCACTTTTTAAAGACGGTAAAATTAAAATGTCCAGTAGCGAAGATATTGTGGAAATCAAAAAAACTCTTCTTGAAAAATGGACGCAAGAATCATGGTACAAGAGAGCCTATAACGCATGTAAGAAAATGGCGTGTGAAGTTCTTAACTGGTATACGGACTACGATAGCGTATTTTGAAATTACTTAGCTGCTTGAGCCAAAGCTTTGCGAAGACCAAGCTTTGTAATGTTACGTAAGCCAGAAGCAGAAACACGTAAAGTCACCCAAACTCCTTTTGCTTCATCAAAAATTCTTTTCGTACGAAGGTTTGGTTGCTGGCGCATCTTTGTTTTGCGGTTTGAGTGAGATACGTTGTGACCAACAAGAGGTTTTTTACCGGTAATTTTACAAACACGTGCCATAGAAGGATCTATTTATGCCTTGATTAAAGACTCTTTTCAAGAACAAAGAATGCCTTTTGGGTCATGGTGGTGAGCGTAATTGGCTCTAAGGTAGCCATGGGGGAGTCTTTTGAATAAAATAGGTGCCCCCTTTCAGCCTTCCCTAAGACTCCTGCTTCAATAAGCCATACAGAATAGACAGAATTCATAATTGTGTGGCGAAAGCCCTTTCGAAGCTCAAAACATACCGCCAAATGATCTTGAATCCAGTCATCACAAGCCACCAAATCAATCGAGGGAAATTCCCATTGCCCTCCCAAAGACAGCTCAGCCGGCCTTTTTCTTAAAAGAAGAGCCCCCTCCCTATTTCGATAAATGAGCAGCAAACGGGAAAGTTTTTGAAGCTCGGGGCGGATCTTTTTTTGAGGAATCCCCGCAACGCCTAGCCGACTGGAGAGAAGCACCCGTGGCCCTTGAACTACCCGATCAGATTTATAGGATTCACAAATGTTTTGAAGAGGGCAGACCTCGCATTGGGCCAAAGCCCCTGGACGACAAACCGTTGCCCCCAAATCCATCAGAGCCTGTGCCATGGCCCCTCTACTCCCAACAGGAATAAAGGACGCAAGGAGATGTGCTTTTTCATGAATTCTTTTTAAGTCCAGACGATCGTTAAGCGCATTTGGAATCGAAAACACCCGAGATAAAACTCGAATCACGTTTCCATCCACAGGAACGACAGCTTCATCAAAGGCAATGGCTGAAATCGCAGCAGCCGTGTAAGGACCAATACCTTTCACGCAAAGAAGATCCTCTACCTTTGAGGGAAAAGCCTTACGCTTTTGCATCTCTTGAGCAGCTTTTAAGAGGTTTCTTGCGCGAGAATAATATCCCAGACCTTGCCATAAGCGAAGAACATCCTCCTCTTTCGCTTTCGATAAAGAAGAGAGCGTGGGAAAAAAACTCATCCATCTTTTATAGTAAGGAAGCATCATCTTGAGCGTGCTTTGCTGAGACATCACCTCAGAAATCCAAATTTCATAAGGGTCAGGATATTTTTTTCTCCAGGGCAGCTTTCTTTGAGAGGACTTGTACCAAAAAAGAAGCTCTTTAACGAGACTGGTAAAAGTTTTTGAGCGATCGTAAACGCTTGGCTTGATCTTCCGTTTTGAGTTGAGGCTTAGAGGCAAGTTTTCGGGCTTCATCTTTTTTTGCGCATTTATCCAACAACTCATTCATAGTTTTAAAATCAAAATCTGTCTCAGGGTCTTTAAGAGAACCCGCTAGTTCCAAGGGAATTCCTCCCTTTGGAAGCACATCCGCCAAACAAGCCGATAAAACAGGGCTACATTTTGTTCCTGGCAAATAATGCGCCTTAAGCCCAATCTCATTTAAATCACGAAGAGAGCCCTCAAACTTCAGCATCGAATTTTTATCTAACCCCTTAAACAAACCTTGAGAAAGATCCCAACTTCCCTTTGCATAACTTATATCAAGCTTTCCTGAGATTTTTTCAGGAACACAATTTTCTAAATCCTGTGAAAAGGGAGTTTTTGCTTCAGATGCATAAGAAGCAAAAATTTCCTCGAAAAGCTTCGTCACGGGCAACTTCGCCAAATCTACTTTTCCATTAAATCTTGCTTCTACTTTTTCAAGCCATTCACTTAAACTATATCCACTTGAAGCCAAAAAAACTTTTCCGTCAAAAGCGCCTTTACTTGAAAGAACATCAAAACTCTCAACATCACCCTTTGTTTCAGCACTTGCTGTAAAAGTGAGGGGCTCATTTCTTAATAAATAATTCTCTAGATAAACTTCTCCTTGACCCTCAAGTTGAAGTTTTCCATTAGATAAATTCCAATCAATTAATTTTATCTTTTTATCGTTTAACTGAGCATTGCTAAAGAAATTCCATTTTTTTTGTTTGTTTTCTAATTGAAGATTCAAAACAAAATCAGTTTTTTTATTTTTAATTACCTTAAATAAGCCTCCCAAATTTGAATATCTAAAAGTATTTAAATTCATGAAGGCAGTTAAGCTTAAGCGATCTTTGATGCTTTGATTTTCATTTAGATCAGCATCTACTTTAATCCAAGATTCCTCACTTAACTTAGCCCTCAGGTTTTTATAAAAAACTCCTTTGGTGTTTTTCTTAACCTCACCTGAAACTTTTAATTCCATCTCCTGACCAGGAAATGTGTGTAACCAATCACTAAAACGTAAATCATAAGAACGCAGAGAAGGAGAGCAAGTTTGACTTTGACTCTCTCCACAAAGCTTGAATCCGAGAGTGCCTGTCAAAGATCCCCTTGGAGACGAGAAAACTTGGGGAAAGCTCAATTCTAAATGATTTTTCTGAGGAAGAGAAAACTTTAAAAAAGTTTTTTTACCTTCAGCATTACCCTCAAAAGCTAAAACCTGATTATTTCTTTGTTCGAGTTTTGCTCGCAGAGAAAAAGGTGACCCCTTTTCTTTGTAGAAATAATCTTCAAACTGAAATTGTCCTCGAGACAGATCCCAAACACCGCGCAAATTTAGGTAAGAATTTTTTTGAGAATCAAGGCCCAAATTTAAAGAGCCTTTATATGAGGTTTCTCCTTCAACTTTTATCCCAGGTATCAATTCAACAGAATCTGTCCAAAAAAGATTCACGTTTTTTGCTTGTACACTCCATTTATCTAAAGCCCAAGAGCTCCACAAATCCTTTTGAAATTTGGCTTCCAAAGTTCCATCTAAAATTCCCTTAGTAGCTAAAGAAAAATTTTTGATTTTTGGAAGAAGCTCCAAAGGCAGAGACCCAAATCGAGCTTTAAGATCCCCTCTCGTGTCAAAATCAAAAGAAACTTCGGATTCACCCAAGTGAGCCTTGCCCACTATTTTATTTTTCCTAAAATTTGCCTCAAGTAACAAAGAAAGACCATCATTTTTAAAATAACGATGATCATTCGTTTCAAAAATTGCTTTTGTAAGATCGATATTTACTTGGCCTTCTATACCCCCAACTCCATTTTGCAAATTGACATCTAACAAACCTAACCCTCGAGGGCTCTGAATGAGTTCACTCTGAACACTGGCCATATTTACAAGTATCTTAGCCCCCCTCAAAAGAGCTTCTTCTGTAAACGAGCCCCCCTTGAGTTCCATTCTCGATGCAAGTTCCCAAACACCTGTTGTTTCAAGTTCCGAGAAAAAATGAAAAGGTATTTTTTGCTTCAAAACTTTTATTGACTGACGAGGAAATTCAATAACAAAACCCTCTTTTGAATTATTAAAAACTTGAACTTCAAAACGAAGATCATTGTAGAAAAAAACTCCTCTAAGGCTTTCTTTTTTTAGATCGCTCAAGGATAACGATGAGAATTCACCAATTTTTTTATGAAAGGACCCCGCATTGATTTCTAGATTTGTAAGATTAAAGTTCCACCCAAAAAAATCTTTTGAGAGCTCAACGCCGCCCTTCAAAAATCTGTTTTCGGAATCAATTTGTAAGATAGCTTTATCTACACTTACAAAACCAAAAATATTTTTTTTTGCTTGGATTCGCATTGTCTTAAAAGACACAATATTTGTAGCTGAATTTTTTAATTCAACCACAAAGTCCACATGCCAAGACAAGTCTTTAAATTCAAACTCTTTTTTTTCTAATTTTAATAAAGAAAACTCAAGCTGCCCGTGAAATGTTTTTTCAATTGTCTCATGAAAAGGTTTGTTTACTTGAGAAATCCAAAATATTAAAAACGCTAAGAAACTAAATCCTAAAAAAGAAAAAAAGATGATTCTTTTTCTCTCAACAACTTTTGGTGTTGAGACAAATCCCTTGGGTACCACCTACTTTTTTTCGGAATTCTTAACGAATTCTTTATGAAAGTGTCATGTATCCGAGATAATTCTTGTGATTATCCGTGGCCACTTACAAAAAGTGGATCATCCTCTCTTTGTTCCTCGGCTTTCGCCCCCAGTTCTTTGACGCTCTCAAAAAACTCAACTGTTTTTTCAAGAACAGCAGAAAAATCATCTGTATTAAAAACAAACTTACGAAATTCTTTTGCCCCTGGATAACCGGCCGCGTACCACGCCAAAAACTTGCGAAATGCAAACTCTACGCGCGTTTCAGGATAAGCTTCTCGAAGTAAAGATAAGTGCAAATCAATCAGGGTTTTGGCATTTCTATCTGAGCGAATATGCACCCATTCTGAAACATACTGAGTAGGAACAGGCTGAAGCTTTTTTACTTTTCGTTGAAAATAATCTTGTCCTTCTTTTAGAGCTTCAGTGTCAGGAAGGGAATGTTTTTTAAGTAAAGTTTCGCATACTGATTTTTGCTGCTCAGAAGAAAGTTTCTGTAACTTTGCAACAGCCTCCATAGCTTCTTGAAAAATCCAAGGGTTTTTAAGAGCCCCTCTTCCGATCATCACTCCCGCACATCCAGAACTAATCAAGCGAGCCGCCGCAAGAGGCCCAGTGATGATGTCTCCATTTCCGATGATGGGCATCTTAGTGTTTTGTGCGATTTCAGAAATGAAATCCCAATCCGCTTGTCCTGCATAGCCCTGCATTCTTGTTCGTCCATGGATTGAAACTGCGCTCACGCCCTCATTTTCTGCTATGCGAATTACCTCAAGGGCGTTCTTGCTTTTGTCATCCCAACCTGTACGAATTTTGATCGTCAGAGGAATTGAGAGAGAACCTTTCACGAGCTTGAGCATCGCTCCCAATTCAACAGGCTGACAAAGCCACGCTGAACCGCCCCCTTTTTTTGTAACTTTTGGAACAGGACAGCCTAAATTTATATCAACAAATTCAACTCCTACATCCTGAACAATTTTTGCAGCTTCTGCTAAAACTTTCTCGTCTCCTCCAAAAAGCTGAATACCGAGGGGGCGCTCATCTTCATGATAGGCCAAATATTTTTTAAGTGTTGGGGCCCTCGACACGACAGCATGAGCAGAAACGAATTCGCTCACAAGCCCACCCGCACCCATCTTTCGCATAAGCCTTCGATAAGGCATATCCGTAATTCCCGCCATGGGGGCCAACACAAAAGGATTTAAAAATAGTTTTTCGATAGACAAAAAGATAAATCAAATTGCACATTCAGCCCAGAAAAAACACACATATGCAGACTGATAAAAGTTCGTTTTTTACTCAGAAAGCCTATAAAGTCGTCTTTTAGAGAGCGAAGACTCATAGGGGAGTCCCCTTTGTTCAATATAAATTTTTCCAGGATCTTTCAAATTAACCAAACCTTCAACTCGAACTTGTCGAGCATAAGTATGGGTTTTATCCCACGATAATGAGCGGATATGATCATTAAGAGGAAGAGGAGACTCAATTTTCATTTGATGAATATAAGCGGGATTATGTGCGACGCTTTCTTCAACCTGAACAGGCACCCAATGCTCATCTTGATATTTCAAACCAGGTGCTGTCAAAAGAGGCTGAATGAAAGCCAAAGGCAAAGGTTGCTCTTGTTTTCCGATTTGTAAAAGTGATCCACTTAATTTTTTTCCCAAAATTCGACTCCACTGATCACTAAAAGAGTGAAAAGAATAAAATAATATGGACAGAGAAAAAAGAAGAGTAAAAAGAAAAACTCCAAAAATTTCTTTTTTATCTAACTGTGCAAAACGTGAGGTAGAAAAACGAACTTTGTACAAGGGAGCCTTATCGACAAGAGGTTTTTCCCTTGTAACCTTTGAGCCCGGGGTTGGCACAAGCGGATAAACAAGAGTATCTGTTTCTTTAATTGAGTCTGTTAGGAGTTCGTGGATTCCATAAATTGGCCTCCACTCTTTAAAACCATCTCTCCAAGCATAGTATTTTGAAGGAATTTCAGATGATTCAATGAGTCCTTTTAACTCATGAGTGGAATAAGGGCCCTTGAGAAGGTTTCCTTTGGCAACAAACCAAAAAAAAGCCTCTGCAGAATTGGAAGCAAAATGAACTTCCTGTTCTGGCACATGAGAAATAACTTTTCTCTTAGCGTAACCCACATTTTTTTATCGGTTAAATAAATAGATTTTAAACAATGATAAGACGTCAGTTTTTTGATTACGACTTATTGGATTCTGACTTATTGGAATCAGACTCATTCTCATCTGAGTCTTTTTTACCGTCTTTTTTCTTTTTATTTTCATCATCAGAACCCTCTTCAAGGCCCTTTTTAAATCCACGAATCGCTCGGCCCAAAGACAACCCCAACCCTTCTAAGCGAGAAGGTCCAAAAACCAAGAGAAGAATAAAAAACAAAAGAATCAAATGAGCAATACTCATATGCTAAATACTACAACAGAGCTACTAGAGGGGGAAGAATAAAATTTCAACTCTTCTAACCACTTCGAATCCGCTCAATAGACTCATGAGTCATTTGATCCAAAATTTTGGCTAAGCCTTGGTTCTCTGGGCGTTTAAATTCTGGATCATTCGCAAAAAGCTCTTTTGCAATAGCCTTAGCCTCTTCAAGCGTGGCAAGATCTCGCACTAGGTGCGCCGTTTTAAAAGCACTCGCTCCACTTTGCCGTTGACCCAAAAAATCCCCAGGACCTCGTAAAATCAGGTCTTCTTCCGCAATTTTAAACCCATCCTCAGTATTGAGAATAATCTGCAAACGACCCTCAGCTTCTTCCGTTAGATTTTCGGGCACAACCAAAGCACAAACGCTCTCAGCGCTCCCCCTGCCCACGCGTCCTCTTAGCTGATGTAACTGAGTCAGCCCAAAACGCTCCGCATTTTCAATGACCATCACAGAAGCATTCGGAACATCCACACCCACCTCAATCACTGTGGTTGAAACCAAAACCTTGATCTCGCCCAAACGAAAAGCTTGCATGATTTTTTCTTTTTCAAGAGTTTTCATTTTTCCATGCAAAAGACCTACAGAATATGGGGCAAGAGACGTTTTCCAGTCCTGAAAAGCACTCGTAACATTTTCAACATCTTCCATAAATTCTGAATCTTCCACCAAAGGATAAACGCAATAAACTTGTCGCCCCTCCTCCAAAAGACCCATCAAACGCTCCGTTAGCTTGTCATGAGATTTTTTTCTTAATAAATATGTTTTAATCGCTTTGCGTCCTGCAGGCTTTTCTTTAATAGTCGAAAGTTCAAGATCCCCATACAAAGTTAAAGCCATGGAGCGAGGAATGGGAGTTGCTGTCATTACCAACATATGTGGATAAATTTTAGTTTGCGATTTTTGCGTTAGTTCGCGTCGTTGCTCCACTCCAAATCTATGCTGCTCATCGATAACCACTAATCCTAGATTTTGAAAATTAAGAATTTTTGAAATAATGGCTTGTGTTCCAAAAACGAAACGGGCTTCACCACTTTTTGTTTTTTCGCGACTTATTTTTTTATCTTTTTCCTTCAAGGCTCCGCTCAGTAAAAGAACTTGATCTTCAAATTGAGGGAAGAATTTTTTAAAGTTTTGATAATGCTGCTCAGCTAACAACTGGGTGGGAGCGAGCATCGCTGCCTGATAACCGCTTTGCACACAATAAATCATCGAGGCAAAAGCCACGATAGTTTTTCCAGAACCCACATCTCCTTGTACAAGACGATGCATGGCTATGGTTTTTGAAAAATCAGCTTTTATTTCTTCTAAAACTTTTTTTTGGTCACCAGTAAGTAAAAAAGGAAAAGCTAAATCTTTATCAGCTTTTATGTCAGGTATTTTATTTTGCGAACTCTGAGTGAAGGTTTTTCTTATTCGCTCAAGTCCTAAAGAAAAAAAGAAAAACTCATCAAAAACAAGTCTTCTAAAGTAGGGATTAGATTTGCTGATGTTTTCCTTTGCGCTGACCTCAAAATTAGGAACCCAGTTTTTGGGAAGATGAACTTCTTTGAGCGCTTCTTTGATCGAAATTAACTTAAGCTTTTCTCTGATCCAAAGTGGAAGAGGATCGATAACTTCAGCAAGTAAAGTCTCAATTGAGAAGCGAATAACATCTCGTATCTTTCGAGAATTTAAAGTTCCTATTTGCGGATAAATCGGAATCAAAGAACCAAACCCAAGTCTTTCTCCCGAATCTTTAGCCATTTCTGGATGAGCCACTTGTAAGCGACTTTGAAATTTTTGAATTTTTCCTGTGAAAAAAACTTTTGTCCCAACTGGATATCCCTTTTGAATGGCCTGCCCAAATTTGTGAAACCAAACGAAATAAATAAATGTAGGACTTGGCATTTTTGATGGAACTCGAATAAAAGCTTCGAGCCATTTTCTTCCACTTCCAAAACGAGGAATGTATCTCTCAACAACACCTTCGCTCGCAATAGTTTTCCCTAAGTTATCCTCAAGTTCTTCAAAGCATAGAGAACGCCTTCGATCTTCGTATTTACGTGGGAGATAATAAAGTAAATCATGAGGCGTAAAAATGCCTCCTTGTTCAAAAAGTGTTCGGAGCTTTTTTCCAACCCCCTTTAAATCCTCTAGGCTTTGCACAATTTTTATTTATATTCAATTTCAACAACAGTGTAGGCAACTTTTCCCTTGGGGCTCTGTACCTGAACCTCATCTCCAACCTCTTTATTGATAATGGCTTTTGCAAGAGGTGAGGAGAGTGAAAGCTTCTTTTTTTCAATATTTGCTTCAGGCTCTCCTACGATTTGATAAACAACTGTACTTCCTTCAGGATTTTCAAGAGTCACAGTCGCACCAAAAACAACTTTTTCACTTTTAATCGTCGTAGGGTCAATAATTTCAGCTCGAGCGAGCTTATCTCCGATATCTTGAATACGACCTTCGATGAAAGCTTGTTTTTCTTTGGCTGCTTGATAGTCAGCATTTTCAGAAAGATCCCCGTGAGAGCGAGCTTCTGAAATAGCCTCAATAATAAGAGGTCTTTCAACATTTTTTAAGTGCCGTAACTCTTCTTCAAGAGCTAATTTTCCAGAAAGAGTTAAAAGTATGCGATCGGACATTGAATCAACATAGTCTTAAGTGAGAAAGATGACAAAAGCATTTAAATGCTAGGGCTTACAAAATCCTGAAGAGCTATCGGATGCATATCACCTTTTTTAATCGCTTTAATAGCTAAACAAGCCATTTCCGCTCCTGAAAGTGTTGATAATAAAGGAACACGATAGCGCAAGGCTGCCTGGCGAATGCTCATCCCGTCCTTCAGACTTCCACGAGTTCCAGGAGTATTTATAATCAATTGAATTTTTTGATCTCGAATCCAAGCCAAAAGATTTTCGTCATTGTTTCCTTGTCCGATCTTTGAAATCGAAGCAACTTCTACACCTGCTCGCTTTAAGTATTCCGCCGTTCCAGGAGTTCCTGCAATTTCAAAACCGAGCATCTCAAACAAGCGTACAATATTCAGAGCTTTTGTCTTATCCGAATCGCGCAAAGAAAAAAGCACACGTCCATAAGTGGGAAGAGAAATTCCTGCACCCAAGAAAGCTTTTGCAAAAGCAGCACCGGCACCCTTATCCACTCCCATCACCTCGCCCGTACTTCGCATCTCAGGTCCAAGAATGGGATCAAATCCTTTAAATTTATTAAAAGGAAAGACAGGCATTTTCACGGCAAAGCCGTGCCCTGGAAGGCGATAATTTCCAGGAATATTTCCCTCTTTTGTTAACTCAGAAACATTCTCACCTAAGGCAGCCCGCATACCCCAATCAATCATGGGGTACCCCGTTGCTTTAGCTAAAAAAGGAATCGTACGTGAAGCACGTGGATTTCCTTCGATCACAAAAACCTGATCATTCACAACAGCCATCTGAATATTGAAAAGACCCCGAGTTTTTGAATGAATAGCAATTTTTTTTGCAATTCCAGCCATCTCATCAATTTTAGAGGGCGGGAGTCGAAAAGGAGGAATCACGCAGGCCGAATCTCCACTATGAATTCCTGCCTCTTCAACGTGTTCCATCACTCCGCCGATCCAGGCTTTTTTTCCATCGCAAATTCCATCGACATCAAACTCAACAGCCCCTACTAAAAATTTATCAATGAACACTGGGTGTTGCTCAGAAACATCCAAAGCTTCTTCAATCGTTTGCTCAACATCAGCTTCTGTTTCACAAATGCGCATACCCCGCCCACCCAACACATAAGAAGGACGAACGAGTAGCGGGAAGCCTAATTCTTTTGCAGCTCGTAGAGCTTCTTCTCGAGATTGAGCAACTCGAAAAGGGGGATATTGAATATTCAAGGTTTCTAAAAGTTTCGCAAAGCGACTTCGCTCTTCAAAAATATCAATCGTTTCTTGAGTGCTTCCTAAAATTCTGTAGCCCCATTGCTCAATTTTTTTAGAAAGTTTTAGAGGAGTTTGCCCTCCCGTTTGAAGGAGAACGAAGTGATTTTCGTTTTTCAAATTAAGCTCGCGCTCCAAAATATCTTTAACTGAATCGGCATGAAGAGGATCAAGGTAAAGTCGAGTTGAAGATCGTGGATCTGTACTCACTGTTTCGGGATTGCAATTGATCATGATCGTTTCAAAACCAAGTCGCTGCAAAGTTTTTGAAGCATGAACACAACAATAATCAAACTCCACACCTTGGCCAATTCGATTAGGACCAGAGCCAAGAATCACAACTTTTTTTGAGTCTTTTAACGGTGAGGGGAAAAGTCGATCAAAAACTTTTTCATCTCTCACCAATGCATCTCGAGTGGAAAAATAAAAAGGAGTCACGGCAGGCATTTCGCCAGAGCACGTATCAATCATCGGATAGTAGGCTTTATTTTGAGCAAGAGACAAAATATTTGATTTTGAATGTAAATTATTTTCTTCAATGTATTGCTTGATTTCACGGGTGAACCAAGGATCCCACCCTGAGAGTTTTGCTACTTCATCAGCAGTTGCCCCTTTTGCAAGAGAATCCCAAATCTGAAACCCTCTCTTGGAATGCGCCTCACTTAAGCCTGGCATTGCTTTCGTATCACCATTGGGCCATTTGAGCTCTAAAGAATTTAAAGCTTTGTGATAGGCTTCACCAAAAGAAGATCCAATCGCAAGAGCTTCCCCTACACTTTGCATTTGAGGGAGAAGTTCGTCGCGTGAACCTGCAAATTTTTCAAAATCCCAACGAGGAATTTTTACAGCAACATAATCAATCGTAGGTTCAAAACAAGCTTTCGTAATTTTTGTCACTTGATTATCAATTTCGGAAAGATTTTTTCCAAGAGCAAGCTTTGCGGCCACATATGCAATCGGAAAGCCAGTAGCCTTAGAAGCCAAAGCCGATGATCTTGAAACACGAGGGTTCATTTCGATCACTACACGACGACCGTCTTTTGGATTTACGGCAAACTGCACATTGCATCCACCTGTTTCCACACCTACGGTCTTCACAATGCGAAGAGCATCTCTTCTCATTGCCTGATATTCTTTATCCGTAAGAGTTTGAGCAGGAGCAACAGTGATAGAGTCTCCAGTGTGAACACCCATGGGATCTAAGTTTTCAATACTACAAACAACTATCGCGTTATCCAAAGGATCGCGCATAACCTCAAGCTCGTACTCTTTCCAACCTAAAACGCTTTCTTCAACAAGAGCTTCTCCAATCGGACTTTCTGTAAGAGCAACGCTGCATTTTTCTTTTAATTCATCAGCGCAAAAAACAAAGCTTTGCCCTGTCCCTCCAAGTGTAAAACTAGGTCGCAATATAAAAGGAAACCCTACATCTTGAGCAAATTTTTCGCATTCTTCCACACTTCGAATAATATTTGACCGAGGAACTTCACAGTGAAGAGACTCCACAACCTCACGGAAAGCTCTACGATCCTCTGCTAAATGAATGGCCTTGAGGTTAGCTCCAATCACCTTCACTCCTTCAAGAGCACCCGGAATCTTTGACAGAGAAAGCATCAAGTTCAACGCTGTCTGACCACCCATCGTAGGAAGAATGGCATCAATTCCTTCTGCTTTTATAATTTGAACAACCGTCAAGGGATCAAGCGGTTCAACAAAAGTTCGGTCAGCGATTCCTGGATCTGTCATGATCGTTGCAGGATTTGAATTCACTAGAACAACACGTTTTCCTTCTTCCTTGAGAGCCAAACAAGCTTGAGTACCTGAATAATCAAACTCACACGCTTGTCCGATGATGATCGGTCCACTACCCAAGATTAAAACATTTTTGATATCTTCATGACTCATATAACTGGCTTATCCGAATAGATATGAGCCGCATCAATGTGAGGATACTGCTCAGAACGATGTTTCATCAGTGAAAGTTTCAACATGAGCTCTTTTTTATGAACTTCTTTTAAGTTTTTTGTTTTTTTAATTTCTTTATTCAAAAAAGATTTTGCTTCTTTTGGATGAAACTGAAAGGCCTGTGAAAAAAGAATTTTGCTTTCAACTGGAACTATACGAGCCTGAAACACGTCTCCTTTTTGAAAAATTTTAGGATTCTCAATGTCTTCAATTAAATACTCTTCACGATCGTACAAGTCTCTAATGGAAGCCTCATTATCTTTGATTTTAAGCAACTCAAAAACTGAACTCACTGAATTTCCCAAGCCCTCAAAAACCTTCAAAGCTTTTTCGTCTTTAATGTTTTTCAATGACTCTCGAATAAAAACTCGGATCGGAGGCAGCTCTTCACGCTCAAGATTTCGCTCAAAAACAAACCAATCAAAAAATTGATTAAGTTGGGCTTCATAACGATCAGACCCTTCGGCAACCTTTATCGCTCGAGAAAAGTAATACTCTTTTGCACGACGTATTTCTTCGTAATAAACACCCTTGCCATAAGATTCTAAAATCTGAGAAATATAGGGTTCAAGATTCACAGTGTGGTTCCTCCGAAATTAAATCTACAAATTCTTCAAAGAAAAAAAGCGCATCAAAAGGCCCTGGGGCGGCTTCGGGATGAAACTGCACACTCGAACACTTTAAACTCTTTGCGCAAATTCCCTCATTACTTCCATCATTTGCATGTCGGTAGGTTACTTCGACACCGGCAGGAAGAGAATTTTCATCAACGGCAAAGCCATGGTTCTGGCTTGTGATCAATGTTTTTCCAGTAGCTTTTCCATTTTCGTATTTCATCACAGGATGGTGAATCCCTCTGTGGCCAAATTTTAACTTGTAAGTCTTAGCACCCAAAGCATGAGCAATAAGCTGGTGCCCCATACAGATTCCAAACAAAGGTCTCTTACCAAGAACTTTTTTTAATTCCACAACAACTTTACTGGCAGCTTCTGGATCTCCTGGACCATTACTCAAAAAAATTCCTTCCTTGCCTACTTCAAGCATTTCATCAGCTGTTGCATGAGCCGGAAGAACTTTTACCTCACAGCCTAGGCGGGACAAAATTCGAGGTGTGTTTGTCTTCACGCCAAAATCAAGAACCGCAACTCTGGGAGCTGTTTTGAATTTTTTCTTTCTTTGTTTGTCTGAAACTTTATCCTCATGCTGAGGCCAATAGATTTTTCGATCTTCAAAAATTTGAGCTTTTTGTGCGCTTACTTTAGTTAAAAGTTCCAAATTTTGCATAGAAGGTATTTCTTCTTTTATGCGACTTAGCGCTTGCTCATCAGTCATTGAATCTCGTTTAAAAACTATTCCTCGCTGACTACCTTCTGTACGTAAATAAACAGTCAGCATTCGCGTATCAACTTTATGAAGCAAGAACTTTTTTTCTCGTAGAATCCAGTTCAAAAGAGTTTCTTGAGCGCGCCAATTTGAAGCCTGATGAGAAAGATGACGAACAACCAATCCCTCGGCCCAAATTTGATGACTCTCCATATCTTCATTTGTAAACCCTGTGTTTCCGACATGGGCCACAGTCGAAACAATCACCTGCTTGAAATAACTGGGATCAGTCAGAGATTCCTCGATTCCCGTCATCGAAGTGCAAAAAACAAATTCACCACCTAAAATACGAGTACGCCCGTTGAAATCTGAAAAATCTCCCCATCCTTCGACATCTAAAAAGAGACCTTTCTCCAAGACGAGGCGCAGAGCCTGAGGACGGAGAAAATCATTCATTCTGAGTATTTAAATTTAGGAGAGTAATTCGATGCGCGTCAAGGGAAGATTTAACGAACTCGCGGAAGGGCCTCAAAAAACTCGCTCAAAAGCGCACGGCGTAAATCCACCCCATATTTTACCTGAAGTAAAATTAAAGAACCCGGGTGCGATTGCAATTCTTGATTTAACTCAACACCCCAATTAACGGGCCCCGGGTGCATAAACATCATCTCTTTAGATAAATGTTCTGCCTTCAATTGAAAATTTTTTATAAAATCAGCAGTAACTTCTTTGTCATCTAAACTTTGCCGCTCTTTTTGAACCCTGAGTGACATTATAAAATCTGTCCCCTCTAGTCCTTTTTTTAATGACGAAAAATATTCCCAATTCTTGCCCCATTCAGGCTTCCAGCTAAGAGGAGAAATGAGCCTTAAATTCAATCCCACCATGGGAGCAAGCTCTGACCAACTTTGAGCCACACGAGAAGATTTGAGATCTCCGACTATCGAAATTGTTTTGCCCTTCAATTGATCCCAAGAATAAAAAGAACGCAAAGTTGTCAGATCCAAAAGTGCTTGAGTGGGGTGCTCTCTCTTCCCGTCGCCACCATTAATGATTTTAACCCCCGAAAGATTTTGTAGCTCTGTTAATTGCTTTTCATCTCGACAACGAATCACAAAAACTCGAATGCCCATAGAGCGAAAATTAAGAATTGTATCCTTTATGGTTTCTTCTTTTTCTAATGAGCTTCCAGTCTCTTGTAAAAAAATAGGGTTTACATTTAAAGAATGTGCTGCACATTCAAAACTTACTCGCGTTCGAGAAGAAGGCTCCAAAAAAATTAGTCCGACAAATTCGCCTGGATAAACATTTAAATGATTGAGTGGACCTAAGGCTTTATCAACCAATGATTTTACATTTTCTGAATCAAGGTCTCTGATTGAAACCAAATGTCGCATTAATTTGAAATGTTACCCATAGCTTGAAAGAAATTCAAAGCTAAATCATGATCAAAGGGAGCAAAATGCCCACCTTCTGGCAAAGTGTGGTGGTAAAATCTAAAGCCCAATAACTGTGCTTTTTTTACGAGCTTCACGTTTTCATCGATATATCTAAAAGCATCATATTGGCCGTCTTGAATAAGAACAGCTGTCCAGGGCGGAAAACTCTTAATATTTTCGATTGAACTCATGTTAATTTTTGAAAAATGTTCATCTTTGATGATGACAGCTAACTTTTCTTCAAATTGAGCTCTCAAAGCAACACCTGGATGATCATAGGAAATAATATCTTTTGTGAGAGGGAGAAGGCCTTTTCTTCTAGCTGAAGTTCTGATGGTTGGTAAGACATGAAACATCGCCGCTTTTACACGAAGAGACTCCGGTTGGTGGCGAAGCATCTGAAATCCAGAAAAAGCCCCACCTGAATTTGCCATCATAAAAACATTTTTTATGTTTAAATTGTTTTGATTTATAAAATTCAAAATAGCATCCCAATACAAAAGAGGATTTACAAAAAAAGCGCCCCCAGCTTTGTGATCTAATGACCCAGCAAGCACAAGAGGTCCTAAGCTAATTGAAAGAGTAATGGGCTCGCGAATCCCCTTGCCCAGGCGTTCTTTTTCAAGCGCTGCCCCCAGTCCTGAATTTCCATAGTTTTCAGGCTTTGAGCCAAAACCATGCAAATAAATCATTAAATCTCTCTCTTCACCAAACTGATAATCATCAGGATAATATCCAACGAGAGCGGCTTCGCGCTCATGATTTTCGGTATTTTTTTCAGTAGGACCTTGCCGAAGCATAACTAAACAATTCATCGAAACTAGGCGCAAAGAATAAGCGGGGGACATCAGCATAAAAAAGCCCCAAATAACCGCTCGCAATTTCATAAGATGGGTTTGGATATAAAATTTAGCGACCCGCCTTAGCAAGTAAATTCAGCCAAAAACCGATCATAAGTATATCCTGCTTTAATAAGTGAAGTTAAAGAACGAGAGTTCAAGTTCTTAGATAGCTTTTGAGCTGGATTCTGAGGATCCACTATCAAAGGATGATGAATAAATTCAATTTTTTCGAAAAGCTCTTTATAAACTCCACCTAATTGTTGAGCCAAATAAAGCTGGGCACCCGAAGAATCTTTCAAATCTTCTCCTCTCACAACAAAATCAATTTTGTTCTCAACATCTTCCACAACACTCACCAACTGGTAAGAAGCACGGTTTTCTTTTGTCCACAAAACAAAATCAAAAAGAGTTTTTTTCCAACTGTGATCGGGTAAGTCCTCACATCGTAAACGAAGCGAATGCTTTCCCTCTACATAATTTAAATTCTTCTCTCTGCAATGACCCCTATACGCACCGAACTCCGTAAAGCGATCCGTCTGACTTCGACTGCATTCACAAGCATAAATTAGAGCCTTATCTTCTAAAAGTTTAAGTACTTTTCGATAGCTTTGTTGTTTGTTTTTTTGGCTATAGGATTTATGAAAATCAGCTAAATTTAGCGGCCCCTCATCGGGACTTATATGAAGCCACTGAAGAGCCTTAAAAATATCCTCTATATATTCATCGCGCGCTCGATCAAAATCAAAATCGTCAATTCGTAAAAGGATTGTTCCCTTTTTTTCATTTGCATATTTTTGAATTAAATAGAAATTATAAGCATTCCCTAAATGAAGATACCCACTGGGAGTTGGGGCGATCCGAGTTCTCACACGAAACCCTTCAAATTTTATTCGACCTTTAAAATAGCTAAAAAGGCTTCTTGTGGAACCTCTACGGTTCCAATCGATTTCATGCGCTTTTTACCTTCTTTTTGTTTTTCAAGAAGTTTTCGCTTACGACTTATGTCACCCCCGTAACATTTTGCCAAAACGTTTTTACGGAGAGCGCCCACGGTTTCTCGAGCAATGACTTTTGTTCCAATGGAAGCTTGAATCGCAACTTCGTATTGCTGACGAGGGATCACTTCTTTCATTTTTTTGGTGAGATCACGGCCTCGTTCATAAGAACGAGTTCGGTGGACAATAACCGACAGGGCATCCACAACATCTCCATTGATCATCACATCAAGCTTTACGAGCTGACTTTCTTCAAGGCCCAAGAGTTCATAATCAAAACTTGCGTAACCCTTACTGATACTTTTGAGTTTGTCATAAAAGTCGAAAAGCATTTCACCAAGAGGTAATTTATAGACAACCGCGCAACGCTCTTTTGTAATGTAATCAATCCGCTCTTGAGTTCCCCGTCTCGCCTCGCAAATAGTAATGATTGATCCCACGTACTCAGCAGGAGTGTGAATAATTCCTCGAATCATGGGCTCTTCGATTTTTTCAATTTCATGAGGCTTCGGCAAAAGAGCAGGATTATCGACTTCAAAAGTTTCTCCACTTGTCTTGGTAACTTTATATCGAACACCGGGAGCCGTACTAATGATATTCATTCCGAACTCACGCTCCAAACGCTCTTGCACAATTTCCATATGCAATAACCCAAGGTATCCGCAACGAAACCCAAAACCAAGCGCGAGTGAATTCTCGGGCTCAAAGGTTAAAGCCGCATCATTCAAAGATAATTTCTGAAGAGCTTCTTTTAAGTTTTCAAAATCTTTGCTGTCAGTGGGAAAAATCCCCGAAAAGACAACGGGCTTTACTTCTTTAAATCCCTGCAAAGGCTCAGAAGCCACAGCATATTTCACCATGGGATCTGCTTGATTCTCTGTATGTGTGATCGTATCACCAATCCTCACATCACGAATACTTTTAATGTTGCACACTAAAAAGATAACTTCTCCGGGGTTTGCTTCTTTTTGATCAGAAAATTTAGGAGTCAGATAACCCAAGCGAACGACTTGATAATAAGTCGGAGCATCAGAATCATTTTTGAGAGTTTCATTTGAGTACATCATGAACACACGATCACCTACGCGAATCGTTCCAGACATAACCCGAGCTAAAAGAACAACCCCTTGGTAATTGTCATACCAACTATCCATGATCAAAACCTGAAGGGGGTCTTTTCTTGTATCTTTCGGAGGGGGGACATTTTGAACAACAGCTTCAAGAATTTCGTGAATTCCTATACCCTCTTTTGCACTGGCAGGGATAGCTTCGGAGGCATCAATTCCAATGACTTCTTCAATTTCTTTTTTAGCATTTTCAACATCCGCAGAGGGCAAATCTATTTTATTAATCACAGGAACAATCTGAAGGTTAGCGTCTAAGGCCATGTAAACGTTTGCAAGCGTTTGAGCCTCGACACCCTGACTTGCATCCACAACCAAAACAGCCCCTTCACAAGCGGCAAGAGAACGAGAAACCTCATAGGTAAAATCAACGTGTCCGGGGGTATCAATCAAATTGAGAACATATTCTTTTCCATCATCTGCTTTATAGTTCAAACGAACGGTCTGAGCTTTGATGGTGATTCCTCGCTCACGCTCAATTTCAAGAGTATCGAGAACCTGGCTCTGCATTTCTCTCTTGGTTAAAGCGCCTGTTGCTTCTAAAAGACGATCAGCAAGCGTCGATTTTCCATGATCTATATGGGCGATAATCGAAAAATTTCGGATATTGTCTGCGTTATATTGACCCATTTATATGTTCTTTTTTATTTAAAATTCTACGTTACGGTGACTCTTCGATGTTTTTAGGACGTCCGCCCAGAGAATTCAAATCAAAAAGAGTTATTTGGCCAGGTAATTGATCAGTGTACTTGTCTAAAACCATATCAATCCCCATACGAATAAATTCTGCGATGGGAACCCTTGTCCGCTCATGAAGATCTTTCAGGGCTCGAACCTGCTCAGCAGTCAGATAGACTGTAGTAGAAACTTTTTTTCGGGCCACGAATTTAGAATACAGAAGAAGCCGTCATGCGGCTAGAGGCTAGAGTTTTTTGTTTCATAAACTTTCTGAGAAAGTCCAGAAATCCGGATTTTCGGACTTTTTCAGATCACTCAAATCACTCAAATACAGTTTTAGGGGGCGCTCAGCACTGGCATTTGAATTGCTAATAGCTCCTTTAAATAAATTAAATTTTGAATCCTTAAAACTTCAAGATTTAAAAAAGGAGAAAAAATGAAAGACAATACACTTAAAAAATTAATCGATCTTCCTTCTGTAATAGAAAAACCCACTCGATTAAAAATCGTAAGCTCCCCATCCAAACAAGGGCTTGATTGGTTTTGGGGACTTGGACATGCAACTGCAGATCTTCAAAAAGACCTTGCTCATAGCTTGAAAGCAAAATTAAACGTATTGATTGTTGGAGAAACAGGAAGCGGTAAAGAACTCATTGCTCGTAAAATTCACAATGAGCGAAAGAGAATAGAACTTCTCTCTGACGAAGAGGCCCCTTTTATTTCTGTGAATTGCGCAACCATTCCAGAAGCTCTTGCTGAGAGCATTCTCTTTGGACACGAAAGAGGCGCTTTTACCTCAGCTAGAGAGCGACAAGCCGGTAAATTCGAACTTGCTAAGCAAGGCACTCTTTTCTTGGATGAAATACAAAGCTTGCCTCTTGAACTTCAAGTCAAACTTCTTCGAGCTCTTCAAGAACGAGAAGTAGAAAGGCTTGGCGGAAAAAGTCCTTATAAAATTGAATGCAAAATCATAGCAGCCACAAACGTCCCACTTGAACTTCTTGTCGAAAAAAAGAAATTTCGAAAAGACCTTTACTATCGCCTCAACATTTGCCCTCTCTACATACCCGCACTTAGAGATAGAAAAGAAGATTTTCCCTTGCTCATCAAAGCACTCCTTTCAAAAGTCTCTCAAGAAACGGGCGCACGTGAAGTTGAAATAAGTAGCGAGGCTTTCGAATTAATGTTGACACATAATTGGCCAGGAAATCTCAGAGAATTAGAACATGCGCTCACCTACGCTTTGATTCGTGCGCAAGATAAAATCGAAATTCAAAATTTACCCGCCTCTTTGACAGGCAAACTTGAACGCTACGTCGCTACTGGTGACTGGTTATAGGAGATAAAAATAATGAAAAAACAAAGCGGACAAGCCATTGCCGAATATCTTATTCTGACAGCCCTCATCGCCATTGCATCCATTGGAATCATTCAGGTCTTGAGTAAAAACATGAGAGGAAAGCTCGATCAAATAAATGCAGCCATTATTGGAGAGAAAAAAGAATTCAAAGGCACACAAAACACACAACGACAAACTCAAATGCTCGATATGGGAAACTTCACAGGAAGCATGACAGATAGCACTAAAAACGGGGACTCAAGATGAAAAAAGATCTAAAAAACGGAAGTGTTTTTGTAGAAGGATTATTAAGCTTAACAATATTAGCGTTCACCCTGAGCGCAATTGGAATTTTATCTTTTAAGATATGGTCGAAAAGTTTTATTAACCTTGAATCTTTTTATCTTGGAAGGGCAAGGCTCTACAACAACAGTACGGAATGCAAAAACTCATCGATTGTTCCACGGTCTTTAGTTCAGAGAGATTATTCTTGTACTGAATAGGTTTTCTTATGGCTAGTTATGTTGTTTTTTTAATCTTTTATCTTTCCTTTATTTTGCCTCTTCAAGAATCAATCAACATCTATTCTCAAAGAATCAGAAAACTTTCAGAAATTGATGAAAAGCTAGCAGAAGGATCTGAATTTATATGCAGCTCAATCAACGAAGCATTGCGACTGAACCAAGCTCTAGAAGGTCTCTACCTTGAATGCAAAAGTGTTCACAGCCCTCCTCAACTAATTGCTCTGCAGATAAAAGGAGAACTGATTGAACAACAACAAAACATCCACCTTATGAGAACTCAACATAAAGTTTTCGAGCTCAAGAAGGCTTTTGAAGTGAAGGATCAACTTCCCTTCAGGAGTCCGCGCGGCCCATGCGCCCTACCAGGACTGCTAAGTTGTTTAAATCCTAAACAATTTAGTCTTCTTAGAAAAAATAAAAATGAAAGTGGTGGAAGCGTGGGCACAAGCTTTCAGTGCAAAGAAGTTAAATGGGAATTTCAAGATCCGAGAGTTAAAGAATTATGATTTACGAAACTTACCCGGTACTCCTCTTTTTTATTTTAGCGCTAGGAAGTGGAAAAACCCTTTTTCTCAGCATTGAAAACATTCAAAAATCAAACGATCAATCACTAAAAAAATACAAAAGGAATTATTTATGGCTGAAAAAAGCTTTTCATGGCTTCCCGAAGATCATGAAACATCAATAAACAATCCAGAAAAAATGGAAATCCTCCCCCATGAAGACACCCTGCTTATTCGGATAAAAACAAAACTCATCTCTGAAAAGTTTGGAATTCTAATTTTTCTCACACTCATAACCTGTCTTTTAATCTTAAAAATCGTGACCCCTCCAGAAAAAGAAGGCTCTAATCATAGGATTGAAATCATGACTTCGACGCTTCCCCTTGCAAAAGGAAGCCTTCTAGAGAGCGCTTTTCTCAGACCAGCTCTTTTTAATGAATACTCAATATCTAAAAATCAAAAAATGGAGGTTTTAACATTTGAAGCTGCTGAAAAAATAATGGGTAAAATTCGAGCTAAAAAAGACATACCTCCCCATAAGCCTATTTTTTGGAGCGACCTGGAGCTTGTCCCCGAAAATAAAAAAACTCAAATACCCACACAAACCAAGGTCTTTTTTTCTGAAGAAAAAAAAGAGAGGGAACCATGAAAGGGCTTTGCTTTGCTCTTCTTCTGGCTCAAAAAACCAAAGAAGTTTTTAACCCCCCACTGCATATTCAAGAGTTGATAAAAAAACGGATTCTTCATCAATTAAAACAAGAAGACCTCGATTTACTTATCTATTTTGATAATTCCCAATGTGAGGTATTGGGAAGCTATGAATATACAGAGAATTTTTTTCAAATAGCTTCTCCAAACCTCAAACAAGAGGTTCACCTGGAGTACTCAAGCCTGATAGAAGGAAAAACACTTAACTTAGAAAGCATCAAAGAACTCATTGAAAACAAAAAAAATCTTGCTCTACTTTCAACTCCATCATTTGAAAAAAATGAGGTAAATAAAACCTCTTGGCTACCTTGGGTTATTGGAGGAACAATTGTTGGTATTGGAGCCCTATTTATTAGGTCACCAAAAGAAAGAAGTGAAGATATCCAACGCCCAAGACGTTTTTGAATTTATAACTTTAACGAGCAACTTTTAGAAACCTTTCTTAAGCGGCCGCCTGCAACTTCGAGAGCATACTGAGCTGGGCCTCCACTTTGATAAACAGGAAGAGCGGCTTCTTGAGTCAGGGAACTCGTGCCTTTCATGGTTATTTTAGTAATCATTTTCTTATTTTTTTTAAAAAAGGCGATGTCTAGATCATGAGGAACATTTTTCATCCAAAATGTTCTTTCTGCTTCACTTTCAAAAACGAAAAGCATCGCCTCGTTTTGTAAAAGTGCTCTAAAATTCATCAACCCCCTTTGGCGTGCTTCGTCTGTTGATGCAATCCACGCTAAAAAAGTCTGATCACAGAGGGAAATTTTTTTTTGGGGAAGCCCCATGAAAGACTCTTCCGCAAAAAGAATAAAAAAAACTCCGCTAAAAATTAAGAAATAAAACACTCTAAACTTCGGCACTTTAAGTGACTCCTTTGAATCCAATCTGAATACAAATCGCGTAATGTTTTTTTATCTAAATTATTTTCGCTTAATCCACTTAGAAAACCAAGTGCTTTTTCAGTAAACACCTCATCAGACAAAATATTTTTCCAATCACCAAACTTTTCATTTAGTAACTGATTTAATAAGCCCCTTTCACCTAATATCCCAAATCCCATTTGCTGAGCAAAATAACTCCAGACATAAATCTTTCTCCACAAAAGAATTTCTCGATCAATTACCAAATCATTTACAATTTTAAAAATTCTTAAACAGGAACGAAACACCCATTCCTCACTCTCGCCCTTAAGCAAGAGCTCTCTCATAAGTTCTGTGTAAAAAAGCCCCTCATTTAAGCCATCCCACGAAGATCGATAACCCGAGTAAACTTCCATCACGTCGGCGGCCTCTAGAGCGAAAAGTCTTTCATAAGAAAAAACTCCAGGAGGCGTGCGTAGTTGAAATTGTCCTAGCTGCAGGGGCTCAAGCTTTCCTCCAAAACGTTTGATGGATTTTTGACCTCCTCTTACAATTGCAGAAATTCGGAGCCTATTTTCAAGTAGCAAGTCAACAATAAGATCATTTTCTTGATAAGCTTGCTTCGACAGTAAAAAACCACGAGCCTTTATCGAATCAAATGCTCTTAATTCAGAGGGTTTCGTTTGGATTTGAGAAACCACAAAGCCCCACTTAAATTTAAACTAAACAGAATGATTTGCGCTGCGCTAATGATCACAATCCCATAAGATTCTTGAGGAGCTCCCAGCAACAAGAAAACTTTTCCAAACGCAATTTGTCCCACACCTAGTCCCATGGGAGAAAGCGGAATAGCTGAAGCTGTAACACCCACAGCAGTACCCGCCATAAATTTTAAAAGATTCATTTCACCCCAGGGAAAAGAAGAAAAAAGAATTTGACCAATTAAATAAAAGCCTAAGATGCCCCCTGCCTGACCGAGAATAGACATAGTTAAGGATCGCAAAAGAACTTGAGGCTTTCGGGCGAACGATTCAAGGGTCTTTATCAGACGCTCCATTAGACGACCCAAAATTGAATAAGAAAATTTAAATTTTCTTAAAAACTTAACGGCTTTTTTTGGTACAATGACAGCAAGAAGAAGACTTCCACTTGCCAACCATAAAAACAAAATAAATAACTTAAGGGAATGAGATAAATGATAAAGATCAAAGCCTATTAAAAAGAAAAAAGTAGCGCTCAATAGCAAGGTTAAAAAACCTAGCACTCGATCTAAAAAAATAGAGGCCACTCCTTTTGTTCGACTTTCGGGAAATTGCTTAGAAACGTAAACAGCTTTTATTAAATCTCCCCCAACAGCACCAGGCATAAAAATCGAAAAAAACTGTCCAATCATACTTAAGCGAATATTTTCTCTGAATTTTATTTTAATTCCTGCACCCTCTAGTAAAATATTCCAGCGCAAAAAATTCAAAACATAGTTCACAACAAAGCCACATATAGCGAGCAAAAATAGAACTGGAGAGGCCCATAATTTTTCAAGATCAGAAAGGCTTGCAAGTTTACCAGAACGAAAAAGCCAAATGAGAAGCACCAAAGCAAGTAGCCATCTCAAAATTCCCTTAAGACTACCTGCGTTCATCGACTTAGACTAATCGGACCCTACTTATCTGACAACATACGAAGATTTATCCAAATAACTCTCTGGATAGGAAGCAAAACTTAGCTTAAAATTTTTCTATGCATGCAAAAAATGCTCTTGTGACAGGTGCTGCGGGTTTTCTTGGATATCATTTATGCTCTCGTCTTTTAAAAGAAGGCTATAAAGTTTTTGGCGTTGATGATATCTCTACTGGTCTCAACTCAAATGCAGAAGAGATTAAAAAAAAAGGTGTTGAATTTATAAAAGCTGATGTCTCTGCTGACTGGAACGAGTGGGCTGATTCCTTACCCGATTCTTTTGATTTGGTTTTTCACTTTGCCTCTCCTGCTTCCCCTCCACTCTATCAAAAAATGCAACTGAAAACCCTTGCTGTGAATAGCCTTGGTCTTTATAGAGCTCTAGAGTTCGCGACATCTCGTAAGGCTCGCCTTGTATTTGCTTCGACAAGCGAGGTCTACGGCAGCCCGCAAGTAAACCCACAACCTGAATCCTACTGGGGAAACACCAATAGCTTTGGGGCACGCTCTTGCTACGATGAATCCAAACGCTTCGGTGAAGCTCTGATTTATAGTTACAATCAAGAAAAAAATACTCGACACGGTCTTGTTCGAATTTTCAACACCTATGGGCCCAACATGAATCCTAATGACGGTCGAGTGATCATTAACTTCTTGGTACAATTAAAAGAGGGGAAACCACTCACCGTTCACGGAGACGGACAGCAAACAAGAAGCTTTTGCTACGTGGACGATCTCATCGATGGAATTTATAGATATGCTCTTAACGCTGATCTTGCTTATCCAATTAATATTGGAAACGACAAAGAATTCACAATTCTTGCCCTTGCTCATGAAATACAAAAACTAAGCCCCAAGAAAATTGAAATTCAATTCATTGATAGGCCCGCTGATGACCCGCCACTGAGAAAGCCCGACTTAAGCCTTTCAAAAGAAATTTTAGACTGGTCACCCAAAGTCTCTCTCCTTGAGGGACTCAAAAAGCTCCTTGAAACTCTTTAACTTCTCTAAAAAGATTTCGCCATGCAGACTCTCACAAGAGCCAGCATGGCGATTTATTTAAGGTCTTGTTCCAGTAAATCCATACCGGGACGAGACTCTATACCCAATTTAAGGAACCTTAACTAAGCAGCTTCCCCTTGCTCATCTGCCATAGCAGCGGCTCGTGATTTACTTTCACTTCCACCCTTAACCTTCAACTTTGAATCATCTTTAAAGGGAGACTTTGTTAAAGCTGCCGCCAAAACTTCTGTTACTTCCTGCGCAGAGATGAAAATCAATTTTTCTTTAACTTCATCTTGAAGTTCCATAAGATCCTTCATGTTTTTGTGAGGCAAGATAACCGTTGTGCATCCGTGTCTCAAAGCTGCAAGAGTTTTCTCTTTTACGCCACCAATTGGCAGAACTCGGCCTCGTAAGCTAATTTCACCAGTCATTGCGATATCTCTTTTTACAGGAATTCCCGTGATCAAACTCACAATCGCAGTGGTGATTGTCACACCTGCACTTGGTCCATCTTTAGGCACAGCTCCAGAAGGAAAGTGTACGTGAATTTCATTTTTGCTAAACCACTCGGTGTCGATTCCCAGCTCTTTTGCATGAGCGCGAATCCAAGACATAGAAGCATGGCAACTTTCTTTCATGACATCGCCCAAACTTCCTGTGAGCATGATGCCACCCTTACCGCGCATAGAAGTCACTTCAACCTCTAAAACCTCACCACCCATTTGAGTCCACGCAAGTCCTGTGCAAACTCCAATCTCATCTTGCTCTCGAACATCTGTTGAAAGAAAGCGGGGCGCTCCGAGGAAAGTCACAACTTTTTCTTCATCAACCAACTCTTTGGGGAAGGCAACGCTTCCATCCCACGTTGCAACTTTGTGAGCTACCTTTCGGCAACAAGTTCCAATGAGTCGCTCAAAATTTCTTAACCCTGCTTCACGCGTGTATTCGGAAACAATCTTACGAAGACCTTCATCTGAGAACTCAATCATGTCGTGATTGATTCCGTTTTCTTTAACTTCTTTATCAATCAAATACTGACGAGCGATGCGAATTTTGTCT
This sequence comes from Bdellovibrionota bacterium, assembly GCA_044347615.1. GTDB lineage: Bacteria > Bdellovibrionota > UBA2428 > UBA2428 > UBA2428 > CANIGN01. Next base: position 26,787 of record JBIKUK010000005.1, on the reverse strand, counting down.
TCTTCGCTGTAACCTGCAAGCTGAATGACTTCCATACGATCTCTCAAAGGAGCGGGAATGGTATCCAGCTGATTTGCTGTCGAAATAAAAAGTGCTTTTGATAAATCAAAAGAAATTCCCATGTAATGATCACGGAAAGAATTATTTTGTTCAGGATCCAAAACTTCAAGAAGAGCACTTGAAGGATCACCTTTATAATCTCTTCCCAATTTATCGATTTCATCAAGCATTACAACTGGATTGTTTGTTCCTGCTTGCTTCAACCCTTGCAATATGCGTCCAGGCATTGCTCCCACATAAGTTCGACGGTGCCCACGAATTTCTGCCTCATCATGCACGCCTCCAAGGCTTATGCGAATAAATTCACGTCCCATGGAGCGCGCAATAGAGCGGCCTAACGAGGTTTTTCCAACCCCTGGAGGTCCACTCAAGCAGATGATTGGTCCTTTATTATCTTTTTTAAGTTTTCGAACTGCAAGAACTTCAAGAATTCTCTCTTTTACTTTTTCTAAATCATAATGGTCTTCATCGAGGACTTTTTTTGCTTCAACAAGATCAAGTTTATCTTTGGAAGATTTTGTCCAAGGCAAATCACAAATCCAATCAATATAAGAACGAATGATACTCGCTTCACTTGCATCGGGATGCATACGCTCCAAGCGACCCAACTGTTTTGCAGCTTCCGCTTTTGCTTCATCACTCAAAAAGGCTTTTTCAATTTTTGCTCTATATTCGTTGATTTCTTCAACGCGTGGATCAAGATTTTCCTGATTATCTCCAAAAACTCGCGACTTTCCGGCTTCTTTTCGAATGCCTTCTTCTTTGATTTGGCTTTTTGTTTGCTGCTGAAGCTGAAGTATTTCCAATTCTTTCTTTAAGAGGTCGCGCACTTTTTCTAAGCGAAGCAAGGGATCAAGGGTTTCGAGAATTTCTTGAGCCTCAGACACCTTAAGTCCTAAATTGCTTGTTACAAGATCCGCCAATCGACCCGGATCAGAAATCTCTTCCACAACAAGAATAATGTCTGGAGAAAGCATTTTTCCAAGTGTAATAACTTTCTCAAGTTGGCTTCTAACTTCTTGAACAAGATCAAATTCTTTTTGACTCGAAAGAACTGCAAGATCTTTTAGTCGTTCAAATTTAACCTTGTAAAAAGGATCAATCGAAGAAAACTCATTAATTCGAGCCTTTGCTACACCTTGAGCAAGAATCTTGACTCGTCCATCTGGCAACTTACGCATACGCATAATCATGGCCACAGTACCAACTTCAAAAATGCGATCGGGATTTGGGTTATCATCTCGAATTTCTTTTTGTGTTGATAAGAAAATGAGTCGATCCCCTTTCAACGCTTCATTGACAGCTCTAATCGAACTATCGCGCCCCACAAACAAAGGAAGAATCATGTACGGAAATACAACGACATCCCTGACAGGCAATAAAGGTAACTCTTCGGGTAACTGAATTTCATCCATTGGTGAGTTTTGGCTCATGTTATTTTTCCTTCTTCACTCTTTTCGTCATCTGTCCCCAGAGCCTTAATGGATCAGGTGGATAAATATGACACTGGTAACGCTTCGCGCAAATTGCCTTTCAGATGTGTCTAAAATAGCTTTATAAGCCCACGGCTTATCGAAAAATGCTGGTATATAAGTATTTCCTCTCTTAAAACCGATAAATCTAAAAGGAAATAAAAGAGAAGTAATAGGAGATGGGTTTCTTAAAAAGAATAAAAAATTCAAATTTTTTTATTTTCTTTTTCTTTTCAACCGTCATTTCCTACCAAGCTCATTCAAATATTCCCAAATCCTGCGTTGATATTATTAGAGACCTCAACAAAAGAGCAAAAGACAGCTACATAACTCCTATTGCTCAAATGGAAATTAAACTTCTTTTTTCGAAAGAAAAAGATTCTTCTTTTTTTGCTCAAAACCTTTTTGAAATCGTTTTAAGAGAAAGATTGTATAGTGTTTCTGATGGAATTAAAAAAAAGCTTAATCACCTTATAAGAAAAAAAATTAAGCTATCCAATGAGCCAGGCATATCTTTTTACAAGCTAGAGGCCGATACGATTTACATTCACAACGATTTTCCAAACGTCGAACCTAACTATATTTATTATGCAAGTCTCATTCATGAAATCGAACATGCTATTCAATACTATGTACTTCAAGAAAAATTTCCCACACTAAATACAAGCGAATTAGATACTGTTGCACTTCGAACTCAACAAGAAATTGGCGCCATGTTTTTAGAATACGATTACATTCGACTTGTTCCTGAAAATGAAAAAAGAAAAGCTCTCGAAGAAGTAAGAAAAAACTTAAGCCCTCAAAATTCAGATACAGATAAAAAATATTTTGAAACTCTTTTATCTGGAAACTACGCAAAGCCAATTGAATACATAAAAGCAAACCAAAGAAAAGGTCGATATTCTGTGGAGTCTATCGAAAAGTTTTTTGAGTCTTTTGGACTCTAGCGAATTCTCAAGGGTTGTTGCCATTCAATTTTATTTTTTAAAATTTGAAAAATTTGTATTTCTGAAATTGGATCTCGACTTTCGTCCCATTTTTCTAGTCCAATGACTCCTAAAAATTCACCAAGGCTTAAAAAGGATTGCATCAACTTCTTTCGACTACCTGAATTTTCTTTCATTGCTTTATCAATTGATGAGGCAAGGTCAAAACCTAGCGCGTTCATCACTCCAGGTATTTTTCCATATTCCACTTGAAAGTTTTTTATAAAGTCCTGAGTTGATCCATTTTGAGAGTTCTTACTAAAGAAATCTACTACAATTGATTTATCTAAAAACTGTCCTGCTCTTTGAAGAACTTGTGGGGTGTTCCATGTAGAGGGTCCTAAAAGAGTGATATTCGAAATATCATAATACGCAAAAAGTGGAGCAATTTGCCCAATCGCTTTATAAGAATCAGGAATGAAAACAACATCAAAATCAACAATTGGAGGAAGCTTTAAATCTTTTTTTTCTTTTTCCCTTAGAGGACGCTTTAATCTTTCTTCAGTATCCTTTAAGAGCTGTTCTTTTTCTTTCCACCTAGCATCTAAAACGTTTCCTAGCCCAACCATGTTTTCAACATTTTTTCGAAAATCTTTTTGGTCAACAGGGTAACTTTCGATTGCTGTAAAATTCCCCCCTACTTTCTGAACTGCAGAGTAAAAAGCTTCTGCAAAACCTTTACCAAAATCATCGCGAGGGAAGAGCATTGCATATCGAGTTGCATTTAGTTTTTGCGATGCATATTTTGCCAGAGCCATTGATTGCTTTTTGAAATCAAAAGAAAAATTTATTGTAGTCCCTCCCCATTTAAGATTAGTTCGGGGCGAGGTACTTAAAAAAGGAACTCCCGCTTCTTCTAGTTTTTTTGCAGCTACAACTGCTTGCTCGGCTGTTAAAGGGCCCACAACAGCCATAACTTTTTCTTCACTTATTAAATGTTCCGTAGCTTTTTTAGCGCTTTCAACATTGGATCCGGGATCCGCTACAACAAGCTTTATAGCTGATCCATTTTTTTTAATAGCCAATAACATTCCTTCATAAATAGCTTTTCCCCAAGGCTTTTCTGCATTGTCTACAGGTAGGAGTAAGCCTACTTTGCCCTCTTCTCCGGAAGTATCTTTAATCTTTGATAAATTAAAAGGTGTCTCAGCAGAACTTGTTTCTACTTCTAAGCTCTCTATGAGAGGCTCAGAATCCAAACTAATTCCCTCAACTGTTGGTTGAGTCATAATCGAAGGAGAAGAAGAATACCCATTTGGAGTTTGTACAGGGTTTAATCCCGTAATTTTAAGCTCCTCATATCGCTTCAAAGCAAACATGCCCGGAACAGTTCTCGAATCCACTATTTTTAAAAACTCTTCAAGATCCTGAATATTCAACTCATTTTGAATGACAGCCTGCACTTGAACGCTTGCCTCTGCAAAAGCTTGAGTATTTTTTAACTCCTCACTTAAATGATAGGCTCGCCTAAAGGCAAGAGCTGCATCTCTAAACTGTTTATTTTCTCGAGCTAACTTACCCCAAAAAAGAAATAGTTTTGTTCTCTCTGTGTCTGGAAAAGTTCCCTCTCGGTCATTTATTTGCGATAGGGATGCAAGAGCTTCAAGTTTTTTTCCTTCAAGATCCCAAGATTTTGCCCGATAAAAACGAGCTAAATTTTTTAGAGAAGACCCGGGAACTTTTGCGATTAATTGATTGAGATAATTGTTAGCTTCAGAATATTTTTTATCTCGAATAGAGAGCTGTCCCAAAAATAAGAGACTTTGATCTGCATGTTTTCCAATCGGGGCTTTTTTTAAATACTCTTCTAAAAGAGGTTTAGCTTGAGAGTAGTTTTCTGCTTCAACCTTGAGTTTTGCGTTTAAGAATAACTTATCAAAGTTATCAGAAGAAGATTTTTCTAGAGAGGTTTGAAGTCCCGCACAGGCAGAAAAAAGAATAAAGGCCGCAAAAATAAAATAACTTCTTTTTAATAAGAAATTTAAATAAAGGGACATACTCTTATAGAGTATTAGCTTTTTCCAAACCAATCACGCATTCGGTGAACAAAGGATTGTGATTCAGGATAACTTTCTTGACTCAAAGAGGCAAAGCGCTCCAAGAGAGCTCTTTGCTCTGCACTCAAACGAGAAGGAACTTCAACAATCACTGTCACGTACTGATCGCCTCGATCTCTTCCATTTAAATGAGAAATTCCCTTGTTCCTCAGTCGAAAGCGCTTATGGCTTTGAGTGCCCGTAGGAATTTTCAATTTTACAGGCCCCTCAACAGTAGGAACTTCAATCTCAGCCCCCAAAGCCGCTTGAGTAAAAGAAACAGGTACTTCACAAAAAACCTCAAACCCATCGCGCCTAAAGAATGGATGTTCCTGGACATGCATAACCACATACAGGTCACCAGAAGGTGCACCCTTTGTGCCTGGCTCTCCCTCTCCCTTTAGTTTTAATTTTTGACCAGAATCAATTCCCGCAGGAATTTTTACTTGTAGGCGTACTTCGTCTTGCTTCTTGCCACTTCCCCGACAATTTGCGCATTTGTGAGCAATTGTTGACCCTGCTCCGTTACAATCAGAACACGTTTTAGAAAGTGTAAAAAATCCTTGCTGGAATCTTACTTCTCCGACACCTCGACACGTCTTACATGTTTCAGGTTGAGTTCCTGATTTTGCCCCAGTTCCTGAACACGTTTTACATTGAATTTCTTTGTTGATGAGAATTTCTTTTTCTGCTCCAAACGCTGCTTCTTCAAAAGAAATATTCAAATCGTAACGCAAATCTGATCCACGTCGCCCAGAACCTCGTCTCCCACCCGCGGAGCGACCACCTTGAGCTCCAAAAACTTCTGAGAAAATATCTCCAAAAATATCATTCAAATCTCCAAAGCCACCAAAGCCCTGCCCGCCAGCACCAAAAGGGCTTCCTCCTCCTTGGCCTCCTTGAAAAGCCGCGTGACCAAACTGGTCATAACTTTGCTTTTTTTGAGCATCTGATAAAACTTCATAAGCTTCTGAAGCTTCTTTAAATTTTTCCTCAGCAGCTTTGTCTCCTGGATTTTTATCAGGATGAAACTGTATAGCGAGCTTACGATAGGACTTTTTTATTTCTTCAGGGCTTGCCGACCGCGAAACACCTAAAACTTCGTAGTAATCTCGCTTGCTCATACCATTCCTATCATAACAGCCCTTAAATCAATCCCCAATCTCTAAACTTCCTTAAAGTCTGCGTCGACTACATCATCGCCGTCTTTTTTATCTTTAGCTTTATCTCCAGATCCAGCATCTGCTTGAGCTCCACCATCACCTGCAGCAGCTTGTTGTTGGCTTGCTTGGGCATAAACTTTTTCAGCAAGTTTTGTATTGGCAGCTTCAAGAACAGTCGTTGCAGACTTGATAGCTTCAAGATCTTCTTTAGAAGTCACTTCTTTTGCTTTTGCTAAGGCAGAATCCACATCACTCTTGATATTTCCTTCAACCTTATCGCCCAATTCTTTGAGAGTTTTTTCAGTTTGATAAACAAGTTGGTCAAGGTGATTTTTAGACTGAATAAGCTCTGAGCGTTTTTTGTCTGCATCCGCATTCAATTCAGCATCTTTCACCATCTTTTGAATTTCTTCTTCACTCAAGCCACTACTTGCTGTGATCTTGATCGACTGACTTTTACCTGTACCTAAATCTTTTGCAGAAACATGAACGATCCCGTTTGCATCAATGTCAAAACCTACTTCGATCTGTGGAATCCCACGAGGAGCTGGAGGAATGTCTGTCAAATCAAAACGCCCTAAAGTTTTGTTATATTGAGCAAGCTCGCGCTCACCTTGTTGAACGTGAATACTCACTGCCGGCTGATTATCTGTTGCCGTTGAGAAAACCTGACTTTTCTTAGTTGGAATTGTTGTATTCTTTTCAATCAACTTGGTGAAGACTCCGCCCAAAGTTTCAATCCCCAAGCTCAAAGGAGTCACATCTAAGAGAAGAACGTCTTTGACTTCGCCTTTTAAAACTCCCCCTTGAACAGCCGCTCCGATGGCCACAACTTCATCGGGATTCACTCCCTTTGAAGCGTCTTTTCCGAAGATCTCTCTTACTTTTTGTTGAACCTTTGGCATACGAGTCATACCACCGACAAGAATGACTTCTTGAATCTCACTCTTTGGAATACCGGAGTCTTTTAAGCAAACTTCACACGGAGCCACGAGACGATCAAAAAGATCTTCGCAAAGACTTTCCATTTTTGCTCGAGAAAGCTTCACATTTAAGTGCTTCGGTCCATTTTGATCCGCAGTAATAAACGGAATATTGATATCCGTTTCGAGAGACTCAGATAGAACATGTTTTGCTTTTTCAGCTTCTGTTTTTAAACGCTGCAAAGCAAACTTGTCTTTGCGTAAATCAATTCCATCACTTTTCTTAAATTCATCCGCAAGCCATCCAACCAAGCGCAAGTCCCAGTCTTCACCTCCTAGGAAAGTATCACCATTTGTAGATTTAACTTCAAACACTCCGTCTCCCAATTCGAGAACTGAAATATCAAAAGTTCCTCCACCTAAGTCAAAAACAGCAATTTTCTTTTCACCTTTTTTGTCCACTCCGTAGGCAAGAGCCGCCGCAGTTGGTTCGTTAATAATGCGAAGAACATTTAGCCCTGCAATACGACCGGCATCTTTTGTTGCCTGTCTTTGAGCATCGTTGAAGTAGGCAGGAACAGTCACCACAGCATCGGTCACTTCATGGCCAAGATAATCTTCCGCTGTTTTTTTCATTTTTCCAAGAATGAAAGCTGAAACTTCTTGAGGAGAATATTTTTTACCATCAATTTCAACCCACGCATCTCCGTTATCTGCTGCAACAATTTTATAGGGAAGAATTTCTTTTAATTTTTGAACAACTTCTCCATCAAAACGCTGGCCGATTAATCTCTTCACCGCAAAAATAGTCCGATCGGGATTAGTGATAGATTGGTTTTTTGCAATTGCTCCCACAAGGCGCTCGCCACTGTTATTAACAGCCACGATAGATGGCGTTGTTCTACCCCCTTCGCTATTAGCGATAACCTTTGGCTGTCCCGCTTCAAGAATAGCGACACATGAATTTGTAGTTCCTAAATCGATTCCAATTACTTTACTCATATCTATTTACCTCTTAATTCTTATTCACAAACACTTTAGCGGGGCGAATTACTCTTCCGTGTAATTTAAACCCACGCTCAAATTCTTCTGTTATGACGTTATCTTTTACATCTGGCCTATTAACCTGACCAAGAGCCTCGTGAATAGTGGGATCAAAAACCTCTCCCACAGACTTCACAAACTCGACACCGGCAGCTTGAAGAACATTTTCAAATTGCTTGGCGGTCATCTCAACCCCCTGGATAAAACTTAGGAACAATTTGTGTGAAAACAAGTCCTTATTTTCGGGCGAAAGCTTTGATCTTTCAGCAGCCTTTAATGCCAACATGAGAGTATCCAAAGCTGGAACAGTTTTCTTTAAAAGTTCCTCATTGGCATATTTTCGTAATTCAGCACTTTCGCGAATAAAGCGTTTTTGAAGATTATCCAACTCAGCAGCGTAATAGGCCGCTTGGCTCTTCCAATCGACCTGGTTAGCGGATTCGCGAAATACGGTAATTTCTTCATCTTTGAGCGCTCCAGGAGATATCTCATCAGCAACAGACTGCTCCTCTACTTGATTAGTTTCATCTTTAGATAATTTTGGCTCATCTTGGGAAGGGCTCACTTTTTCGTCCATCTTTCTAAATTTGTATTCGATTTATACAGAGTCAAGGCTCAAAGGCTATCAAAGCTCTCTTTTCTTTGAAAAACTCATCTATTATTTATAAAATCTTTGTCAAAAGTTATGAAAATGCCTCGCTTAGCTAAGATATTGTAAATATAAGTACAAAAAGGGAGAATCTAAAAATGATCAAAGAAATTGCCCTTTTGGCAGGTGGTTGTTTTTGGGGAGTTGAGGAACTCATTCGTCAGCTTCCAGGGGTTGTAAACACAGAAGTTGGGTACACGGGCGGAGAGCTCAAAAATCCGCGCTACGAGAACGTCAAAACGGGTAACACAAAACACGCAGAAGCCATTCGTATCGAATTTAATCCCAAAATCTTAAGCTACGAGGAACTTCTAAGGTATTTCTTCAGACTTCACGATCCCACAACTCTTAACCGTCAGGGCAATGATCGAGGCACACAATATCGCTCAGCAATTTTTTATAATTCCCCTGAACAAAAAAAACTCGCTGAAAAAGTCAAAAGTGAAGTCAATTTAAGCGGAAAATGGAAAAATCCTGTTGTTACCGAAATAGTTTCAGCAACAACTTTTTACCCAGCTGAAGATTACCACCAAAAATATCTTCAAAAAAATCCTGGTGGCTACACCTGTCACTATTTGAGAGATTAAAGAAAGTTAAAATTTGAACTAAGCTCCATCGCCTGGACAGCTTTTAGAATTGTTGTATCAAGAATTTCTCGTCCTTTTTCAGTAGCCTTCACCCGAGATGTATTATTCTCAACTAAATCTCGTATAAAATCCAAAAAACTAAAATCAAAATCTCTGGGAAATAAATTTTTTTCAATTCCTTTTTCAAGCCTCAGACCAACCAAGAACAATTCTACCGCATGTATTTTTGCATCTCGTTTTTCGAATTTTCCATGCGCAATCGGATTCATCACAAACTTCTGCCAGTCACTCATTTTTGATGGGTTTTTTAAATGAGCTCCATAACCCTCTCGATGCAGATCAAAAAGAGCTTGGGGAAGCAAAGAATAGGCTCCTGGACCCAACGCTAAAAAAGGCTCCGCTTTCCAATATTTTAAATTGTGCCGAGCTTCCTCCCCGGAAACTGCAAAATTAGAAATCTCATACGGTATTAATCCTCTATCATTCAAAATTTCTCGAGTGAATCGAAAGTATTTCAAAAGCTCCTCTTCAAGAGGTTGCTTCCAGCTTTTAGATTTTTCAGTCGTCAACGTTAATTGATAAACAGAAATGTGTTTTGATCCAAAAGAAAGAGCCTGTAAAAGATCCGCTTCCCAATCTTGAAAATTTTGTTCAGGTAATCCAAACATCAAATCAAGGGACCAACGCCCCTTCCAATTTTCAGCAACACAAGAAAGAGCTTTTTTATTTGATTCGGGAGTGGCTCCCCGCTCCAAGCGATGCAAATACTTTTCATGAAAACTTTGGATACCTATCGAAAGGCGGTTAACTCCAATTTTTTCTAAATTTTGTAGAAGAAATGGTGAAATCGTTTCGGGATTAGCCTCCACAGTCCATTCTAATTGAGGCGAAAAAAACAAATTTTTTTTTAAAAAATCTTCAAGCTCAAAAAAATACTTTTCTTTTAAAAGCGAGGGAGTTCCTCCTCCCATAAAAAGAGTGTCGATTTGAAAAGAATCTAATCCCCTTGTTTTCCAAAAAGCTATTTCCTTTTTTAATGCCTCTAGCCAAAGTTTTTGAGGCTCTTCACTTTTTTCAACCCATGAGTTGAAATCGCAATATCCGCATTTATAAGCGCAAAACGGAAAATGAATATAAAGACCCAAATTTTGGGAAGGCGATGCGGGAGGCACTCTCCTCTGATAACATCAGCCTTGCATGTTCACTATTGAAAAAAGAAAACTTAGCAACGGAATGGACGTTCTTTTTATCCCCACACCTGGAGTAGAGGTAGTCGCCCTCCAAGGCTGGATTCGCTTTGGAGCAGCAGACGAGCCCTTAGCGGCCGCAGGGATTGCCCACTTTTTTGAACATCTTCTTTTTAAGGGAACAGAAAGCAGAGGAGTTGGAGAAGTTGCAAAAGAAATAGAAAGCCTAGGAGGAGATGTAAACGCCTTTACAACTTATGACTGCACTGTGATGCACTTAACAGTTAGTAAAGATGCAGCCTTTCAAGGTCTCGATATTTTAGCAGATGCTCTTCAAAATTCTGTTGTGGATCCTACAGAGTATGATCGTGAACGTGAGGTTATCTTAGAAGAAATCAAAAGACGTAACGATCAACCGACATCAGTAGCAAGCGACCTTCTTCGAAGTCATCTTTTCGGATCACATCCCTACGCTAGACCTGTCATTGGTTACAGCTCTGCGATCGAAAAAATCTCACGAGAAGAAGTTATGAAGATTTACAAAACTTACTATAATCCTCAAACTCTTTATCTCACTCTTGCGGGAGACTTTGACATACCCAAAACGCTTAATCACTTGGAAAAAGTATTTGCAAACTTCAAAGGAAATTCAACAGGTGCCCCTCGCAATCAAAACCTTGGAAGACAAAGCTCAAGTGAATTTAAAAATCATACAACTCAAGATGCTCATTTAAGTCTTTCTTGGAGAATTCCCAATATGCTTCATCCAAGCACTCCTGCGCTTGATGCTTTGGCTCTGATCGTGGGCCAAGGAGAAAGCTCAAGACTTTACGAAAAACTTGTTTTAGATACAAAGCTTGTTCGCTCCGTTGGATCTTATTCTTGGTCACCTAAGGATGGAGGTGCTTTTGAAATTCATTTCAAAGCTCCCTCAGGTGTCACCAAAAATTACAATTCCATCATTCAACATATAAACGAAGCCCTCGCGCATCCCATTAGCAGTCGAGAATTAGAAAAAGTTAAAGCCAACATGCTTGTTCAAAATGCCTACTCGCGAGAAACAGTTGACGGCCTTGCCGAACGTTTTGGATATTCTCATGCTATAGCGGGCGATGCCCTTTTTGACTTTGAGTACACAAAAAGGATTAATGAATTAAATGTTGATGATTTAGAGAAAGCAAAAAAAGAATTTCTAAATTGGGACAAAGTTTTTGCAACAGGAATTCTTCCAAAAGGAGATAAACTTCCCCTCTTTATTCCTCCACAGAAAAAAATTCGAAAGAGCCAAAATCACCTGTGGGCCGGTGGTGTTTATAAAACTGAAATAGGCGACGTGACCGTTCTTGCCAAAAAAATCTCTCATGCCCCCATTGTTTCTGTCAGATGGAATGCTCTAGGTGGAGCAAGGCTAGAAAGCGACAGAGAAAGCGGAGTGGGCAGTCTTTGGACTCGGACTGTGACAGAAGGTGCGACTGATAGCTCAGGCAAAAAATGGAAGCAAAAAGAAATCAATGCCCTTATTGATTTACTAGGGGCTTCGATCAGCTCTTCACACGGGAAAGGAAGTACGGGCTTTAGCGTAGATGGACTCTCAAAAGACTTTGAGACCCTTTCCTCCTTAGTCATCGCCATGTCTCAACAGCCTTCTTTTGAAAAAGATGTTGTAGAGGCTGAGAAAAAAAGAATTTTGATCGATATCCATTCAGCGCTTGATTCTCCGGGAGCTATCCTCTCCACAATTTTTTATGAAAAAATGTTCCCTAAGCACCCCTATGGAAGAACCCGCTTTGAAGAAGCTAAAAAAATTCCTAAACTCAAGGCACTAGACCTCGAAAAGTTTCATAAAAAAGTTTTTTCACAAAAACAAGTCATCAGCATCGTTGGTGACATTGATCCAGAAAACGTATTCTCTTTTTTTGAGCGAGAAATTGGACATCAAAAGAAAAAACTCTCTTTAAATCTTTTAAAAAAACAAAAAATCAATCATCTCAAAAACCCAAAACTAGAAGTGAGAACTCTCGACAAAGAGCAATCCCATATACAACTTGGATTTCCAACCTTTGATCTCAAGCATAAAGATCGCTGGGCTATCTCTGGACTTTCTGGCTTACTTTCTGGTCAAGGTGGGAGGCTCTTTTTAGAGCTTCGCGATAAACTCTCGCTTTGCTACAGTGTGGGCTGTTCACATTTTGAAGGAATCGACGGCGGATTTTTCTCTTTTTACATTGGGACTTCTCCTGAAAAAGAAGAAGCAGCTATCAAGGCTTTTGATGTTGAAATTGAAAAACTCCTAAAAGATGGAATTAGCGAAAAAGATTGGCAATTAGCTCAGAGATTTATTCTAGGGAACAAAAAAATTGAAGATCAACGAATTGGTCCCCAAGCCCTAGAGCTATCTCTTACTGAACTTTACGGTCTTGGCTTTGAAGAAAGTCTTCAATATGAGCAAAACCTCAAAGATTTGACTGCAGATGAGGTTTCAAACGTTGCTCGCAAATACCTTGGCCAAAAAAATAAAAAAGTTCTTTCAATTGTTAGACCCAAAAGCAAAAAATGACAAATTTTTGAAAGTTAAATTTGCCCAGAACAGTTGGCCTATGAGAGATTAAAAGGATGAATCATTCTCAGGTTTTTTTTGGAATTTTATCAGGTGGTGCAGGAACAAGGCTTTGGCCACTCAGTCGAAAAAATTTTCCCAAACAATTTTCTAATTTTTCATCTCAAGATCCTCTTTTAATTGAAACAATCAAAAGAGTTGAAAGCTTGGGTTCAATTAGCATTCTTACAACTAAGGATCTAAAAACACAAACTCAGGGCCTTTTAAATCGTTTCTCAATTAATGCTGAAATCATTTCTGAGCCATCTCCTCAAAACACAGCCCCGATTATCGCTCTTTTTAATGAGCTTTGTTTTAGAAAAAACAAAAACTCAGTAATTTGTATTTTACCTGCTGACCACGCCATTAGCCCCGTTCAAAACTTTAGAGCTGACATTCAAAAAGCTCTCAAAACTGCTGAAAATAAAAAAATTGTTACTCTTGGAATTCCCCCCAGAGATCCTTCTACTGCCTATGGTTATTTAGAAACGAAAAGTACAGGATCTGAGCTGAGTGTTAAAAAATTCACGGAAAAGCCTAACCTTGAAAAAGCTCAAGCCCTCATTAAAAATTCAGCTCTTTGGAATGCAGGAATGTTTATATTCCACGCAGAGACTTTCAAAGAGACTCTCCAAAAATATGCTCCTCAAATTTTTGATGAAATTGAAAAGCTTAAAACTGATCTCAGTAATCTTGAAGAAGTTTATTCAAAACTTCCTTCCATTAGCATTGACTATGCCGTAATGGAAAAACTTAGCGACATTCAATGTGTAAAAGCCTCCTTTAATTGGTCTGACCTAGGATCATGGGAAGAAATAGTGTCAAAGGAAAAAGCACCGCATAAAATTTCCCAAATTAACTCACACAAAAATCATTACACGGGTACTCACAAGATTCCTAAAACCATTGCTTTTGTAGGAGTTGATAATCTGATTGCAGTCGATACACCCGACTCCCTTCTGATCCTCAAAGAGGGCGCTGGTCAAGAAGTAAAAGCCCTTGTTGAAGAGCTCAAAAAAACAAACCCGAAAATTACCGAAAGCCACGCTTTTGAAGAACGCCCTTGGGGTCGCTTTGAAATTTTACTCGACACCCCTGTTTTTAAATCAAAATTGATTACCGTTTGGCCTGGTCAAAGACTTTCTTACCAAAGCCATAATCATCGCCGTGAACATTGGATTATAGTAGAAGGTGAAGGCGAATTTACCCTCAATGGCGAAATAAGAGCGGTAAAAAGCGGAGACTACCTCTTTATTCCCTTGGGAGCTAAGCACAGAATTGCTAATAATAGTCAGGCAAAGCTCGAATTTGTCGAAGTTCAACAGGGTACCTACTTTGGTGAAGACGACATCATTCGATACGATGATGACTATGGAAGAAATTAAAAACAATTTAAACGCTCAACACATTCCTCGAATCCTCTTAATTGGGGCAGGAAAAATGGGCTCTAATCACTTAAGAGTTTTGAGCACAGAAAAAAACCTACAGATTGCCGGAGTTGTTGAGCCTTTTCTAAAACCTGATCTTCCAGTAGGTGTTAAACTTTATACTTCGCTTGCAGAAGTCGATCCAAAATCTTTCGATGCAGCACTCATTGCAACCCCCACAGAAACTCACTTTGAAGTAGCAAAACAACTCATTGAACTAAAAAAAGATTTGCTCGTAGAAAAACCCCTTGCAAGCACAGCTGCGCAAGCCAATGAGCTTATTGATCGTGCAAAAGCTGCTAACATTAACCTTTATGTGGGTCATGTGGAACGTTCAAACCCTGCCGTTAAAAGACTTAAAGAAATCATTGCAAAGGGTTGGATTGGTAAGCCCATTCACTGCAGCTTTACTCGCGTAGGAGGATATCCACAAAATGTAAAAAGTGGAAACAACGTTCTCCTCGATCTTGCCGTTCATGATCTTGATGTCTTCCAATATCTTTTTGGAAGCTTCCATGTGAAATCAAGCATTATTCATTCAACAATTATTCCTGGAACTGCTGATACTGCTGAAATTTTACTTAAAGGCAATGAGGGAATTTCTGCAAACATTCACGTTAACTGGATCACTCCTACAAAAATTCGCTCTGTACGAGTCACTGGAACAAAAGGAGTTGTTCTCGTGGATTACATGCTCCAAACATGCACTCTCCACGGAGGAGATTTACTTAACTCTCCTTCCACAGATAAATTTGATTACAACGATCTCCAAGAGCATTACAAAAATATGGATAAAATTGAATTTGGAGTGCATCGCGAAGAACCCCTTAAGGTTCAACTTCGTGAATGGTTAAAAGCTCTTCAAAATAAATCCTCTTCACTGTGCACAGCCGAAGAAGCAAGCAAAACAGTTATCGAAGCCCAAAGAGCTTTTGAAGTTTCAAACTAGACTGACTGGATCGACATCCACGATCAGGCGCGTTCCTTTGAATTTTTTTTCTAGTTTGTTTTCTTCCCAGCTTTGAAAAATCCACTCGACTGCCTTATTAAGAGTATCCTCATCAGGTGCTTTCACCAAAACGTGGTAGCGATATTTATTTCTAACCTTTAGGATAGGAGCTGGAACTGGCCCCAAAACCTGAAACTTTTCTTTTTTTATTTTCTGCATAGCATGAGCAACGGAACGAGCCGCTTCTGCAACTTGATCTTCATAAAGGCCTTGAAATTGCAAAAGCGTTAATTGAGAAAAAGGTGGATAATGCAAAAATTCACGAGTCATTAAAACATTCTTTAAATACTCTTCGAAACTTTCCAAGGATTCACCTCGTGAAATATTTTCAAATATTCCTTCTTGAGGCCTAAAAGTTTGAACAATCACTTTCCCTGGTATTTGCGATCTTCCAGCACGCCCTGCAACCTGAATGAGCAATTGAAAAATTCTCTCCTCATTTCGAAAATCAGGGAGTGAAAATCCAATATCCGCCAAAACAATCCCCACAAGACTCACCTGAGGAAAGTCATGACCCTTTGCAACCATTTGAGTTCCAATTAAAATGTTGGCTTTTTGTTCATTAAAAATCTGAAGAGTTTCAATCAATTTTTTTCGATCCTGAACAATGTCTCGGTCTAAACGAACTGTTTTGGCTTGAGGAAAAAACAATTTAAGCTCTTCTTCCAGAGCTTGAGTTCCATAACCTAATTCTCTAAGAAACCCCTGACACTTTTCACAGGACGAAGGAATCATACATTCAAAGCCGCAATAGTGACAAAGAAGCTTGTTTCGATGGGGAACAAGATTCACCGCACATTGTACACAAGTAGGCTGATGACCACAGCTCTTACAAACAAGTGCCCTTCCCATTCCTCGACGATTTAAAAACAAGATCGCTTGCTCATTGGCTTTCAATGTTTGATCAATTGATGAAATAAGTTCTTGAGAAAAAAATAATGATTGAGGAGCCAAATCAAAAGCTTCTTTCTCGTGAAATTCATCAGGATTTAAAAATGTTTTTTCTTTGATGTTTTTCTTAAGGTCTACCAAAATGACTTCTGGTCTCTTTGCTTGCTCAACTGCTCTTCGAGATAATTTGTTAAGACTAAGTTCTCCAGACAAGGCTCTCTTTAGCGTTTCTGCTGAAGGAGTCGCACTTCCCAGAACAAATTTTGCATGCATTAGCTCACATAGTTTTTCTGCGCTTACTCTACCGTGATAGCGAAGACGCTCTTCTTGTTTGTAAGAACCTTCATGTTCTTCATCAACAATCAATAAGCCCAAAGAAGGAAGGGGTGCAAAAAGTGCTGAACGAGGGCCAAGAGCTATTTTTTTATATCCAAGAAAAACCTTTAACCACTCTTCTCTTTGTTCTTTGTCACTTTGAGCGCTGTGAAAAACAGCCACTTGACCTGGGAAAGCTTTTTCAAAACGAGCAGAAAGCTGCGGCGTCAAAGCAATTTCGGGAACTAAAACAATGGCTCCTTTCTGAGAAATTAAACAATCACGAATTAAATGAAGATAAACTTCTGTTTTTCCAGATCCCGTGACACCCCATAAAAGATGACCTCTTTGAGAGGATTGAGAAATGTTCTCATAAGCAAGTTTTTGATCTTCATTCAAATTTAAAAGTTTTGAATTAGAGTCAGTAGAACTAGAAACAATTTCTTTTGTTAAAAGTTTTTGAGAAGCTTTACGAATAGCAGATGGAAGCATACTCTCGCAAACCTCTCCAATGGGATAAAAATATCTTCGCGAAAGCCACTCCGCAAAATCACGTTTAGTTTCATTCATTACAGGTTCTGGATAACGAAGTTCTAAAATTTCTTTTAGTTTTTTTTCTGCAGAGCTTTCTTTCAAAGACCATATTATTCCCCAGCTTTTTCGGTTTCCAAAGGGAATACTTACTAAATGACCGGGGCGCAAAGAAAGCTTTAAATGCTCTGGGATTTTATAATCAAAAAATCTTCTTCGAGGATAAAGAGGAACAGGCACTGCCACTTCTGCTATTTCAAAAATGGACAATCTCTTTCCCTTTCTTCTTTAATGAGTGAGGAATAAAATTTTTAAAAAGGTTTTTCCCTTTTCTGTAAATTTATCTAAAGCAGGATCTGCAACAGATCCATGACTCATTGCCAAGGAAGGCATTTCAACTTTTGAAAGACGCTTGAACTCTTCTCTCTTATCTAAACCCAGTAAAGAGGCCCCACTTTTTACCTCAACTCGGCTATTGATAATTAAATTATTTCGACTTTCTTCCTTTTCGAGTCTAAAGCTTGGATTTCCGATAAGCTCCCAGATCACTCCGCTTTCCATAGGAATTTTTGCATAAAGAGGTGCATAGGTATTTGTATCAAAAGAAAAAGCTGCCCCACCAACCGAATAATCCAAAACAGCCATGAAGGTTCCCTGAAGTGATCTTAAAAAAGGCTTCATCTTGTTAATTTTTATGTTTTTAATGGAAGTGTCAGCCGAAGGCTCCGTTAAGTACTCTGTTGAATTAATTGTTTTTAAACTTAAATCTCCGGAGGGAACTCCCAAAGAAGTTAAAGTTTGATTAATTCGCTCAATACTCCCCCCTGATTCAAAATCATTCCAAAACCGATATTTTAAGCAAGAATATGAAACTTTATTAATAAACAGCAAACACTGTGAGGGACTTCTGTGTAAAATAATCTCATTGACGCTTAAAGTAGACCAAGTTGTTGGGATTTTTTGAAATCTAACAACAGACCCCGAACTTACGCCATACCAAGTAGAAGTATACTTAGCTTTTTCTCCTTCAACCTCAATGGTTCCTTCATAACTAAAGGGGACAGGATTAGATTTTAAATTTTGAGCCTGTCGACGAACAACCAATCCGAGATCTGGTACAAAAGAAAAAGCGCTAAAAGAAAATAATGCATTTAAGAAAAATAAAAAATTATTTTTTTTTATCATAAAACTTCAAGTCTATTTTTAAGCCATTGAGCTAAGGTATCACGATACTTTTCATCTTTTAAGGCAAAGTGAACATTGGCCATGATGTATCCAAGCTTATCACCTGTATCAAAACGAACACCTTTGATTTTTTCTGCATAAAAAGGCTGAGACTTTAACAAATACGCCATAGCATCTGTGAGTTGAATTTCATTGCCTACACCCGAAGTTGTGGCGCGAATCGCCTCAAAAATATCTGCTTCAAAAATATATCTTCCTGGAAGCGCCCAATTGGAAGGAGCTTTTTCTGGGGTAGGTTTTTCTACAAAACTCTTCACTCTTCCATCAGCAGAATTAAAATCGACAATTCCGTATTTATTAGTTTCTGCTTTGGGAACTTCTAAAATCCCCACGACAGAGCCAGAATCTTTTTCTTCAAATGTTTTAAGACATTGTCCAATAGCAGAAGGCCCGTCATGATTCACGACGATGTCATCTCCCAAAACGACGGCAAATGGATCTTTACCAACAACAGCTTCAGCTTTCAAAACGGCATCACCCAAACCTCGTGGAACGTGTTGACGAATACTGATGATTTGAATTTTTTTGGCAAGCTCTAAAACACTTTCAATCAAATGTCCCTTGCCTGCCGCTTGAAGTTTCCAGCTCGCTAAATCTGCAGGGTCAAAATGATCTTCCAGCGTTACCTTCGGGCGAGAAGTCACAAAGACAATTGTCTCAAGGCCTGCAGAAACACATTCTTCAACAATAAGCTGAATGATCGGGCGATCGACAATGGGTAATAATTCTTTGGGTAAAACTTTTGTTGCTGGAAGAAAGCGAGTTCCCATACCCGCTACAGGAATCACAATTTTTTTAACCTTACGTCCCATAGCCTATGATTTTAGTCATGCCCAAGAGTCTTGGGCAAGCTTATGACACAGCTATTTTGGAGACGAATTATTAAAATTATGGGCGATAAATTTGTTGAATATCACGAGGACCCAATGTGTGTTGTTGAGGCACATTGAAAACCGCTTGAGGTTGCGGAGGAAATACAGGCCTCATAGTTGCTTCAAAGGAATTCCATCGAGGCATAAAGTTAGCAGTTGCCCACACAGGTTGTGGAGTTGCGTTGATCACCATGAGAGGCTGAGTTGGAGAACAACCCATTCCACATCCACCCATACCTGCATTCATACCCATTCCTGGATACATCCCATTCACCATAGGACCGCCCGCCATAAAGCGAGAAGGCATTTCAGACATATAAACTGTTTGTACGGGAACTGGACGAAATTGAGGAGCACAGCCTTGAGCCATTCCTTGAATCATCATTCCACCACCACACATACGATTGATCGGAATAAAAGACTGACAAGCGTTTCCGGTAAAACAACCCATTTGAGGGCCAAGCTGGTAGTTGAACATAAATTCTAAGTGACCATGAGAAACGCGTTTTTTAGTTTTAACAGGTAAAGCCACTGGAACTTCCCGCGCAGAAGGAATTTCATCTTCCTTCACATCTTCAATAATAACTTCGGGTTCTTTTTCAACAACTTTTTTAACTTCTCGAACAATTGGAGCTGTCTCTTTCTTCTTAAGATCTTGTTCGTCTCCGCGCTCTCCCCCACCCGCATTTAAAAAATGCGTAGAAAAAACAGCCAAAAGAACAATGGTTAAAGTATTAAAAAAACCCCTCTTCATGTCTTATTAGGTGCAAAGCTCAGGCCAACTTCCTTAACAATCAAATGGATTTAAATAGAGGCCTAGCCTTAGTTTTTGCCATCTAAAAGCATGCTATGCTTTTTTTTTAGACAGCTATGAAAAAAATTATCAGCTCTCAATTCATTAACAAAATTACAAATATACGAAATACCCATAAGCCCCTCAAAGGCCTTTTCTGTTTAAGTCTTTTGTTAAGCTCCCCAAAAACTCTATTTGCAGCATCAACCCCCGATCACTTGTTTGGTGACCCCTTTTTTTTATTAAGCCCTATCGCCCAATCCTTGGCAGGGGCGGCTTATACTCTCAAAGGGGCGCACGATTCCATTTTGCTCAATCCCGCATCTGGGGCATTTGCAAGCGAGTACTCAATTCATGGTAATTTTTCGAGTGCCGCAAGAACCCTTTCTGCCAGTATTTTTGATTCTAAATCAACGGCACTTGGAGCGGGCTTTGCCTACATTAGAAGAAGTGTTGAAAAAGACGATGCATCAAAAATTTACACAGCTGGCGATACTGAAACAAATTACCAAGGACTAAACCTTTCTCTTTTCGGCAAACTCCAAGAAAATTTTGGTGTAGGTTTAACAGCTCGTTACTCAATACGAGAAAAAAGTTCCTCCACTGATTTAAATGCCAAATCACTCAACGGAGATTTTGGAGTAGCTTTCAAGCTTCTTCCTCAACTTACACTCGGAGCAGTTTATAAAAATATCTTGGGAGATAAAAATAATCTTGAGCCCCGTACCCTGGCTGGAGGTTTAAATTACGAACTCCTTCCTGAACTCACTTTAACTGGAGCTCTCGAAAAATATTCTGCAACTTCAGATAGTCCTATTTTTGGTGTTCCCGATGACAGCAAGTTCTCTTGGGCTATTGGGGCGCAGTATACTTTCAAATCCAATGGCCTGGCGCTTAGAGCGGGTTTTAGAGAAGTTGCTGCTTGGAGCACTCAAATTGCTTGCGCAGGGATTGGCTATAGCCGAGAAAATATCCAGATTGATTACTCTCTGGCAAATATTTTAAAAGGTCAAAAAACATCCATTCATAGTTTTGGGTTAGGAATGACTTTTTAAAAAAGTTCTTTTTGTAAATCCAAAAGAATCCCTCTACGAAGACTTACGCCCGAAGGAACATCAATTGTTTTTACATTTAAGTAATTTAAAATCTCGTAGAAGACATAAGCGGCCGGAAGAATCACGTCGGCTCTATCTGAAGGTAGCTTGAGCCTGTTTTGCCTTTGCCTGGAAGACATGCTTTCAAGTTTTTGAATAATAGAAGATAATTCCTCCGAACTAAGTCTTGATTTTGAATTTGTTTTTTTTTGAAAAATCTTTCGGCTCACTCGATAGAGTGCTCTTATATTCCCTCCGCTCCCCACTACCTTTAAAGAAGGATGCCTAGAATTTACAAAATTCCTAAAAAAATGATCTGCTTCGCAAGTCTTTGCTATATGTTCACAAAGCAAAACAGAATTTTTTGAAATAGAAGACTTTAATCCTAACAAACGAACCGCACCCAAGGGAAAAGAACTCATTCCTTGCAATTTGCTTCCATCATAAGCACCTACCTCAAGGCTTCCCCCGCCCAAATCCATCAACAAGGTTTTTCCTTTTTTTGCATAGGTAGGAAGCGAATATCCAATCAGACGCTCCTCCTCAGAGGCTTCGATAAGCTCTAAATCAATCCCTGTCTTTTTTCTTAGAAGCTCTAGAATTTGCTTACGATTTCGAGCACTTCGGAGAGCACTTGTCGCCACCGCTCGATAAAGGTCGACTCCATTTTCAATAAAGATATTCTTTATTTGGCTGAAAACATCAACCAAGTTAGTCTGCGTTCGAGAACTCAAGATGCCTTTATTGTTGAATACATCTTTACCTAAACGCAGAGCAAATCGCTTACTCTCTAGTTCTCTAATTTCATGTGTCGTTATTTCTGCAACGGACACTCGAATGGCATTAGAACCAACATCCACTACTCCCACACGCGGCCATGAGAAAAGCCTCCATGGTTTTTGCCGTTTTTTAATCAAAGAATTCGCCACAGAGTCCTAGAATATTATGAGCTACAAAGAACGCAATATCTCTCCTAAATTCTTTGATAAAGAACTGGGCTGGCTTCTTTTTAATGAGCGAGTTTTGAATTTATCCGAATCAAAAAACGTTCCCCTCTTGGAGCGTCTAAATTTTCACAATATTTTTCATTCAAATCTCGATGAATTTTTCATGAAACGCGTGGGCAAGCTAAGAGCCCTTATGAAAAGAATCGAAGAAAGAGAGCCCTTTCGATCAAAAGTTTCGAGGACCTACCTCTCTTCTCTTCTTGAAAAAGTAGCAGAGCTTTCCCATAGAAGCTTTGAAAATCTAAACGATGAGCTTCTTCCTAGCCTTGAAAAGAACAATATTCACCTCACAACTCCTGACTCCTTATCGGCCGATCAAAAAAAATGGCTTCATCAACATTTTGAAAGCAAAATATTTCCACTTCTCACTCCTATGGTTGTGGATTCGGGACACCCTTTTCCCTTAATTTCAAATCTCAGTTACTCCTTGGGTTTTGTCGTTAAAAGACGAAGCAAAAATCAACGCTATTTTGTTCGAGTAAAGCTTCCCCCAAACTCTCCTCTTTGGATAGAGCTTCCCTCACAATTAAAAACTCACACCTTTGTAAATCTCTTAGATACCGTTTTGTTTTATCAACAAGAAATTATTCCCAATATCGATGTAGAATCTGTGTTTTCATTCAGAGTTATTCGAAGTCTTGAAGCTCAAAAGAAAGAAACTGACGAAGAGGCTGAAGATCTTCTTGAGCTGATGGCAGAAGAAATTCGGATGAGAAAATATTTAGAAATTGTCCGCTTTGAATACTCTGGAGACATGAATCCCTGGGCAAAGAATTTTCTTCAGCGTGAACTCTCCATTAAAAACGAAGACTTTTCTAAAATTCCCCTTGCCCTTCCATTTAAAAAAGTGGATGCCCCTACATCCTTAAAAATTTCAAGACTTAAATACAAACCCTTCAAGCCTCAAGTTCCCGTTCAACTTGATAATCAAAAAACTATTTTTGAAAACATATCCAACGGAGACATTCTTCTTCATCATCCCTTTGATTCTTTTTCAGATTCAGTTGAAACTTTCTTAAAAGAAGCCGCTGAAGACCCTCAAGTTTTATCAATCAAAATGACTCTCTACAGGGCGGGAACCCATAGCCCAATTATTGAGGCCCTCACTCGTGCTGCTCTCAATGGAAAAAGCGTGATTTGTCTTGTCGAACTCAAAGCTCGAATGGACGAAGAGAGAAATATACAGTGGGCAAAAAAACTAGAAGCAGCGGGCGTTCATGTGATCTATGGAGTTTTGGATCTTAAAACTCATGCAAAAATTATTGTGATTGTCAGAAAAGAGGGTGAAAACTTAAAAACCTACGCTCATGTTGGAACAGGAAACTATAACGCTCAAACAGCAAAGCTCTATACAGATCTTGGACTATTCACCGCGGACCCTAAACTCTCGAAAGAGCTTATCAAAGGCTTTCACTACCTTACAGGAATGGCAGGGCGCTCGGAATTTAAACAAATATTAGTAAGCCCCCTCAATCTAAAACAAAAACTTTTAGAGCTAATTGAAAACGAAAGACAACACGCTCATTGCGGAAGGCCCTCTCAAATATTGATTAAATGTAACAACATGGATGATGTCGATATTGTGAAAGCTCTTTATAGAGCTTCTCAGGCAGGAAGCAACATTGAATTAGTCATTCGTGGATTCACCACTCTTTATCCTGAACTTCCACGTCTTAGTGAAAACATTCATGTTCGCTCTGTGCTTGGAAGACTCCTTGAACATTCTCGAATTTATTATTTTAGCGACGGAAAAAAAGATCCTCTTCAAGGAAAGTTTTTTATAGGATCCTCTGATGTGATGCGAAGAAGCTTTCAAGATCGAGTCGAACTCGTTGTTCCGCTTTTACATCTAGAAGCACGAAAAAAATTATGGGAATACATAGAAGTTCTCAAGTCCCCTCGATGTAAAAGATGGCAAATGAATAGTGATGGAACCTACACCCTGATGCAAAATTCAGAAACATTTGATGTTCAAGACGAATGGATTAATCAAAAAACCTAAACTATATTTTTAGCTTTTCGAAAAGATTCCATCCCTTGATGGCAAATACTAAAATCAAAACGAACGGGATCCTTGGGGTCAACTTTTCTCAGCACTTCCGTGAATTCTCGAACAGCCTTCCACGTCGGATTCTTTGTAGAAAGTAATTTCCGTTGCATGGCCCAGCGATGGACATGTGTATCCATTGGAATAAAAGCCTCATGAGGTCCCACCTCGGAATGGAGCTTTACCTTGCGAAGAGTCCAAAGACCAGGGTCGATCTCATCTGACCTTAAGACCCACCTCAACCACATCATGAGACGCTTGCAAGTACTTCCCTCTAGAGGAGCACACGTAAACCACTGAACTCTTAGTTTTTCCTCAAGAGAAGACGCCGCGGATCTCATGTTCAAACAAAATTCGTTTATTTTTAATTCTGAATCATCAGAGGAAACAGACGAATAAAGTGCTCCCAAGCTTTCATGCTTTGAATAGATATTTTTAAAAACACGAAAAAGAGCAAGAATATCTTCGCTTTTATTAAAACGATGAACCCACCCCTCTAAAGCAAGCTGAAGGCTTTTTTCAATCTTTTTCCATGAGTTATCCACAAGAAAAGTCGCAAGACCTTCGCCTCCCTTACCTAAACCCACAGCCTCTAACCTTTGCCAAAGCTCCCTCAAACTTTTTTGAATTTGTTCAACTCTTCCATAAGAAAGTCCTGCAGAAACAAAAGAAACAAGCTCAAAATCATGAGGATTTAAATGAGGATTTACAAGGCCCAAGGGGTCTCGAAGCATAAGTTCTTTGCGGTGAAAAAGAGAATAAAGACTTTCAAGCTCTGAACTTAAACTCTCAATTCGTTTTGACTTTTTGGAAGACACAATTCTTTAACTCTATTCCACTCAACAAAGGAGCCAAGAAACTTCTTACATACATCACTTGTAGAAACAATAGAATCTTGCAAAGTCACTCCAAGTTCTCGACCGTGCCTTAGCTCTAACCACTTTTCATTTTTAGCCATTTCAATGAAAGCCTTAATGGAATGAGTGTTTGCGCTTTCTCGACGCCTAATTTCACCCTCGATAAGTTTTTCATGAGCAAATTTTAACAATCTAGAAGCCCATTCTTTTTCATCCAAAACTAAATCACTTCTAAGAGTTAGATACTGAAGACAGACATAAATACTCTCAAGAACATCTTGTAAAAGATAGGCATAAAAATCAAAAGGCATATCAGGGGGAAGCTTTTTAAGTGACGCTACAAATTCATCTTTATTTTGAAAGAAAAACTCAAATCGCAAGAGAGAACGCAACTCCAAAGATTGATCGATGTTTTTCTGAGCTAATCCCCAAATGGCAGGCAGAAGAAAAGCATGTAGCGCTGTATTTCGATAGTACAAGGCCGTCATTCGATGACTTTCAACAATACGAAGACCGAGTCCCCCGTCTTGAAGCGAATATTCTTGAACAATTTCCTCCCGCACAAGACGTCTCAATGCTCGTGAGCACTTCTCATGATAGTTCGATTCTAGCTCGGGCTCTTTAGATATTCCCAATTTAGACAAGTCTTGATCTAAAAGAGTTAACCACTTTTCCAGCTCCTCTTTTGAAAGCGCGGCCCCCGTGCGAGCAATCAAAACTGTAGATACAAGACCCGCTGCTGTAACGGGAGTTTGTTGATTAATCTGATGGCAAATTTCAAAAGCAATCCGAGGAACAACCCACCTTGAAAAGTCTTCTTTATCAGGTTTTGAATGAGCTGAAATTTCCTTAATGCTTTCTTCAAGAGACAGTGGATTTCCAAAGCGTAGGTGAACTCGACCATAGCGCTTGAGTAAGACTTTAAAGGATCCCAGAAGAGCGTTGAAAGCATTTTCTTGAATTTTAGCACCGCCTTCTAATTCTCTTTTATGAGCCTGATCTTCTGTGACGCGATCATAGGTGATAGAAACAGGTACAAAATAAATTTTCTCACTCACCTTTCCTTGAAGATGGCCATCAACAATCATTTTTAAAATTCCGTACTTAGGAGGCGTCATCTTTCCAACCCGCGATCGCATCCCCTCAATAAAAAACTCAAGATTGATTTTATTATTCACGAGTGCCAAAACATAGGAGCGTAAAATTTCTGAATAAAGACGATCCCCCCGAAAACTTCTACGAATAAAAAAAGCTCCCCCGCCTTTAAAGATATTTCCAATAGGCCAAAAGTTTAAATTTAATCCAGCCGCGACATGAGGCGGAACCATTTGTTCTCGAAAAAGAAAATAGGAAAGGACAAGAAAATCCAAATAGCTTCTATGGTTGGGAACATAAACAATCACCCCGTCTTTAGAAGTTTCACGAACTTTTTTGAGTTGATCTCGATCAAAAGTAAAACCCTGATAAATAGAGTGAAAAACTTTTTCAAGAAGCCACCCTGCAAGCTCTATGATGGGATGAGAATAATCAGCAGCAATTTCCTTCAAAATTCCTTGTGCTTTTTTAAGAAGTTTTTTTTCGGAAACATTTTCTTCAATAGAAAGTTTTTCTATAAAATGAAGAAAGTCTGGATTTCTTAAAATTTGCTCCCAAATTCCTCTCGAAGGTTTATAAACAGGACCAAGAGCTACCCGTTTCTCTTTTTGAATGGCTCGAATTGCTTCTCTTCTAATAGTTTGAAGACTTGTTTCTTTAGAAACCTCCACAACGGTGGCTATCCTAAGAATGCTTCGAGAATAGCCCCTTAACATCATGATAAATTTTCTTAGTCCCAGAGGCCTTTGAGGATCTCCTAAAAGAAAATACCAAGGAAGAAGCAACGGACTCTTCAGGGTTTTCATAAGCCTTGAGCTTAAATCTTCTTCTTTTATTTCAACTTTTCTCCCGACTCTTCTCCAAATAAAAACAAGGGGAACAACGAGCAAATCCCCCTTTG
>JBIKUK010000010.1:0-25783 GCA_044347615.1 Bdellovibrionota bacterium | reverse complement strand
GCTAAAAAAAGCGAAGCTACCTTTGCCATAGCCGCCGAAGCCCCATCTCCAATCAACCGACGTATACGTTTTGAATTATTAAACACAATCCACACAATAATCAAATTAGAAATAAGAGAGATGAGCGTTACCAAAAAGCCGTAGCTATTTGAAGATACAAGAATAGACGTTAAAGCTGCAGGACCAATAATCAAAGGGATTCCAATTGGAACTACCCCCACCTCCGAAGCCCCACCACGACGTTCATCTGAATTAGGTGTTACAAGATCGAGAACAGAAATAGTGAGCAGGACAATCCCCCCACCCACTTTAAAATCCGCTTCTGTGATTCCGAAAATTCGAAAAACGAAATTACCCAAAAGTAAAAACAACAAAGCCACAGCTCCCGCTGCCAAAAGAGCCTGATTAAGAAGACGCCTACGCTGAACGTCGTTCAATCTTTCTGTCAAAGTCATGTAAAGTGGAATAACAGCCATCACATCGATAGCTACGAACAGAGCAATAAATGAAAGAATAAAGGGTTGCGCAAAGGATGCCATCTACAGCCATTTTAAGGCACACTTCGTCGACATGAACGGTGCAGGGTGCTAACAAAACACCCTGATGAGCCTACTGAACTCCATCATGAAAGCTCGCATTTATGCAGAGGGGATGTTCAGCTCATGGATCATCGATAAAATATCTAAATTCCCCAAAGAGGTTCAACACATGCGCCTCATGAAAATAATTCGTAGAAATGAAAAAACGGGATACGGCAAAGCTCACAACTTTGAAGGCATCAAAAGCGTTGAGGACTTTAGAAAATGTGTCCCCGTAAATGATTACGAAGACCTAAGACCTTGGATTGAACGAGAAGATCAAACCAACGAACACGTCCTGACACATGAAACACCTTTAAGATACGCTGTCACATCGGGAACAACCGGAAAACCTAAATTTATCCCCGTCCTTGAATCTACGCTCAAGAGACAACGTCTTATTCAGCACCTCTTTGTTTACAAAATGCTCAAAGCAGCTCCTAAGCTTTTGGATGGAAAAATTTTCTCGATCGTGAGCCCTTCTGTTGAAGGTTACCTCACTGAATCTGGTCGACCGTACGGTTCTACTTCTGGCCACATGTACGAAAGTATTCCTCGCTTAATTCAGCGAAAATACGTCATCCCACCTAAAATTTTTTCCATCGAAGATTACGATGTGAAGTACCAAACCATTCTTCGACTGGCGATCCAAGATCGCGATATAACATTTGTCTCAACCGCCAACCCCAGCACACTGGCTCGCCTTGCAAAACTTTTTAGAGAAAAAGGCCTCAAACTTATCAATGATCTCGCGATGGGAAGTTTTTCTGACTTAGACAAACTCAATCACGCTCAAAAGAAAAGCCTCTTATCCCGACTCAAAGCAGATCCCCAAAGAGCATCAGAGCTCAAAAAAATCTGGGATGAAAAAAAAGGTCTTGTTCAACTAAAAGATATTTGGCCCAACATTCAAGCTGTTGCATGCTGGACGGGGGGGAGTAGTTCAATTTTCTTAGATCAACTCAAAAACGAATTTGCAAATGAAACCCTTATTCGTGATTTAGGATACCTCTCTAGTGAATTTAGAGGCACCATTCCCTTCTCAGATCATACCAATGCAGGACTTCCTACTTTTAGAAGTCACTTTCTTGAGTTTGTTGAGCGCGACACTTGGGATTCTGGAAAAGAAATCTTCCTGGGCCTACACGAGCTGCAACACTCAAAACAGTATTATATTTTTGTAAGCTCTGATTTTGGTCTTTATCGCTACAACATGAACGACATCGTAGAAGTCGATGGATTTTTTAACAAAACACCTCTTCTTAAATTTATTCAAAAAGGTAAAGGCGTCACCAACATAACAGGTGAAAAACTCTACGAAAACCAAGTCCTCATTGCCGTCGATCAAGCTGAAAACTCAACACGATTAAACTCAACTTTTTTTATTATGGTGGCAAACGAAACCGAAAGTCGCTACGAACTTTTTTACGAGCCCTTTGAAGAAAAAATATCTTTAAGCCATGAACTTAAAACGACCTTTTCACGAAAGCTAGATTCAATTCTTCGCGAACTAAACATAGAATACGATGTCAAAAGAAGCAGCGATCGACTCAAAGCAATGGAAGTCATTGTTTTAAGACCTGGAACTTATGAGGAATTTAAAAAACATTCTGTTTTTAGGGGCCAACGAGAAGGCCAATTTAAGATTGTTGCGCTTCAATATAAGAAAGACCTGAGCTTTCCCTTTGAAAACCATAGGGACACAACTGAAGATAATCATACCCAAAAAAGTAATGTCCTTTCTTTTAGCGAAAGAAGACCCGAACAATGAAAATACATATTCATGTTCAAAGTTACACCGTACCCTTGCGAAGCAGTTTTAAGCATCATTCCGCTGAACGAAAAGTTACTGAAACCGTTCTTGTAACGGCAGAGCGAAATGGGCTCAAAGGATACGGTGAATCCTGCCCTCGTTCTTATGTGACAGGAGAAACAGTTGAAGGCGCTATCAGTTGGATTCACAGTAAGATTGACGATTTATCCAGTATCCAGAGCCTGAATGACTTAAAACTTTGGAACGAAAAGATGTCTGCCCAAATAGATGGAAACCTTTCGGCGTACTGTGCGATAGAGTTAGCCTTTCTCGATCTACTCTCTAAAGAGGCTCATCAAAGTCTTGAAAGTTTTTTGGGAATTCCTGAATCTACTGGAATCTTCCACTATTCGGCAGTTGTGAGTGACGAAAAAGGCGAAAAATTAGAGAAAATTTTAAAATCTTATCTCCAAATGGGATTTTATGATTTCAAATTTAAACTCTCAGGAGTTCTTGAAGAAGATCAAAGTAAATTTAGTCTTTTGGATAAACTTGCTGATGAAATTGCCTCTCACGTTGAAACTTTCGAAAAGTCGAAGATCCAAATACGCGTAGACGCCAACAATATCTGGACTCAAAAACCCAAAGAAGCTCTTGAATACATAAAAAGACTCAACAGAAATTTTTCAGCTATTGAAGAACCACTCGGCGCTCACGAATGGGAAGACCTCTCTTTTATAAGCACACAACTTGGAACTCCGATTATCCTTGATGAAAGCTTACTAAACGCAGAAGACATGAAGAGGGCCCTTACTTTGCCAGGTCAATGGATTCCTAATATTAGAATCTCAAAAGTTGGTGGAATCCTGAGAGCTCTTAAAATTGCAAAAATCGCATCAGAGGCAGGCTGCAAACTCATCATTGGTGCTCAAGTAGGTGAAACATCTCTTCTCACAAGAGCGGCTCTGAGCGTGGCTCAAGCTTTCAAAAAACACGTGATCGCTCAAGAGGGTGCATTTGGAACCCTTCTCATTGAAAAAGATATTGTTCAATCTGAGCTTCGTTTTGGAAAAGGTGGTTTATTAAATTGGCAACAGGAAGGCTTTGGCTTTGGCCTTCATATCGATGCTTTCTAGAGTCACTTTCCTGACATCTTTTCAAATTCAAAGTTTTCTGAGGACATTAAGTAAAGGCCTAAAATAAAAATGCATTTAAAACATTACCTACTTTTATTTATCCTTTTTTCTTTTTTATCATTTTCTCAGACATCGCAGGTCGATGATACAACGCTTGTCATTGATACAGAAAACTTTACAAACTTTGAAGAGGTTAAAGTGAACCAGGGTGAAACCCTCTCACAAATTTGCGAAGATCTAGAACTTCCCGCACCTCAGTTATTTATTTCTAAAATTAAAGAAAACAAAAACTTTATTCTAAAAGAAGGACAAAAGATAAGAATTCATAAAACACTTGCACCTATTAGCGAGCTTTCTTTTTTAGAATTTCCTGTGAATTCAAAAACAAGCCAGTTTTTTTTATGGCAAAAATCTGAATGGAAAAACGTTGAAATCAGCAAAAACTTTGAAACAAGAATCAAAAAATTCTCAGGAATTGTCAAAACCAGTCTTTGGAACTCTGCTGAAGAATCAGAAATGGACATTAAACTGCTCATTAAACTATCCGAAGTCTTTGCCTGGGTTTTGGATTTTTCTAGAGAAATTCAAGCAGGAGACGAATGGCGCCTGATCGCAACCGAATACACTTACAAAGGTCAGCATGTGGGCTGGAAAGACGTTGAAGCAGCCGAATTCAAAAGAGGAGACCAACTCTACCAAGCGATTAACTATGAGGACTCAGAGAGTAAGCGAAAAGGTTTTTTTAATTCTGTGGGTGAGAGCCTTGAAAAGATTTTCTTAAAAAGCCCGATAAAATTTGGTCGTATCACTTCTCGTTTTACTCGAAAACGCTTTCATCCCATACTTCAAGTTAACCGTCCCCACTTAGGAATAGACTATGGAGCACCCGTGGGAACACCCATCATGGCTGTTGGAGATGGAATAGTGGAGTTTGCAAACTGGAGCGGTGGCGGCGGAAGAGTTTTAAAAATTCGCCATAATTCAACATTCACAACTGCCTATAAGCACCTTAGCCGTTTTTCTAAAGGAATAAGTGTTGGAAAAAAAGTTCACCAAGGAGACATTGTTGCTTTTTCTGGCTCATCTGGCCTCTCAACGGGGCCTCACTTGCACTTTGAGTTTTTAAAGAATGGAAGTTTTGTTGATCCTCAAAGTTTAAAGTTTCCATCCGCAACTCCTCTCTCAAGTGCAGAAAAACAGCGCTTTGAAGAAGTCCTGAGAAAGAATGTTGCTCTACTGCCTCAGTGGCCAACAGAGAGCACAGTAGCTTTTCAAAAAAATGAAACCAGTCTTAATCCATAAAATTTCTGCGCTCTAAACTCTGAGTAAAGTAAGAACGAAGAGCTTTAAGGTATCTTAATTCGGCCTCATAACGAGACGTTTGCTCAAGATAGCAATTCGTTTCAGAAATTAAACCCAACTCACATCTCTCAAAAGAATTCTCACGAAGCTTGAAAAAACCCCTTGGATGAATCATTTGCCAATAATGATGATCTCTTAAAAAAACAACTCCGCCATCAAGAGAATCGAAAACCGAGTGTCCAAAGGGAAGCAACCTATCTGCGGACAAACCCAAATAAGTCGCAATTGTTGCAGGCAAATCAGCGTGCTGAGTAGGCTTAAAGACTTTCATCGGCTTAAAGAGCTCCGATCCATGATAAAAAACCAGGGGAACAGAGTGCGAGCCCATCTGACTACAAAACTCCCGCCCTTGGCACTGGCTTGTGTGATCACCTGTAAAAATAAACAACGTATTTTTAAACCACTTTTTGTTTTTATTTTCTTTAAAAAATAGCTCTAGAGAGCGATCCGCATAACGAAGACTTCTAATAAAGGGGGATTTTTCCTCAGGTATTTCTCCTTGAAACTCTAAAGGAATCTCGTAAGGCTGATGAGAAGATAAGGTAAAGATGGAAGCAATAAAAGGCTTTTTCCAACTTGATAAAGTTTCCCCAGAAAATTTTAGAAAAGCATGATCATGCACGCCCCAATCATAAAAAGCAGAAGAAGGTCCGCTGAAGTCTTCTTTTCCAAAGTAGTGATTGAATCCAAGATAAGAAGTAAAGGCATCAAAATACATACTTCCCTTGCGCGCTCCGTGCATAAAAATGACGTCATGTTGGTTTTTGTCAACAATTCCAGGTAAGGAGCTTAAGCGGGACGTTGAAAAAGGAGACGTTATAAAAGGCTGAACTAAGAGTGAAGGAAGAGACGCAAAAAGAGCTGGAACTGATTCTATAGATGTGCGCCCATTAGAAAAATGTTTCTCAAAAGAGATCCCCTTATTTTTGAGAGTATTCAAAAAAGGGGTGGCATAAGAATATTCATTGCTAAAACTTTCCAAGATAAAAACAACCACGTTATCTTGGGGTCGACGAAGGCGGGAAAGTTTTTCAAGATCTTTATAATGAGATCTTGGTCTTTCATTTAACAAAATAGAACGAGCCCCAAGAAACGAGAAATCCCTTGCGATAGAAATATCCGTTTTTTTTCGACTCGTTTGCATCATAACAAAAGGAGCATTCAAAGCGATATCCGCTAGACGAGAGTCATTTAAAAGCAAAGAATGAGAGATCCCTAGGGGTTTCTCTTGAAACCCCCCTCTTGCTCCCAAAATTCCAAAAGGAATCCAGAAAACTAACGATAAACCAAAAGCAAGAAATGATTTTTTTGCTTTTTTATTTTTCGAAAAAAAATACAAAACAAAAACGACAAAAAGCCAACTCAAAAAAACATAATAATAGTTCTTAAAGTACTGAAAGAGTTGATCTTTGAAGTCTCCCCCAATCTGAAAAAGGGTCGAATCAAGGTGCTTATGGTTTATGAAAAAAAATTCAGCATCTGCCAGGCAAAAAGCAAAAGCAGTTGCTACAAGCAAAACCATAAAGAAACGATACGCTTTTGGAGCAAAGTCTTTATTCACAAAAAAAAGAAAAACTTTAACCACTAGAGCCGTTAAAAAAATATAACTCAAAGCCGAAAGATCAAAACGAAACCCCCATAAAAAAGCCTTCGTTATATCAAAAAAGCTTAAGCCCTCAAAAGATTGTTGGTTTCTAAAATAAAAAAATAAGCGAGCAATCTGAAAGAAAAACAATGACAGAAGGCCGCTTAGCATTTCTCTTTAAGATAAACCTTAGCAGACAAAGAATCGAGAATTTAATTTTTTGAATTTATTTAATCTACCGCATAATTCTATCTACGGATAAAAAACCAAGGCTTGCAGAAGAATCAAGCCAAGACACCTTACCCGTAGTAAGCGACCGTTTCTGATTACCAATAGAGAAACTTATGACAACATCTGGTGTGTTGTCCGAAAGTTTTTCATTCGTTGAGGTAATAAAACCCATTGTCACTTTCATCTTTTCTTTTACAAACGAAATATGCAATAAAGACTCAAGACCATCCAACACCTTACCGACGAGACCTTTGACAGTAGCCGGTAGAGCTTCGGATAATTCGTTCGCCATATTAAGCTCTGATATGTACGCATGATTCAAGTTTGCTTCTCTAAAATTAGTCAACTCATCGGTTGAAGCAAACAGAGTCAACTGAACTGAAAAATTAAAATCTGCGGCTTTTTTGCCTGAACTTCCCGTAAAAACAGAACCTTTTATTTGAGCTGCTTTATGAGAAAATGAAGAATTTACAAAAACATTTCTCTCTTGAGCTTTATCTTTTTCGAGAAAATAAAGCACTCCCTTAGCTCCTTGGTAAGAAGCAGAATTAGCAATGTTTTTAACAAGCGGTACTTTTACAAAAGCTCCAATTAAAGAACCAAGAGGTATATCACTGGCAAGATCAAAACCCACTCCATAAATATGCAAGTTTTTAAAAATACGACTAAAAACCTTTACCTTTTCCTCGAGGGAAGCAAAAGATAAAGTATTGCCCTTTTCGAAAAAATAAACAACCCAATGATCATCTAAACCCCGACCATTCAAAACATGTTTAAGATTAACAAGCCGATCCTGAATAATTTGAATTCGAGCTTGAATATAAGTGCTTTCATTTTGATGCTTCAATAAATTTTCGTACTCTTTAGAAAGCCCTATATAGAATATCAACTGACCAACATTCACGAAACCTTCAACAATTAACTTAGAAAAATCTTCTTTTTTTGAGATAAATCGGACAATAGTATTATCTTCATCCTTTTCTTTTTCCGCCCAAAGAGCCGCCTCCTTTGAAAGCTCAGAAATAAAATGATGACCTAAATCTATCATTTTTATACCAGAGTAACTTAAAAGAGCATCCTGGTTTAAAACGGGTGTAGCAGAATATGTAGTCGCACTTAATTTATGAGAAGAGACAAAAAAGATAAAAGCTCCTAAAGCCCCTAAAAAATACTTATTTTTTAAGATCGACTTATTAATAAGAGCCATGGAAATCTTTCTCCAAGGCTTCTTATAAGCAAAGACTGTACCTAATCATGAGGGCTTTAAATGCTTTACTTAAAGAAAAACTTGATTATTTGGTAAACAGAGTCTGACGATTTTTGTCTTATTCGTTGCAAAGGGGGCGCTTAACTTCCCAAAATCCCTTAGGGCTCAAGTGAGTATTCAAACGAAAAACCCCATTACCCATATAAACCCTCTCAAAACGTAGTGGAATAACCTTTCCATCAAGAGAGAGATTTAGGTTAGGCATTTCAACTCCATACAGAAGCGCTTTAAAACTTTGTTTTAATTTTGAACCGACTTGAAGCGAAGCAGGAGCGCATTTCATGAATGGTAGGCGTATAGCAGCAGAATTATCATTCTGGATATCAAGAAATACCCACTCACTTTCTGAATATTTGTTATCTTGCTCCCAAATAGACTGCATAATTTTTTGTGTTTTTTTATTAAAGAAAGCTAACTGATTATTCTTAAATAAAGCTTTTACAAACTCCATGTATTTCATGTGATGAATATAATTTTTATCATCCAAAAAAAATCGCTCTGTTTTAGACTCACATTTTAGTTTTTTTTGAACGGAATCAAAACACGAAATATTCGAAGCCACTGACACAGCACCATCAGGAAAAATAGGTGGTTCAAACTGTACTAGGTTAGACTGCACACCCATAATAATTCCACCATCTAGTATAGGAGCACCAGAATTCCCCTCAACCAAGCGACAATCTTGATTCATGAATAAAGGAGAAAAAGAGGAACGAGAATTAGGCAAAATATATGAATTCTGTAAATACCAACAATCTGTTTCGCGGTAAGTTGCCTTCAAGCTTTTTTCCCAATCTGCATCAGGATCCATTGCTATCATTTTTACTGAATGAAGGTTTCCTGGATTCTTCAAACCTTTTTCATTTAGATCATAAAAAACCAAATTTGCAGCATCTGAAACTTTTAAAAGAGCTACATCATAAAATACATCTCTTAACTGATTCTCTTGAGGCTGAGATAGAAAAGAAACAGTGTCGCATTTGACCTTACGCCCATTTGCTAAAACAAGTTGTATATCACTTGAACAAGAAGAACCCTCTTTTAATCGTTTGGGAATACAGTGTCCTGCAGTAAGCGCAAAAGCCTCTTCTAAACCAGAGGCATTTTTTAATTTTACAAAACTTGCGGTACACGCCTCTTTGACAAAATATTTTTTTTCC
This sequence comes from Bdellovibrionota bacterium, assembly GCA_044347615.1. GTDB lineage: Bacteria > Bdellovibrionota > UBA2428 > UBA2428 > UBA2428 > CANIGN01. Next base: position 16,711 of record JBIKUK010000010.1, on the reverse strand, counting down.
TTTTCCGGGCTTGATGTCTGACCAACAGCCGCCAAAAGAGCCACTCCTTGAGAACACTTTGCAGCAGAGCAAGTCATCTTAATATTTTGAATATCTGTACGTGCCTGACTTAAAGACTTTCCTCTAATCAAAGACTCGTTTAAGTCATGGTCTTTGAATTCATCAGGAACAAACATTTCATGAGCCTTTTGAGTACAAGACCCTAGTAAAAAAAGTGATAGAACAATAAAATTTAAGTAGCGCATCTGTTACCTTCAATTCTATTATAATCACTTATCAATATCTAAAGCTTCTAATCGTTGAAGAATTGCTGACATTTTTTTATTTGTCTCGATAACTTTGGTGTCATCTTTAGCTGTTTCAGCTTCATTAAGAACTTTCTTTAATTGAGCGTACTCAACTTGTAAGGATTTTATATCTCCTAAAAGATTTTCTTCAGAGGAATTAAGTTTTTCTGTTGCTTTTAGTAGTTCCTCTTTTTTGTTGTCCAGATCAAGAGGATATCCTTGTTGAACATAATTATAAACTGAAGCACCAGCAAGAGCATAACCTATCACGTTTGAAAATGAGGTTCTTTTTCGTCTTGAAAAATAAGAATCCATTCTTTGCTGTAGAATCAATCTTTCTAAACGAATAGCCCTTTTTCCTTCCAGCCAAATTCGAGAGGGTTCGTACCAATACAAGGGGTGAGTATTTATGAAAGCAGTAAAAGGTGCGTATTTACTAAAAGTGTTTGCTTCTAGTGCCAGATTCACAAACGGATATATTTTTTGATATTGAAAGTTTTTTTCTGTTAATTTAACAAGCTCATTTTGACTAAATGAACCAGATGTTAAATTTTCAATATAATCAGTTAGCTCTTGCAACATATCCCCTACAGCATAATCAAGTTTTTTAGTTTTTTTCTTAAAAGAGGTGCCGTCTCCGGAATCATTGTTCCACAATTCCTCAGCGGTGGGCTTGTCTGATGAAGACAACAAATTAAACCTTCTTACAATTCCAAGCATGTTAGAAGAGTCATCTAATGCAGAAGACACATACTTTCGAGCAGCCTCATGAAGCGTTACAATAAACCCCTTCATCCAAAGAGCTGCTTCTAAACGATTTTCAAAATCAACATTTGGAACCTCTAAAACAATCTCATTTTTTTTAAAAAGACGCGTAATCCACATTTTTTGATTTGCATCAAAAGATTTTCCATCAACAAAACGAATTTGTTTGATATCAAAATCCTTAAGGATTTTAGCAAGTGGATACTTTTCACTTGCGAAAGCGCCGTCTAAAAGGCCTAAGAATTCCTCAATACTCATCAAGGACGTAGGTGGAACGTTTAATCGAGGGTCTGTTGATTGAGCTCTTGTTAATTCAGCATCTGCAAACTTTGCTCTAATTTCTTTAAATCTACCTGCAATATTTTGAAACCACGCACTTATCTGATCTTCAGAACGAATTTTTCCATAAACTTTTTGCTCAAGTCCCACTACAACTTTTGGTGGCTTTTGAAAATCATGCACTATCTCAATTTTTTCATGAGAATTATATCTTTCAGAGCGTCCCAAAACATCTACTTGATTTGCATCAAAATCTGAAGACTTAGATCTTGGATTATTTAATTTTATCAATTCTCTTATTTTCAACAAATCGACACAAGAAGCAGAAGAGTGGAAAGGAATGAGTAAACTTATAAAAAAGTAGAAAAAGAATCCCCTGAAAAGCCTTTCTTTAAAAAAATCAGGCAAAAGCCTTTGCATACCTAAATTTTCTCACTTTTTTACACTAAAAACACAAAGAAATCATACTCTTAACTGTATATCCTTATATACAACTGACTAAAAAATAACCACCTTTCAAAAAGATAAAAGCTCTCTTAAGTGCCTCCCTCGACTGTGCTAGAAAAGGATCCTGTATGAAGAGAATTCTTCTCTTATCGCTTTTAAGCTTTCAGGCTCAAGCCATACAAATTGCTTTTCTTTCCCGAACGCATATGGATGGTAATATTGAAAGCCTCGAGCCAAATGGCCGCTACGTCCACGTGGCTGCTCTCTACAAAAATAAATGGCTTCAAGCCCACCCCTACTATGGCGTGATACTCTCCGATAATCTTGAAGGGCTTGGCAAAATTGAAGAAATTTTTGAAATCTATCCACATCTAGAAATAAGTGAGAAGTTTTTATCTGAAGTTTTGGAAAAGCCTTACAATTTTATTAGTCCATGGGACGACCCCTTGACCTACAATTGTTCAAAATTAATTGCAAAGCTTCTCGATATAAAACCAAAACCAATGACCTTTGAAGAATCCATTTGGGGCGATCGTTTTGCGCAATTTAGAGGACAACTTGGTCTTTCTCCCGACGAACTTTTTCACGAAATTCAATCTCTCCCCAACGTAAAAAGACTTCTCAATCTAAACTGTGCTGATATTTTAAAAAAATAAATTAAAACCATGCATGAAGAGCTAATAAGAGAGCATCGTTATTTTTTCTAAGATCCGGATTTTCGTAACGGCCTTCCAAACACTTTTCAAATCTCAACTCCAAATCGGAATTTGAATAAAAACCCCACCTTAAACCAAGCGCATGTTTTTCAAATCGATCTGCTCTAAATCGAATATCCAAGACTGCTTGATTATATTCATAAAAGCTTTTCCATTCTTTTGAAAAAGCATATTCTAAATTTGCATAGAGAGCAGCACTCGAGGCTCCTTTTAAGTTATTTGCAAAATCATTATTACCGATAAAAGCATCAAGACCCTGAACAAGATTATTTCTTTTTTGACCAAATACCAGTTCAGCAGAGTGCGTGAGAGAAGACTTATGAATCTTATAATAAAGTGCAGCAGCCAAAGAGCCATTATCTAAATCTTTTTGCCCAAGAAGCGTAAACGTGTAAAAAGCACTTAGCCCAAGAAAGCCAGACATAAACCCTTCAAAATTCCATTTCAAATCAAGAGCAGGAGCAATCATTTGCTTATTTTGCTGAAAAGCTTCGCCCGAGGAATGTCCCTGAACAAGAGATGTTGTGAACTTAAAAGATTCCCACTCCTTGCTGGCCTCAATTCCTGTTTCAAAATCTTTTAAGGAAAGATTCATAAACTTTTTTGTATAAACTCGATGGTCCACTAACTTCAAAGCAAAGGTCAGAGGGAAACGACCTACTTTTAAACTATCAAAAAATCCATTTTGATAATCCAGGTATAACTCTTGTGTTCCTTGAGCAAGAAAACCAAGGTTATATCTAAGAACACTTGTGAGACCTTGAGCAATTTGCCAATCAATCCCTACATTCGCCTGCATAATTGAAAAACCCTGCTTACCTGCATTCTCAGGACTTTCTTTCAGCAAATAAAACATTCTTGTTTCGAAACTTGGCGTTAAATTATTCCAAATTTCAGAGAGCGCAGATGCAGGAGCAGGTATTTTTTCTTCGAGTTTGGGAGTCTCAAAATTAAGGCCCCCTGAGGGAAAATCTTGAGAAAACAGGTTTTGAGAAAAAAAATAAAAAATAAAAAATAAAAAACTCTTAGACTTTAAAAACCTCAAGGGGGTGCTCCTTTTTGAATCCATTCTTCAATCAAATAAATTTCTTGTTGAGTCAGTCGATCTATACCCGAATCAGAGGGGGGCATTTGCTTAGAGTCGGTGCGTTTTATAGCCGTGATTAGCTTACTTTCTTCTGGCTTACCCACGACCACAAGTTTACGTGATGAAGTTAGCACAACACTTAAGTCATCAAGAAGAACATCTTCTGCTTCTTCACCTTTGACGTGACAAGGTAGACATTTACTTTGAAAAATATTGCTTTTGATAGACGCAAAATTTGCCGTAAGTTGGCTGCCAACTACAACAGGCCCTTCACTTGCTGAGTAATAAGCATGCTGCCCCCCACAAGAAACCGCCAGCAAAAGGGCAAAGAAAATAGAATTTAAAAAATTAAAACTCACCATACCCCCACACTGTGGGGGTATAGCGAATTTAACTAAATTTGGTCAAACGTAGCTTCTAAAAAAAGTCTTAAAATTGCTCTTCTTCAGTAGATCCACTCAACGCTGTTGTGGACGACTGACCAGAAGCAATCACCTGAGCAACTTCGTCGAAATATCCTGTGCCCACAAAGCGCTGGTGAGTTGTTGCTTTATAGTCTGAGCTCTTTTCAGCTTTAAATTCTTGCTCCTGAAAATTTGCATAGGCAGTCATACCCACTTCGCGATATTGGCTGGCAAGCGTGTACATTCCGTAGTTAATCGAATGAAAACCAGCCAACGTCACAAACTGATATTTGTAACCCATAGCTGCAAGTTCTTTTTGGAATTTTGCAATTGTGGGCTCATCCAATTTTTTCTTCCAGTTAAAAGAAGGAGAAAGGTTGTAAGCAAGTAACTTACCAGGGTGCTTTGCATGAACAGCTTCTGCAAATTTCTTTGCTTCTGCAAGATTAGGCTCAGAAGTTTCACACCACACAAGGTCCGCATAAGCCGCATAAGCCACTCCACGTGCAATTGCGCTGTCAATTCCACCTTTCATTTTGAAAAATCCTTCAGAAGTACGCTCACCTGTTAAAAAAGATTTATCACGAGGATCAATATCACTTGTAATCAAGTGGGCTCCATTGGCATCGGTACGAGCGACGACAAGAGTTGGAACATCCATCACGTCAGCTGCAAGTCTTGCCGCTGCAAGTTTTTGAATAAACTCACTTGTTGGAACCAACACTTTTCCGCCCATGTGTCCGCATTTTTTTGCAGAAGCCAGCTGGTCTTCAAAATGCACACCCGCAGCACCTGATTCAATCATGCCCTTCATCAACTCAAACGCATTCAAGTTTCCACCAAAGCCAGCTTCTGCATCAGCTACAATGGGAGCAAACCAGTGCACGTTGCCCTTGCCCTCAGAAGTTTGAATTTGATCGGCTCTTTGAAAAGCGTTGTTAATTCTTCGAACAATATTGGGAACACTATCTGCTGGATACAAACTTTGATCGGGATACATTTGAGCCGCGTGGTTGGCATCCGCAGCTACTTGCCAGCCGCTGAGATAAATTGCTTTCAATCCTGCTTGAACTTGCTGAACAGCTTGGTTTCCGGTGAGAGCACCAAGACAACAAATTTTTTCTTCTGTATGAAGAAGTTTCCACAAACGCTCCGCACCCATACGCGCAAGGCTATGTTCAATTTTGACTGAGCCACGAAGCTTTACAACATCTTCTGCTTTGTAAACGCGTTTTACATTTTTCCAACGCGGATCAGTGTCCCATCTTTTTTGTAATTCCTGGGCAGTTGCTAATTGTAAACTTTCTTTTTGTTTTTCCATTTTGATCCCCATCCCCTTTTCTTTTTTAAAGTCTTTGTAAGTACTTTCTAAATATATTGATACGCAGCCGAAGTTAAAAACTCTGTAAACTCCTCATTACAAACAATATTTTCAAAAATCTTGGCAGCTAAAACAAACGACTCCGACGTCTTCCCTGCCATTTCTTCTTTCAGTATTTGTTTAAAATCCTCGCGACTAAATTTTCCGTGCTTCACCCACTGCCAAACCTGTGCACGCGAAATTTCTGCAGTCGCAGCATCTTCCATCAAATTATACAATGGCACACACCCCGTCCCTCGTAACCACGACTCTAAATAAAGCAATCCCACATTGATGTTCATGCGGAGGCCCTCTCGAGTGATCACTCCTTCAGGAACCTTTAGCAAATCATTTGCGGTGATGTGAACTTCCTCTTTTTTCAGAGAAATCTGGTTGGGAGACTTCATCACAGCATCAAAAGCCGCACGAGCAAGGGGGACCAGCCCCGGATGCGCCACCCATGTACCATCATGACCTAGATTCACCTCGCGCTCTTTATCGGCTTTTACTTTTTGCATGGCTGCTTCGTTCGCAGTCGTATCGTTCTTAATGGGAATTTGGGCAGCCATTCCACCCATGGCGTGTGCTCCACGCTTGTGACAAGTCTGAATCAAGAGCTGACAATATGATTTTAAAAAATGTACATTCATCGTCACAAGAGCACGATCAGGAAGCATGAAATTTGGGAACTTATGAAATTTCTTGATAAAACTAAAAATATAATCCCAACGTCCGCAATTTAAACCTGCGGAATGATCTTTTAATTCAAATAGAATTTCTTCCATCTCAAAAGAAGCTAAAATAGTTTCAATCAAAACAGTGGCGCGAATCGTGCCCTGAGGAATACCCAAAACATTTTGCGCCTCTACAAAAATCTCATTCCAAAGACGAGCCTCTAAGTGACTTTCCATCTTGGGAAGATAGAAATACGGCCCACTCCCCTTTTCGATTAAGGCTTTTGCATTGTGAAAAAAGAAAAGTCCAAAATCAAAAATACCTCCTGAGACTGGCTGCCCATCTACAAGAAGATTTTTTTCGAATAAATGCCAACCTCGAGGACGCACCATAAGAGTCGCAATTTTGGGATTCAATTTGTATTCTTTGCCCTCGGGGCTTTTGAATTGAATCTGACCACGAACTGCGTCTTTTAAATTTCGCTGCCCTTCTAGAGTTCCTCGAAGAGTTGGAGAATGAGAATCCTCAAAGTCTGCCATGAAAACCTGCGCTCCAGAATTGAGCGCATTGATAATCATTTTGCGATCGACAGGACCGGTGATTTCAACCCGACGATCCTCTAAATCACGAGGAATACTTGCAACTTTCCACGAAGCTTCGCGTACATGTTTGGTTTCACTTAAAAAATCGGGAAATTTTCCTTGATTAATTTTGTTTTGAACTTCAACTCGACGAGCGAGCAAGTTTTTTCTTTGATCGGCAAACTTTCGTTGAAGACCTACTACAAACTTTAGCGCCTCGGGAGTGAGAATATCTTTAAACTCTTCAAGTAAAGAAGACTCGCACTTCCAAAGTATTTCTTCTTTAGTTTGCTGCTTCAAAATGACCTCTGGCGACACATGCTCACATAAAAAAGTATAAAGCTAAAATGCCAAAAAGAGAGGGGTCTAGAAAATTTCAATGAGTCAAAATTTTTATTTTTTTCGATGGACCGCAAAACCCGCAAACGCTTGCTCGGAAGGCATCAGTGAGAGCACGTTTACATTTACGTGTGAGGGGCGAGTTGCGACCCAGCGCACAGTTTCTGCAACATCCTCAGCTGTCAGCGCCTCTAATCCCTCATAAACTGCAGCGGCTTTGTTTTGATCGCCACGAAAACGAACTTGAGAAAATTCAGTTCCCGAACACATCCCCGGCTCTATGCATGTTACGCGAACACCTGTTCCCAGCAAATCTGCTCGTAAATTCAAACTAAATTGATGAACAAAGGCCTTTGTTGCTCCATAAACATGCCCACCCGGGTAAGGAAATTCTCCCGCTACAGATCCCAAGTTAATGATATGGCCCTTTTTTCGAGCCACCATCCCGGGAAGCAAAGCATGAGTGCAATACATAAGTCCCTTCACGTTTGTATCAACCATCGTCTCCCAATCTTGAATAGACGCTTTCTGAGCGGGATCAAGCCCCACAGCTAGCCCGGCATTGTTAACCAGAACATCAACTTCAAAAAAGGATACAGGAAGATCACGAATCACTTGCTCTACTTGTTTTTGATTTTGTACATCCATCTGGGCGACATGAATCTGGGATCCATATTGTTTTTGCAAATCATCAAGAAGATTTTTTCGACGACCGGTTGCAATGACCAGATCTCCGTTTGAAATAAATGATTTGACCATTGCCAAACCAAAACCCGCTGTCGCTCCCGTTACAAAAACGATCATGAGAACTTAATAGCTTTGCAAAGCCGACAAAGCAAACCTACCAGCTTAAAACTCCCCACGTTAGGGGATGATAATGAGGAGGAAACTCTGGGTTTGATCCCCAATGATCTTCTGTGGCGTTATCGCGATTCACTGCTGTAAAATAAAAACCCATTTGATTGTTTTTAAATAGACTTCTTTCTGTAAAGTCCTCACCAAAAACAGCATCCTCAATTTCAAGATGAAGAATGTAATGATCCGAAAAATAGCAGACGCTAAAATTTGTATTTGGAGGCTTCACTATTGCCCCACTTTTTTTGTGACTTGGCCTTTTGAAGTGAATCAAACGACCACCAAGAGGCAGGTAAGGGTCGGGCACAAAAAAATAACTGCGGGCACGCTCTTTAAAATAATTTACATCGTGAGGAGCTGCAGGATCTCTCGAAATAAAAAACTCCAAGTGATCCGTAAAGCGAAGGTCTGGAACAGGTTTTTTTTGATCGAAATGAGAGTCGTAGACTTTTATATAAAACTCAGTTGAGCGAATATTTTTTTGAGCAAAAACCTCTGACTTCTTTTGATTTTGCAAATCAAACCCTACATTTTCAAAACGCTTAACATTAAGAAGAGCAGTAAAATCATTAGGTATCTCTGAACAAGAAGAATCTTTTTCATTCATACGATCCACATAATTAATTTTTTGCTTAGGTCTCATGAAAACTTCAGGACTTTCTCGCCAAAGAGCACTTTGATTTAACTGATAACTTGTTGAATGTAAGAGGTTTAAGGAATCTCTTGAACTTTGTATTTCCGAAACAAGCTCCTCATAAGGACGATCCGCAATATCAACTAATCCCGTATTTGCATTTTCTCCATCAAAACGACCCATAGGAGGTTGGTCATTGTACTGAAACCAATCAGCACCCAAAACATAAGGTAGCGAGGTGGCATTTTTCATAAACTGACGATATCCAAGAGCTCGATTTTTTTGACTTGAAACGTAGCCACTAAACCCTACAAAGTTTTGATTATCACTTTTGTTTTGAGGAGAATAAAAACTAAATTCAGAAATAACAATAGGCGCATCTCCCAAGTTATAAATATTTTCAAAAGTTTTTTTATCAAATCGCGCATCCGCAGAGTAAAAGTTTAAAGAATGAACATCTACCAACCCTCGAGAAGCTCTCACAACATTTTCGTTGGCAAATTTTGCAAAACGTACCCCCATGATTAAGTGATTGGGGTCAAATTCACGAATGAATTGATTTGTCTTCGTAAAGTACTCTTTTGCAACAACTCCAAGCCACTTTTCTGCTAAACGATCGTATGCTGCTTGTTTTATTCGGCTAATCGAATCAACTTCATCTAAGTCTTCCCATTTTGAAATCACAAGCCCTGTTGCTTGAGAAAAATCAAAAGGAGTTTTCCAGAGCTCACGAATTGCCTCTTTCATTCGAACCCTATTAGGATCGTCTTTTGCAAGACCATCAAAATATAAATAGGGCGCACCCAAACCCCACGTCCACCAAGGAAGTTCATTATCCAAATAATATCCAATTAAATTTTTATGATTCGTTAAAGGAAGAACCTGCTTACGGATAGCTTCACGAATCTGAACACTCCATCTAGGATCAAAGATTTTTACTGTATCATAATCCACCCACCTTAAAACATTGAGATCTTTTGTGATTGGAATAGCTTCTTCGAGCAATGACGAATCACTCCAAGCCCCAATAGCCTTGAAGCCAAATTCTTTCACTTGCTCACTCGTTTTCTGTGCCCAAATTTTTTTATTCTTTCCACTTTCGATATAAACTTTTGATAAATAACTTAAGCCCTGAGGGTTTACGCTTTTTTCTTCGGGATTTACATTTTGAATAAGGTTTAAAAATTCTTTCTTATTATCTGGGCTCAAAAACCACCAAACTTTATTTGAGTCTTGTACGACTCTCCAAAAACCCTCACTTCCTCGAATCTGAAGATATTCCTTAGAATAAAGATTTAAACCCAGGAAAAAAGAAAAACAGAAAAAACAAAACCTCAATCCCTTAACCATTCATTCAAAGACAAATGGGAAGAGCTAATCAAGTCAACCTTAAGAAGTCTTGCAAAACAACTAATCAAGTCCACAATCAGCCGATAACCAAGTACAATATTGATCAGTATCAGGATTAGGGTCTTCTCCATCAAAATCACTAATATTAATTTGAACTTCCAATAATTTATTTCCAAAAGCATCACGGCAGTAGGCTGAATAATCCCGCATAGATGATGCAATATAAAGACCATCCTGCGCAGTACCTCTTTCTACCTCTTCCATATTGTTTGCATAGTATCGATTCCCGATATAGGGATCCACATTATTTTCTTCGTTTGTAAACTTAGCTTCTTTTTCTATTTTATTCTCAGTAGTGAAAAGTGAACTAAACAACGGGAAATTTGGAACAATATCTTTAGCTGGACCCCCAAAACATCCCGGAGGAACAGGAATAGGCACTGGTGCAGGAAGTGGATCTGGTGGAGGCTCTGGTACGAGTGCAAAGCCGCTACAATTTAGCACCTCTGATGTAGGCGTTGGTTTAAATTTGGGGGCAACACTTTTTTTGTATTGATAAGGTCTGAAGTATACAACTGCGCAATCGTTTTTATCTCCTACTTTTTCAATTTCAAACTTTAATTTGCTAAACATCAAAATCTCTTCATCCACAAAAACATCAAAACTATGATTGCCTACATCTTGTGAATCTCCACTAAAGGTACGCTCACCTTGTACAACATAAACAGCATCAGAAGGCCCTACCAAAGCACTTGATATTTTAATTTTTAAAGTGCCACTCGAAATAGAAGAAGTTCCCCCCATTTCACTTTCAACAACTAAAGTATTACGTCCGCAAGAAATCAAAAATAAAAACATTAAAAAACTAGAACCTAAAACCTTCATGATAATTAATTCGGAAAATAATTAATTTATTTGGTTAAGAGAAAATGAAGAAAATATTAACTTCCTATAAAACAAAATTTTGTCGACTTTGACGCTTTGAAATTATTTTTCGATAGAATTTGAAGCTAAAACTCATTTCACTTAGAATTACTTAGCAACCACGTTTATGAAAAAATTACTTATACTCTTACTAACCCTTTTCATGTTCTCAAAAGGGCAGGCCTCCACACCAAAGCATATTTTGATACTTGGCGATTCTTTGACAGAAGGAATTGGTCTTAATGAAGCCCAAACCTATCCCAGAATACTTGAAAAAAAACTTAATGAGCGCAAACACAATGTGGTGATCATCAATGGAGGCATTAGCGGCTCGACAACAGCCTCTGGCCTTACCCGATTTAAATGGCACCTAAAAACTAAAATCGACGTACTCGCTCTTCAACTTGGAGCAAACGATGGTCTTCGGGGGTTAGATTTAAGTGTAAGCAAAAAAAACCTTCTTGATATTATAAAACTTGCACAAGAAAAAAAAATTAAAGTCCTCCTCTTGGGAATCCTCATGCCTCCTAACTACGGCAAAAAATACGTGGCTGATTTTGAAAACATGTACGCTCAAATTGCCTCAAGCCAAAAGTTAAGCTTTTACAAATTTATCTTAAAAGATGTCGCAGGAAATCCTGCATACAATCTTCCAGACGGAATTCATCCTAATGAACAAGGACACCAAAAAATAGCCGATAATCTGGTCGACTTTATGGGAAAAAACCTATGACGATCAAAATCCAAAAGCTCTTTAAACACTACGACTCCAACGATCAGAGGGTTCAAATACTGAATGGAGTTGATTTAGAAATAAAAAGCGGAGAAATCGTGGCTCTTCTAGGAAAATCTGGAAGTGGAAAATCAACCCTCCTCTCTCTAATGGCTGGGCTAGACCTACCCAGCTCGGGAAAAGTTATCATAGACGGCACAGATCTCTTCTCTTTATCAGAAGAACAAAGATGCCACTTTAGAGCAAAGAATGTCGGGATTATTTTTCAACAATTTCATCTGGTGAACCACCTAACAGCTTTTGAAAACATTTCACTCGCTCTTGAAATCAGCAATAAAAAAGACGACGAACTCGTCAATAAATGGCTTCAAGAAGTAGGACTTTCTGAACGTGGCAGTCACCTGCCCTCAGCCCTTTCAGGCGGGGAGCAACAGCGAGTGGCTATTGCTCGCGCCCTGATATTTGGACCTTCACTCATCTTGGCGGATGAGCCCACGGGTAACCTTGATAACGAAACCTCCAAACACATCACCCAACTTCTTTTTGAATCCGTTCGAAAGCTCAAGACAACCATGATCTTGGTCACCCATGATCAAGAACTTGCAGAATTAGCAGACCGAGTTGTGGTCTTAAAGGATGGTCGATGCGAATTGTAAGATTCACCCTCAAGAGTCTTCGCTTTGATAAGTTTTACAATTTCTTTTTTGTTCTTTGCTTTGGACTTGCACTACTAGGTCTTATTTTTGTCGAATCACTCAATTATGGAATCAGTCAAAAAATCAAAACTCATGCTCAAAAAGGAATAGCATCGGATTTAATTGTTACTTCCCGCACGGCTATTTCTGAAGAGAAAAAAAATATTCTCTCTGATTTCTTAAAAGAAAATAAACTTGAACACACCCCATGGATTGAAACCTACTCTCTTGTTGGGAAAAAAAATGGAGATGCTAAACTCGCACACCTTAACTTTGTGGGAAATCTTTTTCCTTTTTACGGAACTCTTAACCTTGAAAGTAAAAAAACACTTTCTTCCAAGGACTGGGGCTTTTTGCACGAAAAAACTTTGAAAAAAGAAAACATTGTTTGGATCGATAAGGGCCTAGCTTACCAACTGGATTTAAAAATAGGCGATGAAATAAAGATTGGCGACTCGTTTTTTAAAATTGACGATCTAGTTATCAGCGATGATTTCTCATCATTCAGGGGTTTTAGCTTTGCACCCAAAATATTTATTTCGCACAATCACGTTCAAAAAACAAGGCTCATTCAATATGGATCGACAGCTAATTATGCGATCTCTATTAAACTCAAAGAAAATCAAAACTTAAATCAACTAAAAGACAGTCTTAAAAACAAAATAAACGACAAAACAATTCGCGTTCTTGATTTTCAAGAATCAGGCCAGCAAACAAACCGTGCCATCACGCTTCTCAATGACTACATGGGGCTTGTAGCACTCGTTTCTTACGTACTGGGCTTGCTGGGACTTTATTACTTTACACAGTATATTCTCTCTAAAAAAATCAAAACCATTGCGATCTATAAAAGCTTGGGACTGGATTTTAAATTTTTATTGAAAGTAGAAATTATTCAGCTTCTTTTACTTGCTTTGCTCTCCATTCTTGCTGCTTATTTAGCCTTTCTCCTAACGACTCCCTACTTAGAAAAATACATAGAAACCCTTTCCGGAGAAAGCATCTCGTTCAGACTTAGCATCGAAGGCTTGGCAAAAATTATTCTTTTGGGAATTATCGGAGTTTATCTTTCACTTGTTCCCTTATACTGGTCCAGCCTTAAAATAGAAGTCAGAGCTATCCTAGGAGAAATTCAAGGGGAAGCACCCAGCATCAAACTCTTTAATTTTTTGCCAATTCTATCTTATGTCAGTTTTTTATCTGTCTATTTATCGCACTCGTTCAAAATAGGCTTTCTTTTTTTATGTGCACTTTTTATTTTGCTAATTTCTAGTTTTTTCCTTCTTCGCTTATTGCTTTACTTAGTGAGCCGAGAAGTTTTTCAATTTAACTTGATCAACACTCACGCACTTAAACTCATCACTCGCTATTTTCACTCGACTTTTACCATCTTTATTGCGTTTGCAATTGGAGTCTGTCTTCTTGTTTTTATTTCACAAGTTGAACATTCTCTTAAGAATGACCTTCTTGCAGAAAACACTTCTCAACGAGCCGATCTTTTTTTATTTGATCTACAAGAAAGCGATTTAGAAAAGTTCAAACAACTTTCAGTAGAAAACAATCTCAAAACACAAATGCTTTCGCCCATGATTCGCGCCCGGTTTACAAAAGTAAACGGAAACAAGTTTTCCAAAGACGAAGAAGCTCTTTACCAAACCAGAGAAAACGAAAACGAAGAACGATTTAGAAACCGAGGAGTTAATTTAAGCTTCCGCGCTACTCTTTCTTCATCGGAACGCGTAGTTGAAGGAAAAAGTTCTCTGAAACCCTGTAAAGGCATTGAAGCGCCTTGTGAAATTTCACTTGAGTCAAACTACGCTAAGCGCCTTGGCCTTAAATTAAACGACCGCTTAACTTTTGATGTGAGTGGGATCGAAGTAGAGGGGATTGTCACCAACTTTAGAAAAGTTAAATGGACCAGCTTTGATCCTAATTTTTTTATTCTTTTTTCTCCAGGAGTTCTTGAAGAAGCACCCAAAACTTATCTCGCTTCGCTCAAAGTAAAATCATTTGAAGAAAAGAAAAGTATTTATCGATTGATGTCGAGCCACCTTCCCATGGTTTCGATTGTTGATATTTCCGAAATCATAAAAAAAGTCGGAAAGATTTTTGATATTATGTCTTGGGGGATAAAGCTGAGCGCTCTGCTTAGCCTTGTCATGTCTGTCTTGGTGCTTTTTTCTGTGGTGTTTAATCATCTTGAGCTGAGAAAACGCGACATGCGACTTTTATTTTTAATGGGTCTAAGCAAAGCAAAAATTATCTCCATATTTTTTAGAAAATTCACTCTTCTTCTTTTGCTGAGTGTTTTTCTATCTACCCTTGTGGCCACTGGACTTTCTTATTTCTTGCTCACTCGCCTACTCAATGTAGAATTTTCTTTTAGCTTTGCGAACAGTCTTTTGCCGGGTATTTTGATCAATCTTTTTTTAATGAGCGTAATTTTTATAAAATTAAAGCTTTTTAACCTACAGAGTAAAAATTGATTTAGCTTTAGGCAGCAGTATCATGTATCGAATGCTAAACCTTCATGCGAATGTATTTTTTAAGGAGGCCTTTTAAGCAGCATCATCGAAGATCGAATGTTCAAGCTTCATGCGAATGTACTTTTGATAATCTAAGCCAAGCTTTTCAGCTCGCTTCTTAAGTTCATTCAAAAGTTCCTCACTCATGCGTATCGTTACAGCTTTGTTCTTAGGCTTAAATTCAAATCTTACTCGCTGCCATTTTGCATTCTTCATAAATTCTGACATATCGCCAGCGAGTGGATCATCATCATCAACTTTTTTCTTTGTTTTAGATACTTTGTTTAACTTTTTCATAAACATGATATTCCTTCTTATGCATGTAACGAGCTGTAACTACCCTTAGGAGATTCAAATTGTTTTTTACCCTGATTGTGTAAGAAACAATCAAATATCGCCCTTCGTATGATTTACCTACGGCTATAAAGCGCTTTTCTGATGTTGAGTGCTTATGGTCTGGACTTAAAAGCTGTTCTCTAGAAAAGAACTCCTCTATTAGCTGAGGAGTAATTCCGCGTTGTAGAATCTTATGAAGATTCCCAGCATCCCAGTCCAACCCATCGGCACCAACGATCTTTATCTCTACTTCCACAGCATACACCATTTGTATGACACTTGTAAGTACAAATATAAGTACGTTAAATTAGTGTGGTTTCGATGTTTTTTCATCAGTCTTTCCACTGCAAATTCCAGTCCATAAAGTTTATCAACTGAGCCCACTCAATATTCGGCAACGTGATTCCAAGATGGTTTTGTGAGATAGCTTCTACTCGTAATGCTTTGAGCTTTTCTGCATCCTCAGAAATGTTGGGAAATGATTGCAGGCCTAAAACGTCTCCAGCTCTGTGTTAAATCGCTTTTTAGATTCAATGGGTTGCTCGCGAATGTGCGAAAGTGTCAGACTTAATTTCTAGATATTTGGTGCCCAGGACTCACTAAGTTCCAAGTAACTGAAATTTAAGCCCGACTCGGGTTAAGTGTAGCGCCCAGTAGCGAGGCGATTTTCGTGAACAACCTCAAATTCCATTCTTCTATCTTTCATTTTTTCTTCAGAGAAACGAGTCGCAAAAAGCGCAGGCAATTTTCAGAGGAAGAGTCGGTGCTACTGGAGGCAGAAGATAAACTTTTGCGAGCTTCTTTTTGGTGAGCATCAGTGTCTTTGATGAGTGAAAAAGTTTCTGCTGGCAGAGATCTTTTAGTACGAGAAAACCACTTATTAATTAATTGAAATATTTTATTATTAGCTAAGGCGAGCAAAACTTCTTTGCCTTTTTTGGAGCTAAGAAATAACTCAGATAATTTTTCTCCGTTGTTAAATTCTTTTTCTAAAAATTCTTTCGTGTTTTTGATGGCTTCTTCGTAGTACGGATCACTAACTTTAGGAATTTTTACGAGAACCTCTAGCAAAGCAAGTAGAGCCTCTTTGTGGGCTTTGAGTGCTTCATGTCCGAATTGGGCAAAAAACCTTAGCGAATAGAGATCGCCTTTTTCACCAACTACTTCAATGGCACGAACGAATGCTGGCTTAAAAGCAGCCATAGCCTCAGGGTAGGCTTTGAGTGCTTCATGTCCTCTTACGGCAAGAACACTTAGCGCACTGAGATCGCCTTTTTCACCAACTACTTCAATGGCACGAACGAATGCTGACTTAAAAGCAGCCATAGCCTCAGGGTAGGCTTTGAGTGCTTCATGTCCGTATTGGGCAAGCCCCCTTAGCGCACTGAGATTGCCTTTTTCACCCGCTACTTCAATGGCAAGAACGAATGCTGACTTAAAAGCAGCCATAGCCTCAGGGTGGGCTTTGAGTGCTTCATGTCCTCTTACGGCAAGAACACTTAGCGCATCTATGTTAACTTGTTGACGCGCTACTTTAATGGCACGAACGAATGCTGGCTTAAAAGCAGCCATAGCCTCTGGGTGGGCCTTAAGTGCTTCATGTCCGTATTGGGCAAGATTACTTAGCGCACTGAGATCGCCTTTTTCTCCCGCTACTTCAATGAATTTCATTAAAGCCTCTGGGTGGGCATAGATTACTTAATGTCCTTTTTCAGGAAT
>JBIKUK010000004.1:0-225161 GCA_044347615.1 Bdellovibrionota bacterium | reverse complement strand
ACAATAAAAAAAGAGTGCATTCCGCTCTTGATTATTTGACACCCGAGGAATTTGAATTAAAAAATATTAGAAATTAGGTCATCAGAGCTAAGCTAGTCCCTCGCTCAACCGTTCGGGGCGCAATACAGCACGTTTAGTGTAAGTACTATGTATTATTCTAACAAAAAACTCATGTGCCCAAAGTGCGCCTTTAACTCCAAATTACGGACATTGTATTATAATATTATTGGACTTACTCTATATTTAGCGTATTTAGAGGCGGATAATTCAATAATACCAGTGGCTTTAATAATAAAAATTAATTCAAAAAAATTTCATATGATCTTTAAAAGATCTTTTAGGGGGGTATATGGTAAGTCGTGAAGGTGAAAAAAAAATTGTGGTTTTTGCCACTAAAGGAACGGGAACGAATGAAGAGCTGAGAATCGTTGAACTAGCTTCTCAGTTAAATATTATAAGATTAGATTTCGATAAAAAGAAAAAACTAAACAGTTTTTTCTTTCTCTCTAAAACTATTTATAAAATTAAACCAGATTTAATAGTCATGGAAGGGACTGGTCTTGCGGGGGGAGCGGCTCTGCTTCTAATTCATTTAATTTTAGGGACTAAATATATTGTCAGCTCAGGGGATGCAGTTGGTCCTTATGTAGGGGGGCGGATTCGAGTGCTCCGCGGGATTTTTCAATTCTATGAAAGGATTCTTTGTAAATTTTCTTCGGGATTTGTGGGTTGGACACCTTATTTGGTAGGGAGGGCTTTAACTTTTGGAGCACCTCGAGCCATGACTGCCGCAGGTTGGAATGAGTATCAAATAAACAAAAATGATCAGGAGGCATCTAGAAAAAAAATTAGAGAAAAATATTCTATCCCTCAAGATGCAATTGTTATTGGAATTGTTGGATCTTTAAACTGGAGCAAAAGGTATTCATACTGTTATGGCTTAGAGATTGTCCGAGCCTTTAGAAACTTAGAAAGAACTGATCTTTATGCTTTTATTGTAGGAGGAGGCGACGGACTGAATTATCTATTTAGAGAGAAGGAAGAGCATAAGTTGACTCGCGTAAAATTTGCGGGACAAGTCAAATACGAAGAGGTTTTGAGCTATTTATCAGCAATAGATATAGTGACTTTGCCTCAGTCGGTTAATGAAGTAGGCAATTTTAGGTATACCACAAAAATTAGTGAATATTTAGCAGCGGGTTTGCCAGTATTTTTAAATCAAACTCCCTTTTCTTACGACTTTTGTGGTGGATGGTTTTGGAGATTGAGAGGTGATGCTCCTTGGAGTCCCAAATATATAAAAAATCTATGTGATATATTAAATGTAATTTCCAAGTCGGATATTGAGGAAAAGAAAAAAAAGGTACCAATTGAATTGGGGATTTTCCAAAAGTCAGAGCAGGTGGCGAGGTTTACAGAATTTTGTAACGATATCCTTTGTCAGGAGGGTTACTAAATAAATTCGTTTCATCATAAATAATGTGACGACGCAGACAATTCCATTTACTTGCCAAATATTTCTGAAGTACTTCCAAAAGGATAATGCTGCTTTTGTGAGGGAACCTATGATTGATATCAAAACTAATTCTAAAAAAGATATTTCAGGTTCTCCCTGTGTGGGGGTGGGACGCAAAACGGCATAGAGAGTCTAGATTTTATGTAATAATTAAAACTGTGAAAAACAATTTTGCAGAAAAACGAGAGCCCCCTAATGCCTCCTTCGCGCAGCCACTTACGACTCACGGGTCGTTCTTGTAGCTAATGTAGCAACCTCGTCGCTTCGCAAGCGTCTCATATGCCGTTAGTTATGTATTTGAGTTCTCTGGGTTTCCGGGGTCGGACACTTTTCGTTTACCGAAAAATGGTCGGCGTGGCGGGATTTGAACCCACGACCCCCTGCACCCCAAGCAGATGCGCTACCAGGCTGCGCTACACGCCGAAGACCGAATTTGACTGTAGCCTAAGGAGCCACGATATCCAAGCTTTTCATTAGGGTTGGCTGCCCAAAAATTATGATTTTAATTATCGACAACTCTTAATGAACACAACATCAAACAACAAGCAAAGACCGAAAGTCAGCGTCTTTATCATCTGCAGAAATCCTCAAAAACTTGGCTACCCTTTTATCGAATCCCTTCAGTCTCTTGCCCCACTTTGTGATGTACTGCGTCCCTAAAAGTGGAGCACCTGAGGGCTTGTTAAGCTAGTTTTTTATGACCCAGGCTGGGCACCTTGATAAAAGCCTAGAAGGGTTAGAAAAATGGCAACAAGAAAACGATATTCCCACGACTTTAAGCGGCAGGTAGTAGAGGAGTTTTGACGGCGCAAGCGTTAGGCCGCAAACATAATGTACATCCGAAGGCGATAGCGATCGATCTTTTAAAAAAACTGCAGGTGGAAAGCTAACAATCGCAGAGAAGGTACGCTTCGTTCAGAGAGAGACTAAGTGTGCCAGTCACAGCATCCGAGAGTGTTGTGAAATAATTGAGCTTAGCTGCACGACATATTACCGAAAACCAAAGATTCCCAGATAAGAAAGAGAAAAGAAAGATGCCAAACTTCGCGATTAGATCGAGGCGGTGCATTTAAAATTTCCTCGTTCGGGGTATCGCACGTTGAGGCGCTACATTGAGCGAGATTTTGGAGATTCGGTAAACGAGAAAAAGATTCGCAAGATTCAAAAAAAGTTTGGTCTTTATGCAGAAACAAAGCGAGCGTTTATACATACGACAGATTCCAAACATCCGTATCCAGTTTACGAGAACTTGATAAAGAACTTTTGCCCTATACAACCAAACGTGGTTTGGGTAGCTGATATTACTTACATCTGCATCGCCACGGGTTGGCAGTGGTGATAGATCTTTTTACAAGAAGAATAATCGGTTGGGATTTATCGAGAAAGATCGATGAAGAGCTAACACTTACAGCGCTGGAAATTGCGATTAAAAATCGCGATGCCAGCGTCAAAGTCATTCATCACGCAGATTGTGGAGTGTAGTACTGCTCGATGATATATCGAGAGCGACTTGCAAAAAGTGGCATTCGTCCAAGTTGTTCCAGAAAAGGAAATCCCTACGACAATGCACATATGGAAAGATTCATGAGAACGCTGAAACAAGAAAAAGTTTACTTGCGGCAATACGAAACCATTGAGGACTTACTTGAAAGCCTCCCTCACTTTATTGAAGAGGTGTACAATAAAAAAAGAGTGCATTCCGCTCTTGATTATTTGACACCCGAGGAATTTGAATTAAAAAATATTAGAAATTAGGTCATCAGAGCTAAGCTAGTCCCTCGCTCAACCGTTCGGGGCGCAATACACTGAGAGACTTTGCAGAAAAGAAACTTCATGAGGCTAAAGAAAGCGGCAACTCAGCTGATATCGCTAAATTAGGTAACCTTATTGAAAAAATTAACGAAACTCTTTCTAAAAAAGTTCTTCATACTGAATTGGCAAAACTTAACCCCCAACAACTCCAAACACTCGTTATTGAGAAATCCTTAGATCTTGCTCTTGATAAAGACAGCGAACTTGCAACTTTAGTTGAAATAGAAGCAGACTTGGGAATTAGAAGTGAACGCATAACAGGAACAGGTACTTATGAAAGTGACAAAAGGTTAAAGCACCACGCTATATTTGAATCTCCAAAAAAATACTACGGTGCTTTAAAAGACTTTGCAGAAAAGAAACTTCATGAGGATAAAGAAAACGGCAACTCAGCTGATGTAGCTAAATTAGAAAAAGTCCTAGAAGCTATACGTAAAAAAATTCCTTAGCTCAGCAGCTTGAGTAAATCGGGGTAAAAGCGAACTAAAAATAAAAAAAGCTCGAAGGGTACTTAACCCTTCGAGCTTTAAATCAATTAATTTTCTATAACGATTAACGTTTAGAGAACTGACATCCGCGACGTGCACCGTGCTGACCGTATTTCTTACGTTCTTTCGCACGAGAGTCACGAGTTAAGAATCCACCTGATTTAAGTGAAGGTCTCAACGTCGTATCAAACTCAATCAAAGCTCTAGAGATACCGTGTCTCAAAGCTCCTGCTTGACCAGAGTGTCCTCCGCCTGAGCAGTTAGCGTAAACATCAAACTTCTGAAGCATACCGATATGCTCAAGAGGTTGGTTGATGATGAGCCTTAAAACAGGACGAGCAAAATACTCTTCAAATTTACGGCCATTGATCACAAAAGTGCCTTGACCGGGTTTTAAACGAACACGTGCTACTGAAGATTTTTTGCGTCCAGTTGCAGTTATGAATTTGATCTTTTCAGCCATTTCACCACTCCTTAGTATTGTCTGACAGACTTAGGTTGCCAAACAACAGGGTTTTGAGCCTTATGAGGGTGCTCAGAACCGCGATATATTTTAAGTTTTTTCATGAAGTCGCGACCGAGTGGAGTGCGAGAGATCATCCCCTTGACTGCGCTTTCTAAAATTAATTCTGCATGTGTGTTACGTAATTTAGCGGGAGTTGTAATCTTCATTCCGCCAATCCAACCACTGTGATTGTAATAATGTTTGTCTTCTTCTTTATTGCTTGTGAATTTTACTTTTTCAGCATTGATCACCACAACGAAATCTCCTGCATCTGCATGAGGAGTGAAACTTGGCTTGTGTTTTCCACGAAGCAAGTTTGCAATTTCAGAAGCTAATCGACCCACTGTTTGTCCAGCGCCATCGATTAAGAGCCATGCTCTATCTTCGTTGTCTGCAGGAGCAAATAATGTTTTTCCAGAGATCTTTTTGAAAGGACCTTTAGGAGCTGTAATTCTTGCAGATTGAGGAGCATGTCCCACTGCTTTGAATTTCTTACGGCTTGCTGCACCTGTTTTTACTTTGCTTTTTTTCTCTTCACCGCCACGAACTTTAATTTTTGAAGCGGATTTAACAGCTTTTTTCACCACTTTTGCAGCACGTTTATGTGCTTTTGAGGGAGCTGCTTTAGACGCACCTTTTTTAGATGCTGAAGAGACTGTTTTCTTATCACTCGCTTTTGTCATAAAATAGTATTCGCATTCTTATCTACCAAAGGACGTAGGGAGTCAAGAATTCAGGTAGGAATATTACAAACTTAGACCTTAACAGACCGCGGTAGAGCCCTTTGTAGATATAATTTTATAAAGTAACCTCGAGTATATGTCACGCAAAGCCTTTCTCGTCACCGGCATCCGAACTCCCTTTTGCAAAGCAGGAACATCTCTCGCTAAAGTTCACGCGGCTGAATTGGGCAGGATTGCTCTTTCTGAAATGCTCATTCGAACAGGAATTCCTCTTAAGGACTGGAATTTACTTATAGATGAGGTCATCGTGGGAAACACAGGAACACCCGCAGATACCGCAAATATTGCCCGCGTGATTGCCCTCAGAAGCGGACTCGATCAAAGCATCTCGGCTTATAGCGTGCACAGAAATTGTGCCTCAGGGCTTGAGTCTATCGCGCAAGCAACGCTCAAAATTGAGGCAGGTGTGGCAGACATTATCGTCGCGGGCGGGACAGAATCTATGTCCAACATGCCTTTGATGTACAACCAAAAGGCACAGTCTTTTTTTGAAAACTTAAATCGTTCCAAGTCTTTAGGTGACAAAGCCAAAGCCTTTTCTCAAATCCCTGTTCAAGAATTTATCAAACCACGAGTAGCTTTGATGGAAGGCCTCACAGATCCTTTTTGCGGAATCAACATGGGAGAAACCGCAGAAGTTTTGGCCAAAGAATTTCAGATAAGTCGTGGAATTCAAGACGAATTTGCGCTTTCAAGTCACCACAAGACAGCAAAAGCTGCGAGTGAGGGCTTTTTCAAAGATGAAATCGCACCTGTTGTGCTTCCACATGATCCACAAACAGTCGTCGAAGCGGACGTTGGACCAAGAGCCAACCAAACCATGGAAGCTCTCCAAAAACTAAAACCTTTCTTTGATAAGAAATTCGGAAGTATTACCGCAGGTAACAGCTCACCAATCACGGACGGAGCCGCGATGGTTCTCGTGTGCTCTGAAGAAGGATTAAAAAAACTAGGCGGCGCTCTCAAAGCTCAAGCTCAAATCAATGGATATGCTTTTGCAGGATGCGATCCAAAGCGTATGGGATTGGGTCCTGTGTTTGCGACTCACAAGCTTTTTCAAAAAACAGGTGAAAAGCTCGCCGACTTCGATCGTTTTGAATTGAACGAAGCTTTCGCAGCTCAAGTGATTTCTTGTATGATGGCAATGGATTCAGACGCTTTCTGCAAAGAACACTTCCAAACTGCAAAAATCGGTCACTTAAGCCAAGAACTCTTAAACGTAAATGGAGGCGCCATCGCGCTTGGACATCCCGTAGGTGCCACAGGATCACGCTTAGTCCTTACAGCTATGCGTGAATTAAAACAAAAAAATAAAAAACGATCGCTCATTTCACTCTGTATAGGAGGAGGTCAAGGTGGAGCTCTCTCAATCTCAGCAGTTTAAGGTAAAGGACCAAAAAATGTCAGAATTTTTTAATGGAAAAGCTTTTCGTGTGACTCTGCAAGATTCTCTTGCGATCGTTGATTTTGATCTTCAAGGAGAGAAAATCAATAAATGGTCTGAATCTTCTCTCAAAGAACTTGATGAAGTTCTGGCAAAACTTGAGGGTAATAAAGGCACACTAAATTCAATTCTTTTTAGATCTGCAAAAGCTAAATCTTTTATTGTGGGCGCAGACATAAAAGTCATTCAAAGCCTTACAACGCGCGATGAAGCCGTTTTCGCAAGTGAATTTGGGCAAAAAGTTTTTTCTCGTCTCGAAGATTTTCCTCTTCCAACGATTGCAGCAATTGAAGGTCCTTGCATGGGTGGGGGAACAGAATTCATTCTCTCTTGTGACTATCGAGTAGCTTCTGATTGTGACAAAACACAAATGGCCTTGCCTGAAGTTAAATTAGGAATTTTTCCAGGTTGGGGTGGGACTTACCGCCTTCCTCGCATTGTGGATCTTCCCACTTCACTTGATATGATATTGAGTGGAAAATCTCTGAATGCAAAAAAAGCTGCAAAAGTAGGCCTTGTCGATCAAGTGATCCCTGAGGGATTGTTTGCGCTCAAAGCTGTAGAGTTTGCTCGCACTCAAACAAAGAAAAGAAAAAATCCTGAGCCGCAAAAAAGCTCTTTTGTGAATAAATTATTGAGCTCAAATCTTGTGGGAAGAACAGTTGTCTTTAAAAAGACAAAAGAAACTGTTTTGAAAACAACTCGTGGGCATTATCCCGCTCCTTTGAAAGCTCTTGAAGTCATTGAAAGTTGCTGGGGCAAAAGCCGCGCGGATTGGATGAAAAAAGAACGCGAACTTTTTGGAGATCTTGCGATCAGCGATATTTCAAAAAACTTAATCCGTATCTTTTTTATGACGGAAGCCGTGAAGAAAGAAAGCGGAACAAGTTTAAGCTCTGAAGAATTATTGAAGATAAATCCCGTGCAACAACTTGCTGTTCTAGGAGCAGGAGTTATGGGCGCTGGCATTGCAGCCACAAGTGCTTCTCGTGGGATGAAAGCTCAACTCAAAGATGTGAACTTTCAAGCAGTCGGCAAAGGTCTTGCGCATGCTCGAAAACTTTTCCAAAAAGCAGTCGATCGTAAAAAAGACACTGCTCTTCAAAGAGATGACAAATTCAGAAACTTAAGAGGCCAAACCGATTACTCTGGATTCAAAGGTCTTGATCTTGTGATTGAAGCTGTCGTGGAAGATCTCAAAGTGAAAAAAAACGTTTTTGCAGAACTCGAAAACGTTGTGAGCCCTCAATGTATTTTAGCAACCAACACTTCTAGTTTACAACTTTCAGAAATCTCTTCTGATCTTAAAAATAAAGAAAGATTTTTGGGACTTCACTTCTTTAACCCCGTCGACAAGATGCCTCTTGTGGAAGTGGTCGTCAGTGAAAAAACTTTACCTGAGTACACTGCGAAAGCAGTTGCTTACGTGAAAAGTATTGGAAAAACTCCACTCGTTACAAAAGATGGCCCTGGATTTTTGGTCAATCGCTTACTTGTCCCTTTCATGTTGGAAGCGGGATATTTGATCGAAGATGGTGCAGACCTTGAAAAAGTTGATCGTGAAATCAAAAAATGGGGAATGCCCATGGGTCCTTACGAACTCTTGGATGAAGTGGGACTCGATGTTGTTTCTAAAATTTGTCCCATTTTTGAAAAAGCATTGGGCGAAAGATTTGTCGCTCCAGCTATCATCAATAAGATTTCTGGCGACGTACAAGGAGCTCAAAAACGATACGGTAAAAAATCAGGTCTTGGCTTTTATAAATGGGAAAATAACAAACGCGTTGAAATGGACCGTCCTGGCTTAGAAAAAATTGTAGGTCATTCCCTCAACGGACAAAAAGTATTGCTTTCAGGTGAAGCCCTTGCGCAGCGTATGGTCTTTCCAATGATCAACGAAGCCGCTGTTGTCCTAGAAGAAAAGATTGTCGCAAGTGCTGAAAAAATCGACTTGGGTATGATCTTTGGAATCGGATTCCCTCCTTTTAAAGGGGGCTTATGCCGTTATGCAGACTCTGTAGGCCTTGAAAAGATCACCCGAGAATTAGAAAGGCTTGCAGCTTCACATGGTCCTCGCTTTAAGCCCACAGATGCATTAAAACGATTATCTGCCAACGGAGGCAGATTTTATCAATGAGTTTAGATGTAAATTTGGAAGTTGAAAAAAAAGCTCAAAAAACAACTGTGAAATCAAAAACTCTTGAAGCCCAAGAGCTTCTAAGAGTTGAGGCAGAAGCTATTCTGTCTGCGGCTGATCGTTTGGGTGCAGAATTCGATCACGCACTCGAAATCATTCAAGACTGTGCTCGAAAAAATAAAAAACTCATTCTTATGGGAATGGGAAAGTCTCATTATGTCGCGGCTAAAATTGCGGCTTCTTTTATGAGCACAGGTGTGACCGCTCTTTTTGTTCACCCCGCAGAAGCCATTCATGGCGATTTGGGGATCATCAGCGAAGGAGATGTTTGTGTCCTTATTTCAAAAAGCGGAAGCACTCCTGAAATTGTCGCTCTTCTTCCTTTTTTAAAAGCCAAATCAAAACTTATTTCGATCATCGGAAATAAAAACTCCGCAATCGGACTCGTTTCTGACTGCATCCTCGATGCTTCTGTTGAACGTGAAGCTTGTCCCATCAATTTGCTTCCTACCGCAAGCACCACACTTGCTCTCGCATTGGGAGATGCATTGGTTGCGACTTTTGCAAAAACAGATGGATTCAATCCCGAAAAATTTGCGGGCTACCACCCAGGCGGTTCTCTTGGAAAAAGACTTCTTCGTGAAGTGTATGAGGTCATGCTTTCTCTTGAAAAAATTCCTCTTGGCCAAGGAACAGAAACTCTTCAACAATGTGCAGAACTCATGAGCCAAAAACCTGTGGGTGCATTTTGTGTGGTCGATCAAGATAAGAAACTTAAAGGAATCGTTGTCGATGGAGATATTAGAAGAGCTCTCGCTCAAGGAGTTTCAGCTCAAAGCCCTATCGAAAAACTTCTTATTAAAAATCCCACAACCATAAGACCAGACATTATCGTTAACGATGCTCTTGCAACGCTTGAAAGAAAAGACAAACAAATCACCGCGGCTCCCGTTGTTGATCAAAACGGAGTTTTAGTGGGCTTTGTTAGGATTCACGATTTAATATGAAAATTTTAGCAATCATTCCCTTTCGAAAACAATCCGCTCGTATTCCGGAAAAAATTTATAAAAAAATTCAAGGAACAGAGCTTTGCGTTTCTGTTACTTCAAAGGTTATCAACTCTTTAAAATCTTTTGATGACATAGAAGTTCTCGCAGCCGTTGATGATCCACAAACTCGAGACTTACTCTTGAAATGTTTAAAAGCAGAAAACATTATCATGACCGATCCCGAGCTTCCTTCAGGAACAGATCGAGTCTATGCGGCAGCTCTTCAGTATGCGCAAAAGAACAGTATTTCTTATTCATCGCTTCAAGCAGTGATCAATATTCAAGGAGACATGCCTTTTCTTTCTGAATCAGCACTTGCTGAATTTTCAAAAGATTTAAAAAACTGGGATGCTTCAAAAGAACTCATCCTGACTCCTTATGAGTCGTGGCCAAGTGACTTGGATTACAAAGACCTTGGCAATGTAAAAATTGCAACAAGCCAATCGGATAGGGCGCTTTATTTTTCGAGATACCCTATTCCTTGCTCACGAAATTTTGATTTGAAAGCTCTCAAATTGCACGTGGGAATTTATGCCTTCACTCCTTCGGCTTTAGAAAGTTTCTGCAAACTCCCTGCGTCTCCCTTGGAGAAGCTTGAAGGTCTCGAGCAACTCAGAGCCCTCGACGCTCAAATTCCTATTCTTTGTAAGCACGTTGTCTGTAAAGCTGACGAAAGCTTTAGAGGAATCGACACTCCGAGTGATTTGGAGTGGGCAGAAAATTTCAAAACACAAAACTCTCAGCCTCAAAACTCTACTGGAGAAATCTCTGCATGAATTCTTTAGAAAATATTGTTGAATTCAAGTACGGATCAAAAAGTTTTAGCTGGGGAAGCGGCAAGGGCTTTACCCTTATGGCAGGTCCTGACATCTTTGAAGATTACGGAATGGTAAAAGAAGTTGCTTCAGAATTAAAAAGAGTCACAGATGAACTCGGAATTCCTTGGATTTTGAAATGTTCTTTCGACAAGGCCAACAGACAAAGCAGCTCAAGCTTTAGAGGCTTAGGAATGGATGAAGCTCTTGAAGGACTTGAGAAATTAAAAATTGAATACAACTGTCCGCTTGTGACAGACATTCATGAAGTCGCTCAAATAAAAAAAGTTGCGCAATTTGCGGACGTTTTGCAAATTCCTGCTTTTCTTTCGCGTCAGACAGATCTTGTTCAAGAAGCTGCAAAGACAGGTAAGGTCATCAACATCAAAAAAGGCCAGTTCTTAGCTCCTTGGGATATGAAAGCGATTGCTCAAAAATGCGTGGCCGTTGGCAATTCAAAAGTGCTTCTTTGTGAAAGAGGAACAAGCTTTGGATACAATAGACTTATTGTGGATATTCCGGGACTCGCAGAAATGCGCAAGAGCGGATTTCCCGTCGTGATGGATGCCACACACTCAGCACAACTCCCTGGAACTGCAGCGGGCGGTACAGCAAGCGGCGGTAACAGGGAAGCGATTTCTATTTTAGCCAAGGCTGCTGTTGCGTGCGGAGTGGATGGTCTTTTCTTAGAAACTCATCCTCGCCCTGAAAAGGCTCTTTGTGATGGTCCCATTGCGTGGCCGTTAGCTGAGATGCGAAGCCTTCTTACGACGCTTAAGAAAATATCTGAGATTTAAATATCTGAAATTTGTTGAAAAAATTATTCCGTTGAACCGCTAGGTAAAGGATTCTTTTTGCCATCAAGGGGTCCGTAAATTTTATCGCCTTCTTTGTAAGGAGCTCCCTTTTGAGGATGAGCTTTTTTTACTTTTAAATGCGTTCCTTTTTCATCTTTTCCTTCTTCCATAACTAAATAGGCAGGTTCAGTTTCACCTGTTGGAAGAGAACGGCCATTCGAACTTGGAGGCGCAGGCGGAGTAGGGTCGGGAATGTTGCGAGGCTCAGGACCACCGGGTTTGTAAGGGATAATTCCTGGCTCATCTTTTTGGCCAATCTGTGGCATTTTGCGAATCATGTTTGATGCAGCAAGTGAAAAAGATATCCCCAAAACCAAGGAGCTCAAAATAAGAATTCTATTTAACATATAGGAGCCCATACTATTAGGATACTTTCTCAAGCAAAACTTCTCATAGTCAGGCCTTTGACAAGTCCAAAAAAGCAAAATTCAAGCTATTTTTTTTATAGCTGCATAGTTTTCTTAACTTCTGCAATTAGTTTCTCAGATTTAACTATCTTCTTTTGTTCTTCCAAATTCTTTCTATATTTTGTGAAGTAGAGTTCGAGAACTCTGATCGACTTTTGAAAAGCTACATCCTCTACTTTTACAGGTTCTTCACTTTCACTCACAAAACGAACAAGAACCAAATCGCTTCCTTGTTCGATCGCTCTAGGCAAAAGAGGTGTTTGTTTTTTGAGCGCCAAAAGCTCCGTGCTTTTCACATCACCTTCACTAAGAGAGCCTAATCGACCTTGGCCCACGTCCCAAGGAGACACTTTTGTCCAACTTAACCCATAGGCTTTAAGCTGGGCAGCATCTGGACCATTTTTAGATTTCAACCACTTAGAAACAAGATCTTTTAAAAGATTAATTTTCTTTTGATTTTCCAAATAATCTTTTGCAAGGCTCAACTTAACATCCGAATAACTTGTGTTTTGAGCCGCTTTTTTATCAACAAGTTTGATTAGGTGATAACCAAAAGAACTCTTCACGATGTCTGAAACATCATTTGATTTGGAAAGAGCAAAAGCCGCTTTTTCAAAAGCTGGGTCCATAACTCCACGAGCAAAATAACCCAAAGCTCCCCCTCGAGGAGCATTTGAAAGATCCTGAGAGTATTTTTTTGCTGCCTCTTCAAAAGAAATTTTTCCGCTTTTAATTTCTTTTTGAATATCTTTTATTTTAGATTCAGCTTCCGAATCCTTATTGTTCTCAATTTTAATAAGAATGTGATTTGCAGAAATTTCCTCAGGCTTTTTGTAGCTCTTAATATTTTTATTATAAAAGTTTTGAAGATCTGCATCTTTTTTTGAATCAGCAACCAAGGCGGACACTTCCGCAGGAGTCACAGAGACTGAATTTTTGATAATTTTTGAAGAGACTTGAAGTGTTTCAAAAATTTTCTTTTTTGAAAGAGCTCGAGCAATTTCAACTTCGCCGCTATTCAAGAGAGTACCGACAAAAGCAAAAGGTTGAATGACTCTTTCACTTTTCAATTCATTTTTTAAATTGTTTTCAAATTCAAAAGGAACCACCACAAGCTTTCGATAAAGTTCCGAATCGAAAGCTCCGTTTTTTTGAAAATAGGGAAGTTGCTCAATCTGTGAGCGAACAGCTGCCTTGCTGACTTGCATGCTTTGCTCTTCAAACAAGTGATAAAAAACTTTTCTCTGAACAATTTCATCGAGTGCACGCTCTGGGTTGATCATTATTTTACGAAATTGATCAATCATGCCTTTCTGCGCAGGATCAGTCGCTTTGGCTCCGTATGATTTTCTAAACTGCTCATCACGACGTAGGAGGTCTGATTGAAGTTCTTGAATAGAAACACTCTGTGAAGCAACTTTTGCGACAGTTCCCGAGCTAAAACCTCCTCCATAGCGCCCTCCTGAAGACATACCTGGCAAGCCGAGCGAGATAATAAGGGCAATTCCACAGATAGCAAAAAGAATCATAAAAAATTTGCGGTTATTTCTTATAAACTGAAGCATGTTTTCATATTGGATGATCAAACTCTCGAGTCAACACTTAGAAAATAGAAATTAACGCGGAGGTCTCTTTTTTTCGCGCCATGTGCAGAGTAGACTAATCCGTGGGTATGATCTGGGGACATTTTTGGAAGAAATATAAAAGATTTTTGGGTTACGCCTCGTTATTCCTTTTGCCTTTTGCAGCGATTAACTTTGATGATTTTCGCTTTCCAAAAACACTTTTCGTTCACAAGGTCAACTCATGGCTTGTGCACCCAACAGCTGAGTCTATACACAACTCGCTAAATGGGATTGTTTACATCTTCAAGAATTATGTAGCCTTACTCAAAGTCAAACAAAACAATGAAGCTCTTTCTAAAGAAAATGCGGACCTTAAACTCAAACTTCTTCAATTTGAAGAGGTTGCCAAAGAGAATAAAAGGCTGTCGGCTCTTTTAGATCTAAAAAAATTAACCCTTGGCTCTGCAAAAGTCGCTCGAATTATTGGTGAAGACGTGAGTCCTGACCGCTTCACTTATTTACTTAATCTAGGATCAAAAGACGGTATAGAAAGCAGATCGCCGGTATTAAGTCCTGATGGAGTTATTGGTCAAATAAAGGAAATCTACGATCACACATCGATTGTGGTAACTCTTTTAGACCCTTCAAGTATCATCGATGTGGTGAATACTCGCTCGCGCTCACATTCCTTATTAGAAGGAACAGGAAAAGAATATTTTGCACGAACAAAATATGTCGATCGAATTGAAGATTTTAAAGTAGGAGACCTCCTTCTTTCTAGTGGTATTGACGGAATCTTTCCGATGAATTTTCCCGTGGGAACAGTTGTCGAAGTTCAAAAACCTGCTCAAGGTGTTTTACAGAGTGCCTTCGTAAGACCGGCTGTTGACTTTGATAAATTAGAAGAAGTCCTTATTCTTCCTCCTTTAAAATCTCCTATCACTATTCGACTCACCACTCAGACACCCCCTCAAGGGAGCGCCCGATAATGCTGAGCTTAACCCAAAAGAGAATTATTCAAATTCCGCTTTTTTTATTCATTGTTATTCTAGGAATACTTCCTCTAGAGTGGAGTGTTTTATCAAAACTCCCTTGGAATTTTGGGGCCTTTAGCCTTCTTTCAGTGATTCTGACCTACATTGCACACTCAAGAAGCCTTACCAAAACCTTTGTTCTCTCCATTTTTGTTGGATATCTCTCTTCACTCTCTTTTCCCTTTGCGTTTGGAGCAATCATTGCAGCGCAGGTTTGGAGCACGTTGTGCGTAAAGCTTATGACCTTTGCCTTTCCGTTCGACACGAGACCTTACTTTGCGCTTCTTGTTTGTCTTCAATCAATCATCTGTAAATTCATTTGGCGCTTTTTTATGATCTCGGAATATAAAGGTCTTTCATTTTTTACTTTTATATCGCAAAATATAACTCCGACTTTTGCTCTCTTTACTGTCGCTTACTTTTCTCTTCCATTTTTAGCTCTTTGGGATGATTTTTTTGAAAACGATCCAAAAGCTGGTTCAAGCGATCTAAGTCCTCGCATACAAGGAATGAGTCGATGATTGGACAAAGAGACTCCCTTCGTTACTTACAAGAAAAGTTTTATTGGCTTTTTGTTTTTTTTCTTTTGGCAGTTTTTGTTCTTATTCTTCGTCTTTCTTATTTACAAATTCTTAATGGACAAAAATATCGATTTATTTCCGATAAAAATTCGTTGAAAGAAGAAATTATTCCAGGACCTCGCGGACAGTTTTTTGATCGTGAAGGAAAACTAATTGTCGACAACAGACTTGAGTTAGATCTTATCTACAAAAGGCAAAAAAACGTTGACCCGCAACCAATTCTCGAAAAAGTATCGCTTCTTACAGGAATTAAAATTTCGGAATTAAAAAAAGATTTTAATAAAGAAGTCAGACAAAAAGAAACTTTTGCCACTATCACCCTGGTTCGTGACCTTCCCCGAGATTTAGCTTCAAAAATTGAAGCCTATAAAAGTGAACTTGAGGGTGTGAGCGTTCAAACAAATATCAAACGTGTTTATCTCTTAAAAGAAAATGCAGCTCATGTTTTTGGTTACACAGGACTTGCTACTAAAAAGGACCTCGGAAAAATTAAATATCCTGGTGGTATCGTCAACCAAAACGATGTTCTTGGAAAGTATGGAATTGAAAAAAGTCTTGATCTTACCATAAGAGGCCGAGAAGGAACTCGCTATGCAGTTGTTGATGTTCATGGACGTCGGCTCAAAAAAGATGAAGAAAGTAAAATTCTTGGAGATCTTTCCAGAGAAGTTGATGCAAAAGTTGGCCCCGATGTGACACTGACAGTTGATGCCGACTTACAAGAAGCAGCTCAACTGACGCTCAAGGATTTCATTGGGGCTGTTGTGGCTCTTAATCCCAACACAGGCGAAATTCTTGCAATGCACTCACAGCCAGGTTTTGACCCGACCAGTCTTTCTTTGAATAAAAGTGAAGAATGGGAAAGGGTGATGAAAAATGAATTTGGTTCTTTAAGAAACAAAGTTATTCAAGATCATTTTTCACCGGGCTCAACTTTTAAAATTTTCACTGCCCTGGCAGGGTTACAGGCAGGAATCATCAATCCCAATGAAAATGTTTTTTGCTCTGGAAAATACAGGCTTGGTAACAAAACTTTTCACTGTGATCTAAAAAACGGTCATGGAAACATCAATCTTCGCCAAGCTATTCAAAAAAGCTGTAACGTTTATTTTTACACAATGGCCACCCGAATGCCCTCTGTAAATACAATTTCCGATTTTGCAAAACATTTTGGTTTTGGACGAGCCCCTAACTTAGGCATGGAAAGAGAAGCTGTGGGACTTATGCCTGATGGTGCATGGAAGAAAAAAACTCTCAAGCAAGGATGGTCGCAGGGAGAAACACTTCTTGTTTCTATTGGACAAAGCTACACTCTTACCTCTCCTCTCCAATTGGGCTTAGCCTATTCTGCGCTCGTAAATGGCGGTAAACTTTATAAACCCTATCTGGTTTCAAAAATTCAAACTGTTGACGGAAAAATATTAGAGCAAAATACTCCTAAAATTTTGGATCATGTTGAAATCAACCCCGACCATTTAAGAAGAGTCAAAGAAGGTCTCTATGATGTGGTCAACGAACCTACCGGTACGGGTTACCGAACAGTCCGAAGTCCTCTTTTAAAAATTGCCGGAAAAAGTGGCACCGTAACAGTTGCAAGTTTTTCAGAGGATGCTCTTTTCAGAAGCTGTGAAGCTCGACCTCTTAATCGAAGAAGCCATGCTTGGTTTGTCGGTTACGCTCCTGAAGATAAGCCAGAAATTGTTGTGGCAGCTTTTGCGATGCATGCCTGCTGGGGAGCTTTATCTGCAGGCCCCGTTGTGAAAGCGGTTATAGAAAAATGGTACGAAAAAAACAAATCTAGGTTTGTGCCTGTTACAAAAAACCCTCAAGCTAAACCTGATTTAGATTTTTCAAGTCGATAGTCTTTTCCGCAATACTTACAAGAAAGTTCTATAATAGAATCAAGTGCAAGAACTTCCTCTTTGGGAAGTAATTTTAAAATATCTTCGATTTTTTGCTGATTGCAGGTACAAAAGAAAAAAGGTTTTTTAGAAAACAACTCTTTTCCATCAGGTGATGCTAATAAAAGAGCATTCATTTCGCGGACAGCTTTTTCTGACTCATCCGACAAAACCCAGTCTGCTGGACTCGATAAATCATTTAAGAAAGATTGCCATTGCGCCAGAAGATCATCTCTTTGATTCTCTACCACAGGAGGTAGCACATGTAATAAGTAGGCATGGGCACGGGTGATTTCTAAACGAGGCACATCTCCCTCAATAATGTTCCACCGAACAGACACCGCCAACGCACAATCTTTCTGTTCACTTTTAAGTAAAATATCTTGAACGTCTTTTACGACATCACCAAAAGATTCTACGATACCGTTTGTTTCGAAAAGATTCTCAACTCTTCGCAACTGACAACGTCCCTTTAGCTCTGGGATCTCTTCACGAGCTTCTCCAATCCAAGAGTAACTTGTTCGAATGGCTCCCTGGAAAAGTGAATCGGCATAAAGAGCACGCAATGAGGAATCGTCCCAAAGCCACTGAAGTTCAATATTCTGCGTGCTATCTTCCTCATTCAAACCTTGTAAAGCAAGACAGGCCAAAGAGGCCTGAGCCGCTTTTAAAAAAACACGTGGATTAACCCAAACTCGTCCCTCCCAAAGGTCTTGGATCAAATCTTTAGCCGCAATACTAATGGCAACGGCATCTTTTTTTGGAGAAAGAGATTTGAGTAAAGCTCCCAATTTAAAACTCGAATTAAAAAAATCTTAAGAATGTTTTGTGATTATATTTTCGATCACTTCTTTTGGCTGGTTTCCTGCAACTTGATCAACCATTTGACCATTTTTGAAAAGAATCAAAGTAGGAATTCCACGAATGCCATAACGACTGGCTGTTTCGGGATTTTGGTCGACATCAAGTTTTACAAATTTAACCTTGCCAGAGTAAGAACCACAGAGTTCCTCGAGCTTAGGAGCAAGCGCTTTGCAGGGTCCACACCAAGTTGCCCAAAAATCTACAAGAACGGGTGTTGTTGACTTTAAAACTTCACTTTCGAAGTTACTATCTGTAATGACATGAACATTAGCCATGTGCTATTAATAACTCGAAATTTCAATCATGCCAAATCGAGTTCAAGCACCTTCTCCTTGGCTTGTGGGATTGCTTCCCTGGGTCATCGATCTTCTGTTTAAAACATCGTTTTTAAACACACTATGGGGCGCTCTCCTATGGGGCTTATTGCTAGTTATTTATTTTGCTCAAGCCCGACTGATAGATCCAAACCTTAAACGTTATTTGAACATTCTTTTATGGGCGGCCGGAGCACTATGGCTTTCTGGGTGGATCAAAAGTTTTCAACATCCCGTCGAAAATCCGCTTAAACCCTCCACAGCCCTTTATTTCTTACATGCAACGTTTCTTGTCGCTGCAGGAGGAATGCTCCTCATTGTTCTTCTGGCTTCAGGCTTAGGAAGGCTCAAAGAAAAAAAAATATTCACTCCTCGTTCAAAATCCCAAAGCAGTTTGAATTCGGATAAAAACACATCCTCTCGATCGAATACTCCCTCACTTGAAGGACTCCTTAATCTTTGCTCTTGGAGCTTTGGTCTTGTTCGAGTTTTTTGGCTTTTAGGATGTACCCTCGCTCTTATTGCACTGGCTGTGCACACACATCAAATAACGAATCAAACACGAAATAGTAGCCATTTAAGCGCTTGGAAAGATGGACTCAGTAAATGGATTCACGATCCCAGCATTTGGGCCGTCTGGTTGCTCGCGTTTGTCTTCGTGTTTAGCGAAAAAATATGGAACAAGTTTAAATCTCAAAGTTTTTTTAGAGTTTATTTATACACAGCTCTCCTAGGGCTTTTGGTTGTCATTACAATTTTATGGTCTGAAAGCGGCCAAATGGGTCACATCAATCAGGAGTTTTTACGCTGATGTCGATCATGAGTAATTTCTTTTGCTTGAGTGCCCATTCAAAATGGACGGATGTTCACGATCGAGAAAAACTCGCCATACCACTCAAGCTCATGGCGCCTTTTTTGAGAAACCTCCATCCTTCTCAAAAAGGACCTTTTTTATACTTAAAAACCTGTCATCGCGTAGAAATTTACGGAACAGAAGTTGATCCACTGATCGTACGCAAAGCTTGGTGTGAGGCAACAGGCGCTCGTCCTGAATCTTTAAAGATCTGGAGAGATCTCGCAGCCCTTGAACATTTTGTACGAGTCGGTTCTGGGCTTGAAAGCTCAATTATCGGTGAAAACCAAATCATGGGCCAAATTCGCACCAGCATGAGAGAATGCAAAGAAGAGCAGCTTCTCATATCTCCCATGAATCACATTCTGCAAAGAGGACTAAGTGTTTCACGAAGTGTCCGATCTGCTAGTCGAATTGGGGAAGGGCGAGAAAATCTCTCCTCACTTGCTCTTATGAGACTGAGTGATGTTTTCGAAACGCTACACGACAAAAAATTTCTGATTGTTGGTGCTGGAGCGATGGCTTTGTTAGCGATCGAAAAACTTCGTGAGCTCAGTGCTTCAAAAATTACTTGGATCAATCGCTCCAAAGAAAAAATCGAAGCGCATCCTTATGGACGCTTTTGCACAGTCGAAGACTTTTCTAAACTTGAAGAACTCACTCTCGAATCAGATGTGGTATTTTTAGCAACATCAACAAGTCATCCAATTCTGTCTAAGAAATCGACAGTTCTTTCTAAAATCAGCTCGAAAAAATCAAAACTTAGAGTGATTCTTGATTTAGGTCTCCCTCGTAATGCAGACCCTGATATTACAGAGCTAGGATTCATTTTACGCAACGTTGATGATTTTAAAAGCGTTTTAGATGACCAAGATGCCCTTCAAAAACAACGCATAGATTTTGCAGAAAAAACGCTCAAACAACACCTTCAATCAGTTTACGATGAAATAAACCTCAATCAGCTTGGTCCAATTAAGCAAGAATTCATCTCTAAATGGAAATATTTATTTGAAGAGATTCTTCTGGAAAATTCGAGTGAAATCGTATATAATCAGCAACGCTCGTGGGCAAAATTAGGACACATCCTAATAACTAAATCCAACGAGTTAGGTCCTTTAGAGGGGCAACAATTTTTGAAGCAACTATGTGCAAGCCTAGATGCCTTAGAATTAGAAGTCGTTGAAAAGATCGCGAAAAGTCCCTCTGAAGTTCAAATAAAAGCGGTGACTAACGTCACCCAAATATCGAAAGAGGTAATTTAAAGAATGGCCACAAAAAACAGCCAAAATGTCTCTTCAAAAACTGTTAAACCTGCATCTCCTATGCTCAGCCGACTCTCTGTCCTTGGTTCTCGATCAAGTGTTTTGAGTCGAACATCTATTGCTCCCTCCACGACATCAACTCCCGCTAGCTCTAAGAAAAAACCAAGTGGGGGCTTTGATTTTATTGGATCTTTCCCAATCAAAAAAGATGATGGAAAGCGTTTAGACATCAAAAAACAATCTACAGGGCCTGTATTTGTTCCTGGAACTTATCGTATTGCTTGCCGCGATTCTGATTTAGCTCGTGCTATTCGAAGCGACTTTAGCAATGCTTTCATGGATCGTTACAAAAAAGACAAGCTAGAAATCACAAACGTTGTAAAAGTCACAGACCATAGCTCTGCCTACTTTAAAGACGTCCCTTACGAGCAACACAGAAAAGCTGTGACTCAAAATACTTTCGACATGTTACTCAACAACCAAATCGAATTGGCTGTTCATAACATGAAAGAAATTCCCCTAGAACTTCCTAAAGGCCTCATCATTGGTGCGGCTCTGACTCGCGAAGACCCTCGCGATGCGATGATCACTCGAGCAACCTATGGAGCGATTCAAGAATTGCCTACAAATGCTCGCGTGGGAGCTCGATCTCAAAGACGTATTATGCAAATTCGTAATTTGCGAAGTGACGTAGAGATCATTCCAACGCCTGGTCCTCTTCAAGAGCGCCTTAAAGAATTAGATCGAGGAGCACTTGATGCCTTGATTGTTTCTTGGGCAGGCCTCCGCCGCTTGAATATTTCTCCTCGCTACTATGTGGCTCTTCAGCCTGAACTCATGATGCCTGCTTCTTGCCAAGGAATTGTGGGAATTGTGTGTCGTGAAGCAGACGAAGAACTTCGTCAAAAATTGCATTACATTGAAGACAGCGAAGCAAGCTGGGCTTCACGTTGTGAGCGCTCATTCCTTTTAAAGTTTGGCGATTTCGGCGATGCTCCAGTGGGTGCAAACGCTCACCGCAAAGGAACTCAAGACCCATGGATTCTCGATACAATTATCGGAAATCCTCGCACAGGAGAAATCCTTCGCCATCGTGAAGTAGGAACAAGCCGTTGCAAGCCTGAAAGCTTGGCAGACAAAGCTTACGTGGGAATCCTTGCAAAAGGTGCGCGTAAATTCTTGCCTTTCACACAGCTGTAATTTTTTAGATTGTTAATTTAACTCTTAACCTAAAGCCAATTGGGTTTTGCGAAGTGTTTATCTTCGCGAACCCATTGTGCTAATAACGCTGCCCAATCGTCACCCTCATTAAGACTTGGAACAAGTGTAAATTCTTTACCACCTGCTTCTTCAAAATCTTCTTTGGCACGAACACCCAACTCTTCGATCGTTTCGAGGCAATCAGCTGTAAAAGCGGGACTAAACATAACCAATCGCTCCACACCTTGTTTTGGAAGCTCAACTATAACCTTATCTGTATAAGGCTTAAGCCACGGGTCTAAACCCAAGCGAGATTGAAAGGTTACCGTGTATTGGCTTTCACTAAGGCCCATACTACGAGCAATCGCTAGTGCTGTTTTTTCGCACTGAGATCGATAGCAAAACTTGGGAGCCGTCGCAGCTAAACAACAGCTTTTATCAAAGCGACAAGTTTCACACGAAGCAGTTCTTTTTTTGATATGCCGCTCAGGAATTCCATGAAAACTAAAAACATAATGCGTCTTCAAAGAATCATTTGGAATCTTACATTCCTGAAAACGCTTGAGCCATAATCCAATAAAATCTGAATCATCAGGGTAGGGGTCTAACTGCTTGGATATTTTTACGGAATGATTGAGTTCTTTAATATGCGCCTCAGTAGACCCAGTGGAAGCATACGCCCATTGTGGGTAAAGCGGGAGCAATGACACTTCTGAAATACCTTCATTTTTGAATTCATTCAGAACATCTTGAAAAGAAGGCTGTCCGTAGCGCATCGCAAACTTTACAGAGTACTCAGAGCCCAAAGCTTGCTGTACTTTTTGAGTGAGCTTATCAGTAGTCACCACCAAAGGGGCGCCCTCTGGAGTCCAAATCACTTCATACGCGTGAGCCGATTTCTTAGGACGAGTACGCATAATAATCCCACGCACAAGTAAAGCTCTTAAAGGATAGGGCAAATCGATCACATAACGATCCATCAAAAATTGATCAAGATAAACTTTAAGAGCTTCGGGGGTGGGAGCAGAGGGACTTCCCAAGTTACTTAATAAAATACCTTTTTTCATTTTTTTTGCACCTGCCATGATTGAGCCATATTCTTTGATTCCAAAATTAGTCGAGAAAGCCCAAGGTGGCCAAGATAATTTCCGTGAACGTAAATCTCATGTTTAGCCAAATCACGACGCATTTGAGGCCATCGATCAAGAAGAAAACGATTCAATTCATCACCATACAAGGGCAAAACTTTCTGCCAACTCTTAAGATGCCCCAAAAGTGGCTCTTCGTTGCTAATTAAGAGATATTTTCTTTCATTAAGAATCTTAGATTGAGCAGCTTTTAAATCCGTAAAATTCTCGTTAGATATCCAACTTTCTGAATAAAACTCATCTTTTCTTTTAAAAATTTTTGTATCCAACAAAACACCTAAAAAAGGACGCTTCTCAATACGTGGAAACAAGACACCAAAAGCATGAGGTGTTTTCTTTGAACTGTTTAAGTTAAAAAACAAAGTCGTTTTAGAAACGGGCAAAGAGGGTAAATCTAAAAAATCCTTATAAGTTTCTTTTACAAGATCAAAATCCTTAAAGAATTTCTGAGCTCCAACTAAAGAACCACAATAGATAACTTTTTCATTTTCACTTTTTTGATCGAGATCAAACTTTTTACCAAAAACAAAGTCTACCTTTTGTGTTTGAAGGTAGTCTCTCAGTTGCAAACACAAATGCTGCATTCCCAAAACAGGAGCGATACTTTGCAATTTTTTCTTCTTTTTTCTTTTTTTAAAAAAACTTTTTGTACGAAATCTAAAAAATCTAGAAAAGATAAGTCGTGCGCTCAAATCCTGTACGCGGCTCGCATAAATCCCTGCTAAAGCCGCGTCGAGAAGTTTTTGAGTAAAGGGCACACCTAAGTTTCGATTTCCCCATTGCTCAACACTTTCAAAGTCTTGGGGGGCAAAGGAATTTCGATTAAATAGAAAACGTAAAAATTTCGGCAATAGAAAAATTGTTTCTGATAACGTTAAAGGCCATGTCCGAAGTCTTCCTTGATTTAAAAAATAAGCTTTCTTAATTCCCTTTGTTGCCTCAAGCATTTCGACTTGTACATCTTTAGCTAGGGCTCTGATTTCTTCGCTATCAAGAATTGCATTCGCCGCTGTTTCGACTAACCCATAAGGAGTCTGAAGACTTTGGAGTAAGCCCCCAACGTTTTCTGCTTCATCATGGATTGTGATTTTTAAGGAAGGGTTTGCTTTTTTTAAATAATAAGCAAGAGTAAGTCCCGAAAAACCTGCACCAATAATTCTAATTTTTTCTTCGTTGTGATTCAATTTTTTTTCTTTCAACTATTTTTTAAAGTGTGAACGTTTACCGAAAGATTCTTCTAATTTCTTTAACAAAACGATGGACGTTCGCTTCTTTGGCCTGAGGTAATATCCCGTGACCAAGACCCGCGACCCATCCCGCTCGTTCTTGAGGAGTCAGTTTTTTAAGTGGAGCCACAAAAGCCTCAAAGTTTTTCTCAAACTCCGCTTCTGTTCCGTTCATATAGTTTTGATGAAAGTTTCCTTGAACAAAACCTTTTTGAGTTGATTTTAAAACTTTCGCTAAATCAAAACGATGATCATATCCAAAACCCACAAAAGGAAAATCTCTTATCACTGAGTAATGATCTGCAGTGCCACCCTTCATATAATATCCCACTTGATCCTTTGCTAAATGTTTTAATTGTGGGGCAATATAACGCTCGAAAAAATCAACAGAAACTTCACCCGCTGCTGTATCCAAAATCATCACAGCTTCCGCTCCTGC
This sequence comes from Bdellovibrionota bacterium, assembly GCA_044347615.1. Taxonomy (GTDB): domain Bacteria; phylum Bdellovibrionota; class UBA2428; order UBA2428; family UBA2428; genus CANIGN01. Next base: position 201,001 of record JBIKUK010000004.1, on the reverse strand, counting down.
CTTTAATTGCAATTCAATATTCTTCGCAAGAAGTGGAGTCATGTATTCACAAAATTTTTGAAAGAGCTGTGTTTCTTGAATGGATTTCAACGAGCTACTTTTATGAGAGCCATCCACAGCATACATAAAGAGTGTCCAAGGACCACCCACAAATCCAATCAACGATTTGGATTTGGGAAGACGTTCACGCGTAAGCCTTACAGCTTCAGCTTGAAACTCCAAACCCTTAAGGGCCTCATCAACTTTTTGAAATCCCAAAACCTGCGACTCATTTTCTAAGTGCCAACCCAAAACAGGGCCTGGTTCGTATTTAAGAGGCATTCCTAAAACTTCGAGTGGAAATAAAAGATCACTAAAAAGAATAGAAACATCAAAATCAAATTCTTCAATAGGACCCATCGCCACTTCCGCTGCAAGAACTGGATTTTTACAAAGCTCGATAAAGGAATGTTTCAATTTCAAAGCTTGATAATGCTTGTGGTATCGACCTGCTTGCCTCATCATCCATACGGGAGGAGTCGGAAGAGCTTCTCTTTTAAGTGCACGCTGAAAGAGTGTCATTTCTAGAAAAAGACAGTATCAGGACTCAAAAACCAGGCAACGAGTGTTTACGTGGCTTTTACGAATCAAAACAAACTTAAGGAAATCTAATAAAAAGCTTGTCCGAAGGTAAATAAGCAGAAATCTCATCAAAGCTATTTCCAAGACCAGAAAAATGAATTTTTTCTAACAACTGAGGATTCTTTTTGAAGCAGGCTTTAAAAAGGCTCCCACTTGGCCAGTAAAACGCCTTTTGCGCGCTTAAATCAGGAACTTCTGATTCTTTAGCCACTAATTCATAAGTGGCAAGTAAGGGAAGTCTTTTTTGAACACCTTCCTTGTGAGCTAACTTGTAAGTTTTGTGAGAGGGAAAAAGCTCAAGAGGAAAGTCAAAATAATCCTCGCCCAAACTTTCTTGCGACCCACTTACCCACAATCCTTTTTTGCGAAGCTTTTTCCAAGTCTCAAGCCCGGCCGTCCACAAAATATCTTTTTCTTGAATAATCCATTCACTGGGCAGAGCCTCTGATTTGGAAACATACAAAAAAAGCCCTGAAGAATTCTGAGGCTTTTCAACTTTTAAAACTTTTCGATCAAAAATATTTAATTGAGAAGCATCAAAAGTTTCTGAAGCCTTTAATGAAGGTGCTTTTCTGTGACTTTCCCAAAGAAATGAATTTAGCTTTTCTCCACCAGGCGTGAGTCCACATTCAACCTTAAGAACGCCACGTTCATTGGTTTTTTGATAAATCCCAAGTTTTAAGTGACAACCTCCACCAAAATCCTTCAAGCGTTCTCTCTCGGCAATAACGTCTGCATAGCTTTGTGGGCATTTAATTTTTGAAAGAAGCTCTTTGAGGTCTGCTCTGTCTTTTCTGATTTCAATAGCTAAAGCACCTTGTGCGGGGGCAGGGGGGTTGGCCACAACAGGAACCACCACAATTTGAGAAAGATCTAAGACTTTTTGAAAAACTTCTTTGGATTCTTCGTTGCCGTGAGTGAGAAGTCTTTTTACTGCGGCCAAAGCCAAGATAATAGCGTCTTCATCGGAGTTCAAAAACTTTTTGATTCGCGTGGGCAAGTTTCCGCGAATGGGAATAAACTTTAATTCGCTTTCTTGAAAAACATACTCTTTCAAGAAACCACCCAAATTAAATTCACGGCGGGGTGAAGAACTTAGCAGGGTGATAAGGGATTTTTGCAAGGAAGTCTTTTTTACAAAAACGATATCACGAGGATCTTCTCGCTCGAGAGTCGCAGCAATTTCAGTTTGAGTATTTGCAAGAGTGGGAAGATCTTTCCAAGAATGAACCAATAAATCGACTTTTCCTTGAATTAAATCTTCCGTGAGATCTTTTGTAAACAAGCCCTTTGATTCCGCATCAACAAGAGAAATATTCAAATTCAAATCAACGCCCACATCTTTGAAAACAAAAGAAGGATCAAGATCAGGCTGAACACTTTTAAGAGCTTCTGCAACCAAACGCGATTGAATTTGAGCTAAATCACTTTTTCGCGACCCTATCCGAATCTTCATGGTCGGGTATATTAGCACTCACTTCTTCACTCGGCATTGTTAAAAGTGAAGCTAAAATAGGCATTTCTTTCTCATAAAGCCGACGATACATCACATAGTTTCGCAAAAGCTTTTTTACATAATCTCGCGTTTCTTTGTAGGTGATACGCTCAATAAAAGCCAAGGGATAGGCTGCCCCATACTGCTTCATCCATAATTTAACAGGCGGAATACCCGCATTATAAGCTGCAAAGGAGCAGATATAACTTTTATCAAATATTTTTAAAAGCCGAGAAATATTGCTTGTTCCAAACTCAATAGCTGTTTCAGGGGCAAATAAATCCTCTGTTTGAAAACTGTCTTTGCCCAAAATTTTAGCCTCTTTTTGAGCCGTCACAGGTAGCAACTGCATCAATCCCAAAGCATCTACACTTGATCGAGCACGCGGATTAAAAGCACTTTCCTGACGAATGATACTACTCACAACCCATGGATCGATTCCAACTTTTGAACTTTCTTTGCGAATATTCTCTTCATAAACTCTTGGAAAAATAAATCCCCAATCTTCGGAACTAAAATCTTCGGCGTTTCTTGTCAGATATCCCGCGATTAAATTCATTCCGCTGCGTTTATCGTTTAACTCAACAAAAACTCGAGCCAGATCTCTAACTTTATCGAGCTTTTCTCCACTTGAGAAAAATCCATTTGATGATTTTCCATTTGAAAGCTCTTTTAAAACAGCAATTCCACGGTCATCTTCAAAAACCTTACCCAAAACAATAGCTGCAGCCATTTGAGAAACTGATTCGCTTGAAGGGTAGCCCTCACTATCGAGGTAATCTCTTTCGTTAAAAGCCGATGAGGATTTAAGGTTTTTAATTTCCCAATTTTCAGGAAACTTACCTGTAATCTCACGGAGCATATAAGCCGACATCAATCCATAAAAACTGTAGGGATCTTCTTCAAAGTTTTTAATAAAAACTTTGATTGCCTCTTTTTCTTTTTTTAATTTCACAAGAGATTGGGCTTGCCAAAAACTGATCTTCAAAGAAGATTCATCTAGACTTTTAAAAGTTGAAGTATTGCGCTCAATAAAACTCAAACTTTCTGTGACTTGCTTGATAGATCCTTCATAAAGCTTGAAAAATATTCTCCAGCCTAACTCAAGTTTTTGATCATCACGAAGGTCCATTTTGAAAGCCTTCTTTAAACCCTCCAAATCCTTTTCTTCATTCATTCGAGCCTTTACATAAGCAACTTTTGATAAAACAGAATAAATAGACTTTTCTTTTGAAGCTTCAATCTTATTGAGCAAATCCACCGCTGCCTTATTTTCTTCCAAAGTCCAGAACTGCACAGCTAGTTGATAAAGACGTTCAAAGTGCTTGGGTATTTCGCTCTTGTCTTCGGGATCCGTAAAGAACTTGAATCTGTCGTTATATTTTTGAATGAGCTTTGCAATTCGATGTCGCTCATCAAGAATTTTCATGAGCTTTATATGAACCTGCAGAGCTTCCCACACCTCATCGCGATTTGTTAAAAGTTTGGAATTTTCCTTTAGCAAAGATTCCATCATCTGATCGGCACTTCTTGTGCTCAAGGAGGCACTCAAAGCTTGAACACGCCACAAATACTCCTGCCAAGAAAGTTGATTTAGGCTCCAAGAATCAAGAGTTTTACCAAGGCCCAATTCAGCTATTAAATTTTTTATTTCTATACTTCTTTTGGCTTCTGGACTAACCACCCAAAGCCAACGTAACTGCGCACGCAGATCTTTATCTTCGGGATTAACGGGTCTATCCAGTAAGCGAATACTTTCGACCCAGTAATTCCACGAAATATCATTCAAAGCGCCTCCGACAGGTGCGAGCTTTGTTTTAATTTTTTTGGCATACCAATTACGCAGGGGTAAAGCTCCAAACTGTTTAATCCACTGAGAAATTTGAGTGAGATAAAGCTGCTCAAAATCTCGATTATGCAAAAGAGCTTTTTCATCGCTCTCAATAAGTTGATAAAGAGCATCAAAACGTAAACTCAATCCATAGGCCCAAAAGAGTAAATGTGATGTTTCGTCTTTTAAAAAAAGAGCCTCTTTCTTAGGAGACTTTGGCTCTCGTAAAGGGTTAAGCCAAAAAAGAATTTCGTCGACTAGATTTTTACTTTGGCTCAAAAACTTGGCTTCTTTTGAGGGAGGTAGAACAGGAACTCTATTTTGCCCTGAATCGGGGAAAAAATACTGCAGGTACTGGCTTCTGGAAGAAGGAATCTCGGGAAACATTTCGGCAATAGCGGCATCTTCTTCACTCTCAGAATTATCTCCGTAAATTAACTCACTTTGATGTCTGGTCTTGAGCGCCAGCACGAGCATACGCGCCACCAAGAATCTTTTGCCAGGTTCTTGGTAATTTTTCTCACGAGCTTTAGCGACAAATTCAGGCAAAGGACATGAGAGTTCATAGTCCTCGCGGTATTCTTTTTTAACTTTTTTCAAACATTTTTTTAACTCGGAAAGCTCATAGTGCTTAAAAAGCTCTGCTTTTAGAGGAGCCACAAAAAGAGGCAAAATAAAAAGCCCTCTTAAAAGCATCGGGACTTGACTAAGTTTACGCCTCTGCCTCATCACATATAGATTAGCAGATGGCTTTTGAGAGCGTAGCTACAAGCCTGATCAATCATCACGACCATGGCACTAGTTGTCATTTTTTCAAGGTTCTTTTTAATGATCAATTTTATTAATTAGAATCAAGATCTGATAGAGGAAAGTTATAGAGAGCTCTTTTAAAATCTTCTTTTTGCTTTGTGCTCATTTCAGAAAAGTCGTTAAAGACAAAAAACTTTTCATTAGCAGGATTCATAGCCAAGGCCCTCTCCTGAGCAATAGAAGAAGTTTTTAAAGCTTTCCACAACTGAATTAAATAAAACTCGTTCCATCTTTTAAGCAAAGAATCGATAGCAAACGTATTTTTATTTTCATACAGGCGCATTGTTTTATTAAGATTTAGCCCTTCAATTTCTTGAAGGTACTTTTTGAATCCTTGCGAGTTTTCTAAGAAATACAGAAACAACTCATCAGATCGAATAGCTGCCTCTGTGCTGAGATTAAGTTTTTTTCCTGTTTTTAATTCTACTAAATTCAAAACCGCATCCATGGGAACCTTTTCTCGAATTCCAGGGGCCTCGTTCACAGTTACATGTCCAAAGCCTTTAAGAATTTCATAATTTGCATTTGAAAAACGCTTTGCAAAAGCTTCAATCATATCTGGGGTCGAGTAGGGATCTTGGTCACCAGCAATAATACTTACAGGAATTAAACTTTTTATCGTAGCTCCGGACTTGTTTGAAAGCATTTGACCCGCAACACCCGTTTTACCATCTAGTCCCTCTGACCACTTGTCAGACTCAAGATCAAATTTAAAATTACAGCCTTTCATAGCCACACCTTGCTGACCTGGAGGAAACTCGATCAAATATTTCTCTAAAAGCTCGGGAGTCACATTTCCTCCAGGGGAAGTAATCACAACACCATCCACAAGTTCTGGAGAAAGAAAGAGAATATCTTGAATAACCAAGGCTCCATAGGAATGACCTTGCAAAAAGACAGGCAAGCCCGTTTTTTTATAATGTTTGATAACTTGAAAAACCATTTTACGAAAAAGCTCAAGATCGTAATATTTTTCATCTCTAGGTCCTTCCCCGTGATAGGGGTAATCAAAAGAAAGCTGAGCCACGCCCCACTGCTGCATTCTCTTTGCACCTCTCATAAAGTTTTTTCCAGAAACATTTTCAGCTCCCGATCCCGTCATCGAAATTAAAATGGCCTTGCTTCCTGATGGAATTTCAGGAAAGTCCTTGAGAGGGTGGGTATTCGTAGGAAAATAAACAGTAGTATCGAACTTTTTTAATTTTGAGTAAGGAGGAAACGCTGCAATTGCAAAATGCTCTTTTAATAAACCAATCCAATTTATTTTTTTTCCACCAAGCAAATCCAAACAATCATCGGCTTCGCAGAATGAAGATAAAAGAAGAGCGATTATGAAAAAAAACTTTTTTTTCAAGGAGTTAATACTACACTTTATTTCGCTATGCGTAAATTGTTTTTTTAACAAATGATTTCAGTCTCTTACACATAGAGGGAGATCCAAAAATCGTTTTATATATTCGTTTATAATTCCGAGAGAGGAAAGTTATAAAGAGCCCTTTTAAATTCTTCTTTTTGCTTAGTGCTCATTTCTGAATAGTCACGAAAGACAAAAAATTTGGAATTAGACGGGTTCATCGATAAAGCCTTCTCTTGAGCATGAGGCGAGGACTTTAAAGATTTCCAAAGCTGAATTAAATAAAACTCGCTCCATCGCTTAAGAAGAGACTCAATAGCTAATAAGTTTTTATTACCATACAAATTCCAAGCTTTAGAAATCGATACCTTTTCTATTTCTGAAAGATAAATTCGAAACCCTTCTGAATTCTCAAGAAAATATAAAAAAACCTCATCCGAATTAATAACCGCTTCCCGACTTAATTCAAGTTTTTGACCAGTTTTTGACTCAATCAAATCAAGCACGGCTTCCATGGGAGCCTTTTCACGAAGCCCTTTAGCTTCATTCACATCGACATGCCCAAAACCTGGAAATATTTCATAACTTGCATTTGCAAATCTTTGAGCAAAAGCCTCAATTAAATTTGGATTGGAGTAGGGGTCTTGATCACCAGCAAGTATCCGCACGGGAACCCTGCTTTTTACTTTCACACCTGCTTTATTTGAAAGCATCTGGCCTGCAACACCTTTTTTACCATTTAAACCCTCAGCCCATTTGTCGGACACGGGATCAAACTTCCACTTAAAGCCTTTCATGACTTCGGCTTGTTGGCCTGGAGGGAATTCTATCAAATACTTTTCTAAGAGTTCGGGAGTGACGTTTCCACCGGGAGATGTAATTACTGCGCCCTCTACAAGATCGGGAGAATTATAAAGAAGATCTTGTACAACCAAAGCTCCAAAAGAATGTCCCTGCAAAATAACTGGCAAGCCTGTTTTTTTGTAGTGCTTAATGATTTGAAAAAGCATCTTGCGAAACTGATGAACATGGTTGAATTTGTCGTCTCGAGGACCTTCCCCGTGAAAAGGGTAATCAAAGGATACTTGAGCCACACCCCATTGTTGCATTCGCTTGGCAACTCTCATGAAGTTTTTACCAGAGATGTTTTCACCCCCAGAGCCCGTCATGGAAATCAGTATCGCCTGACTGCTAGCGGGAATTTCTGGGTAACTCTCAAGGTGAGAGGAGTTGGTGGGAAAGTAGACAAAGGTGTTGAATTTTTGAAGCCGCGAATAGGGGGGGAAAGCTGCGATGGAATGATGTTCTTTTAACAAATTCATCCAAGCAGATGGTGTAGGGGTATTTGTCGTTTTTTCAGAGAGCAAATCCAAACAGTGAAAAGAATCAGTAGGCTGAGCAGCCCACGTAATAGAGAAAACAAGGGCCCCAAAAACCCCCAAAAGCTTTGTTTTCTGCATCCGAGGAATTTACCGTTTTTTGGAGCTGACACAAGAAGATTCTACTCGCTAAGAGTTCACTTATTAAGGCTCACTAAATTAGTCTTGATTGCCCCCAAAAGCGCGCTAGCTTGGCGAAGTGTTTTTGGAACGATTTTCATCTTTTTTAGCTCATAAAAAAATTCAAATGACGGGCCTCATTTCTGGCCTACTGTTGCTCGCCCCCAAAGCAACTTTTGCACAAGAAATACCCTTTTCACTTCCGCCCGGACCCTTACCAAGAGATTGCCGGGCTATACTGCTTACTGGTCAAACCAGTTATTATAAACCCGAAGAAAATGCTTTAGGAATTTGGGAATCAGCTCAAAGCAATCCTCTTTATTTTGAAAGTTCAATTGCAAACAGAATCAAACACATTGCGGATTCAGAACATTTACTGATCGGTCTCATTCAAAAAAGACAAAATAAAACGGCCCTTACAAAAGAAGAGGCAGATTTAGTTGTAAGCCTTGAAAGTGATTCTTTTTTAAACCTCATTCAAAAAGAGCTCGCTTCTTCTTTCACCTTTGAAAAGTCTATTCTTCCAAACTATCCGGAAGGCCTCAGACAAAGCACCCTTCAAGAAATGAAAAGCTTGAGAGAATTTAGTTATGCTTTTTTTAAACTTAGAAGAGAGCTAATGTTTTTTTTCGAGCCTGGAAAGGTTACCCTTCCTGAAGCAAAACTCCTTCTAGAAAGCTGGAGAAATGCTAATGCTCTTGACTCTTTTAAAAGCGATTCTATTCTTCAAGCCGTAGCCGGAACCCATTACCTTTCTTTTGAAAAAAACACTCCCCCCAAGGGAAGCTCGCTAGGAATTCTCGACAAAGCACTCAAGAGATTGAAGCTTGATCAAGGCGAAGGCGTGTTGGAATTACAATCTGGACTTGGAAGCACAATTCTTGGAGCAGCAATTCTTTATCCCGAACTAAACTTTATTGCCTTCGAAAGAGACTTTGAAAAATATAATTTTACTTTAAACGCAGCTCATTCGTACAATCTAATTAACTTTAAACATTTTCCCAAAGAATCTCTTTGGTGGCTTCATGATTCCTTTGAAAACGAAAAGATTTTTAAGACAAAAGTGTTTTATACTTTCGAAAAACTTAGCCCTTTTAAAATTAAATCCACCCTTGAAGACATAAAAGCACTTTGTCAAAAAACAAAGCAAAAAAAATATTTAATTCTAGGTGGCCAAGAAGACCTCGACGCTTATGGCAACTTCATTGAATATTCTGTTATCGAAGTTGAACCTTAAGAACTTTGACCATATTCTTTAATTGTAATGAATTTTCATAAGAAATTTCTTGTTTTATTTATCACTTGCCTTGCTTCTCAATCTTATGGTCGTAATTGGGAGTTTCAAATTGAGGGTGGGCTACTTCAAACATCCCTCTTTGATGTACAAGGTTACGGCCAAAATAACGCCACTGAAGGATGGGGAAGCCTTAATCCAACTGCGCGTTTTGAGTTGTGGTCAAAAAACCCAGAAGGATGGAATTTTGGAACGGTTCTACAGCCATTGTATGTGCGCTTTGAAGATGTTTTTCAATCACAATTAAATGCAGAGGGTAAAGTTTTCAATGCAGGCCAGGGTGGGGTGATCGACTTTCAATTCCACTCGATTAGAGAAAGCTTTAACTATCCTTTGATCGGAAATGACCTAAGTCCTTTTTACCTTCGTGGAGGGCTTTCTTTGATTGGCCGCTACGCTCAGATAGATATTCGCGGATCGGGCAACGAGTACCGAGGAACAAACTTTATTGTTTTGCCATTGCTAAACTTTGAAACAAAGCTTCAACTCTCAGAGCAACTAGCTCTTTTGTTTGCAGGAGATTTCGTACCAGGAATCAAAGGAGATTTGCTGACGAACTCACTTTATGATCTTTTGTTTTCTATAAAATACTTCACTGCTCAAAGAGATTCGTTTGATATGGGTGTTCGGCTATTCTTTGGAGGCTACGACCCTGAAAAAGTAGACTTCTTTGCCAATCGAATTTTTCAAGCTGCCTATGTCCTAAGATTTAATTTTTAAATGAGTTAAGCAACATCAATCGTAAGTCTTCCTTTTAAATCCCGATAAAAAAATATGTATATGGATTTGCCGAAGGCGTAAAGCGCCTCGAGCGCGCCGTGAATCTATTGTAAGAGAGTTGAAGTATTAACTTGATTTTAACAGTTAACTTCTTATTCACAGAGAATTGAGTGATTCAAAAGTCTTCTGTTAAATGGTGCGTGATACTATATTTTAAGGTGCGAAGGTTAGGGGGTTATTTACTTTTTTTCGTCTTGCTGTCCTCTTACGGCAAGGCATTCAAACAAAAAAATAATCCGACATCACAAGATGGAATAACGACGATCGGTGATCCGCTTCGAGTACCTCCACGTAACCCCATCAAAACTACCCCCAAACGCCTAATGCGCGATCAAATTGGAATCAGAGAATATACTAGCGCAGCAACGGCCTATGATGAATTTACCGCTTCGATGGCAAATCCTACTTATGTGGTTGGTTCAAAAAATCTCAGTCACATTCGACCTTGGATTGGAACTTCCTCGCCGGTGGTGGCTCGCAACACTCAAATATTCAAATTTCCCGTGGACACAAAATGGCAGTCGCGAATCATTCAAATTTTTGTTTTTCCTCACTATATCGTCGGATCTTTTAGTTATCAGGCTCGCGTTATTGCGGGGGCTGGAACCGTGCTCTCAGGTGGGAAGCATGTTTTTAAAACGGTCAATGGAAACGTCAAGAGCGAAGTCTGGGAATTGCGGCTTCGCTTGGATGATCCCAAGAAAGCTTTAGAACTCGAGCTTTCGAGTTCGCAAACATCAGGAGCGAATTCACTGCACATTGACTCCTACGAAATTCGTCAGCTTTCGCTGGCCAATACCACTCAAGCTGGACTTCCTATTTATCGAAGTTTGCCCGGCACATCTTTTACCTCTTCGGAAGTTTTGAGTACGGTGGTTTTGCAAAAGGCGAGCACCTTGGAAGTCAGCGATGAATATGGCAACAAAAGATGGGAGTTGCCCAAGCCTACTAACTTTAGTTCTCTTTCGGGGGGAATGGACTTCGACCAAGATGGATTCATCGATCTGCAAGTCAATCTTTCGAGAAACGAAGCGACTTCTTGCGGGATGAATCTTATGCGCACGACCGGACTCAGTCTCATGCGCGGCAATAACGGACAATATTTAGGCCTCATGACGTCCTTGGATAAATGTTGGTCCCAATTTAATTACTCGACGGTTCAATGGGCGCCCTTTAGTCTTTTATTCGGCGACTCGTCGCTGCTTATGGCGACTCCACAGTATGCCACTCAATCCTGGATTTACGATTTCAGCTCGGGCAATGGCACGAACACGGGTTATCTCTTTTTCCCTTCGACTTCGAGTTACGATTACTATTATCAATACGATCAACTGAATCCATGGGGAACTGGCACCTCATTTGTGGAGAATTCACATTTAGCCAATGGAATGATTGTGAACATTTTGGGTGAGCGACGAATTGTATTTTTTACCAGCGGCCGCGTGATGCAATTCGGTACCGAAAAATTCTCGTCCGGGCAACTTCGCGCAGATTTCCCCTATATATCGGGCGGTCGCACAGATATTGCCGGACGAAACTATGGCCACATTCAGACAGATCCCCTAGCGCCCCATCTCATGCTACTCGTGGGAGGTGATTTTAATATCTCCGTTTATAACGACAAAGTACAGGGTGCCGTAACGAACAGTCCTTGGGGCGGTATCGAAAGGCACGTCAGCATCTATAATATGGTTGCTAATTACGCTACCGATACTTTCTACTCGTACGCCCACGATGGGGGCGATGGATATAAATATGTGGGAAGGGTGATCTCGCCTGGACATACGATTTTTAGAGTCAATGATTTTAACTCTCGTTATGCTTATAACGTTTTTAATCCAGCGGGCTGGTCGCTTGTCATCACTCCGCCCGGAGGCACAGCCGCCGCAAAAATTATTCCCAATATTTTCTTGTGGGATATGATGGATATCGACGGCGATGGCTTGGAGGAATTTTTTGCTTCGCCTACTCTCGCGCGTACTTATCTGCCGACTTCGGAGACGGTCATTTATAAGTGGGACGAAGCCACGGCTACTCTAGTTCGACATCAATCGTTTTCTGGCGTTATTCCCAAACTCATTTCGCGTTTTTATGAACCTAGCCGTAAAAATACTTCTGGCGCATTGTATGACGTAGGAGTTTTTGAGAGAGATTCGCGTTTGTGGATAATCTTATATAATCCCGTTACTAAGCAAGAGTCTGCGCTGCAGATTAATCCCTGAGTGTTGATTCTATACGTAACGGCTAAGTTTAATACGCATATTAGGAATGCAAACCATAAGAACATTAAGTGCGACTACGTTGTTTGTTGGATTAACGATTTTTATACATGTCCCATCCCAGTCATTGAGTTAAAGTCAGAATTACTTAAACTACCAGAAAATGAAAATAAAAAGGCCGCATAACAATACTTACATTTATTAATCTCTTTTTTTAGAATGAACTTAAAGTTTTTTCCAGGACACTAATGCAAAAGCTTGACAAGAAGTGATACCAGTCAAACCGTTTCTGCCCATCGATAAGCGAATTCGTTGCTCGTTTATTGGGTCAACTGTCTTGCCTTTTTTCTCGGCAACTTCCCATGCAATAGAGGTTAGGGCAGATTTACAGGCTGTTGCTACTGCACTACTCTCCGGTATGAATTGGTATCGCGAATAATAAACAGTAATTCCAAACCCATCGGACCTCTCCTCAATCCCGTACTCTGTGTCTTTGTCGTAAGTTGATAGGGGCGTATTTGTGTGACTGACTGGCGTGGCACAGGACGCAAGTAGAGTAACAAGTAACACTAGTAGGCGCATATTTATATACTATAATATAATTTTACATTGGTTTTTTTTGAATTCACAAAATTCTGTCAGGATAATTTTTTTATTTGTATATAATAATAAATGAATGAATTTAAGAAATAAATTTTTAATTGTTCAATTTATATTTTTTGTAAGTTGTGCAAGTAGGACTCAGTACAAACCGCATGGAACAAGCGGCGGATATTCAGATTCAAGTGATAAAACTAATAAAATATTACTATCTAGATTTGTAGGTAATGCATATACAAATGAAAAACTTGCCTTAGACTTATCTGAATTTAGGGCTTACGAAAAATGTTTTGAACTAGGTTACAGTTTTGCAGAAGTAATAGGAGTCGATAATTTAAGTAAATCACAAACTGTACAACAAACCTCGTCGTATAATTATCAGAATCCTACATACTTAACTGGATATGCAAATACGAATGGAACAATGTTCGGCAACACTTACTCTGGAGCCACAAGCTATAATGGAACAATATCGGGCGGCGGTTCGAATGCTTTTTCAACTTCTTGGCTTGAAACTTACAACTTTCCTGCTTTTGACACTTGGTACACATGTAAGAACAAGAAATACGCGACTATGGTTAATTTTAAAGAATTAAAAGCTGAAGAAGTGAAAGAATATTTTAAAGATTTTTTTGGAGCTATTCATGTTGTAGAAGTACCAGAAGAATCACCTAATAGGAATATACTGAAAAATGGCGATATCGTTACAAAAATTAACGGAAATCGAATCCAAAGTATCCCGCAGTATTCTGCAGAGCTGGAGCTTGCTACTGATAAAAACAATATTCCTTTTACTGTATTTAGAGATGGAAAATTAATTACATTAAAAGCTAAAGCTATAGACTCAACGGCTAATTCATTAGCTGAAAAAGAGAAAGTTTTAACTTCTAATTGTAAACTTTTTGAAATAAAATCTCGTCCGTTTTGCAGTTCTAGATTACCCGCAAGTAAATAAATATTAAAAAAACGGACTCTTCTATATTGCTGGTAAATTAGATGAATAGAACTTATTATAATTAATTACTAAATATGAACTTAGAAATTTCCTTAAGACCACTAAAAGAAACTGATGCCGATGATTTTTTTACATGGGCTGGGGATAGAGAAGTAACGGAGACGCTTTTTTGGGACGCACATCCATCTGTGGAGGCTGCAAAAGTTTTTAAAAAACATAGCTGAATCTCATCCGTGGTTTATGGCAATTATTTTTCAAGGAAAGCCTGTTGGTGCAATTACTTTAGATCAGGGTAAAAGCCGAGCTCAAAAAAAAGCAGAACTTGGATATGTTCTTGCAAAAAAACACTGGGGGCAAGGGATTGCAACAGAAGCTGTTAAAATTGCACTAAAAAAAGGATTCGATGATCTTTCAATTGACCGTGTTTGTGATCGTTTTATATTTGCTAAAACAAGATAAACCCTTGCTCTTTTTACGCGTCAAAATTGTTAATTATTCCAAATACTTACATCATACAAGAAAAGTTATGTAAACTGAGGTTTTTTTCGAGATTAAAACCTTTAGTATAAACTCAGAAGTTTTCTATACAAATAAATATCAGCAGACTGACCGTCATCACCAAGAAACTCAAAACCTGTTTTTTCTAAAACCCTAATAGAAGCACCATTTGTTTTATAAACGGTACCCATAAAAATAACTCGACCTTTAATATTTTCTTGAATTTCATTCATAAAAGATGACAAGGCTTCTGTTGCATACCCCTGCCCCCGGTAAAACTCATCAACAACATAAGAGATATAAATACGTTTTCTAATAAAATCAAAATCTGCTCCCAAAAACCCCACCAAAGCCTGATCTTTTATTGAATAAAAAGCTAATTCATTAGACGCAACTTTTGATTTTTTAGAAAGATGAACAAATGGATTTCTCGCAATATTTATTATGTTGAAGACAATCGAAGAAAAAACCATTTCGCGCTCAGAAGACATTTGTCCAAAAAAACTACTCTTTGAGGCGCCCAGTAAGTTTTCCGCCTGATCGATGTCTGCGCTTTCCAAATTTTTAAAAAGTAATCTTCCTCTGTTAACGGGATATTCTTTTATTCGATTCATTTCTAAAAAGGCCTGCTCTAAAGGATCCCTCCCCGCTTTAAGGAAGAAATACTGAACTGATCCCAGAATATTTTTACACGAAAAAGCCGCCTCAGATGGACTCACTGTCAGAATCAAAAGCAAAAGAACAAGTCGTCTTGATTGCTTTTTCAGAGCAGAATCCTTAAAAAACACTTATCAACCATAACATAGGCAGAATTATTAAGTTTACAAGATTTTGAGGGGTCACTAGAAAAGCGTTTATGTCTTGGAAATCATTTGGGATTATCGTTTTTCTTGGCTGCTTAAATCTTCACTCAAATTCGGACAAAACCATTCTTCAAATCAAAAATAAAATTCCCTCTCTGAGACACGAAACAAGACAGCTTCAAAAAACTCCTGACGAGATACGACTTCTTAATCATTACTTAGATTCGAAATACAAAAACGACCCTGATCTAAGAAGTTATTTTTTAATTCTCAAAGATTCAAAAAAATGGACCTTCGACAACTTCGTTGCTGGAACTTGGCCTCAAAAAGATGTTGTCACTCGAATTGACGAAGTCCTTCCTGAAAAACAAAAAAATCGAGATGAAATTTTAAAACTCTTTTCAAAGCTTTTAGAAAATCCAAACTTACAATTTGGTTATGATGGATTTGAGCAAAACGGATGTGCCGCTCCAACGGCATTTTTATTAATCTTGGATAATTTAAAAGGGCGCGTCGACGGTATCGACCTTGTCCCCTGCCAAGAGTAAAATTAGCTTATGATTCTTTGGTTGATTGACCCCATCGAAAAACTCCCACTCGTGAGAGACTCATCTCTCTTCTTGGCTTATCTGCACAACAAGATGGGGTACAAAAATTACTTCACCCATGAGCTACGATTGAACAAAAACAAAGTGGAATGCGATGCCTTTCAGATGAGCATTTCGCTTGATGAAAACGTTTTTGAAAGTATCTCCGTCAAAGACAAAAGCCCCACCCGCACCTTTGACATCACACGATTTAAAACTCTTTTCTTTCGTCTTGAACCACCTGTCGATGAAAAATACGGACTCCAAGCTCAACTCGCCATGTTTCATCCAAAAGTTTTAAACTCCCCTATTGCCTTGCAGGTGTATTCAGAAAAGTTTTTGCCCTTGTATTTTAAAAAAGGCATTCCTACCTTTACGCATCTGGAAGCGGCTCCCAGCGATGGAGTTCTCAAACCTCTTTACAGCTTTGGTGGCAAAGGAGTTGAAAAGGTTAAGAAAGACCAAGCCCTCAAGAAGGAAGCTCTTTTTCAACCTTTTCTCCCTGAAATAATGAAAGGCGAACGTCGTTATTTTACAGTTGGCACAGAAGTCTTTGGAGAAGTACTCAAAATCCCTCACAAAGATGACTTTCGCTGCAGCACCGTCTTTGGAGCTACTAAGATAAGACGTAAAATTGATCCAAAATTTTATAAAATCTGCAAAGATCTTGCTAAAAAATTAACAAAAATGGGAATTCAACTTTCCGTAATCGACTTTATCGGGAAAGACATCGTAGAGATCAATATCACTTGCCCAGGATTTTGGAATTATTGGTACACTCAAGCCAACAACAAAGAAAGACTTTCACTTCAAAAAGCTTTGAAGAAAATAAATCCAAAATAATTTCTTTAAAAATTAATGCTGTTTAAAATGTAACTTAATAGGAGTTCCCTGAAAGCCAAATTCCTCACGCAATACGTTCACAACGTAACGCCTAAAAGAAAAATGGATTTTATTGGGGATCATATTACAAAACAAAATAAACTCAGGAGGATTCACGGAAATCTGAGACATATAATACAATTTCTCAGTTCCCCCACCCCCAACAGCACCTACTCCAGAACTATCTTTGATTCGTTTTTCAAAAACCGCATTCAACTGTGATGTTTGCACACGCTGAGTGCGCGCTTTAGATACTTCTTGAATTTTTTCTCTCAAAGTTTTTACACCCAAACCTGTTTTGGCAGAAATTCGAACAACAGGACACCATGTAAGGAATGCCATTTTCAAATCGCGGGAACGTTCAATTTCTTGAAACTTATATTCTTGCTCTTTGTTTTCTTTTACCAAATCCCACTTGTTAAGCGCCACGATCAAACTCATCCCTGAATCGATTGCAAATCCGGCAATCGCTGAATCTTGATCTGTCACACCTTCATCCGAATCTAAAACCAACACAGCGACATTGGCTCTTCGTGAAAGATCGATAATTTTTTGAGTCGCAACCCATTCAACATCACGTTCACGTCGACCAGGCCGACGTAAACCCGCCGTGTCTGTTAAAATAATTTCTAAATTGTCGTCTAACTGAGCTTTGGTAGAAATATAATCGCGAGTGGTTCCCGCAACGTTACTCACCGCTGAGATATCACTCTTAGTCAGGTGATTCATGAGTGTGGATTTACCCACGTTCGGTCGTCCTAAAATTAAAACCCTCAAAGGCCCTTGAGCATCTTCTTCTTTGATTCGAAGAGGCTCAGGCTCTACTTCACTTTCAATTTCTTTTGATTCTTCAGGAATTTTTTCTTTCACAATCTCCCAAATATCGTGCACGCCTTTGCCATGTTCTGCAGAAACAGCCACAATATTCTTAAAGCCAAGCCCGTAAAAAGACTCAGGAGAAAAATCTTTACGATCAACTTTATTTAAGACCAAAACAACTTCTGCTTTTTTGGGAAGATTTTTTCTCAAAACTTTAGAAAGCTCTTCAAGCTCTGAATCTTGCTTGGTTCCATCGACAACAAATAAAATTAGATGTGCGTCTTTAAGAGCATTCATCGCACGAGCTTCGATCTCGTGTCGAAGCTGATGATCTCTTAATCCAGATCCCACTCCACCCGAATCAATCACCCTCACTCGACCCACGTCATCTTTGTTAAATTCCAAAGCGTGCGTATCCACAGTCACACCAGGACGATTGGCCACAATCGCCTTACGCGTTCCTGTGAGCTTATTGAACAAGGTAGACTTACCTACGTTGGTCGAGCCCCACAAAACAATCGTGTAGGCTGGTTGGGTTGAGGCGGTACTACCGCTCTTAATTTCACTCATTTAGCGACGTGCTCCTTGCGAAGAATAAAGTTCTTCCATCATGTCTGGTCTTTGTTCCCAACGATCGACAACTTTTACAACTAAACGCAAAATAATTTCTTGGCCTGTGAGTTCTTCAAAGCGCTTACGAGCCGCCATTCCAATCTCTTTAATTTTTTGGCCTTTTGATCCAACCAATATAGCCTTCAAGCTGGGACGCGAAGCCAAGATCACAGCATCCACTTCGGGACGCTTTCTTCCTTCACCTACTTCTTGATAGCGTAATATTTGGCATTCGCTTTGGTAAGGAACTTCTTTTTTTGTTGTTCTAAAAATAGCTTCTCGCACGAATTCGCGAATCAATTCTCTACTTGAAGTGCTTGTAAATGTTTCGCGATCATAAAGAGGCTCACTGTCTTGGGCATAAGTATCCAAAACATTTAAAAGAGCCGGCAAGTTTGAATCTTTATCCTGCAAGCCCTTCGCCGCAGAAATCGGCACCACTTCTTTAAACTGAGGAAGAGTTTTTAAACTTCGTTCAATCAAAGGAAGCAATTCACCTTTTTCAACAACATCAGCTTTATTCAAAACCAAAACCCAAGGTTTATCGGTTTTTTTGATTTTATCTTGCATCCAGTTGGCAACACGGTCCTCTTGAACCTTGTCCATTTCGAGATCGATCAAATCTTTTTCAAAACTTCGCGCATCTGCAATCCACAAAACAACATCCACATCACTCAAAGCTTCTTCCACTGCATTAAAAAAGGTTCTCTCAAGAGCTCCTTTTTGAAAGTTGATTCCCGGAGTATCTGTCAAAACAAGTTGCCCACTCCATTTACGACCTTTGTGTCGTTGAATAACTCCCAATATTTTTTTACGAGTGGTTTGGGGTCTTGAAGATGTCGCACAAAGCTCCGCGCCTAAAAGCGCATTAAGCATTGTAGATTTTCCCGCATTGGGACGACCCAGTATAGCGACCTTCGCAACTTTGAATGATTCTTTTTTCTTTTCCATATTACCTTTCACTTAATCCTTGATTCTTCGAAGCGACTTTTGAAGCCAGCTTAGAAAGCAACAAAGACTCTATATTCTCTACTTTTCCGTTTGAACGTTTTAATAAATCTTGGGCTGCTAGAAGAGTCGCTTCTTTTTTGCTCGCAGCTTTTGTTCGCAAAATTTCGACGTCTCTAATTTTTAAACTCATTTCAAATAATCTTTTTGAACCCGATCGAGATTCAGACACACATGTATAAACAGGAGCCTGTCCCCATGCTTGCTGACAAAGTTCCTGAAGACGACTCTTTGGATCCTTCGGGCGTCCTTGACCTAAAACTTCTTCTTTTAAAATATTTATTTTTTCAGCAAAAAGTTTTTTCAAAAACAAAACGCAAGCTTCTAAACCTGCATCTAAATACAATGCTCCCAAAATAGCTTCAAAAGCGTCTGCTAAAGTAGACACTCTTTTTCGCCCACCCATTCGCAACTCACCTTTACCTAGCAAGAGCCACTCGCCCATTCCCAGTTGAATCGCGTAATCTGCCAGTGTGGATTCTGAAACAAATTGTGATCGAAGCGCTGACAGTGTTCCTTCATCCGCACTTGGAAAATCTTCTACTAATAACTGACTAACGATTAGATCAAGAACGGTATCGCCCAAAAACTCCAAACGTTCGTTGTTGTAATCCAACTGTTTTTCATGGGAATAAGACCGGTGGGTCAGAGCCTCGGTTATGAGATTAACATTTTTAAACTCATAACCTAGGGTCTGAACCACAGCCTTGAGGGCTGTGCTCATGAACAGCTTTATAGAGGATAAGACACACCATGTCGACTGTTTAAAACTCCTACAATGCCGGCTATTTTCGAACGAAAGACTACTAAATAGGCTTAAAAGAGGTTTTAAATGGCTTTTGAGCTTGTTTTTCTGAGGAACAGATATTGCTTACTAACTCAGTGGATTTATGGAAACGTTAGCTCTGAGCAAATCCTTAAGAAAAAGAATTCTTCTAGAAAGCACCTTGTTGCTTGTGGCGGCCTGCAATCAGACCCAAAAGCAAACATCTCTATCTTTTGATTCAGAAAAGATTCCTTCCATAAATCAAAGTGCTCCTCTTCCAGAAAAAAATTCATCTTTATTTGAAAGCCTTTTTTCTAAAGAACCGCCTAAATCAAAAGTAGCGAAAGCTCTGATCAATAAAACTGATTCTATTCCTGAAATTTTTGCAAATGCGCAAGGATATTGGACAAGCACCTGCCGAGGATTCCCCAGTAAAGGCGCGACACTTCGATCTGAAAACGATGTATTTTTGATTGAAGAAACAAAAGCCACGCTTTTTAGCTTTTCTTTTCAGAATACGAAGAACTGTGAATTTCTTGATGAAAATGGAAAAGTCATTCCCGAAAGAATTAAAAGTGTTGAAAAACTCCAATTCAACATCGAAACACAAGCGGGCGATAGCGAACGCAACCAAGCCCTTGCGCAAGATCTTATTGGTGAAAACATTGCGTCTCCTACAAACGTTCTTTTATTGGACGCTGTTTTATTGCCCCTGGGAACAGGAAAAAAAGGAAAAATCCTTTTTGAATTATTTGAGGAGCCAAGCTCAAATAACATCCATCAGCTCATGCTAAAAAGAGCTGCTTTCCGCCTCAAAATTGATGAATGGACAAACATCCTTCCCAAAAGAATGGGCGAAGAACAACAAGATCATATAAAAGACGAACTGCTCGATTATGCCAAAGAAAACACATTGATTGAAAGACAAATACCCTACACAAATAAAGTCGCTCTTGAATCAAGCAACTCTCACTTGATCGGATACATTAAAAATAATTTGAAGAATTAAAGATTCTCGCCAGCGTGCTTCTCTGCGATCTCCAAAGCTTTTGAGATTAAGTTGATGGAATAACGAGTACGCTTTAAAAAGTCATGACGATATTCTTCAGGGCTACCCTTAAAAAAACAATCCTTAAGGTGGGGGTAAAATGACAAGTAACGCTCAGGAACACTCCCAATTGAATCTTTCAAAAAACCGCTCGTAAAAACTTTAACCTCTGATTGTAGATCTACAAAATCAAGAGTGACGTAAAGTTTTTGAAAAGCTATTTTTGGATTTTTCTCAAGAGACTTTAAATGATCTTGCAAGGATAAAATTTCCTTTTTCTTTACAAGTGTGCGTTGAGATAAATCTTTGATAATTTCCTCGTAGCTATAAAGACGAGGCTGTATATTTTTTCGCTCTCCGACCACTCTCTGTCCCGATAACTTTGAATTTTGTATATGTCTGAGGCTTGCCTCATAAGCAATAAGCTCATCTAAGTGAAAGTAGGGATAGGGATTATCACTATCCACCTTGTCTGCAACCATCAAACTGACAAGTGAATGAAAATCATTTTTGGCATGAATAGCTTCGTGCCACAACGTTTTACTTAATTGATTAGGGTACAGAATATCTTCGAGGCCGATCACTATAGACTTTGTCAACGAATGATAAGAACCCGCAGCGTCTCGAAGACGATCAAAATCGATCACCATTTTTACTCCGTATAAAGACAAAACCTTTTGAGCAATTCTTCCAAGCCTGCTCTCACCTCCATGAATGACATAAACATTTTCGTTAAAACCTACGTCTTCAATAAGACCGAATCGTGTTCCCTGTTTTTCTAAAATAGAAAAGATCTTCTCTTTATTTTGGACAAAAACTTCTCCATGCTCAGGTTTGTTTTTCATGTTTTGAAAAACAAACCGATCACCATCTGCAAAAATTAATTCTTCAAGGCTTTGTTTATCTCTAAACAGTGGATCTTGTAGAATAATCCGACAAGGGCCAGAGTCAGCAAAACTCAAAGCACTCAAAAAAATAAAACTATAAAAACAAAAGCTTTTCAAAACTCTTATCGGACCTGAGATCTAGGAGCATCAGGATCATGAAGAGGAGCAACGGGCAACTCTGTCTTCTCTTGTAATTGATAGAGATAGTCTCTCACTTTTTCCATTTGCACTTGTGCCTTGTCTCCAAAAACCCCCGGCACAGCAACATGCTCTGATTTCGGATCATCTGGGTTAAGCGGAGGCCAGAGCTGCGGCATGCGCGTTCCAGGCATAATTGCATTAGGATCTTTCAACCAAGTGACAACCCAATCCGGTCGTAATCTGTATTTGATATTTGCAAAATAAGGAGCTCCACCAGCTGGATCTACGTTTTGTGCGTGACAGCCTAAACAAGCTAATTGAGACACGATTGATTGAACTTGTTTAATCTCTTCTTGGGTTAAAGGTTTGTTGGCTTTTTGTATGTACGGATAAGGAGCCTTATCGTAAGCCGCAAAATACTTCGTAAGAGATGTGACCTCCTCATTCGACATAAGGAAATTAGGCATTCGAATCTTCAACCAAGGACGTATTTTTACATTTGGGTTGAGCAAATAAGCATGCAACCAATCAGGCTGAATCTTTGCACCCTCGGTATTCAAATTAGGGGGCCCTTCAGATCCATCAGCATAATGAGCCAAAACATGACCTTGTTTTTTCTCAATCGCATGACAGCCCACACAGTTATAGCGATTTAACACTCGGTGACCATCGATGATTTGCTCCCAACGTCCATCAACTTTGAACTGAGCCACTTCATCGACATTACTATTTTCGCTACCCACAACGATAGCTGCAACAGCCGTCGCTTGTTCTTTGGACATTCCAAAGTGAGGCATTTTTGTTTTTGCCTCAAAATCACGAACCTTGCCCACATCCCAAATACGAGGGGTGCGAAGTTTTGTATAAATCCAATCAGGACGTGAGGTGTGATCAAGATGTACGTTTTCAAAGGCAAACTTAGAAACGTCTTTGCTACCTTCGTAAGTTAACTCAACACCCACATTGGGAGCATTCTCAAAACCCTTGATAGCGTGACACGCGTAACAACCATAGTGGTTGATAAACTTTTGCCCTAAGAAATCTTTACGATCATCCAGAGACATAGAAGCCAATTTTGTTTGAGCTTCTTTAGGTGACATTGTTTTCGTAAGATAATTTGTAACAAGCTGATCTCGAACAGCATCTTTTGCTTCGGGCACAGGAAGCGCTTCGAATTCTTCGTTTTTCTTTGCAAGAAGGTACTCAGACAAATCAAGAGCTTCTTGCTCGGACAACTTCATGCTCGGCATGGAAGTCTGAGACCAGTAATGTTTTGGATTCATCAACCATGAATACAACCATTCACGAGAAACCTTAGATCCAAGTTGATTCAATTCAGGACCAGGCAAAGGCACAATGGGATTCTTCCATCCCAAAGTCTTCATTGATTCTGGATTTTTACGAGGGAAATCGTTGACTGCATGGCAGGCAAGGCATCCCACATTTTCCATCAAATTTTTACCGCGGCTTGCATCGCCCACAACTTTGCTCGACATTTTGATCGGCTCAAAGGGCTCTGTTCGCTTAAAGAGATAATGGGTGATGGATTCAACTTCAACTTTACCTCGCTCGAGAGAGTCTGGATCAGAATTGTTATGAATTTGCCAAAACGCAGGCATCAAAGTGCTTGGACGAAACGACTTCGGCTCCCACAACCACTTACGTACCCAGTCAGAACTTACTTTAGAAGCAATTGTATATAGTTGAGGGCCTGATTTCTTTTCGTGTTGTAAGCGCTCGAAGTGACCCGCAAACTTGTGACAGTTGTAGCAACCATAGCGCTCAATCAAACGCATACCTGCATTGAAAGTAGGCGCACCATCGAGCTGAACTTGTTTTGCGTGACACTGCATACATTTACCTTCCGTCATCTGTAACGGAATCATGTGTGTTTTAATCGTATGTTCGCGGTGAAAATGATATTTCGCCTTCCACTCTTGTTCCTGAGCTACATCACGAGGCACGTGTGCTGTTTTTACAAAATCAACACTTTGAGGAACACCCGAATGACAAGTTGTACAACCCACTTTGCTTGCAGGATGGGGACTATCGGGACCCACCATTAACTTCAATTTAGGATGAGATTTATAAGGCTGAGGAAAATCTTCAAAGCCTGCTTTATCTATTGTCACATGACAACTCATACAACGGTCCACTCGAGGAACCTTGTTAAAGAAATAATCGTCTTTTAAATGAGGAAGAATAATTTGATTGATTTTGATCGTGGGCGCCACAAAATCGATCATGGGAGCATTTCTAATAATGTTTCCAAGACTTAATTCAGAATCCGAAATTGTTTTACGAAGCAATGACACTTCTTTAAGAAGTTTTTCTTTACGATCTACTATGTCTTTTGACTTTGAGAGAATATCCGCACGCATTTCTTTTGCAAGATTAAGTTTTTTATCTGCCTCATCCGCAATAACAGCCAACTCAGCAACTCGTTTTGATTTCTGATCATAGGCAGCTTTTAACTTGCGAGAATCTTTACTCTCATGCTCGATTGATTTTTCTAACTTGAAAAGATCTGCTGCTAAGTCACCTTTTAAGTTTTGATATTTACTGTTTTTCTTATAATAGTCGTCCGTTAGATCTTTGATTTTTCCATCGATCTCAGCAAGAACGATGGCTTCTTCTTTTTCGACTTTTGCTAAGCTTTCTTCAAGACCAGAGAGTTTACTCTTATTTATATTTCGCTCAGCCATTTTGAGTCGATTCTCACCCACAGCTGTTGCAATTTTTTGAGCCTGACGCTGATAAACTTTCCAAGGACGATCATAATCTTCGATCAAGGCCCAAACGACAATGATCAATAAGATAACCGACCCAATAGCAAACCATTTTGAAAGCTTTTTTGAATCGTATACTGTGTCTTGTTTCTCTGTAGCCATCTGATCATCACCTATATATTGAGGAGAAACTCGGGAATGGAGATCACATATTTAAACGCAAACAACCACCTGAGATACATTTTAATCGGAAGGGAAAGCATCACTATAAGTAAAATCGCAAAAAGATAAAAGCGCACCGCCCCCATCTTTTCGTAATAAGTTTTTAAATAAGTCTTCGCTAAATAGACAGGTAGAATTCCCATATAGGCTGCCACAATTATAAAACCAAAAATTTCACGAACCAAAATATTCTTGGGTAATCCAATATTCAAAAGTTTAACCCAGATAATTTCACTCAAGTTAATGTTAGGCTCGGAAACAACTTTATGACTATCCCACTCTTCGAAAGGACCAAAAAAGTTCCATCCTGGACCTCGCATAAAAGTTCCCAAGAAAATAAGCGCCATCCATAAAACAATGAATCCAAAACCAAAAAGCCAAATCGCAACAAAACGTTCTTTAACAGTATAATAACCATTTCCTTTTGAGTTAAAATCCATGTAAGGAATTGCTACCAAACCCACAATGATCATTGTTGGCAAAACCACCCCTGCAATCCAAGGGTCGTAATAAACTAACATTTCTTGCAATCCCAAAAAGTACCACGGCGCTTTTGCAATGGCAGGTGTAATACCCGAGTTGGCAGGATCTTCGAGAGGAGCTTTGAAAACAATCGCCCACAAAACAAGAAAAGCCGTAAAAAGAACCATACAAATAAGCTCTGAATAAACAAGATCAGGCCAGGTGTAGACTTTCTTATCTGATTCTTGTTTTTCAAGATTTGGTTTGCCCTCAGCCATCAACTGATCGTTGATAGCGCCTCTGCGCATTGCGAGCCAAAAAAGAAAAACCGTCGCAATCGTCATGACCCAAATTGGAATATTATCGGGCTTGACGGCTTCTCGATAGAAATTCTTATCAGCAAAAGCAAAGGCTAAGAATGCAAGAGAGATCCCAGTAATACCAAGCATGACTCGCGGACGAGTCCAAATATGGTGATATTTCATGATCGCCCACCAAGCGATACACACTAGAGTGAAATAAATAATGGGATTACATAAAAAGTTGATGAACTCGCGAAGTGCTTGAACCATTGTGATTGACTCGGCCTAGAGAGGACCCGAGATTCCCCCATCCTTTCTTACTCGCCAAAAATGAACCGCAATCAAAAGAGTCACGACGAACGGAATAGCAATGCAATGTAAGACGTAGAATCGAAGAAGCGTCGCTTCACCAATAAATCGTCCGCCCAAAAGACCAAACTTCGCATCGTTTCCGCTATGAACAAGAGGAACGTCGCCAATTTTAAGAAGCATCGATCCAGGCCCCGTCACCCCCAAAGCTGGAGTTGCAGCAGCCATGTTTGCACCTACCGAAATCGCCCAAATAGCGAGCTGATCCCAAGGCAAGAGATAGCCGGTGAATGAAAGTAACATTGTGAGAACAAGGAGAATCACTCCCACACCCCAGTTAAACTCACGAGGTGGTTTATAACTTCCAGTCATAAACACGCGGAACATGTGCAACCACACAGTGATCACCATCGAGTGTGCTCCCCAACGATGAATTTCACGCATAATTCCCAACGGAACGTGTTCACGAAGAGCAACGATGTCGTTGTAAGCAAACTCAAGAGTGGGACGATAATAAAACATCAACAAAATGCCTGTGACGGCTTCAACAAGAAACAAAAAGAAAGTGAGTCCACCCATACACCAGGTAAACGACATACGAACACCTGACTTACGAGTCTTAACAGGATGTAGGTGCAAAAAAACGTTTGTGAGAACCGCTAAACTTTGATCTCGCGGATTGTCAGGAAGATTGTGACGAAAAATGGATTTCCAGATTTGTCCTTCACGAATGTAGTTCCAAAGTTTACGTAATGGATTCATAAATTCTTACACCTTTAAGAGAAAATCGCCTTGCTCCCACTCTGAAGCATTCATAATTTTTTTTGATTTATCGACGACGATATTACCCGTGTCATCAAAACTAATTGCAAATCTTTCGAGAGGGCGAGGAGCAGGACCTTCATAGTTCAAACCTGTTGGACGGAAACCACTTCCGTGACAAGGACATTTAAATTTTTGCTCACTTGTAAGCCAGTTGGGAGTACAACCCAAATGCGTACATACTGTTGAAAGAGCATACATCGTATTTTGACTTGTCTTCACAAGCCACACTGACTGAGTATCCTTGAAACGCTCATCAACTCCCACAGAATAATCAGTGGGCATTCCCGCTCTGAATTTAGACGGTTTTTCGAAAAGAACATTGGGAAAAAGAAATCTACCCAAGGCAGATAGTACGATTCCAACTATGACAGAAAAGGTAATCCAACCTAACCAAAACCATGAGATAAATTCGCGACGATTTAGCTTTGTTTCTTCTGCCACTTATGTAAATTCCTTTGAGACTCCTTCTTTATGCCGCGAGCGCCTCTCCCAAGCAAGTCCGCTTTAAGTTTGAATGAAAAAAAATGTCTTTTTTCAAAGCCTTAAATCACAACGCATGGCGTTTTAGTTCTTTGAGGATTTCTTGCAACACTTCAACACTGAAACGTGAAAAAAGGTCAGGATCTTTTGATGAGATTTTGTGTTGAAGGAGCTTCAACTCTTCTTGAGCTTGCCGTAACATCTCGGGCTTAACCCATTTCTGCACGCGAAGAGTCGAAAAGGCAGCATTCCATCGAAGCTCATCGTTTGAATCTCCTAAGAAGACCTCAATTTTTGTCTGACAAAGCTCTTTTTTTTCGTATTGAGTTTCAAGACACTGTTCCCATAACGGGAGAGTGACTTTTTGCAAAATCAAAGAAGGTTCTAAGCTTAATCCTTCAAAAAAAGTAAGCACCTCAGGATTTAAAACCCTTTGACGACCCAAATACAATCCCAGAGCAAGCTTTGCTTCAGAACTTTGAGCTCCTGAAATTATTTTCTTTGATGACTCCTCATCATAAGAAATTCCAGGGCCCTGACTTGCCACGTGTAAAGCCAAAGTGGCCGGCGTGTTGCCTGCTTTTTTTAAGTCAGCCACTCGAGCCCCTGACCAATTGAACAATTCCTTTTGCTCTTGAGCGCTTGGCTTCCATTCTTTTTCTTGAGCATTTAAGTGCTGGATCCATTCTAAGAGAAGATGACTTTGGCGACTCTCAGAGGCCTCTAAAATTCTTGCTAAAATTTCATTACGCTGAGTTTTAGCACCCGACAAAAAACGAAAACTTGCAAAAATAGAAAGCCCCGTAAGCAAAACAAGAATGGCTATAAAAAAAAAGGCAGAGCTTCGAGATTGAAAATCTTCTTTTGCTTTTTCTTTTTGAAAAGAAGGAAATTCTTCGCTCATTCAAATTACTTTGGAAGTGGATTTTCGTCTTTGAATTTTAAATAATCATACACAAGATGATCACGGTCATACTTAGAATATTCGAACTCGGTCGTATGAACCAAACATTCAGTCGGACAAACTTCTGTGCATAATCCACAAAAACAACAGAGCGCCTCGTCAATATCAAAACGCATTAACTTTAATTTAAGAGGTTTGTTTCCAAAGTGTGCAGGAGTTTTTGCATCAGGATTTTCATCTGCGTTCTTCTTACGACTTTCAATTGTGATACATTCAACAGGGCAAATAACTGCGCACTGATTGCACGAAATACATCCCTCTTCATGCATGAACAATCGATTTCTGGAATTCAAAGGAAGTGGATCTTTCACCTCAGGATAACTGATCGTGACCGTTCCTGAACCGTAGTCATAACCCCCTCGAACTTTTCGAAGTCCGTTTGCTTTTAAGAAAGCAAGAAAAGTAACCGACATTCCTTTTGCAACCGTTCTGATCGCTGTCCAAATGTTTCCAAAATATTCTTTCCAAAATGTACTCATCGATCGACTTCTCCAAGAACGATATCAAGACTTCCCAAGTACGCCACCACGTCTGCGAGCATCATTCCCGCACACATTTCATCAATGGTTGAAACCGCAATAAAACACGGACTCTTGGCCTTTACTCGATGTGGACGTTTTGTTCCGTCTGCCACGATATGATAACCAAGCGTTCCACGCGGACACTCCGTCTGCATATAAACTTCCCCTACTGGCTTAAGAGATTTGGGCACAGCCCCCATAGAAGCTCCCTCGGGAAGAGCCTTCAAGGCCTGCTCAATAATTCGAATGCTTTGGTACATTTCTTTAACTCGAACGTAGTAGCGATTCCAACAATCACCTACGACACCTTTTTCAGCTGCCCCTAAGCAGACATCAAAATCATATTTCTCATAGCCTGAATAAGGATGAACTTTACGCAAATCCCAATTTACTCCGCTTCCGCGAAGATTCGGACCACTTAATCCATAGGAAACAGCCATATCGGGGCTGATCACTCCGATATTCACCGTGCGATTTACAAAAATCAAATTTCCTGAAAGCAAATCATTGATTTCATCCAACTGCGGAACAAAATACTTACAAAAATCAGCAATTTTTTCTTGAACACCTTTTGAAAGATCACGCGCAACACCGCCTGGACGGATGTAATTATACAGCAATCTTGCTCCGCAAATTTCTTCAAAAATTCTCAAGATCTTTTCGCGGTCACGAAAAGCATACAAAAACGGAGTAAAGCCTCCAATATCAAGAGAGTAAGTTCCGAGCGCCAGCAAGTGACTCGCGATACGATTTAATTCAGAAACAATCACTCGGATTCCTTGAGCACGCTCAGGAATCTCAACTTGCAATAATTTCTCTAGAGCAAG
This sequence comes from Bdellovibrionota bacterium, assembly GCA_044347615.1. Classification (GTDB taxonomy): domain Bacteria; phylum Bdellovibrionota; class UBA2428; order UBA2428; family UBA2428; genus CANIGN01. The sequence continues at coordinate 171,851 of JBIKUK010000004.1, read as the reverse complement.
GCAATAACCCAACTCCATATTCATCGCCGCAATGTAATCCATACGATCCACAAACGGGACCACTTGAAGATACTCACGATTTTCGCTGTGCTTTTCAAAACAACGATGTAAATATCCAATCTCAGGATACGCGCCCTTAATAATTTCTCCGTCAGAAACAATCTCAACCCTCAAAACTCCGTGAGTTGACGGATGTTGAGGACCCATATTGATCGTTAATTCTTGCGTCTCGAGATCTTTGATTTCATCGCGGATTTCACCCGACGTATTGTTCGCAGACGTGCTCATAGAGGTACCTTCATTCCGTTGTATTCTTCAGGATAAACGTAATCTTTTTTGAGAGGATGCCCGACCCAATCACTTGGCAACAAGATGCGCTCCAAGTGAGGATGGCCGATGAACTTGATTCCCATCATGTCGTAACACTCACGCTCGTACCAGTTTGCCGCACGAAACAAATGAGCCACAGTATTGATTTGTGGATTTTCTCGAGGAAGCTCTACTTTGACATTTAAATAAGCACGAAGAGGAAAAGAATAAAGCACATACAAAAGTTCCATTCGCGCACGAACTGCAGGAGAATCTTCAGTTGCTGCTTTTTCTACAAAATCGACAGCCGAAACAACCTGAAGAAAATTGAATTCTAAATTCAAATCATCTCGAATCCATTTAAGTAAGCCTACTAGATCATCCGCTTTGACTTTAAAAAACGGATCGCTCGGAGCCGCTTCAATGAGTTCAAGTTTAAATCCCGCAGCCTCTGCCTTTGACTTGATGTCTGCAAGAGGAGGACAAGCTCCCACTTCACCCACAACAGTTTTGACAGCAGCCAAAGGTGTTGGCGCAAAAGTCGTTCTAAGTTTTGCCACACTTATGAAATAGCCGATCAAGATGAAGAAATCCACCTAAGTTCGGGGAATTAAACGATTCATCGGCTAACCGCGGCCCAAGTTTTTTTGAGAACACCTTGTCGCCTCTCATTTCATAAGAGAACATATTCTAGTGAATCCACTTCTTAAGATGGCCCTTTTTTCAAAAGTTTGCATTCGTTCATTTGAGGCCTATGCAAAAATTCGGGTGGGAAACTTTAAAAACGCACCTCAAGAACGTTACAATCAAATTTGCCGTGAGTGGTCCACAAGTATCTTTAACGATCTGGGCTATGAGCTTGAATGTACGGGAGAAAAACCTATTCAAGAGCCCTGCATCTACCTTGGTAACCATGTTAGCTTTTTGGACATTCCTCTTGTTTGGACATCTGCTACGGGTTCCTACGTTTCTAAAAAAGAAATCCGTTACTGGCCCATCATTGGAATGGGAGCCGCGGCTTTGGGAACCATCTTTGTGGATCGTTCCTCTGTGACTTCAAGGGCCAAGGTTTTAGATCAACTCAAAGAAGAGATTCTTCAAAATGGTAAAAGAATCTGCATATATCCCGAAGGGACTTCAAGTGTTGAGGGAACTCCTTGGAAATGGGGTGCCTTCCGCCTTGCTCAAGATCACAACATCACGGTTCAGCCCTTTAGGCTTTATTACGAACCTCTTCGCGATACCGCTTACATGGGTGACGATACACTTGCTATTCAATTTTGGAAGATGCTTGAGAGCCCCCAAAGACTTGCCTCGATTGAATGGGGCAAAGCTCAAAAAATCACCGATTATAAAAAAGATGCGGAAGCGATGGAAAAATGGGTCCGTGAAAGTTTTGAAAAACGCCGGTCCTCAAACAAGACTTAAAGTAAGCCTGGCAACTAGCTGTTTTCATTGTAACTTTTAAGCCCACCTTATGTAATACCTTCAAGGTGCTCATGTGTTTTTAAAAATTATTTTTTAAAAAAAACTATTTTTTCAAGAATGATTTTCCTTAAAGTCTTTGTCTCTAAACCGATGAGATTAATGAGGAACAAAGATCATGAAATGCTCACTCTCATCGCTCAGCTCCGTACTTTTACTGGGAGTTTTATTAAGCGCTTGTGCGTCTCGCGAAGAAGCCAACAATCGACTTAGCCAAAGTGATTTAACTCCAACAGGACTCTTACAAAACGAATCTCCATCAGAAAAAAATGTCGATTTAAATGAATCCATTTCTCAAGATATTGCTTTTTCAACTCTCCAAGACCTGAAAGACCAAGAGAACTTGAAAAATCTCGAACTAGAACTTACCCCCCCCAACCGTATGCCCTCACAGGCCACATTTACTTCTGGTTCTGATAAAGAAAATCTTTCCGCTGAACTTTTCAATGCAAAGGCTGTTACAGCTCAAGAAGGGGACTGCCTAACAAAATTGGCTCAGAACTACTTGGGATCTTCTGAGGAGTGGCCAAGGATTGCCCACCTCAACCCACAAATTAAGGATCCTCATCAAAAAATTGTAGCAGGAGAAAAAGTCTATGTTCCAGCTACAAAGTCTTTAAACCCCCAAAAAATCAGCGCATTCCACGAGAGCCAATCCCCCGAAAGTAGTAACCGAGGACTTGCCTCTATCAACAGCGATGATTCCAAAAAACATGAAAACAAAAACTCACCCCTTTTAAGGGATCAAGCTTTTTTTAAAACAAATCCTTCAAACTACAAAAACCCCATCAACGACCAAAAACAAGAACAATTAAAATTTGCAAAATATAAAAAGAAAAAGTTTAAGCAACAAAAAGTTCAAAATCAGGATGAACGTGAAATCGCAAGCAGCGAAGATGAATCAGAAAACGATGTTGCCCTTCATACTCACGAAAATCTTTCAAAAGCTATCGGAGCATTAGGAATCCTAATGATGCTGGCTGTATTTTTAAGTTTCTTTTTGTCAAAACCCGAAAAAAAATAACTCACTTTAACGGAATTTTTAAATCAATCCCAACTGGTAAATGATCAGAAAAGCCTAGACCCTCTTGAGTTGTCGCGGACGTATTCATTCTTTTGGGTACCATAAAAGAACTTCCTGGACGCGAAGAAGACTCATAAGTCTTCATAATCTCTTTATTATTTAAAATAAAAAACGAGGTGGGAATTAACTCCACACCATAAGCATTCACTAAGTTTTTGCTGACAAAAATATGATCAAGTTTGTTCCACGTTTTTTCAGTTCCGTACCAATAGCTTCCAGGCAAAAGATTTACATCGAGGTCAGGAACTTGAGACCGGGCCCATGTTTCTGAGTCTACCAAGGCAGCCTTCCACGTACTGGAGTTGGTCAATAAGTTATCAAAAGGATGTGGCTTGTCTTTGGGAATCGTATTGAAATCCCCCATGGCTACAAAATAAGGAGTTCCCTTGTAACTTGAAGTCACTTTGTCGATGTCTTTTCTCAAAATTTTAGCGGCTTGCATGCGTGCTGCAGACGGCGCAGCTTGGCTTGGCCAATGGTTTGCGTAAACAAAAATAGATGTCCCTTTAATGGGCATTCCATTTGTTCCCTTAATTTTAAATTCGGCTCTTAGAATATTTCGTGTGGGCTTTGTAAGAGCTTCTCCAGCAACCGTAATCTGTACTGAATTAACAAACTCTAAAGCTTTTTTGTTATACAGAATCGCCACATCAATACCTCGATGATCAGGACTATCTGAAACGACAAATGAATCTTCAAAACCAACTTTTCGAGCAAGTTGACCCACGACATTTTCATTTTCCACTTCTGCTAAAGCTAAAATATCTGGTTTTTTGGGAATAAGGTTTATAACCTTTGCGACGTTTTGAACTTTCCACGTTGCTCTTTCATCGTTCCAATCGGTTTCAAAACATTCTTTTTTGTAATAACCCGTCATTGCGCTACAAAATCGTTTAAACTCACTGGTCTCAGGTAAAAAAGTATAATCTTGTTTTCCGTTGGCAAGATTTGAATCGAGGTCATGAAGATTATCAAACAAGTTCTCAACATTGTAACTTGTCAGTCTTAAGCGAATTTCTTTTGCGACATGTCCACTTGCTGTCTCGTCTATCTGATCGCTTTCTTTTGCAGAGACAAACGAACTGACCACTAAAAGACACAGCAAAAAGCCAGACTTCCAAGAACCAAGAAATTTTGATGTCATTTAAACCCTCACTTAGAAGCTAACCCGTGACTTCTCATAAAAAAAGAGAGCCCCTTATAATTTAATTAAATTTAATTAAAGTTATGGCGCGTTAGCTTTCTGGTCATATCAAAAAACAACCGTTATTCTGCGCAACATGAGTCGATCACTTGAATTATTAAAAGAACTTTCCGAAGCCCATGGAGCTCCAGGACACGAAGAAGCAATCAAAGAAATTTTCTTGCGTGAGCTCAAGGGCCTTGGGGAAATTATCGAAGATAAGATTGGAGGCTGTGCCATCCGACTTAAAAACTCATCCAAATCTGGTCGTAAAATTTTCTTAGGCGCTCATTTTGACGAAGTCGGATTCATGGTTCAAAACATTCGCCCCGATGGATCACTTCAATTCATTAATCTCGGAGGCTGGTGGGGACACACTGTGATGAGCCAAAGACTCACGATACGCTCAAGAAAAACTGGAAAAGATCACATAGGCATCGTTTGCTCTATTCCCCCACACCTCTTAGGATCCCAAAAAGATCGCGTTCTTGATGTGGGCGACATGTTTATTGATGTGGGCGCTCGATCAAAAGCAGAAGTAGAAAAAATGGGGATTCAACTAGGAGACCCTATTGTTCCCAACTCAGCGTTCACTCATTTACATGGAGATCTTTACACAGGAAAAGCTTTTGACAATCGCTCTGGCGTTGCCGCAACAATTGAGGCTGCAAAAGAGTTGTCCAAGGCTAAACTCAATGCACAAGTTTATGTGGGCTGTACCGTACAAGAAGAGATGGGCCTAAGAGGCGCCAAAACCCTTGCTTATTCTTTGGGCGTTGACGATGCCCTCTTACTTGAGGGGGCTCCTGCCGACGATACACCTGGCCTTAATCCCCTCGACTCTCAAACAAAAATGGGTGGAGGTGTGCAACTAAGGCTCATGGATTCTTCCGCTATTATGAGCCGTAGCCTTGTTGATCATGCGCTTAAAGTAGCTGAGAAGAAAAAAATACCCACTCAAATCGCTGTTCGAAAATCAGGCGGAACAGATGCTGGAAGCTTTCATCTTACAAAAGACGGAGCTCGTTGCTGTGTTTTAGCGACCCCTTGCCGCTATATTCACACACACAATGCGATGATGAAATTTAAGGATTACGAGCAAACAGTTAAGCTATCCGTTGAAGTTATAAAAGACCTTGCTAAGTAAATGCTAAGTAAAGTTTTAGATTAAACTTAAAACAAAGTTTTTTTCATGAATACCTTGATAGAACGGTCCCAAATGTGGTGTTTTTGAGGGGCACGCATTTTAAGATTTATTTTAAAAAGCAGGCACATGGCTCAAGGCGCCCGTAGCTCAGCTGGATAGAGCAGCTGATTTCTAATCAGCAGGTCTGAGGTTCGAGTCCTCACGGGCGCGCCATTTAAACTCCCCCTCAAACCATAGAAATTTAAGACAACCCAAATTGTTTGAGTTTTTCGTAGAAACGGCTGCGAGAAAGCTTAAGAGATTCGCGCGCTTGTTGCTGATTTTTTCCACTCAAAGCGCAGATCATCAAACATTTTTCAAACAACTCTACGTTTTCATCAAAGCCTAAATCCAAACGAGGTACCGTAATCTTTTCAGCAGAAACAGAGGTCTCAAGCGTTAAGATAGAACTTTCCTTGTTTAAGGATTTGAAAAGTTCTTTGACTTCCTCAAGATCTATAAAAGGCATTCTGCTTTCCATCAATAAAACTCGAATAACGCTTTTGAGCTCTCGAACATTTCCGGGCCAATCATATTCCTCTTTTAGATATTTCATAGCCTCATCAGTGAAACTTGCTTTCGATGAAAAGGAACTTAGAAAATGAGGAACAAGGATTTCTATGTCTTGAGCTCGAGCTCTCAAAGGAGGAACTCTTACAAGAGTTGAAGCCAACCGAAAATACAGATCCTCACGAAACTTTCCATTTTTAACAGCATCATAGAGATTTTCATTAGAAGCACTCACAATCCTTCCAAGAAATTTTCTCTCGACGGTTGATCCAATTCTAGAAAAACTACGCGTTTCAAGTAGCCTCAATAACTTAGATTGATGGGCAGGCGCTAAACTTTGAACCTCATCTAAGAAAAGAATCCCCTCACCCACACTCTCCAAATATCCCATACGTGAAGTCGTCGCGTTTGTATAAGCCCCCTTTTCACTTCCAAAAAACTCAGACTCAAACAAGTCTTGTGGAACGGCTGCAACGTTAATTGACTTAAAGGGACCACCTCGATGCAAAGCCTTTGCACACAACTCCTTACCTGTACCCGTTTCTCCTTCAATTAGAACATCAACAGAATTTATCTGTTTCCTAAGATCTATAAGGCGTTCTTTTAAATCTAAACCTAATTTTGAATGACCAATAATCAATCGATCTAACGAATTTCTAATTTGACGAGACTCCAAAGAGTTTTCAATTAAGATGGGCAACTCATCTGCCATATGATCTTTGAGAAGATATTTTTTGGCACCTAACTGCAAGGACCTTCGCATCACAGGAATATCACGTATACCCGACTGAACAATGATCTCCGCGTTCTTAACTTTTTCTTGAAGATCTTTAAAAAGCTCTAAACTTTCTAATCCCTCTGGATCGGCCTCGTGACAAAGATCTAAAAGAACAATGTCATAAAATTTTTTATTTTTGTGATCCTTTAAGAAAAGTGGAAGATTTTCATAAAAATCTACTTGATGGGATTTTAAAAACACTTCGAGTGCCGCTACGACAATTGGATCATCCTCGATCACCAAAATATTTGCAGATAGCGACATTGTCCAAACGACTTAACATTCCAAAAAAAAACTTACAAATCTATTCGCCTTAACAAAGGAGACTCAAAAAGACTTTGAGGGGGAATCACATATTGTTTTTTCCATTTTTCAAAGGATAGAGGGGCTTTTTCATCAAACCGTTTTTTTAAAAGTTTTTGCGCTTCGTTTCCCCTTATCGGCAAATCCTCAATCAATACCCTTTCCCCAATTGATAACCGTAAAGCTTTTGCAAAAACATACCAAACAAGCTCACTACAATAATCAAATTCATCCTTGTGAATTCCATCGCGACTTAAAAGAAAAAACAAATCATAGAATTTTCCAATACGAGTTAATCCGGCCTGAAAAAGAAGGGAAGCCTGATTCTCTGTCACTGAATTCTTGAGTCTAAAAAACGCACTAGGCTTTGAAACAACAAACTTCTTAAGGGGAGTCAGTTGGACTCGTGAGTTTGCCTCTAAAACATACCAATTTCCTAGTTTTTCTTTTGAACTGACAAGTTTAAAATTTTTTCCTTGCTGAACAACACGAAACAAAATTCCAACATGTGTCCATCGAGTCTGAGTGACTTCTTCGAGAGCTTTAGACTGTGCACTTGTCGAACGAATAAAGACAAGATCTCCATTTAAAAAAGTAAGATTTTTAATCTTATCAGAAGCACTTCTAAGATCAGATTTTTTATAAACACCTTTTGAAAAAGGGGGATATGGTAGCTCTGGCGTCCCAAGCACTTCTGCAACAGCAGAAGTAAAAAACAGAAGTAAAAAGAAAAGTAAATTCCTAATCATTCTTGAATTGTTAAATAAATCTTTGCAAAAGAACTTTGATCAATTTTTTGTATTTTGATCCAAAGACTATCTCCCGTTAGCTCTTGGTCTAGATCGTGTTGTAAATTAATAAAATTATTTTTTTGTGGAAGAGAAAAACCTACACGTACTCTCTGAAAGCGAGGCTCATGAATAAGACCATTGAATTCCAACTCTTTCATCTGAACTTCACAGAAAGGCTTCGCTATATTCAAAGAACAAATCACTGATAGTGAAAATTCTTGATTATTGTATGTCTTTAAAACTCGGGTAGGTAACAACTCTTTCGTTTGAGAAAGACTTTGAGTATCTTCAGGAAGAAAAAAAAGAGAGATCAAAAAATGAAGATCAATATCTTCTTTTAAACACACTTTTGCGCTGAGAAGCCTTCTTTCGTCGTATTTGATCTCTGTCTGATGAAGGAGACTGAGGCCATCTCCAAAAGAACACTTACTGGGAAAACTCTGAACCTCAGCAAGACTAGGCTCTCTTAAAATCTCCTCCAGGCCAGGTATCGTAGCTGAAAAAGCCTGTCCAAAAATCATTAAACATAAGAAGGATATTTTTTTCATGCTCGCTTTATAAACGACTAAATCTCTAAATCCAACCAAATTAAATCATGCAAAACTCAGCAGAAGCTCTTCGAATTGCTTAACATGACGAACAAAGTAACGAGGCTGAAAGCTTTGCAAAAGCTCTGGACTTTTAAAACCCCAACCCACAGAGAGCGCTTCAAAACCCGCTTCAAAAGCCGAAACAATATCTCGCTCCTCATCTCCCACGTATAGTTTTTGAGAAAGCGGAGACAAGCGAGCAAGCTTTTCAAGGGGCTTTTTTTTAGACCATAAACCCAAACTTCCATGAATCGATGAAAATAAATGTTCAACACCTTCTCTTTTTAATGTTCTAATTATTTTCTCTCGAGAATTTGTAGAAACAACATGCAAATCAAAAATCTTTTGATCAAGAGAATTAAGCAAATCCGACATGCCTGCATAAAGCTTTAAATCATGAGAAGAGTTTTTTAAATAAGAGCGAGAAAATCGTAACATTTTAAAAACCTGCAAGGGACCAAGTTGCATCTTTTTTATGAGATCTTTTGCAGAGTGATTCCTTAAATCTTCTACCGTGGGTAGCGGAAGCTTTAACTTTTGACAGCTAAACTTTAAAGCAGCAAAAACTTCCTCATGACTTTCTACTAAAGTTCCATCAAAATCAAAGGCGAGCAAAATAGTTTTTTTCATCACGCTCTTTATGTGTCCAAATTTCTAATGAATTTTGATCATCAATTACAATTGTTTGATTCAAAGTTAAATTTCTTTGTAAAAGGGGAAGAAGATTTTCTATAGCTCCAGGCAAAGGGTCTTTGTGAACATAACGCCAAACCTCATCCACACAACCTTCAATTAAAAAATCGCGACTCAATCGAGGGCCCGCCTCAAGCAAAGTACTCATATATTTTTTTTGTGAAAAAAACTGCTGCAATCCCTGAGAAAAACTTTTCCAATCATAAACACTCACCATAGAGGGATGTTCTGAAAGTTTTCCCTTTACCGCAAAATGTGTTTGCCGAGTTAAAATTGCAACCTCCGGCTGCCTCTCCGCGAGATCTCCATTTTCAAGACGAACTGTTAAAGCCGGATTATCGTCACGCACAGTTTTTCCGCTTGTCATCAGGCAATCAATCTTCGCCCTGAGATTCATGGCATGCATTCGCGCTGCAAGACTTGTGATCCATGGATCACCGTCTTTCTTCTTCCATACATGATTGGAGCTGGTGGCCATTTTTAAAAATACAAAAGGTCTTTGAAGTTTTTGCGCCCATAACCATTCACGATTTAAAAGAAAGGCTTCAGATTGACGAGTCCCCTCGAAAACTTTAACGTTCTGTTTTTTTAAACAATCAACCCCCTTTCCCTTCACAAGTGGATTGGGATCTAAAAAAGGAATGACAACTTCTGCAATTCCTGCTTGGATTAGAGCTTCTGTACAAGGAGGAGTTTTTCCCGTGTGTGAACAAGGCTCAAGGGTCACAGCCATTCGGGCTCCTTGAGTTTTCAGATTACGTATTCGACATTTTTCTAAAACAACTCGTTCGGCGTGTGGCCCCCCTGCCTGCGGATGGAAACCAGAAATAACCTCACCACTAAGCAATTCAAGAGCCGCACCCACTCGAGGATTTGGACGCACTTTATCTGTGCATTTTTCAGCTTCTTTTAAAGCAATGTTCATTAACTCATCTGGACTTAGTTTGAACACAATTTTCACCCTATGCGCATCGAGTGCCGCAGTCACCCACGGCACCCTCATGCCTACTCAAGAAACCCCACACGAACCCCTCCGTTCAGGTTTCTTAAAACCCTCATCCCCAACGGCACAAAATGATGCCGCTTATTCTATTTTTAAATTGAATTTAGAGAAGAACAAGACCTTTTTAATTTAAACTCCCCAATTTAAACTTTTTGTTGTCTTAATTATTAGCTTAGCAGCCTTCTTTAAAATATTAAGAGCCTTTGCGATGGAGTTACGACTCAACTCGTCGTAACTTGAAGAAGTGAAAGAAATACTTAATTCTCAAGACCCAAAAGTTCTTTTAGAGAATGAAGATCTTGCCATCACCTTTAAGCCGAGCAACCTCTTATCTGTCCGTTCGCGCTTTCATAAAGAAAACCCTCTTCCAAATCTCATAGACCATTTATCAGTAAAAACTAGTCAAAGCCTCTTACCTGTACATCGCCTTGACTTTGAAGTCGCAGGACTTATCCTTCTTGCAAAAAACAAAAAAACGCAAAGCATACTTTCACAGTATTTTGAAAAAAGAACAATTCAAAAAACTTACCTCGCACTTTCTTTAGAGGTAGATTTTCAACATTTTGAAAAGCTTCCTTTCGATGTCGAAAAAATCGAGATTCAAAAAGAAAAGAAATTTGAATGGAAAAGCAAAATTTTAAGAGGAAAAAAAAGAAGTTATACCTCTCTCCACGGAGACCCCTGCCTTACACATTCTTTTTATAAGGGCTCTCAAAAAATACAATTTTATACGATCCATCAGTGGGAACTCAATCCTCTTACTGGCCGCTCACATCAACTGCGATTTGAAATGGCTCAACACAGCCACCCCATCATTGGAGACGAACTCTACTTTGCCCCTCTTAGTCCAAGCTACAAAAAGGGAATCGCATTAGTAGCACAAAAACTAAACTTTTCAAAATGCGCTGCTTACCAAAAACTCGGAATTCCAGAGGAATTTTCGCTCGATATAACATGGTCATCTATTCTTGAGCAGGTGAAGTTCCCCTCTGCACAATCCATTGCGCAGTAGGCATAGAAATCTTTTCTCGTTTAAAGAGTTCTTCGATTTTCATTCTAAGACAAGAGGCCAAAACTTCTCGATCTGCAGGACTATAAAATCGGATGGGATATTTGATTTCAAGCCTTAAAGAAGAATCATCGAACCCTCTTAATTGCAGCAGCAAGGGAAGATCCTCAACAGATTGAGGAATATCTTTGATGTTCTCGCGCAAAAGTGTTTCGAGCATTTTTAAATTTGTATCAAAATGAACATTCACAAGAGTTGAAACGTAAAGAGGACTACCTGGCTTGCCCCAGTTCACAACCGCTTTTTCGAGTAAAAAGCTATTGGGGATAATAACCTTTCTCGACATTCCAATCTCTATTTGTGTTGCTCTCATTCCCACATCCATCACACGACCAAAAAAATTATCAATTTCTATGAACTCCCCAACTTTTACAGGAGCCTCAAATAAAAACATCAATCCACTCATGAAATTATTGACGAGATTTTGACTTCCAAAGCCTACCCCCAACGCTAAAGCGCCTCCGATGAGTGTAAAAATAGTGAGCGGCACGTGGGCTATTTTCAAAACAACAAGAGTAACAAATAAACTTAAAGTATAAAAACTCACTGAAGACCAGAGATGCTGAGAAGAAGGCGTCATCTGAAAACGACGAAAAATTCTTTGAGTGACTCTTTTACTAAGCCATTTAGCAATCGCAATTCCAAGAACCAAACAAACAAGCGCCACAACGATAGTTCCGACGGTGACTTGATCCCCCGCCGAGGTTGTAACGACCTCAAAGTTCCAAAAATCTTGCCAAGGAGAGGCAATTTTTTTTCCAACATTGAGTGGATTAACCACCTCTTTCATTTCATTTTTAAGATCATTCATCGCTTCAAGCATTTAGAGACTCTTTTCTTCAAGATTTGAAGGAGCTTGCGGAAGAGGCAACTCAAGGTCCACAACCCTTTCTCCACTTTCCATATCAACAACATAAGCATTCAAAAAGAGTTCCTGACCTCTCATCAAAAAATCCAAAACCCCAAAGTTAGTTTTGTTCCACAGATTACCTGTTCTATACGGATTGTACTCAACTGCTCCTCTATAAGAATGTGTAAGACCACTCGAGGTAAGTTCGTATAGTAAATTTCCTGAGCTTAAATCAGTTTTTGCAAATTCTGCAAAATGACGGTCTCCACTTAAAATAATCTTTGATGGGATTCGACTCTCTTTTAAAAGATTCATTAATCTCTCACGTGATTTAGGGAAATTTGACCATTTTTCAAAAGAATGACGATCATTTAAAAATTGAGTTCCGGAAGCAATGAGCAACAAAGAAAAATCGTCGGATTCTTTGAGTTCTTTTTCAAGCCACACCCACTGATCAGCGCCCAACATGTCACCATCTGTTTCTTCATAAGATCCACCTTCTTTCTTCAAAGGATCTCTAAAAGTTCTTTCATCTAAAATAATTAATTTTACTCTTTGACCTACGACCGACCAGGTCTCACTACGATAAATTCCCTTTTGATTTCTGAAAGAGCTTGAAGCTGGAAAACCCATAAAGTCCCAGAACAATTCTCGACTTTGGTCTTTAAGCAAATATTCAGAGCCTGCATCATTTTCACCAAAATCATGATCGTCCCACGTGCCCGTGATCTGAACCTGAGAGCTAAATTTTGAATAGTGAGGATTTGTCAGGAGCTTTTGATACTTAGATTTAAAAAGATCAAGATCTTTTGTGTCGGCATAAATTGCGTCACCCAACCAAATCCAAACATTTGGATTTTTTTCGAGAATCTTATTCCAATAACTTTGATCTTGATCTTCACGGTTACAAGAACCAAAAGTTGCACGAAAAGCTAACTGACCATTATCTTTTTGAACAATGGGTTTTGATTTGGTTGCACAAGCTCCTAACCCCAAAAGGACCGCTAGTTTCAAAAAGAATCTTAACTTAAAAAATTTATTTTTCACTTTTCCCTCTAGTATGAAGCTATTCTAAGACACCTATCAAGCCCTTCAGATAATCTCCCTCAGGAAAATCTGGCGATCTCAGATGATCTGGAGGAAGCGAGAACTCATGGAGTATCCTTAATTGAAGTCCCAAAGGTCTTTGTGCTTCCTTTAAAATTTCCACCAGATCTGTTTTACTTAAATGAAAAGAACAAGACGAAAAGACAAAAACTCCCTTTTTTTTAAGGGCCTTTAAACTACGAGTGAAAACCTTAAGATAAGCTCTACGGCCGGCAAAATAATGTTTTTTAGATTTAATCAAAGCCGCGGGATCACAAATCACAACGTCAAATTTATTGGACCATTGCCAATCCGCCTCTACCAAGTCCATTTTAAATTTATCTGCTTCAATATTATATTGCGAAGCATTTTGGATTGCAGAATCGAGCGCACTCTCAGAGGCATCTGCAAAAGTCACTCGTGGTTTTAAGTTTAAACTCTGAATTTCTCGAGCCGCCCCCAAACCCCACTGTCCGCAATAACAAAAAGCATCTAAAATCTCAGGAGAAGAATTTTCAAAGCGATAATGCTTCAAAAAATTTCGAAGCCATTCGACATTTTTTCGTTGATCAAGAAAAAACCCACCCTTTTGACCTTCTTTAAAATTTACTTTGAATTGAACAACCTCTCCTTGATCGACATCTATTTTCACATCCGCATCAAGCGATCCAACTTGTTCTACGTCTAATAAATTCAATCCCTCTAGCTCACGCGATCGAGAATCTCTTCGTACAATCAAAGATTGAAGCTTAGGAATTTCTTGCAGCTGCTCTTTTAATTGGCTCAAGGTGAACTGTTCAAAAAGACGCTCCATCCCCGCAGAATGGATATGAAAAACCCAATACACTTTTGACTCCGAAAAAAATTCATCTAAGACAAGTCCAGGAGTTCCATCCACTTCACCATGCAAAAGTCGACGACTTCCTCTTAAACCTAATTTTTCACGCAAAGAACGTCTCTCCAAAATTTTCTGAACAAGCCAACTGAGATTTATTTCTCGTTGTGATTTTTCTAGAATTCGAAAGGCTATGAGGCTTGAAGGGTTTCCAAATCCTCTGGCTAAGAAACGCCCCGAAAAATCATATAGATCAACGATTTCTCCTTTATCAATTCCCTTGACGCTTTCTACTTCATTCGAAAACACCCAAGGATGGCCACTTTCAAATCGACGAAGAGCAGGTTTTTTAAGCACCCATTTTTTCATGTTTTACTTGCCACTAATCTTTCTTCCAAAATCTCTCGCCATTCAAAGGGTGGTTCAACAAGTCGTCTTGTTTGGAGATTTAAAAAACCCATCTTAAAAATTGCCTTACAGGCACACTCACCTAGTGAGTTTATAATTTCTTGCTCTTGCGTGAAGATACGGCCTACTTTTACCTCGCGCTTTGATTTAATGAGAATTTCTTCTGCTGCTTTAAGCTCCCTTAAAAACTGAATATTGATTTCAAGAACAATCGGACCAACGCCCAGATTTTGAACTAAATCACGGGTTCCTCCAAATTTCTCTATCCAATCCCATCGAGCCGTCTCAAGTATCTGCAAATACTGGGCATTATTCACATGCCCGTAAAGGTCTACATGCTCGGAAAGAATAGATGTTTTAAATTCGTGCGTGAAAAGCATCGCTAAGAATCGTATATCAAGTTGTATGTCGATCAAATCTTATTTTCCCACTTTCATCTTTGAGGAACGCCTTTTGAAAGACTCAAAAGCGCTTAAAAAGCTTCTCCAAAACCTCAAAGGGGATTCTCTCAAAATTTTTGAACAGGACAAAGGTGGGCAAAGCTGGTCCGAAACGAACTATGCAAACGGATACACTAGCTACTCCTCTTTTTCGAATCTCCATGAAATAAATTCGACGTTTATTGAGTTAAAAAAGCACCTCGACAAACACGTTCAAAAATTTGCAAAAGGTCTTGGTTTTTCAAATGAAAAGAGATCTACACAAAAGCTTACAATGCAAAGCTGCTGGCTCAACATCATGCCCCCCAAAGCCACTCACTCACTTCATCTTCACCCCTTATCAGTCATCAGCGGTACATTTTACGTCACTGTTCCAAAAGGCAGTGGCGTTATAAAATTTGAAGATCCTAGACTTTCAAAAATGATGGCTTCCCCCGTGCGCAAAGATAAATTTAATTCCGCATCTTTTGCTCGTTATAAACCCCAAGCCGGACACGTGATTTTATTTGAAAGCTGGCTTCGCCACGAAGTGGAAGCAAACACCGGAAAAGAAGAACGCATCAGTATTAGCTTTAATTACTCTTAATTTTTTTTAGAAGGTCCTGAACTTGTAAATTAAAAAACATTGATTAAATTTAACTCTGAGGAGATTTTTCAATGGCAAAAAAAGCAAAAGGCTCAAAAAAAAGTTCAAAATCTAAAGGCGGAGAAATGCTCGTGATTGCAAGCAAAGCAAAAGCCGCTCTCAAAAAAGCAGGATGTAACACTGCAAGTGGCGCTCTTGAAGCCCTCAGTCAAGTTATTCACTCACAAATTCAACAAGCAGCTGCACGTGCAAAAGCAAACGGCCGTAAAACAGTGCGTGATTACGACTTTAACATCTAGACCTAAGAACTAGACTCAAAGACTCAATTCCTTTAGGTTTAAGGAATTCCTATGGAAACTTCTTTTACCTTTGATGATGTCTTGTTAGTTCCAAGTTACAATCACTACGAGTCTCGAAAACACGTTGATGTTTCTGTCACGGATAGACTCGGAAAATTTAGCCTTAAACTACCAGTAATCACGTCAAACATGGACACGATCACTGAAGATAAAATGGCTAACTTCATTGGAGAAAAAGGCGGCATGGGGGCTCTCCACCGCTTTTGCTCCATCGAAGAAAACGTAGAAATGTTTAAGAAATGTAAGCACCGTGCTTTTGTCAGTATTGGATGCGGTCCGAAAGATATTGAAAGAGCCGCAGCTCTTCGCGATGCCGGCGCAGAATACTTTTGCCTCGATGTAGCTCACGCTCACGCTCGGTATGTGGGACGCACGATTAAAAATCTTCGTGAACTTCTCAAGGACAATGCCTGCATTCTTGCTGGAAATGTCGCAACCTATGCGGGTGCAGACTATCTTGCATCTTGTGGCGCAGATCTTATTAAAGTTGGAATCGGCGGCGGTAGTGTTTGTACCACTCGAATTAAGACTGGCTTTGGAATTCCCACTCTGACTTCTGTGAAAGAATGTGCAAAAGTTGATCGATCCATTGTCGCCGATGGTGGAATTCGTTTTGCGGGTGACATCGTGAAAGCTCTCGCTTTTGGCGCAGACTTTGTCATGATTGGCGGCATGCTTGCCGGAACCAGCTCCACACCTGGCAACCCTATCAGTGTGGATGGAAAAAAAGTTAAACAATACCGAGGCATGGCAAGTCGCGAAGCCCAAGAAGATTTCATTGGTGAAATGACCGAGTGGAAAACAGCCGAGGGAGTTGCAACCAACGTTCCTTATCGAGAAGACGAAGATAAAATCGTTGCAGACATCGTGGGAGGTCTCCGAAGTGGGTTAACTTACGCTGGAGCCGCCAACGTTCGTGAGCTACAACGTAAATTAAATTACGTTCTCGTCACTCCCGCAGGACGCCACGAAAGTTTACCCCATAAAACATTGTAAGAAATCAAAGCTAAGAATACTGAAGTAAGAATGGCGAAGCTTTTTGAGCCCATAACTTTAAGAAAAACATTTTTTAAAAATCGTATTGTTGTTTCTCCCATGTGCCAGTACTCCGCCACAGAGGGAGTTCCCAACAACTGGCATCTTGTTCACTTGGGAAGCCGAGCCGTGGGCGGCGCGGGACTTGTCATCGCCGAAGCCTCTGGAGTTACGCCTGAAGGAAGGATAAGTCCTGGTTGCACGGGTCTTTGGAATGAAACTCAACTTGAAGCTTGGAAGCCTATTGTTGAATTCATCCAAGAACAAGGATCCCTTGCGGGAATTCAGCTTGCGCATGCAGGACGCAAAGGCTCCACGGCAAAACCTTGGGAGTCAGAAAAAAACAAAATCGTAAAGAGTGATAAAGGTGGCTGGACACCCGTTGCTCCCTCCGCACTTTCCTATGATGAGGAAAGCCCCGTTCCCCTTGAACTGAGCAAAAGCGAAATTCAAAAACTTCAAGAAAGCTTTGTGAATTCAGCACAAAGAGCCCTCAAAGCAAATTTCGATGTGATCGAAATTCACTCGGCACACGGTTACCTTGCTCACGAATTTCTTTCTCCCCTTTCAAATCTCCGAACTGACGAATACGGAGGAAATTTTGAAAATCGTATTCGCTTTTTGTTAGAAATCACCTCAAAAGTTCGAAATATTTGGCCTCAAGATCGCGCCCTTTTTGTACGAATTTCAGCAACTGACTGGGTTGAGGGAGGATGGGACCTTGATCAAAGCATTGCTCTTTGTAAAAAGCTCAAAGAAATAGGCGTAGATTTGATAGATGTTTCCTCTGGTGGCCTTAGCCCCCTTCAAAAAATAAAAGTGGAACCTAACTACCAAGTTCCCTTTGCTGAAAAAATTCGTAACGTTATCGCTATTCCAACAGGCGCCGTTGGGATGATTAGCGAACCACTCCAAGCCGAAAGCATTCTTCAAGAAGAAAAAGCAGACCTCATATTTTTAGCTCGTGAATTTTTGCGTGAAGCCTACTGGCCAAGACTTGCTGCTCACAAGCTCGAAGCAAAAATTCCTACGCCCAAACAATACTTACGAGCTTGGTAAGCTAAAATTCTTTCAAAAAACATTAAAACTTAACTGACCACATTCAAAAAGGCGTTTAAGATGATTTCATGCTTGAAACTATTGCTGCAAATAAAAAACAAGACTTTAAAGTAAAAGATATTTCCTTGGCTGAATGGGGACGCAAAGAAATTCAAATCGCTGAAACTGAAATGCCAGGCCTTATGGCGCTTCGCGAAGAGTACAAAGGAAAAAATCCACTTAAAGGCGCACGCATTGCGGGTTGCTTGCATATGACAATTCAAACAGCCGTGTTGATCGAAACACTTGTTGAATTAGGTGCAGAAGTACGCTGGAGCTCTTGTAATATTTTTTCAACTCAAGATCATGCTGCTGCTGCAATTGCTGCAAAAGGAATTCCCGTTTTTGCATGGAAGGGTGAAACCCTCGAAGAATACGATTGGTGTATTGAGCAAACAATCAAATGGCCCGATGGTGGGGAACTCAATATGATCTTGGATGATGGTGGAGATCTTACAAACCTCATTCACGACAAATATCCCGAGATGCTTAAAAATGTGCGCGGGCTTTCAGAAGAAACCACAACAGGCGTAAGAAGACTTTATCGCCGAATGAAAGAGGGAACCCTCAAGATTCCTGCTTTCAACGTGAATGATTCCTGTACAAAAAGTAAGTTCGATAACCTCTACGGCTGTCGTGAAAGCTTTATCGATGCCGTTAAGCGCGCAACGGATGTGATGATTGCAGGTAAAAAAGTCATCGTGTGTGGGTATGGCGATGTGGGTAAAGGTTGTGTTCAAGCTGCTAAAGGACTTGGCGCGTATGTTGAAGTCACAGAAATTGACCCTATCAATGCGCTTCAAGCAGCCCTTGAAGGCTACAAAGTTGTGTCTATGGATGATGCGTGCAAATACGGCGATATTTTTGTCACAGCTACTGGCAACAAAGATGTCATCACTCGCGCTCATATGGATCAGATGAAGCATCAATCAATTGTTTGCAACATTGGTCACTTTGATAGCGAAATCCAAGTAAACAATCTTTTTGAAGACAAAAAACTCAAAAGAACAAATATCAAACCACAAGTTGATCAAATCACTTGGCCAAATGGTAAGACCATCACCATTCTTGCAGAAGGACGCCTCGTAAATCTTGGTTGTGCAAGTGGACACCCAAGCTTTGTGATGAGCGCTTCTTTCACAAACCAAGTGATTGCACAAATTGAACTTTGGCAAAACGCTAAAAACTATAAAAACGAAGTGTACGTGCTTCCAAAACACTTAGATGAAAAAGTTGCACGTCTGCACCTCGATAAATTAGGAGCTAAGCTGACTCAGTTAACCAAGGAGCAAGCCGAGTACCTTGATATGAAGGTTGAAGGACCCTACAAGCCCGATAACTATCGTTATTAAGATAATTTAAATTTCTAAATGACTTAAAAGCTGCAAGAAAAGCTTGGGTGAATAACCCAAAACTTTCTAGCAGCTTTTTTTATTTTTCTCTTTTTATCTTGGTTCTTATTATCTTCAAAAACTCAAATAGTTTTCTTCCTCAAGCTAGAGCTTCAGATTCCCCAGTTGCTGGACTCGTCAACGTAGAAACACTCGACCCAAGCATTCAAGTAAAGATGGCATATTCAACAAACCTTAATTTTGCAGAGAAAAAAATTAGTGGATACGTCAAAAACATCTGTTACCTCAAAGAAGGTGCTGCGCAGGCCATCGTTCGAATCAATGACGTGCTCAAAAAACAAAGTCCTGCTTATAGAATTGTTTTGAGAGATTGCTGGAGACCTCATCGCGCAACACTTGATATGCTTCGATGGGCAAAGGAAATCGATGACAAAAGACTTTCATATGATGACTTAAGTGATTTTCAAAAAAACACCTTTCAAGACCCTCAACTTTTTGAAAAAGGGATTCTGAAAACTCAAAATCTACTCTCATTCGGATATCTCTCTCCCCTTTCAAATCATAGCAGAGGCAGCACAGTTGATTTGGAACTTCAGTTTTATGAGGAGTCTTTTAGTGACTGGAAAGATCTAAACATGGGAACACAATTCGATACTTTTTCGCAAAGTTCAGCACATTTTGCTGACTTGGGAAACACAATCAACCTCAGACGAAGCCAACTTAAACAACTGATGAATCAGTATGGATTCTCTTCCCTTGCCAAGGAATGGTGGCATTGGACACACCGAACTTCAAATGAAAGCCCCATCTTAGACGGAGAAGTCCACTGAAGAAGTCTTTTTCATGGGTTCTGCAGCTTTGGGTGATGATAAATTTTTACGTATAAATGCAGGTAAGAAAAAAGAAGCGTAATGAATTTCGCTATTGTAGTAGTAAAAGTTAATCTTTGATTTTAAGGCTTTTTCTCGATCAAACTCTTCAACTGGGTGATAGTTATCACTCGCATAGACAAAAGTTTGAAGTGGTTTCTTTTGAGAAAAGTCCATAGAAGTGTAAAAAAATACTTTTGAAAAACAATTCATCAAATCTGCTTTTAAAAATTTTTGCTCATCTGATTGAGTAAGGGGACAAAGAGCGTCACAAACGACTACACCTCCAGGAGCCAAAAGTTCTTTTAATTTAAGAAAGAACTCCTCTTCTCTACGAACACTTGTTTCTTCACTTAATAAAATGACATCAAACTGATGTTCAGGCTCTTGAATAAATTGACTTACATCCTGAAACTTTAAAGTTAACCGTGAATCCTGAAAAGACTTTTCGATATCAGAAAACTTTAACATGTTTTCTTCGAACAAAGACTCATTAGCTTGTACAAGTACGCACTCTTGTACTGAATCATGTTTCAAAACTTCATGAGTGATCGACAAGCGAGTATCTCCTACGATCAAAACTCGAAAAGGATTTGGATGAACAAAAAGTGGCACATGTGCAAACATTTCACCAAAAACAGAAAGAGTTTCTGAAGATACTTCATCTTTCTGAGCTAATGCAGGAGTTTCGATTTTAGTTTCTTCAAGAGTTTTTAAAGGTATTTCTTCTGAAATTTTATAAGCGAATATTTTTGAGAGTTGAATTTCCTCTAAAAAACTTTCTTCCTTCAAAGGTTGAAAATCAAAAAATTGGAGAGAAAAGCCGTTACCTAAGCGTTTACGAGCTTGAGACTTTAACTTAAAACTTTCGCTTATTGGAAAATTAAATTCTTTGTGGGGAGAATAAGCCACTAACTGAAGACTCTGAGGCCTGAATAACGAAAATGAAGCTTCCAAAAGCTTATCAGCTCCAAAATCAGTGAAGTTTGTTTCAATACTGGCAAACGAAGCTCTTTCACGAGGAGAAACGTGAAGAGTAAAATATTTATCACCCTTAATAGAATTTAAAGAATAACCAAAAGGTTGAAAGCTAAAATCTTGAACATCGAATGATTCAAAAAAAACTTTAAAGCCTGGATTTTCTGAAATTGCTTTTCGAGCACTAGCTTTGTCTAAAGAAAAAACCTCCTGAAAACGCGAATCAAGCTGGTGCATTAAAATCTCGAAGGTAGCCTCTGAATTTTTTAATAGAGTAGCAGGCCGCTCCATATAAAAAACAGAGACCTGATGAGATGTTTTTTCACCAAGATTAATTAAAGTACCGGGTATAAAAGATGATAGGGAAAGAACTTCCTTCATGAAAGAATTTTCATAAGAAGATCCTTTGACCTCATAAAAGAAACTATCTAGATCATCTATTTTAAAACTTGAAAGAATATGTTCTACAACTGGGACAAGGGTCTGCTGACCAGAGGTGATAAGAAGCAATTTCTGAGGAAAAACAAAAAGAGAAGATTCTGACAGTAAATAACTGTCACAAAGCGGCGAGTTCACTGAACTCAAAATGCGAACTTTTGCTTTTGCGGCGAGAGAATCCCAAAAGGATTTTGGAAGAATCTTTAAGGACTTTGAACCTTGTTTAAACGTAATTTCAATTTTTTTTTCTGCATTTTCAAAAGACATCGCCTCACCCCTTTTTAGAAAACTTATTTATGACTTTTAGATTTTTGTAATTTTTCAAGAGTCACAACTGCAAGAGTCATCCTCGAAATACAAATCAATTCCCCATCAACCTCAAGTCGAGTTTCCCAAACCTGAGTAGAGCGTCCTATGTGGATAGGCCTCGCTGTTCCCACAACGGTTTTACCTTCGGGAGCAACTCGTAAATGATTAGCATTAATCTCAAGGCCCAAGGCCGCATATTGGGATTGATCGACACAAAAATTAGCGGCGGCACTACAAAGACTTTCTGCGAGCATAACACTCAGTCCGCCATTAAGGATCCTCATAGGCTGAATGGTTCTATGATCAACCGTTAAAGTACCCTTGAGGTAATCCTCTCCGATCTCAGTAAATTTCATTCCCAGCCATTCAAAAGCTGTTTTTTCTGATCTTTTTGTAAAGTCTTCAAGACTTCCTTTTTTAAACCATATGGCCACACATTGATTAAACACCGTTTTCGAGAGAGTGTGAATATTGTGAAAGGAAATATTCACTCCAAGCCATTTACCGAGAAGCAATCGCTTCATGTAATTTTGCGCTTTTCAAGCCTTGGAGACGTTGTTCTTTGTTCAGCTTTTTGCGAAAAATTAAAATATTCTTTTCCGCAAGGAAAGTCCCTTTTCATCACCCACAAGAAAGTGGAAGACATCATCCACTCTTTTAAATCTCGCCCCTCTCAAGTTTGGGGACTAGAAGGCAGCTCTTTTTCGTTTTTCCTACAGACTTTTAAACGAATTCAAAAAGAATACGAACATTCTAAATTCAATGAAATAGTGATTTATGACTTACACGGAGTTCAGAAATCTTTTTTTACAAAAGCTGCTCTTTGGTTTTTTTGTCTAAAAAATAAAATAAAATACAAATCCTTTAAAACCCCAAAAAAATCCTTTCTACGTTGGCTTTCTGTCAAACTTAAAAAAGATCTCCTCCCCTTTCGCCTCATATACATGGAGCATCAAAGTATTTTAAAGTTGCCCCAAAACTTTCAACCACAACTGCAAATTGTCGAAAAAAACTTAGAGGTAAAAAAAATACTTTTAGCTCCTGATAGCCAACACTGGAAAAAAAAGTGGACGGTCCAACACTGGGAGACCTTTATTCTCAAAGCTGCCAACACCTTCCCTGAACACGACTTCACGCTTGTTGGCGGTCAAAATGTCTTTCCCCAAGATCTTTTGGATAATCTGAGCGAAAAACTTGCTTCTCGTCTCAAAAATCGTCTGGGCAACCTACCTCTAACCGATCTCTCACGAATTGCCTCAGAACATGACGCTTGTATTTGCAGTAACTCCGCATGGCAGCACATTGCCGAAGCAGCAAACTGCCCCGTTGTGACATTGGCAGGACCCATTGTTCCTGGGTTTGGCTTTTCACCTTGGAATCCTCGCTCAAAAGAATTATCCGTTCCCCTTCACTGTAGACCGTGCACTAAGCATGGCGATGGTAACTGTCTCTTTGACGGCCCCCGCTTTCATGCTTGTATGAAAGAAATCACTCCTGATAAAGTCCTCTATGCTTTAAAGGAAATATTGGCTTGAGTTGTATTTTTTTTAGTTTTCTTTACAAAATTCTTGAGTTTTTTTCTTTAAATATTTTTGCAACTCATAAAATCACTCTTGGCCTTGATTACCGTAAAAGATGGAAAGATTTTTTAAAAGACTCTTCCAATGCAACTCCTGCGCTATGGATTCATGGCGCGAGCGTTGGAGAGCTAGAAGATCTAGCAAGCTTTTTTCTTAATGAAGATCTTTTAAAACTTGCCCACTACTCTTTTGACCGTTTAATTGTGACCAGCTCCTCACCCTCCGCCGAAGCCTTTCTTTTGAAAATTCAGAATACCTATCCACTTCGTTACGCGGGCCCCCTTCCACCTGATACACTCTCGCAGGTAAAAACATTTTTTAAAACTCTTCGTCCTGAGCTTTTAATCCTAAGCCAATCCGATACCTGGCCCGTTCTTTTAACCCTTGCTCAAAAATACCTTGAAAAAGGAGCCATCTGGATTCCGCATAAAGAAGAAAGTGCAAAATGGAGTCGAGAAAAGCTCCTCAAACCAATTGTCAAAACCATTGCCCTTCGTCGCGATAAAATGAAAAATCCTCTTCCTGAAAGCTCAACTGTTTTTGTGGGAAGTCCTCGAATTGATCGAATTTTGAATCGCATAGAAAACGCAAAAGACAAAGACCATCCTCTTAAAGAATCTTTTGAAAAAAATAACAAGACAAAAATAATTCTTGCCTCTGCCTGGAAAGAAGATGCCTTTGTTTGGCACAAAGCTCTTCAAAAAAATTCATCGCTCTATGACTTTGATCTTTATGTCATTCCTCACGATATTCACGATCCAAAAGAAGTTCTTTCTCTTTCAGGATTTTTTCCAAAAAAAATAATTCTCAAAGAAGGAATACTCCTTGAATCTTATAAAAATTTTGATCTTGCTTTTGTAGGAGGCGGATTTAGAACAGGCCTCCACAACATAGTTGAGCCTCTTGCTTGGGGCATACCCACTCTTTGTGGAAATGATCTTAAAAAACAGCCCGAAGCACCTGACTTTGTTTCTCTAGGAGCACTGACTCCGATAAAAGATGAAAACGAACTTGCTGATTTTTTAAAAAAATGGACATCTAATCCTGAATTTAAAAAATCAAAACAACAAGCGGCTCTTAACGTTCAATCAAAACTTTTAGACCAAAAAGGAGCCTCTAAAAGACTAGCGGAACTCATACGAATTTTTTAAAAATTCAAGAATTAGATTCTCCAGAGGAACGAACGTCTAAGACTTCAAAAGAAGGAATCCCATGGTCACTAATTTTTATAATTTTAAACGTAAAATCTTCATCGAAGATAAGAGTCCCAACTACGGGTAAAGCTCCTCCACATTTTCGAAGAAAATATCCGTTTAAAGTGGAATAACTTTCGCTAATCGGAATCATTCCAGAAAAACGCTCATTGAAATCAACAATCGTCATCTCGCCTGAAATAACCTTGGGTCCACCAATAGGACCCTCATGACCTGCCTCACTTGGGTCATCATGTTCATCACGAATATCTCCCACAATCTCTTCAATTAAATCTTCAAGAGTAAGAACTCCCGTCACTACGCCCGTCTCATTGCGCACAACTGCCATGTGACTTCCCCAACGTTTCATGTCACGTAAAATTTCACCGAGTAAAGCAAGCTCAGATACGAAATATGGTCTACGAACAGCACGCGTCCAACTTCCTACCATTCCTCCACGCTGCAAAGAACTCATCAAATCTTTCACGTGAATAATACCAATCACACTGTCTAAGCTTTCTTGATAAACCGGATATCTTGAAAAAGCATTTTGTGCGATAAAGCGTAAAACTTCATCCAGAGACATTCCTACATGAAGAGCTTTGATTTTTGCTCGAGGAGTCATAACATCTCGAGCTCTTAAGTCGGGAAACTCCATGAGAGCAGACAAAGCTTCACCCGTTTCCGGATCTAAGCCACCCTGAATCGTGGCCATTTCAATCGTCTGAGTCACCTCTTCCTCGCTAAAGGGACGATACACAGATTTTGAAAGATCAAGACCCAAAGCCCAGATCGCAAAACGACTTGAATTTTCAAGAAGCCACGTCAGAGGGTACAAAGGCTTAGAGGCGTAATACAAAAAACTCAACGCATAAGGAGCTAGCTCTTCAGCAAATTGACGCGCAAAAATTTTGGGTAAAACCTCAGCGAGAAAAATCGTGAGAAAGGTAAAAATTCCAATTACGTAAGGGAAATACCCAGTGTAAAAATCCTCCGCCCACAAAGTCATTAAAGAGCTGGCTATAATGTTTGCAACGTTATTTCCTACAAGAATCATAATGAGAATTCTTTCAGGCTGAAAAACCCAGATTTTAAGAATTCTTTTCCATTTTTTTTCTTGAGTAAGTAAACGGTCTGTTGACAAGCGCCCTAAAGTTGTCAGGGCGGTCTCTGCTGCAGAAAAAACAAAACTTAAAAGCGAGCAAACAATAACTATTACAAGGCGATAATCCACAACGACTTTTAGTATAGAGTCGAGTTTTTACAAACCCAAGAGGCTTAAAAAATAAAAAAGCCCCCACTCATTTGAGCAGAGGCTTACAACTTACTTACTACTTGCTTACTATTTACAAACTATGAGCAATAAAATTCGGGTCATCAGGATCTTCCTGCAAAGGAACAGGAACAACAGACTGAACACACCTGATTTGCGAAGAATAACTCTCTCCTAAAAACAATTTCACCCTATTTTGAACCTGCCGACGAAATTCTTTCAAATTATCTAGAGCAACCTGAGCTGCCTCAGGACCCTTTGTTTGCTTTAGAGTTTCCTCAACTCCCGCCTCGCACGCAACCTTTTCAAGAGAACTCACAACAAACTGCTTCACCGACGCAACATCTTTTTGCGGTCTTCCAGGAAGAGCAAAAAAGCGAATCCATGATTCCATACTTCTTTGAGCGGATTCTCCGTAAGACAGCACTCCGTCAGCATATTTTGCAAAGTGAGGCATGATGTCGTCTTTTGTCCATACAGGTGCTTCTGCTGTACCAAACCCTGTGTAGAGATCGCGCACTCTCACAAATCTTCGCAAGAAGAAAGTAAAGGGATCATTTTCTGCATCATCACGAGAACATTCTGCTGATCCTCTATGACGAGCGGGATCGTAAACGTTTTCATCTGTGCAAAACATATCGCGACGAGCAGGTTCTACAAATTTGTAGCCGTAGTTGATCGCCATATGATCGTATTCAGAAATACGATCTTTATGTCTATAGGCTCGACCAAGGTATTCCATGATAGATGCTGACTGACGACCCACTTCTAAACCAGCAGAAGCAAAGAGGTTCCCTCTGAAGTTGTGACGAAGACCCAAATTGTGTCCCAATTCATGAGCAACCATTTCTCGAAAATATCCAAACATATATTCTTCGTAAGTCAGATCTGCAGGGACTAATTCAAAATCAAGTTTAGAAGCAACTTTATCCTGTAAACGAGGATCCTGAGCATTGACTCTAAAAAGATATTTTCCGTTGAGAGCCAATTGGAAGCGCGGTCCATTTTGAAGAGCATTGAGTTCTTCAAAAGCCTCATTTCTTCCTTCACGAAGAACTTCTGCTGCGCGATCGGATAGACCAGAATCTTCTAAAGCCTGAGCTTCTCGATTGACCTGAAACCATTTGCTGTAGATTTCAACAACAGCCGGACCTTGAATTAAAACGTTGGACGAAAGAATCGATCCTGTCTCTTGATCCGCAATCGAAGGCCCAAGACCACCATAAGGAGCTCTGTTTAACAAATCCCATTCAAGAACGTGAATGCGCACATCACCGGGAACAAGATTGTCAGCAAGAGGATCGCCTGCATTCACAAATTCGTACGTCAACAAACGCACTCCTAACTTATCTTGAAAGAGATCATTCCAATCTTCAAAAGCTTGCTGAAAGCTTGCTTTAAATTCTTCTGGAACATTCTTGATGAAGTAATGAACGTTTAACAATTTTCCATTTTTTCCGACATAAGGATGCTTAATGATATGAGGAGTTTGAAAACGATCTGTTAAAAAGTACCCTACTCCATCCGTTGGAATTTGCGGTTGGAAATTATTATCTTTAAAACTTCTCTTCAAATACCAGCGAGATGTGAACTTAACTTGCTTTGCTTTTCCAGATTTTTGAACTTTCTGCAAATTAGGCATCCCTAAAAGTTTTGCAATTTCAAAATTCACAGGCATTTCTTCCATAAGGGCTTCCACGTCAAACTGAAGAGTCGAAGCCGTATAACTGACCTCAACTGTTTTGGAAGAAATTCCCCTCAAGTGAAGATACTGACCATAAGGATCAAAGATTTCAACAAGGTTAAGGTCGCTGCCGATTTTTGAAAAATCAACATAAACCTTATCTGCATCTTCACCAGAAATGGGAAATGCAGAGATTTCTTCATTGCCCTTTTCGTCAGGTTTACAATTTTGAGAACACCCGACTAAAACGAGAGCGCTTTCACCTTTTTGATTTTTTACAATTCGGGGATAAACATGCAAAGGAGGAAGATCGGTAAGTTTCAAGCCACCGTATTGTTCATTAGATTGGTCATCTGTTTTTGTGATGACTGCGCCGAAGTAGTGTTTCTTGCCCATCATTTTTTTTGGCAAAGCGATGAGTAATTGATTAGGCTCACTGTTCGACAATTTTAACTTCTTAATTTGACCTGCTGAAACAAGTTGTTCAAAAACAGCTCGACTGACAACACGAAGCTCATCACCGTCATCCGTTTCAAAAATTCTATCAGCATCTACCGAAGAAGGAACTTTGCTGTTTGCTAAATCCTGCAAAGAAGGCGACTGATTCGACTTAACTCCGCAAGACGTTAAAATTGCGAAAAACCCCCATGTCGCAATTTTTTTAAAATAGGTAACTCTATTTTTTTGAAGTCTTAAACCGTTGTTGTTTCCTGCTTGCGCAGAACTGTTAGCGAGATCCCCTCTCATCCAACCCCTCTCTTTCCTAATTATTCGAGACTATTCGAATCCAAAAAAAAACCAATAGATTTGAACCTAAAAAGCTCTTACAAAGAAAAGTCAGTCTTATATTTTCTTACTTTGTTCTCCTAATTATCTGAGCTATAAATGCCGCCGGTGCACGATGTCTCAAATTGAACTTTCAAATTTGGTAAAAAAACATGGCTCTCAAACAATCCTCAAAAATCTCAACCTTCGAATAGAAAGTGGTGAATTTATTGTCTTTGTTGGTCCCTCAGGCTGCGGCAAATCAACAACCCTTCGCCTCATTGCAGGACTTGAAGAAATCACTGAAGGAAGCATTTCTCTTGATCAAAAAGTCATCAACGATCTAGCACCCCGCGATAGAAATATTGCCATGGTTTTTCAAAATTATGCACTGTATCCTCATTTAAGCGTTCGCGAAAACATGGCTTTCTCTCTGAAAATGCGCAACGCCCCCGCTCAAGAAATAGAAAAGAAAGTCGTCGAAGCCGCGCAACTCCTAAACCTAGAAGAAATGCTCGATCGAAAACCTCATCAATTATCAGGCGGACAACGACAGCGAGTTGCTATGGGGAGAGCCATCGTACGAAATCCAGCTGTTTTTCTTTTTGACGAACCCCTTTCGAATTTAGATGCAAAACTTCGCAATCAAATGCGTGCAGAAATCAAAAAACTTCACGGTCGCCTCAATACAACCACACTTTATGTCACTCACGATCAAGTGGAGGCCATGACACTTGCAGATAGAATTGTTCTTTTGAACAAAGGCTCCATTGAACAAACTGGAAGCCCCGAAGAGCTCTACAACAAACCTGAAAGCGTTTTCGTGGGAGCCTTCTTGGGAAATCCCCCAATGAATTTTCTCAGAGCAAGCCTTCAAAACAGTGAAGTCATTTGTGAAGGACAAGTGCTGGGCAAGACTTCAGACTTCTCATGCCTTAAGGATTATTCTTCTTCCGATGTTTTTGTTGGAGTTCGAAGTGAATGCGTTCAAGAATTAAACGAGAAAACTCAAAAAGACGTTACTCTTTCTTGTACACTTGATCTTGTTGAAATCCTGGGTGCAAGCACACTTGTTCATTCTCGTTTTGGAGAGCAAAAAATAGTGGGTTACACTCAATCATCTCAACTCAAAGCAGGAGCAAATCTCAAAATTGGATTCAATAGAGAAGACTGTCACTTCTTTGATTTTCACAGCGAAAAACGTATAGGACCCTAGGTGCTGAGATGAAATCTTATGCCTTTTCTTTTTTCCTTTTATTGAATTTATTTTTTTCAAATCAATTAACTTCCCAGCAAAATCTGCAAACAATTCACTTCTGGCATTCTATGAGCGGATCACCCCAAGAAAAGCTCAATAAAATTATTCAGAAATTTAATGAGAGCCAAAACGAAGTTCGCGTGAATGCGGTGCTAAAAGGTAACTATACCGAATCCCTCAACGCACTTGTTGCGGCCTACCGAGGTGGCAAACAACCTCACCTCACCCAAGTGTTTGAAGTCGGTACTCAGTCGATGATGCTTTCGGGCGCGACTCTTGCTGTCGAAGATTTATTTCTTAAAAATGGCCTTGTTCTTTCGAAAAAAGATTTTCTAGAGCCTATTTTTAATTATTATTCAAACAGCGAGGGCAAGCTTATCTCGATGCCTTTTAACTCTTCGACTCCGATTGTTTATTACAACGAAGAGTTAATAAAAAAACTGAACATTAAAAAAATTCCCGAAACCTGGGATGAGCTTTTTGCAAGTGCCAAAGAAATTCACGACAAATCTGGCTTATGTGGTCTTGTTTTTGGTTGGCAAAGCTGGACGCTGATAGAGAACTTTTCTGCAATCAATAACATTCCTCTTGCTGAACCTGAGAATGGATTCAAAGGATTAGACGTCAAAATGAATCTCAAAAACCCCGAGACGGTGCAAAACATTTCTCGGATAGCTGAGGCCATTCAAAAAAAGGAATTTGTTTTTCAGGGTCGTAGGAGCGAAGCTCCTCGTGTTGCCTTTCTCACGGGAAAGTGTGTTTACTTTGTTGATTCCTCATCGAGTATTGGAACGCTCAAAAAAGTTGCAAAATTCCCTTGGGGCACAGCTTTTCAACCTTACTTAACAAACAAAAAACCCTCTAACAGCCTGATCGGT
Source organism: Bdellovibrionota bacterium (assembly GCA_044347615.1). Classification (GTDB taxonomy): domain Bacteria; phylum Bdellovibrionota; class UBA2428; order UBA2428; family UBA2428; genus CANIGN01. The sequence goes on along the minus strand of JBIKUK010000004.1, from coordinate 141,593 downwards.
GGTGCTTCGTTGTGGGTGATGAAAGGCCATCCAGAAAAAGAATATCTTGCGGTTGCAAAATTTTTAAACTTTCTCACAAAACCCGAAATCCAAGCGGAATGGCATCAAGGCACAGGCTACCTTCCTATCACCTACTCTGCCTATAAACTCAGCTCCTCACAGGGCTTTTATGAAAAAAACCCACAGCAAGAAACAGCCGTGAAACAACTTTTGCGAGGACCCATATCTACCAACTCAAGAGGAATTCGCCTCGGAAACTTTAGTCAAATACGTGAAGTCATCGAAGAAAATCTTGAAAAAATTTGGGGGGGTCAAGTGAGCGCTCAAAAAGGACTCGAAGAGGCGGATAAAGGGGCGAATCTTATCTTGAAACGATTTGAAAAACTTAGGGGATCAGCGCAATGATTAAAAAAGCCCGTTTTCAAAATCCCTATCTTCCGTATCTACTACTCGCGCCTCAGATCTTGATCACACTTTTATTTTTTATTTATCCTGCTTTTGAAGCTTTGAGGCAGGCCTTTTTCTTGAGTGATCCGTACGGAGCTTTTGCTCGCTTTGTTGGACTCGAAAACTTTCAAATGCTTCTGAGCTCTAAAGATTTTTGGTCATCACTTCTGAGAAGCCTCACATTGGGAGCCGCCACGGCACTTCTTTCAATGAGTGCAGGACTTTTGCTAGCGGTGCTTGTAACTCGACTGACGTGGGGTAAAAAATTTGCACAGGCTCTTCTGATTTGGCCATACGCACTTGCTCCTGCAGTGTCGGGTGTTTTGTGGCTTTTTCTTTTTCATCCCTCTTACGGAGCACTTGGCTACCTAGTCACGAAAATGGGAATAGATTGGAATCCCGTTTTGCATGGAGCTCATGCCTTTTGGCTTGTGATTTTTGCAAGTAGTTGGAAGCAGATTAGCTACAACTTTGTCTTTTTTGTAAGTGCGCTTCAAGGAATTCCTAAAAGCGTTTTAGAAGCTGCAAGCCTTGATGGTGCGACACCAGTTAAAAGATTTTGGCATATTACCTTTCCTCTTTTAAACCCAACAATTTTTTTCTTAATGACGATGAATATGGTCTACGCGCTCTTTGATACTTTTGGAACAATTCACAGCACGACCGAGGGAGGCCCAGGGGGCGCCACCAAAACACTTGTCTACAAAGTGTATTCCGATGGCTTTATTGCGCAAGATCTGGGGCTTTCTGCTGCTGAAAGCGTGATTCTTATGACGATGACTCTTTTTCTAACCTGGATTCAGTTCAAACGTTTTGAAAAGGCAAAAGAGGTACAATCATGAAAGAAAAAAACCTCAGTTTAGACATCATCACCTACCTTTTACTTGGATTAGGATTAGCAACGATTCTTTTTCCTCTGTATTACACTTTTGTTGCGGCAACTTTGAATTTGCAAGAAGTCACAAGTGTGCCCATGCCGCTTCTTCCCAGCCACTCACTTTGGGAAAACCTTAGCACTGCTTGGAACAAAGCAAACCTAGGAAATAAGCTTTGGAATTCTTTTCTTATTTCATCTCTTATCACTTTCGGAAAAATTTCTGTTTCGATTCTCTCAGCTTTTGCGGTGACATATTTTGATTTTCGTTTTCGCAAATTCTTTTTTTGGATGATTTTTATCACTCTTATGCTTCCGGTTGAGGTGCGCATTCTACCCACCTATGAAGTGATGGCCAATGTATTCTCTCCTCTCAACTCGCTTGCTTCACTTTTAGGTTTCAAGATCTCAATTTCTTTTAGTCTTCTTGATTCTTATGCGGGTCTTACCTTGCCTTTGATTGCCTCTGCCACGGCAACTTTTTTATTTCGCCAGTTTTTTATTTCACTTCCCGAGGAGCTTTGTGAAGCGGCCAAAATGGACGGGGCGACTCCCATGCAATTTTTTTGGAAAATCCTTTTTCCTCTCTCCAAAACAAATATTGCGGCACTTACCGTCATCACTTTTGTTTATGGATGGAATCAATATCTTTGGCCGCTTTTGATGACCACTCAACCCTCACTGAAAACTGCCATGCTAGGCCTTCAAGAATTACTTCCCACTGCAGAAGAAGTCCCCCACTGGAACGTGGCCATGGCGGGAACCCTGATTGTTCTACTTCCCCCTGTTCTTGTTGTGCTTTTCATGCAACGCTGGTTTGTAAAGGGACTTGTCGACAATGAAAAATAATTTCTTAGTTATCGCTCATCGTGGTTTTTCAGAAAAATATCCTGAAAATACTCTTTTAGCTTTTGAAGAAGCTCTCAATTTGGGCGCACCTGCGATTGAGCTCGACGTTCACCTTACAAAAGACCAAAAGCTTGTCGTCACTCATGATTTTAGTTTTGGTCGTACTATCAAAGCTAAGGGAAATGTTCTTGACTACACCCTCACTGAGCTTTGCCAGATGGATGCCGGTTCTTGGAAAAAAAAAGAATTTCAATCAGAAAGAACGCCCTCTCTTGAAGAGGTTTTAAAATTAATCAACTCAAAGTGTCTGGTGAATATTGAAATCAAGAAAGAAACGCTCGTCGATAAAAAAGCCTACGAAACAATGATTCAAAAACTTTTTGAAGTTGCGAGTGCCTATGATCTTAAAACTCTTCTTTTTTCGAGCTTTGATCCCTATGCCCTCAAAATTCTACGCGAACACTCTCCTCAGGCGCGAATAGCGTATTTGGATGACAGACCCGATCAAGGACCCAAAATAAGCGAGGCTCTCTCTCTTGGAGCTGAGTTTTATAATGTAAGCCTAAAACGACTCAGCCAAGAAATCGTTGCAGACCTTCAAAAAGCGAGTCTTAAAGTGTTTACCTATACGGCAAAAAACCTCAAAGACCTGGAGCTGGCTCGTGGGCTTGCCGTAGATGGAGTTTTTGCGGATAATCTTGAAGAAGCCCTTAAGTTTTAAATTTGAAATAATTCTGCAATTAACATCAAGATTTTTTTAATAAACTAAGCTTGAATCAGTAGAGAAGCCTCATTAAGCCATGCTTATGAATATTTTTTCTAAATACTTCACAAAACCCCTCGCTCTCCTCACAACTCTTGCTTCGCTCAATGGAATCGCAAATACAGCAGGTGCAGCCTCTGTAAAAATTGATGGATCAAGCACCGTGTATCCGATCATCGAAGCGGTTTCTGAAGAGTTTTCTAAAACAGAGCCAAGCATTCGAGTGACTGCGGGGGTTTCTGGAACAGGTGGTGGTTTCAAAAAATTTATTGCAAAGGAAATTGATATCTGTAGCGCTTCAAGACCTGCAAAAAAAGAAGAAATTGCGAACCTTGCAAAAAACGGAATCAAATTTGAAGAAATAAAAGTGGCTTACGATGGTCTTAGTATTGTTGTGAATCCAAAAAATACTTTTGTCGATTATCTCTCCGTTGAAGAACTTGCAAAAATTTGGGGCAAAGATAGCAACGTTAAAACATGGGCAGACATTCGCCCAACTTGGCCTGCAAAACCCATCAAGCTTTATGGTCCTGGCACAGACAGTGGCACTTTTGATTTTTTCACAGAAGCCATTAACGGCAAAGCTCAGGTGAGTCGCTCTGATTATACAAAAAGCGAAAATGATAATGTTCTTGTTCAAGGTGTATCAGGAGACGAAAATGCTCTTGCGTACTTTGGACACTCTTATGTTGAGGCTAACAAAAGCGTCTTAAAAGTTGTTCCTATTGGTTCCTCTTTAAAAACAGCTATTACTCCTACAAGCAAAACAATCAAAGACGGAACTTACAAACCCCTTTCTCGCCCTCTCTTTGTTTACGTCAACAAAGAAAGTCTCAAAAAAGCTGAAGTAAAAAAATTCCTGACTTTTATGATTAATAACTCTGAAAAACTTGTTACAGAAGTTGGTTATGTTCCCCTTCAAGTAAAAGAATATAAGGAGCAAACAAAAATTCTTGCTCGATAGTTTTTAAATGAAATTTAAAACTCCCAGTAAAAAAGCCAAATATATAGAGCGTCTCCTGAGGACGCTCTTATTTTTGATCACCTTGATTCCCTTAAGTGTGACTTTTCTGGTGGTCTGCACTCTTTTACTTGAAAGCCTCAAATTTTTTCAACAAGTTCCTCTTTCAAAGTTTCTAACAGACCTACAATGGGAGCCCTTGATTGAGCCCCGACACTATGGGGTGCTTCCACTTTTTCTAGGAAGCATGCAAATTCTTTTGATCTCTCTTTCACTTGCACTGCCTGCCTCTTTTTTGGCAGCGATTTACCTCTCTGAGTTTGCAAGCAATCGAACGCGAAATATTTTAAAACCTGCTCTCGAAATTCTTGCAGGCATTCCCACAGTGGTTTTTGGCTTTGTCGCACTCACGACAATCACTCCTCTTTTAACTTTCATTTTTCCATCGATCGAAGTCTTCAATGCTCTGAGTGCCTCGATTGTTGTGGCCCTTATGATTTTACCCATGCTGATTTCTCTTTTTGACGATGCTCTTCATAGCATTCCTCGTTATTTGCGTGACTCTGCTTTTGGATTGGGCGCAACCTCAACCGAGGTCATCTTGGGTATACTCGTGCCTGCTGTGAAGGGTCGTTTTATGGCAGCCGTGCTCTTAGCCGCTTCTCGCGCATTAGGCGAAACAATGGCTGTGACCCTTGCAGCTGGCGCCACCCCCAGACTTTCCATCAATCCTCTACTAAGCATACAAACAATGACTGCCTATATTGTGCAAGTCAGTATGGGAGATATGCCATCGGGTGGAATTGAATCACTGACAACTTATGCCATAGCGCTGGTTCTTTTTATACTTTGTTTTGCCTTTAATATTTTTGGCACACGCCTCATGAAAGGAGATCAACTTGTCTCCTAAAGAAATTGCAAAAAAAATTCTTTTTCGAAGAAGAAAAAATGTTTTCTTTCGAACGATTACTCTTTTGGCGACAGGCTTTGCTGTTTTATGTTTGATTCTTCTGATCGGAAAAATTCTTTGGGATGGAGTCCCTCACATCAGTCTTAAATTCTTAACTTCTTTTGTCTCACGCAAACCTCAAGAGGCTGGTATTAAAGCCGCTCTTGCGGGATCTTTTTGGCTTATGGCCCTGACATCGATTCTGATTATTCCTCTTGGAATTGGATCAGCTATTTTTATTCAAGAATATCTTCCTTCAAAAAGTCGTCTCAAAAGAATTTTGATTTTGAATCTTTCAAACCTTTCGGGGCTTCCCTCGATCATTTACGGACTTTTAGGTCTTACTATTTTTGTTAAAACACTTAATTGGGGTGGAAGTTTGCTCTCGGCGGCACTCACCATGACCTTGCTTGTGTTGCCCACGATTGTGATCACCTCAGTTGAAGCACTCAAAGCCGTGCCCAAAAATTTGCGCGAAGCGGGATACGCACTGGGCGCACGCAAATGGCAAGTGATTTTAGGCACTGTCATTCCAAGCGCCATACCAGGAATTCTCACGGGACTTATTTTGGCCACTTCACGAGCTATTGGAGAAGCAGCGCCCTTGATTGTGATAGGAGGCTTAAGTTTTGTGGCTTTTGTTCCTCAAGGACCTATGGATCAATTCACGGCACTTCCCCTGCAAATTTTTAATTGGGCTTCTCGTCCACAGCAAGAATTTCACAATCTTGCGGCAGCGGGAATCGTAGTGCTCATTGCAATGCTGCTGAGCTTTAATATTATATCAGTCCTCTTAAGGTATTATTATGGAAATAAAACAAAACTATAACCTTCTCGAAACCCAAGATGTTTCCATTTCCTTTGGCACAAAACGAGTTGTAAAAAACGTTTCACTTAAACTGGGCCAACAAAAAGTTCTGGCAATCATTGGCCCCTCTGGCTGCGGCAAGAGTACTTTTATTCGCGCCATCAATCGCATGCATGACTTTAGCCCCGAAGCCCTTGTCGAAGGAAAAATTCTTTTTGACGAAAAAGATATCCACAACAAAAGAGAAATTCACCCCATTGAGCTGAGAAAACATGTGGGGATGCTTTTTCAAAAGCCCAACCCCTTCCCCAAGAGCATTCGCAAAAACATTGAATGGGCACTCAACATGCATGGATTTCAAAAATCCGAAATCAACGATCGCATTGAGGACTCTCTGAAAAAAGTAGCTCTTTGGGATGAAGTGAAAGATCGACTTAAAGACTCTGCCATTCAACTCTCGGGCGGGCAGCAACAGCGCCTCTGCCTTGCACGATCACTCGCACTTGAACCTGAGCTCCTGCTGATGGATGAGCCCTGCTCGGCACTCGACCCCAAATCAACGGCCAAGATTGAAGAGCTCATCAAGGAACTCAAAAAAACAATTTCTATTATCATCGTGACTCATAACATGGGTCAGGCAGAACGAATTTCTGATGAAACAGCTTTTTTCTTAAGTGGTAAACTCATCGAAATAGGCACAACCCATGATATGTTTCACAATTCAAAAAACGAACAAACCCGAGACTACATCAGCGGAAAATTTGGATAGTATTATTTCATCTTTTCTTTGAGATAATTCTCAAGCTGATCAAGACTAACTCGATCTTGAGTCATCGCATCTCGGTGGCGAACAGTGACATCATTTTTCTGAATGCTGTCAAAATCGACCGTCAAACAAAACGGTGTTCCCACCTCATCTTGACGACGATAGCGCTTACCGATGCTTCCTGATCCGTCGTAATCAACGGAATAAGTTTTTTGTAAATCCTGAGTGATTTTCATCGCAAGAGTGTCCATCCCTTCTTTGTTCATCAAAGGAAAGACCGCTACTTGAATAGGCGCAATCTGAGGATTTAATTTCAACACAACCCGCTCATTGGCTTTATCGTCTACATAGGCGTTCAAAAGAACTGCCAACATACAACGATCAGCTCCTACGGAAGTTTCGATAATGTACGGGATATACTTTTCGTTATCGCGTTTAGGATCGACGTACTGAAGATTTTTCTTAGAGTATTCTTGGTGGCGCTTCAAATCGAAATCTGTGCGGTTATGAATGCCCTCAATTTCATCCCAACCAAAAGGAAATTCATATTCAATATCACCTGCAGCTTTTGCATAATGCGCCAAGGCCCCCGGCTTGTGAGGACTAAAACGAATTTTGGATTCATCGATGCCCAAAGACTTGTGCCAATTCCAACGTTGCTCCTTCCAGTACTCAAACCATTTTTCGTCTTCTGAGGGATGCACAAAAAACTGCATTTCCATTTGTTCAAATTCACGAGTACGGAAAATAAAGTTTCCGGGAGTGATTTCGTTTCGAAAAGCTTTTCCTATTTGAGAAATTCCAAACGGAACTTGCTTCCGCATGCTCGAAGACACGTTGTGAAAATTAACATAAATCCCTTGAGCGGTTTCGGGACGCAAATAAACAACCGCCGCAGAGTCCTCAACAGGGCCCATGTGTGTTTTGAACATCAAGTTGAATTGGCGAGCTTCGGTAAGCTCAACACTCCCGCAGCTAGGGCATTTGACTTTACCTTCGGGAGTTTTAGGGGCTTTGTCTTCTCGAAAGCGTGTTTTGCATTTTTTGCAATCCACTAAAGGATCGGTAAAGTTTTCAACATGCCCACTTGCTTCCCACACGCGAGGAGCCATCAAGATAGAAGAATCCAAACCCACCACGTCGAGACGGGAGGTCATAGAATTCCACCAACGATCTTTGATATTTTTTTTGAGCGCAACACCTAAGGGGCCATAATCCCAACAGCTCCCTAAGCCCCCGTAAATTTCGGAGCTTTGGAAGATAAATCCCCTGCGTTTACAAAGGGAGGTGAGTTCTTGAAGCGTATCGCTCATAGCAGAAAGTTTTAACAGTTTTCTCGTATTTTTAACAAGCTTTTTACATGTTTAACTGCTTACTTTTACAAAAAAGAGATTAAACTCAAGAATGAATGAAAAAACTATCAAAAATAAATAATGTTTTTATATTTTTATTTTTTTTAGGATTCAAAATGGCTTACGGACAAAGCGGTCATGGGCCAAAACCGACTCACAAAAACTACAACGAACTCGAACAAGGATATAAACAGTGTGAAAACATGATTGAGCCAGACAAATACACTTGTTTTCAAAAACTTTTTCGTGAGTGCTCTGCAACCGCTTTTTATTGCAGACAAAGGTATGGTTTACGAGAAGGCAACCTACCCGAACAATGCGGAGAAGTTATTTCACTCAGACTAAAGGTTTTGTCGAAAGCAAATTCTTTAAAGTCTAACAAATAATTAACACAAAAAAATTAATTCCTTTTTAAAGAATCGGTTAAATTTAAATCTGTTATGCAAAAAATTATAAGAATTTTTGGCAAACCTTTTTTCTTGTATTTGTTTTTCTTTTTAATTTTCAACGCCAACGGACAGCTTATTTCTGCAAAAATGGAAAAAGACTTTCGAGAAGATGCTCGCATCAAAGTTGCCCGAGTCGCCAAGATGATTGATCAAGGCATTGAAAGATACGAAAAAGAAGGTCCCCGAGCTTTTGTCGATTCATTTGGATCTTCTCTTACTCCAACAGATAAAAACATGATCATTAAGGAATTAAAGGGCTTGCCCCCTATGCCTCGCGTTAAAATGGAGGGCGTTACTCTTGTGTTTTTTCATAAAAATAAAAAAATCGCGGAGTTTGACAGTTACGATGTAGCCCAAGGAATCTACCAAAGTGGCGACCTCGACTTCTACTACGATACCAATTTGAGCTTAAGTGAAAACATTGAAGCCTGGAAAAAGACTCACAATAAAAATGCTGAAACAAGCTCTTTTTTTTGGATGAATCTTATTCTCCCTCAAGCCGAAGCAAATAACAAAAATGCCAGAATGATTCCTCTTTTGTTTGCAGCCGGAATTCTTGGAATGATAATTGGATCTTTCTTGGAAAAATGGGCTTATAAACCTAAGGTTGCAACAAGTAAAGAATCACATGTTGAGCCTAGCACCGCATCTAGCGGATCTGTCCCAGACCACGGTACCCCAGAAGCAAAAAAAGGTAAAACGGCAACGCCAAAAAAGCAAACACCAGCAGCAGCTCAATCTAAAAGAAGAAATGAGCTTATAAAAAAAGCTGAAAAACTGGGAATTCAGAATCCAGAAAAATTAACAGACGATAAGCTCAAAGAAGAAATACAGAATGCAGAAAAAGCAGCACCAGCACCAGCAGCAGAACTAGCACCAGCACTGTCTACCGAAAGTTCTCAAACTGCAACTCCCGTAAGTACCAGATCAAACACAGAGGCTACAGATCCTAAAACTGATAACCCTGCAACAAATACACCCCCAGCACCAGCACCAACACCAGCTAAAACTCTTGGAATTCCTATTAATCCTCCAACTACAAACTACAAAATGAATTGGGGGAAATAGGCTTTTTGAAAACTATTTAAACTATACCGTTAGAAAATAATAACATTCATAAATACTCCCTCCCCTCTTCACTATTTTAAAAAAATTAGTTTAAGATAATTACTATGAATAAAAACTGGATTTTGGTTGTTTGTTTTTCTTCTGTTTTTTCTCTTTCAGCTTTTGGACAAGGAGTTACAGAAACTCCTACTGAGGGCCCAATTATTCCGAGTGAAATCCCTGCAACGCCACCTAAACAACTACCGGCTGCAGCACCAACGGAAGCACCCGCTGTAGCCCCTGCGCCAACACCTGTAGCCCCTCCAACACGTGTTGCACCTGCTAAAACTTCTCCAGCACCTGTTCCAAGCAATACCTATTCAAAACCCAACAATGTTCCAACCAACCAAACTCCTCCTTTAAAAAGTACTCCTAAAACCTTTCAAGAAGATGCCTTTAAGCCAAGTATTGCTGTTAAAAAGATCAAAGTATCTGACGAGCAAAAAGACGCCCGCACATATAAAGAATCACCTGAGGGGATTCAAATGAAAGTTCTTCGCCAAGTACGCACTTCTGACGACTGCGATCCTATTACTGTTCGCCCCATAAATTTTTCTCTCACACATGAACAAATCAATCTCTCGAATAACAAGTCTGATTCAACTTACAATCAAAAGATTGGACTCACGGGTGTTTCAGTTAACATAGAAGATCCTAGTGGATTCTTCTTAGGAGCTAGCAGTTATTTTGCTTCAACAGGAGACCGCGGAGGCTTTATTGGAATTGGATTAAATACCGGATACAATCTTTTAATCAACGATCTCATTCGCCTTAGCCCAAGCTTATTTGTGGGTGCAGCAGGTGGTGCCGGAGTTGACTCTGTTGGTGGTGGTTGGATCGTTCGCCCCTCATTCGCAGCAACTTTAGACTTAAAATATGTTTGGATTGGTGGAGGAGTTTCTTACCTTGTAGCTCCCCAAGGCAATCTAGAATCCACTCAACCCTTTGCTCAAATTTCAATTCCCTATGACTTTATGTTCACTAACTTTCTCTTTGATCATAAATTCTATGCGCAAAGACCTGCTTCAGAGCAAATCAGCAATACAACCTTTAGAAAATATCGGTTTTCTCCTGTCGCAAAAATCTACGACACTCCAGCCTTGCTCAAAACAACTGATGACGTTTCACTTGGTAAAAACATTATGCTCGCAGGTGTAAACATCGAACATTTCATGAACAAAAACTGGTTTTTCAACCTTGAACTTTTAGGAGCTTTCTCTACCAAAGTGAATGGTTACATGACTCTCATGGGTGGACCAGGTTTTTCTTATCAATTAATCGAAGATTTATATATTGAGCCCCAAATTAAAATTGGAATGCTTGGCGGTGGTAAAGTAGACGTTGCCGGAGGCTTGGGAACAGAACCCTCTCTGGATGTTGTTTGGGAAGTAGGTCAACACACGAATTTTAATGTAGGATGGGGATACCTTTATTCCTTTGGTGGAAATTTTCAATTTTACACAGCCCATCTAGGAATGGGAGTACAGTTTGATGTCCATGAAACAAAAGAAAGATACAATAACACCTATAGAGGTTACGCACTTTCTACGCATCAACAATCTAACTGGAAGATAGCTGCTTCAAGCTCGCATTATTTTATAGAGAAAGACACCGGCCATGACATTGATTTAATAGGTCTTGGAATTCGCTATTTTCTAACTCCATGGCTTTCTATTGATGGAACGGGTTTATGGCCATACCTTGGTAATGCAAACGGATATGCATCGGGCACAATTGGTCCTAGCTTCGAAACTAATGTTTACGGCCCTGTTGGAGTCATCGCTAGCTTAGCTGCTGGCCCTGCAGCTAAAGCTAAGAAAATGCCTGTAGGCACTGGACTTGTCGTTTCCGCAAATACTGGTCTCAAATTCGACATCAATAACGAACTTTCGCTCCTTACCACTGTTGGTTTTGTAAGATACGGTGGCGGGGGTTATTCAAATACCTTCACAGGTGGGCTAAATTACGCTTTTGGACTCCCAACTTATAAATACAATTAATTATTGAGTAGGAGTTAAGATTTTCACTATCTGCGGCCTTGACTCATCCCCCCATTCTTGGGATGTAAGAGGTGCGGGATGGAGCAGCCCGGTAGCTCGTCGGGCTCATAACCCGAAGGTCCTAGGTTCAAATCCTAGTCCCGCAACCAAAATGAAAATCAAACCCTAGTGAGAAATCACTGGGGTTTTTTGTTTTGTGACAATTCAAGCGTGGATATGTTTGCCACTTAGATAATTCTACTTAAGCATAACATCGCCCGCTAACTGTCGTTCAAGCTTCTCCATTTTATTTAGTCGGGATAAAAACTTGGCTTTCTCAATCTTGCGCTTTATCCAACTCGTTTTCCATTTCTTATGATAATACAGCCTATTTTTTTGCTCATAGTTTAAATTTCCTTCTTTTCTAAGAGCAAGCTGAGTCATTGACCCAAAGTGATGCAGAAAAGAATCTGCAACTGTGGCACCTGTTAAACCCGCCAATTTTACCCTTCTAAAAAAGTCAGTGTCCTCGTACGTTCCAAAGAAAAAATTCTCATCAAATGTCCCTACAGTTTCGAAGACTTTATTTTGGACGGCAAAACAAACAGCATTAAAAAAATCAACACGAGGATTGTTGGAAAGAGAGTTTCTCAAACGAGCTGACAACTCATCTAAATCATAATCAATTTCACCCTGCCTCATCGCTGGACAAACGATATCAAAACCCCACTTTTCTCCAGATTCCAGCAGGCGAGAAAAAAACCATTTTGGCAGAAGAACATCATTATTCAAAATAATTTTCCACTTAGTCTCAGAACTTGCAGCCAAGCCCAAGTTCCATGCTTTGGCACAACCCAGATTAGTTGAGTTCGACAAAACTTTTACACGAGGCATTTGGCTAAGACTCTTAGAAGTTTCATCTGTAGAACCATTATCAACAACAATCACCTCAGCAACAGGAATATCAGAGTTCAAAACACCTTCTAAGCAGGTTTTTGTGTATTCCCAACGGTTGTAAACTGGAATGATGACCGAACAATCAAGTACGCGTTCCACTTATTTTATAGCCTCTAAAACAATGCGAGCCCGATAACAGAACATGCTTTTTCTATATTATACAAAAAGCTTCTTAACAATTTCTTAAGCTCCATTTTATTTTCTACAAAAAGACTTCTTCATTTGAATAGTTGTTAAACTAATTTCTATGGAGACATCTCTCACAAAACTCATAGGATGCCGCTACCCTATTATCGCAGGGCCCATGTTCTTAGTGAGTGACGAAATGCTTACAGTGAGCGTCTGCAAAACGGGAGCCACAGCCGCTATGCCCTCACTCAACTGGCGCACACCTGAGCTTTTTAGAGCTGCTGTTCAAAAAACAAAAGCTCTTGCTGGAGGCGCACCTTTTGGCGTGAACCTGATCGTCAACAAAGCCAACCCACGATTAGAAGATGATCTAGAGATTTGCGTTCAAGAAAAAGTTCCTTACGTGATCACATCATTGGGCAATCCAAAAAACGTCATCGAAAAAATGCATTCCATTGGAAGCAAAGTTTTTTGCGACGTGACCACTCTTGAATACGCAAAGAAAGTAGAATCCCTCGGGGCCGATGCCGTGATTGCTGTTTCCTCTGGAGCTGGCGGACACGCAGGGGGACTCTCACCCCTTGTCTTGATTCCCTATCTGAAAAGAAACATATCCCTTCCCATCATTGCCGCTGGAGGGATTGCTTGCGGAGAACAAATGGCCGCCGCTCTCGTACTGGGAGCCGAAGGCGTTCAACTCGGCACTCGTTTTATTGCGAGCGATGAGGCCAAGGTTTCTATCGATTACAAAAACGCAATTCTGAAAGCCGCCCCCGAAGACATCATCCTGACCACAAAGATCTCAGGCACACCCGCAGCTGTGATCAATACCCCGCAACTCGAAAAAGCTCTTGAAAATGCCTCTTGGAAAGATGTCTGGAGCGCAGGGCAAAGTGCGGGGTTGATCGAGAAAGTTCTTCCTGTTGCGCAAATTGTTGAGGAGCTCATGCGCGAATGCCAAACTCACTTCAAGCGGTGAAAGGTTACCGAGTGCACATCCTCTAAAGACGATGAGAGAGTGCGATAATAATCCATCACGCTTTGTAATTCTTCAAAAGTAACGGGGTCTCCCTTAGAAGTGGAAGCCTTATGCAAAACAATTCCCTGTCCCATGTAGATGGCCGCATGGCGAATATTGCCTTGAAAACCTTTATTACCCTCTCCCAACCAAATAACAATGAGATCCCCAAACTTTAACTCTGCATTGGGCTGAAGGGCTTTGTATTTATTTTGAATGTGCTGAACGACTTCATAATCATAGGTTTCATTTTGCGACTTTTCTAACTCATGAAAGCGCATCGCAGTGTTGTAGCAATTAGGCCCTTCACAATCTAAAACTTGGCCCATTTCTTTTTTTACAAATTCAGGCAAAAACTCTACGAGTGAAACTTTTTTATAATTTCGTGATCTAAACTTTTGAATTTGCTCTATTATTTCTGGAGCTTTGAGGTCTTTGCCCATGCCCTCTGCAAGAATCTTTGCACTAAGGGAATCTTGAAAAGGATCGGAGATATCTAAATAAACCTTTTCAATTCTTTTAGATTTTTTACCTACTTTTGGACTTTGACGAGGATAAGAAACAATCTTACCTCTCATTAACTTTAAATCTCCCTGAAAGGAGGGAAACGCACGCGACAGTAATTCAAGGCAAGCTGGATAAAGCGATACCTTTTTGACTCCCTGTAGGTCAAGCGGTTTCACAAGAGGGACTTGAACCTGGTCGACACCGTCCCAAATACTGGCCTCAGCAGCTAGCGTAAAACCTAGAAACAATAGTCTGATAAAAATCATCTTTAAGGATTAAAACTACCATAAAGCAAGCACCAACAAGAGTCATAAATCCCTATAGGATTTAACAAGCCTCGATTGAATCACAAGAGGATGATCGACATGAAACTTCTTTGGATCATTTAACTTATGAAAGCGCTCAAAATAATACTCAACTAAGGCATCTTTACTGGCTTGAGCTAGATTTGATTGAAGGCCAACCTCAACAAGCCATCTTGTGACGAGATGAATCTCATCCGTTGCAAAAAACTCTTGTGCCTCTTTTGCATCGAGCTTTGTTTTTTCAGCAAAAAGTTCTTCTTGAGACATTCGCTTGAATTTTGAAACATAACTGCGAATATCGCAAAGCTCACCCACCTGTAAAAACTCAACAGGTTGAGTCAGTAATTCTCTACAAGACGACCATGAAAAAAAAACAAAAAATAAACTAAAAAAAAAGAAAAGGTATCTCTTCTCAAGAAGTTTCACGGCCCATATACAAAAGCATATTTTAATCTAAGATGACAGGAATACTTTTCAGATAAACCCGGATAGAGGCATCTTCATCGCGCTGATGAACAATCTTTACTCCCACTTCTTTTAAAGCACTCAAATCTCTATAAAGTGTTCTTTTGTTAACAGTTAGAGCTTCGCAAATAAATCCTATTGTCAGACCCGAGCGACGGTGCTTGCACAATAAAAAAAATAAATTCAAAATACGAAGAGCTTGAAAATTACGTGACATATTAAATGCATGCTCCTGAAGAAACCATTACTTGTGACGTGCAAAAAACAGACCAAATCATTGTTTATTTGAAGATTTTAAAACATAACCTGGTCACAAGGAGACACAGCGTGACACTTGATTGTAACCGTTTTTTTTTTATTCCAATAAAATTGGCACTTTTTTTAGGAACACTCTTAACTCATCTGCTTCGTCTTTAACATGCTCGATTTCAATCCCAACCTCTTTCAAAGCATCAAGATCACGATATAAAGTGCGCCGACTTACAGATAATAATTCACAAATTTTTTTTATTCCTAGACCTACTTTGCGATATCGACACAACAAAAATAACAAGTTTAAAACTCGTACAATTTGATTATTACGAGACATCGTAAACCTAAAATCTCACAAGCCTGTGCCGTAATGGGACACTCAAGAGATTTTCTAAGATTATTTTTTCGTTTACAAAATTAAGATTAACTAATCAAGTGTCGATTCAGAAATGCTTATGGCTTTTTCTATGAGATCAATCGATCCTCTAGCTTTTTTTTGAATGGAACCAGGATAAGATTCTTTCAACTCAAAAGCATGAACATCTATAATAATTTCAGGACCAAGATCTTCCAACTGAGACAAGAACTCTTCATTTTTTAAAAGATCCGGATCTTTTTCAATTTCTTTTAAGCAATTAACGACTTTTAAGAGTTCGTATTTTTTAAGTAAAACCCGCATAGATAGCTCTCTAAAAATGCCGAGAGCAGGCCGAAGCCTTAGGTTCTTACTCGACTGAGAACGCAAATGAACATTTTGAAATTTAATTTTTTCATAACGCATCATTTGTGAAATTTCTTTTTCGTAAACAAGAAGCTCATCGAGAGAAAACCCCTTAAAAGATTTTGTTGAAACCTTATCGAAAATAACAGGAATCAACAAAGTACGCTCATAATGAGAAACGTGTTGTGCAACATGAAGGACATTGAGACTTAACTGATTAGGATAAAGAGCTTCTTCAAGACCTAAAACAACTGTTTTATAATCGTGCATGTAAATAGCTGAAGAATCGACCAATTCAAAATCCAAAAAAACATTCACTCCCACTTTCTTCAAAGAATTAGCAAATCTTCCTAGTCGACTATTCCCTCCGTTCACTGAAAAATAAGTCTGAGATTTACCAATAGGATCAAGATGCGTTTCGTTGTCGATCAAATTTAGTAGAATTTTTTCTTTGTTATGAAAAACAAATTCTTTTTTTTGCTCAATACTCAAAAATGAAAATCTTGGATAATTCTTATCTCTTTTGAGAAAAAAGTCTCGTAAAAGACCATCGCCTTGGAAAAATATTTTTCTCTTGAGTGTTGTTTCATGGCGCGATGAGGGATGGCGCAAAATGTAGCGGCAATTTTGGGATTCAGCAAATACCCTTTCAACTGAAAATAAAAGAATCCAAAAAAGGCAGCAAATTCGAAACACACCTTTTTGTATAGCGCATAAGGTTACAGGTCTACATTTATCACTTTGTTTGAACGTTTATTTCAGCATTTTCAGCAAAAAATAAGGCTTTTTCGATAAGCTTTCGTGAAAAGCGAGCCTTTTCCCTCAATACCAGCCAATAGGAAAAGATATCCCCCTGAAAGATTTTGTACTGTATGCTGGGATCCGATTGAATGAGTTCTTCTGTCACTTGAGAAGGTAAATACTCAAAAAAACCGCTTCTCATAAGAAAAATCTGTGGATCCAAGCCTTCAACTATAAACCTGTGATGTCTTGCGTTTAGAATAGAGGGGTTTTTCTCGACTTCCCTTAGATAATCTAAAACTTTAATTAATTCGTCTTTTTTAGATAAAGTTCTTTTAGAAAGTTCTTTCAAAATTTGAAAGGCAGAAGAAAGCTTATCGACTCTTCCCTTTCCAACCGCTTCACTGTTTTGAATAACAACGCCTTTATTAATCATATGCATGATCTGCTTTGAGTAGACAATTATTTCATCCAAGCTAAAATCTTCGTAGGATCCGCCCACAAAATCATCATAGATACGAGGAATCAATAAAGCCTTGCTATCATTTGAGGCATGCATCACCTCGTGCAATAAATTAAAACTTATCTGATTCGGATAAAGCGCATCCTCAAGACCCAAGATAATCATTCTTCTTTTGGGAGAATAAAAAGCTGCTGCGTTTATTTTTAAAATAACTTCGCTGTCAACAATAACAGTCACACCCAACTTTCTTAATCCTGTTGCTATTCGGCCAAGTCGACTTATTCCTCCGCGCACAACAAAAGCGGTTGTTTTACCAATGGGTTCAATAACAGTTCCCTGAAGAGAAAGGTTTTCTGTAATTCTTTTTTTATGTTCAAAAACAAAAGTTGCTTTTTGTACATTATTCAAAAGAGCAAATTCATTATGACCAAAATGTTTTTTTAAAAGTTCATCACCAAGACCAAAAACCTCTTTTTTAAACAAATGATCGTTTCGTACTGTGGGGTGTTTAAGTATCTCGTTACAAGGAGAAGAGTAAAGAAGGGAAGATAAAAGAAAAACACCTAACAAAAAAATCATTCGACAAAGGCACTTCATTTAACGAAAAGCCATTTCAGCAAAATATAAAACATCTTCAATAATCAAGCGAGAAACCCACGCTCGATCTCTTATAGAATTAAGTGAAGCCTTTTCTTTGGCCTTATCTGAATTGCTTTGATAGAAAGCACTTTTATGAAGAACAATTTCTGAATCCAGCCCATCAAACACAAATGAAGACTTTCTGTCATCATTTTTTTCCTCAAGAACACGAGGATCCTCTTCAATTTTTTTCAAATATTCTACTATTTTTAAAAGTTCATTTTTTTTCCGCAGAGTCCTGAGAGAAAGCTCTTTGTAAACTTTTACAGCTTCAACAATTTCAGAATTGGGATTTTCTGCAAGCGATAATCTATTTTGAATCTTTATGTTGGCATTCACCATCTGCATGATTTGTTTTGAATAAACAAAAACTTCATCCACGCTAAAATCTTTATAACTTTGAGAACTTACTTGATCGTATATTCTTGGAATAAATAAAGATTTATAATCTAAAGAGGCATGAAAGGCTTCATGGAGAAGATTGTAACTCATTTGGTTGGGAAAAAGTGCATCCTCAAGCCCTAACATAATCATTCGTTTTTGAGGGGAATAGTAACCAGACGCATGCATTTTCAAGAGTGTTTCCATATCTAACACGATCTTGAGATCCATTTTTTTTAGACCGATTGCCACTCTTGCCAGACGACTCGTTCCTCCACTCACAACAAAAGCTGAGGAATTCGGCAAAGGTTCTAGAACAGTTCCTTGCTGAATAATATTTTCAAGAATTTTATTTTTATTATGAGATAAAAAATCAAGTCTTTGTTGTTTATTGAGTTTGCCAAAATCACCGTGTCCAAAAAATTCTTTTAAAAGACTTTCTCCTACTTCAAAAATCTCTTTTTTGAGTGCAGCCTTATCTCTCACTGACGGATGTTTAAGAATTTCTCTGCAAGGACGAGCACTTAGACTTGCATGAGCAAAATCAAGAGCAAGAAAACAAAGAAGAATTTTTATGATTTTAATCACAGCGAGGGGCTTATTATACACCGCGTCAGGCGCAGCGTCCAGAAACAAAATATGGCTTTTTAGCTGTAAAAATTGACTATTTTTAAAGCCGTACCAGACTAAAGCCATGAAGAAAATTCCTTATTTTCGAGTATTTATCCTGTGTAGTTTTTTTACACTTTTTCTAATAGCTGAAGCTGCCCAAAAACCCTCTATTTACGTTCTTAAATCCTCAGGCATCTGCGATGGCTGCTCAGAGGCTATTTCTAAAATGCTCTTTACCGAAGGCATACAAAGTCAAATCCTCGGACCTGCTCAACTCAAAAAAAACGTCACTACGAATGATCTTCTTATTGTAGGAGGGGGCATTCCAGGTGGTGAAGGCGAGTGGACGCTCAAACAAGACCTCACGGCAGTCGGTGCTTTTGAGTGGGTAAAAAAACATATTGCAAACGGAGGTCGTTACTTAGGGATTTGCGCGGGGGCCTACCTCACAGAGAGATGGATCGACAAAGACGCTGGCGAATACGGACTCAATATTTTTCCTGGAGAAATTGATAACTATTCAAAAATAGACAAAAGTGCAAAAGTTTTAGAGCTCAATTGGCTTAATCCATTACAAAATCGTTTTGTTTATTTTCAAGATGGTCCTGCCTTCTATCCCAAAGAAAATGCTGACATTCAGATACTGGCGCGATTTGCAAAAGACCAAACTCCTGCAGCTGTGATTTTTCCTTGGGGCAAAGGAAAAGTCGGATTGATTTCTCCACACCTAGAAGCCGATTACGATTGGACACGAGATGAACACCTCAAAGACAAAGATGGTTTAGATTACGATCTCGGCATTCAAGTTGTTCGCGAAGTTTTAAAATAATCTAAACGTTAATTTAAAATGTATTTTTTTTTATTTCTAAAAGAACTTTTTTAATTTTTTCTGTTCTAGCTTCTCCCCAAAACTCATCTGCCAACTGCAAACCCCTTCTACTGTTTTCTGAAAAATCAAGCTCATTATTATCAATTTTATTTAAAACATCTGCTAGATTTTTTACAGGATCCCCCAAAGTATTAATAGCATATACAGCAGTTTTTTCGCCCATTGCCGCAGGTCCTATACCCTCAAAACATATAACAGGAGTCCCTATAGAATAGGCATCAGCAGCAGCAGTCGAAAATCCCTCGCGAAAAGAAGGAAGCAAAACAGCAAATGATTCTCCTAATAGTTTGAGAAAATTCTCTTGATCTATAAATCCATGAAAAAAGACGTTTCTGCCTGTAAACGAATACTTCCCCACAATGTGTAACTGAATATTTTTAAAATTCAAAGAATTCCAAGCAAGTTCGAGAATATGACCGCCCTTACGAGTTGCAAAATCGGAAACCCAAAGTAATTTTATAGGTTTAGAAACACTTTTATAGGACTGTGCAAGCTTACCAATGTTTCTGGGAATAGCATCAGGTAATATTTCGAATTTTTTTACTTTATTTTTCTTTAACCAATCACTGTTATTTTTGTTACAAGTAAAAGTAAATTTAATCTTAAGTAAATGAGTAGGACAGTAGAGTGAAACAATCTTTTCTCTTAAATGAAAAAAGCTTTTATCATATTTAAAAAAAGGACTTGGCGTAAAATCACAGCCCCCACCAGCTAAAACAGTAGGAATACCCAACTTCCATAATTCAGTACCTATAAAAATATTTCCTAAAGTTGCATGTATTGCAACATCAAAAGATTCATTAAACTTTCGTGCAGCTTTATAAACATCATGAATCCACAATTTGTATCGCAAAAAGTTTTTTAGACTCCTAGGCCAAATCCAAGAACTTGAAGCCCACTTTCTTTCTGGAATTCTAACAACCTTGCAATTACTTGGAACATTTTTCAACTCACAATCTGGTCGAGTGAATAAAGTACAATCAGTAGCAATTTTTGAAACATCCAAAAGCCACCTATATCCAGTTCTATTTTCAGATCCTGAGCCATCATCGGATATAGAATAACACTCTAAACACACTTTCATGGTTACAGCTTAACATCTGACAATATATAAATTAATAAACAACTCAAAAAAACTTCACACAAGTTGTGTTTTTTTTAATAGGTTAAAAAACAAAAAACTCCGTCCTGCTACCTCAAGCAAGACGGAGTTTTATTTATTTAAACAAAATTACTTATTTAGTTTACAATTCTCACTCGTTTAAAGTTTTCACCCTCCAACAATAAACTGGATCTTATGTATTGGGTTCGCTTCATCATTTGGAGATAGTTCTGTATAGTAAATCTATTTTTGAGAACATATTTACCCAAAGATCTAAACGCGAAAGCCACTTTTGAAGAATTCTTTTCAGCAAAACTCTGCTCCGCTTCTCCTAAGATTTCATGAGCCTTAAGAGTTGCTTTCATAGTTTCGTTTGTAATTCTTTCCTCACACGTCTCATGAAATTCTTGCTCATGCGAAGCGGGGCACAAATGATCCACATCTCCCTTTTTCAAATAATCTTGCACAAGGCTCACGATTCGACTTTCAAGCACATGCGGAGCTTGTTTTCTTTCGATTTTTCGATAGTAAAACAAGCGCCTCAGGCCCTCTAGAGGTGCAATCACCTGCAATTCTCCTCTGACAAACCCGCTAGAAATATTAGCCATAGAGATACGCGGCATTCCCAATTCTTGATTGAGCGATGCAACTTTATCTGTCCAACCTATCAAGCGATCCCTCGTATGTTCACGCTCAAAAAGCCATGTCATACTCACGTCAACTTGCCTTAAATCCGTCGAAGCCTGTGCCCTAAATGTCGCGCTATCTACCAAGTGCTTTGAAAATATTCCTCCTGAAGTTTTAGATTGAGAGTACTCGGCGTAATAATTCTTAACTTTTGTGTTAGAAATATAATCCGTAATACTTTCCTCTGTACAAGTTTCACCTTTGCTGCACTTAACGTTAAAGAATATAGGCAATCCCAACTGTAAATTGCTCGATCTTGCCATGGAAAGCATTTCAACTTCCATAAACAAAGTCACACCTTCCGCTTTCTTAGATCCATATTCTTGAGCAGCAGCCAAGTTTCCGCGTAGCGCTTGTTGATAAGCCTCTTCACCTTTTTTTGTTGTTAAGTCAAAAATAAAGGCTGGAGTTTGGGAAACAGTCTTAGACATTTCACCAAACGCAGTCCCTATTCCTGCAAAGATGAATGGACTTACAGATGTCACTTTTTGTTTAGTAACAGAAAGAAGAACTTCCCGATCTGAAAGTTTTTGAACTTGGTAGATGTAGCTACCTTTGAGCACGCTTGCTACCCCTACTCCTGCATACGGTACTCCAAGACCCGCAAGAACCGCAACTCCTCCTGTGGATTCGTAAGCAAGAACATCTCCGATCGTCCAATTTTCGAGCTCGTCTAGATTTTGAGGAATCACAACTTTTCGACGAGTATGTGCATCCTCTTTGTCCTTGGCATATCTGAGTAACGTTGTCTTTCGACCCGCAACAGGCATCACTCCCACGAGACCATTGAGATAATGCAAGAATCCGCGCGCGTTAATGAGATAAAGTTGCAATCCTGCACCAATTCCTCCTTCGATGTTTGCTTTTTCTAAAACCATGTAGCCTTGACTTTGATCAGCAGGCTCGAGACTGAGCGTATCGCGTTTTTTCTTAGAACCCAGATACATTTCACTTAAGCTAACGGGCTTCGATGAAAAATCCATATCGAGATAAGCGAGCGGAATAAAACGACCTCTAAGTTTTCTCTTTGGTTTTTCAGGCTCGGGTTGTGCTGTGCCAGCCGTTTGACCACCACCGCCCGTGTCACCCGTTGTTTCTCCAGCTGTTTGACCGCCGCCACCTGTGTCCGCGCCAGTTGTTTCTCCAGCCGTTTGACCGCCGCCACCTGTGTCCGCGCCAGTTGTTTCTCCACCTGTGGTCATACCACCCGTAGTTTCACCTGCTGTTTGACCGCCGGAACCGCCAGAATTGTTTCCATTCGCATGACCATTGGCATTGCCGTTGGCATTACCATTCGCGTTGCCGTTTGCGTTGCCGTTTGCATTACCATTGGCATTGCCGTTTGCGTTGCCGTTTGCATTACCGTTAGCATTTCCGTTAGCATTGCCATTCGCATTTCCGTTAGCATTGCCATTCGCATTCCCGTTGGCATTTCCGTTGGCATTTCCGTTTGATGTTCCACCAGCAGTCTGGCCTCCGCCTCCAGTTGTTGCACCCGCTGTGCTACTTCCGTTTGCGTTTCCGTTGGCATTGCCGTTGGCATTACCATTCGCGTTGCCGTTTGCGTTGCCGTTTGCATTACCGTTAGCATTTCCGTTAGCATTGCCATTCGCATTTCCGTTAGCATTGCCATTCGCATTTCCGTTAGCATTGCCATTCGCATTTCCGTTTGCATTTCCGTTAGCATTACCATTCGCGTTGCCGTTTGCATTACCATTCGCGTTGCCGTTTGCGTTTCCGTTGGCATTACCATTCGCGTTTCCGTTGGCATTACCATTCGCATTTCCGTTTGCATTTCCGTTTGCATTTCCGTTTGCATTGCCGTTTGCATTACTACTTATGAAAACCCCAGTTACACTGCCACTGTTTGAACCTCCACCCTTAGAAGATCCAGAATTAGATCCGGTACTACTAGGACTTCCACTTCCACTACTCCCATTTGCATTTCCTTTACTTGAACCTTCTCCACTGTTTCCACTGCCACTTGCACCGTACATGAACTGTGCTGAGACAAAAGAAATAAAGGTGACTCCTCTGATAAGTTTCTTTGTTTTTGTTAAAAATTTCTTATCTACCATTTACTCTCCTTTTTTTAGACACTCGGTGGGAATTAATGGAATGAACTTCGACGGGGCAACGCGACCAGATGAAAATCGAAATCACAAATTAAAAGAAGCGTTGATTTTAACTGAACGTTCTCTGGAAATAAACGAAACACAAAATTCGTCAAAATTTATGAATGTGATTTCAAAAAAAAACTCTTTAATATTTTAAAAGATAAGCTCTAGAGGGGCTTTTCAGGGGGTGCTTATGAAAAAAAAATATTCTTTATTATTCGGACTAAGTCTTCTGTTTGGCTCCACACTTCAAGCACGGGAAGTTTATTTCTACAGATGTGCAATAGGCATCACTCAAAACGAAAACATAGACGTTGCTACGATGGTGATCGGCTACGGAAAAAAAATGAATCAAGCCATCAACAATGCTCTTAAAAATTGCAAAGAAAAATATGAAGAAGAAAACCCTGGTATGTGTGACGAACTCGCCGCGGATTACTCTAACCGTTCTTGTGAAAATGGAATCTTTATACCCTTTAAAAACAAAAAATAAAAAGTTCTCGTTCATAATTTAGTAATAAAAAATTAACAAAAACTAACAACTCCTATTCACTCATTTTTAAAAAAAGGACGAACTATGAAGCATCTTATTGCCAAAATTCTCTTACTCTTATTTGTCTTAACCTTTTTCACATCCCCTCACCTAGCACAATCGAGGAATCAAAAATTCGTTGCGGACAGAATCCTTATTAAATTCAAAAAAGAACCCAGCACACCTGTCTTTAAAAAAATTCTCTCTCTTAATGGCGCACAAAGCGCAGGAAGCACCTCACAATTAAAAATAAAAATTTTAAAAGTTCATCCACAAAAACTTGAAAGCACTCTTGCTAAACTTCGAAAAGATTCGAATGTTGAATTTGCAGAAAAAGACTGGATCGCGGAGCCCACCGTGATTGCAGGACAACCCAATGATCCCTATTACACATCAGGCTACGAGTGGCACCTCAGTAAAATCAATGCAGTCAATGCGTGGAGCCTTAATACGGGTTCAGTAAATACTCCCATTGCTATTGTTGACACAGGAATTGATCTCTCACATCCAGATTTGTCTTCAAAAATTATTCAAGGTTACAACATTTATGCAAGCTCAAACGATCCAAGCGACGATCTCGGTCACGGAACAGCGGTCGCAGGAACGGCCGCTGCTCTTAGCAACAATGCTTTAGGTGTGGCTGCTATTTCTTGGCAAAGCCCTCTTATGCCCATAAAAATTTCTGATTCTACAGGTTATGCAACATATTCGGACATGGCCAAGGGAATCATCTATGCAGCTGATCGTGGAGTGCGAGTTATCAACGTAAGCTTTGGGGGAAGAACCTCTTCTTCAACACTACAAAATGCCGTGACCTATGCATGGCAAAAAAACGCAATCGTCATTGCATCAGCCGGGAACGACAGTAGCAGTACTGTTTCTTATCCTGCAGCTTGCCAATATGCCGTGGCTGTATCGGCAACTCTTTCCGATGACACTTTTGCGAGCTTTTCAAATTACGGAAATGTCATTTCTGTTTCAGCACCCGGAAAAGGAATTTACACAACTACAAAAGGTGGAGGCTACGGATCATGGTACGGAACTTCTTTCTCATCTCCAGTGGTTGCAGGAGTTGCGGCACTTGTTCTTTCGCTTAATCCTCTTCTTACAAACATCCAAGTTGTAGATATTCTCCAAAAAACAGCTGATGATTTAGGGACCGTTGGATACGATGTTTATTTTGGCCACGGTCGAATCAATGCTTACAGAGCCCTTCAACAAGCAAGTGTTACTCTGCCACCCCCCGCAGACACCACTGCTCCAACAGTTGCAATCACATCTCCTATATCAGGAAGCCTTGTTTCTAAAAGAACTTACATTAAAGTCTCATCAAGCGATAATATTGGCGTGACTCAAATTAAGCTCTACATTGACGGATCGCTTGTTTACACAACATCGAGCTCAACATTTACTTATTCATGGAACACAACATACGCCGCAAAAGGGACTCATACGCTACAAGCCTTTGCATTTGATGCGGCTCAAAACAAAGGATCATCTGCGATTGTGAGTGTTAAAAAATAACCTCATGATATCGAACGCTGGACCCATAAGACGACAAAACAACCAAGCACAAGAGATATAAAGCCCATCGAAAAAGAAAACCAAAAGCTATATCCACTTCTTAAAAGGTAGGGGGTTAAAAAAAACAAGCCTAAGCCTGAGAATGTAACCCACCCTACACTTTCTAAAAAAGAAGCTGTTTGTATATTTGTTTGTCCAGCGATTCGAGCCCAAGCTAAAGTCAGAAAAGTTGTTATGGGCAAAGCTACGATAACACCAGCCGGCCCCGGATAACGAAGTGCAACGAGCGAAGATCCAACAACAATAAGAGAAGTTAGCAAAAGCTTTACGAAAAAGAACAAATTAAAATCCATATACCTATTTCTAATGTTAAATTTACTTAATATGAAGAAATTTTTTTTCTTTTTAATTTTTTCTTTTTTTATTTTCCAAGCAAAGTCTCTTGAGATGGAGCCTGGGCTCTGGAAAATTCAAACAATCGTAGAGCTTGAAGGAAAGAAATACGACCCTCAAGCCGAGTACAAAAAGATGATGAGTGCCGTTCCCCCAGATCAAAGAAAAAAAGTTGAGGAGGCCTTACAGAAATCTCTTAGTAAAGAGAATACAAGTCTACACAAAGACGGAACAAGCAAAATTTGTTACTCAAAAAAAACTCTCAAAAATCCAACTCTCCTCACACCACAAACCAATAACTGCAAGATGACCGTTCTTAAAAGCAATCCATCTAAGCTTCTAACCTCATTCGTCTGTAAGGAAGAGACAAAAGGGACGATGGAATGGACACTAATTGATCGAAAAAAATTTAAGGGTATTGTTCTAAGCAAAAACGCCCAGGGGATTGAATCAAAAACAATTCAAACAGGTAAATTTATGAGTTCAAGCTGCGGATCTCTTAAAGTTTTTAAAACCCGCTAAAAAGACTTGGAGAATGTCCCCAAAATTAAGCAACTTTTTTTCGCGCTAAAAACTGTTCGAATTTCTTTTCAAAATCGACAGGTTTTGTGCCATCACCGCGAATAACACCTGACATGTACATTTCGTAGTGATTTTGACAAAAACCAAATTTATCAATTTTGCTTTTACAAGCTGTAAAGCGACAATGTGTTGGTCCAGCAGGAGTCTCTTGCTGATTATTTTGTGGATTCCCTGGTTTTTTATTTTCCGGTTTTTTACTCATAATTACCCTCTATGTGGCTGCTTTCGACAAATCCCCTTAAAAGCTGAGACCTATTCTTGGCGTAAACAGATTTTTGACACTAAATTGTGTCTCGGGGCTTCAAATTATTAAGATTTTGTAAAGTTGCGCGTAGTGCATTTTGACACCAGACACGCGATAATAAAAGTATGGGATTCGATATTCATCAGTTCATCTCAAAAAAACAAGATCTTGATGCTTTTAATAAAGCTAACTGGTCTGGATCCTTCCAAGACTACATAAACATTGTGACTGAAAATCCAAAAGTTTGTCGCAACGCTTATCAAAGAGTTTACGACATGATTCTTTCTTGGGGTGTGCAAGAAGGGGTGGACACAAAGAAAAAAATTCTTCACTACAATTTTTTTGATGATCCTATCGACAATGGAAAAGATGCTGTTTTTGGTCTCGAAATTCCTCTCATGAAGCTTGTGAATATTTTTCATAGCGCTTCTAAGGGCTATGGCCCGCAAAACAGAGTCATCCTTCTTCACGGACCTGTGGGAAGTTCTAAATCAACGATCGTTCGGATGATTAAAAAAGGTCTTGAGTTGTATTCACGACAAGAAACAGGAGCTCTTTACAGCTTTACGTGGATTAACCCTGATAAAGAAGACATTCCTGTGTTTCGTCAACTCAACGAAATAGGAATCGACGAATTCGCAGACCCGATGAACGAAGAGCCCCTCAAGCTCATTCCCGAACATCTCAGAGCTGGATTCATTGATGAGTTTGCTCGTGGTCGCAAAGATTCAAGAATTCAGATCAACGGCGACCTCAATCCTGCTTCAAGGTTTTTCTTTGCTGAACTTATGAAGCACTACAAAGGTGATTGGAACCGAGTCATGAAGCATGTCAAAGTGCGTCGACTTGTGTTCAGTGAAAAAGATCGTGTGGGTATTGGAACTTTTCAACCCAAAGACGAAAAGAACCAAGACTCTACAGAGCTCTCGGGTGATATTAACTACCGTAAGATTGCTCTCTTTGGATCAGACTCTGACCCAAGAGCTTTCAACTTCGACGGGGAATTCAACATCGCTAACCGCGGTATCATTGAGTTCGTCGAAATTCTTAAACTCGACGTGGCTTTCTTATACGATCTCTTAGGAGCTTCACAAGAACATAAAATCAAACCTAAAAAGTTTGCTCAAACAGATATCGACGAAGTGATCATTGGTCACACAAACGAGCCTGAGTACAAAAAGTTGCAAAATAATGAATTCATGGAAGCGTTGAGGGACCGTACAATCAAAGTCGATATTCCTTACATCACGAAGTGGAAATCAGAGACAGAAATTTACAAAAAAACATTTAACCGTGAAAAAGTTCGTGGCGTGCACATTGCGCCCCACACTCTTGAAATGGCAGCACTCTGGGCAATTCTGACTCGCTTAGAAGCTCCTAAGAAAGCAAACCTTTCTTTGCTTCAAAAAGTAAAACTTTATAACGGAAAAACTCTTCCTGGCTTCACTGAAGAAAACGTAAAAGAATTACGTAAAGAAACTCTCCGCGAGGGTATGGATGGAATTTCTCCTCGCTACGTTCATGATAAGATTTCAAATGCGCTTGTAAACGAAGCAGAAGTTGTGGGAACGCTCAACCCCTTCATGGTTCTTAACGAACTTGAAGGAGGCCTCAAAAATCACAGTCTTATCAGTAGTGAAGATAAGAAAAAGCAATTTCGTGAATTACTCTCTGTCGTGAAGCAAGAGTACGAAGATATTGTCAAAAACGAAGTTCAACGTGCCATCAGTGCCGATGAAGAAGCCATTGCAAAACTTTGCTCTAATTATATCGACAACGTGAAAGCTCACACTCAAAAAGAAAAAGTGCGCAATTCCTATACTGGACAAGCTGAAGAACCCGATGAAAGACTCATGCGTTCGATCGAAGAGAAAATCGACATTCCCGATATTCGCAAAGACGACTTCCGTCGCGAGATCATGAACTATATCGGAGCCCTTGCTCTTGAAGGCAAAACATTTGATTATAAAACAAACGAACGTTTGCATAAGGCACTTGAGTTGAAACTTTTTGAAGATCAAAAAGACTCTATCAAGCTCACAACTCTTGTTTCGAATGTCGTTGATAAAGCGACTCAAGAAAAAATCGACATTGTGAAAACACGGTTGATCAAAAACTTTGGTTACGACGAAGTTTCTGCAAACGACGTTCTTCATTACGTGGCTTCAATCTTTGCTCGTGGCGATAGCAAGCAGAGCCGCGGATAAATGCGTCTTTATCTTTAAACAAAATAAGCAAGAACGAACACAATAGGTACCTGAACCTTAAGAGGTGCCTTAAACCATAAAATAAAGAAAAACAGCAGAAGAACACTTAAGCTTTTAAGGCTTAAAGAAACCTCACTCATAAATCCCAAATTAAAATGTAAAAGAACCAAAACAACAGCCGGCACTATACATAAAGAAAGGTACTGAACAATTGGCTTTCTTCGGAGCCGTTCCAATCCAGAGTAAAAAACATTTACCAAAATAAACGGTCCACTAAAAACGCCAATCGTTGCCGCCAAGGCTCCCCAAAAACCCGCAAGTTTCCAACCATAATAAGTCGAGGCAATCACCACCGGCCCTGGACTTAGATTTCCAAGTAAGATTCCGGATTGAAAAGCTTCCTGACTCAAAAGTCCCTTTTGAACCAACTCCCGCTCAAGATAGGGAAACAACATAAAGCCCGTTCCAAAAACAATAACGCTCGCTAAAAAAAATAAACCGAAAACGCTCAAAAAAGTAAAAACTTGAATCTTAGTTTGTGGTCGAAAAAACGAAGGAAAGAACCTATACAATACAAGGCCCATAAACAGTGCCGAACTCATTATCTCCAACTCAATCAAACGATAGTGAACACCTACATGAGCAAGCAAAAGAATACCCAGAAACAATAGAACCTTAGGAAAGACTTTTAGCTGCATTGATCTCCACGTATCAATCAGCAACTTAATACTCGCTACAAAAATAGCTGCCACGATAAACAATCTAAACACCCAAAGGAGGGAGTGTGAATAGACTTCACTCATATGAGCAGTGATAAACTCACCAAAAATCATCCATCCCACAACAATAAGAAAAGCAGGAAGTAAAAAACAAAAAATAGCTAAAAGTGATCCCCAAAAGCCAAAAAACTTTTTGCCAATCATAGCAGACATCATCGAAGAGACGGGACCCGGCAAGAGCTTACACATACCCATGCGCTCTAAAAAATCTTTTTCACTCAACCAAGCAAGATCCTGAACGAAAGCTTGTTTGAGCATATTTAAAGTAACCAAAGGACCACCAAAACCCGTGCACCCCACCCACAAGATTTTTTGGCAAAGGCTCAAGAGATTAGGCTTAGATTTCACGAGTAAACTGAATCAAATTCACAAGATCTTTTTTGGCTTCTTGGAAGAAAAGTTTTTGTACACCTTGAATAGGCTGAGATGATTTCTCAGGAGACACGCCACTCGCCTCATCTTTTAAAAACTTTTTTGCACCAGGAATTGAATATCCCTCAACGTACAAAAGATGTTTAACCTTGAGAAAGTTCTTTACGTCTTCATCATCAAAAAGGCGCTGACCCCGACCTGTTTTATTTGGTTTTAACTGAGGAAACTGCGATTCCCAAAAACGCAAAACATGAGCGGGAACCCCTACCCTTTGAGCAGCCTCTTTAATTCTGTAAAAAGCCATATATTTATTTGAACATGGAAATAAATAAAAATGAAGCCTATTCCTGTCTAATTAGGTTCGATATTCTTGCTAAATGCTTAGGCATTGTTTTTTTCTTTGTGTTTTTGTTCACACTGCTCACTCACAAGAATTAAGTCGCGATATACTTTCGCTGGGTACTCTCTACAGCCCTAATCAAACTTACAAAACATACGACCTTAGGATTGGAGCTCCCCCAATTATTTCAAATGAAAAAATATTTTTAATCCCTTCTTTCAGAGCTCAAGAGGGAAGCGTAAAGCTACCCGCAATATCTACCGATGAACTCTTTAAAAACTATCGGATAAATCTTCTTACTCGAATCAAAAGCTCCACTCATTTAACCTATATCTTTAATCCTCATATAGAATTTAAAAAAATCACCAGTAACAGAAAAATTTCCCAAGATGCTTTATTTGGATCAGCTATGTTTTTAATGAACTATAAGCCAAACGAAAATCCAACAGGCTGGAAATATGGACTTGGTCTACATTATTCTCGCGAATTTAAATCAAACACAATGATTCCAATTGCAAACGCTCAATACCAAGGAAGCCGATTTAGAGCCGAAATTGGCTTCCCCTTTACTGGAATTTATTTTTTCAATGAGCCGAAAACAGAATGGGGATTGAGAGTTCAATTTGACTCTAACCTCTATAGATACACGCCCGAAAATCCACTTTTACTACCCGACACACAGGGACTAAGAATTTGGAGAATTGACATAGGTCCCTCAGCTAAAATTACTTTGTCTGATTCTTTTTTTGTCCGCTCATCTTTGGGCTTTTTGCTACTTCACGAGGTCCACTCCACAGACTCGGAAGCCACCAAACAAAGACTTCTTGCAAAAAAAAATGGAGAATTTTTTCTTCGTCTGAGCCTTCACCACGAAAAGATATAAAATTCGATTACCTTAAACTTGCAGCAAAACTTTTTTCTAGCTCAGCAGTCACCGAATCAATTGTTTTTTGAACTTCTTCATCCAACAAGGTTCTTTCATCTGATTGTAAGAGCAAGCGAAACGTCAGTGAATGTTTTTCATTAGAAATCGGATAGACATCAACACAGGTGACTTCTTTCAAATCGACTGCAACTTTTTTAATAAGTTTTAAAATATCTTCATAAGAAGAAGAGCTAGCAAAAACCAAAGAAAGATCTCTTTCTACAACTGGATTCATCGAAGGAGTCGCAACTTGAGATCGGGGCTTCACTCCGAGCTTTTGCTCCAATTCCTTTGGTGTTTTCCAATCCCAAAGATCTTCGATCACTCTGACCTCACCCAATGCAATAGGGAATTTCCAACCCGCAGGAAAATTCATCACATCTCCCACAAGGCCAGGATGCAATTCTCCAACATATCCTCGAATACCTCTTAACCCAGGAACACTCACAAGAGCTGTTCTTCCCGGATGCAAAGCTTTTACAGGAATCCATTGAGGCACTTTTGATAACTCTTCGGGGCTAAACCTCCAAAGAGCCTTCAATTCAAAGTTCTTCCAACGTCCATCAGATTTTTGCAATAAAGACTGCAAAGATTCCCAAAACCCTTTTGCATCAAAATAATTTCGATACTCATCGCGAGTTTTTGAGGTTTTATCCTGTAACCAAGTCGCATCTTCACGATGCCCCATCAATCCCCACGCAATATGGAGTGATTCTTTTGTCTTTAAATCTTTTTCTTTAAGCCCAAGCTTTCCGCTTGTGGCTTCAAATACAGTTCCCGTTTCAAAAACCTGAACTCGTTTTTGACGAAGGCTTCCGTGACGAGACAAGTTTTTTAAAATTCCAGTGGTTAAACTAGAGCGTAAATACTTCCAATCTTCGGAGATAGGGTTTTCTATTTTTTGCAAAGAGCAATTTGGCGCAAAATTCTCTTTTTCATTTTCAGAAACAAACGCATAAGGAGCTACTTCTACAAATCCTGATTTTAAGCCCACTGAGCGCAAATCTTGCCAGCGATCAAAGATAGCCGTAGAGACTCCCGCATGAGACTTTGACTGAACAGGATAACGTGACGGGATTTTATCAAAACCAATAACACGAGCAATTTCTTCGACTAAATCAATTTCCCTGTGCAAATCCCATCTATAAGGAGGGGCATCTACCTTAATGACGTTTGAAGATTTTTGCTGAGCAGGAATCATCGTTGCCGACAAGGCATCCAATGCTTCTTGCGCCGTCACTTCAAAACCAAGAGTCCGCTCTAACATTCGCAAATCTAAGTTGATGTGCCGATGCTCAAAAAGCTTTTCAGACTTTTCTGCTTTGACAACAACAAACGATCCGCGCTTACGAGCACCCAATTGATTTCTCAATAAAAATGACAAGCGCCCTGCCGCCTCATAAACACCAAAGGGATTCACTCCCCGCTCAAAGCGATAACTCGCGTCACTTGATATTTTGTGCCTCTTAGCCGATGCACGAACAACTTCCGGATCAAAGTACGCAGACTCCACAACAACACGAGTTGTTTTTTCAGTTACCCCGCTGTCTTTTGATCCCATCACACCTGCAAGAGCAATGGGCTTTTCAATGTCCGCAATGATTAAATCTTCAGAGGTTAAAATTCTTTCAACATTATCAATTGTTGTGATTTTTTCGCCCGCTTTTGCAAAGCGCACAATGATTTTTGATCCAACGATTTCATCCGCATCAAAGGTATGCATCGGTTGACCACATTCAAAAAGAACATAATTCGTCAGATCAACAGGCCCCGAGCGAAAACGCTCTGTTCCCAAAACCTTTAATCTTTCGGTAAATATATTTGAGTAAGTATTTTTTGAATTAAATCCTTCAAAAAGTTGGGCTGTATAGAGCGGACAAGCCGTAGAGGCTTGCACTTCAACTTTTACGATCGGCACATCGCCTTGTTTTTCATCTTCAAGCTTATCGCGCTCGGGCATGTTTACCGTAGGCAAAGATTTAGAATCAGTATCAAAATACCTGCGCAACTCACGAGCGAGTCCAATTTCCGACAAGCAGTCTGCACGATCAGGGGTTAATTCCAACTCCCAAATCTCATCACGCACTTCGATCACATCTAAAAACTTTTGTCCCACAACAAGAGCGCTGGGCAATTCCAAAATTCCCTCTGACTCTTTTGCAAGACCCAACTCGCTTTCGCTACAAAGCATTCCGTTCGAATCAACTCCACGGATTTTTGCCGCTCGAATTTCCATTCCATTTGGAAGCTTTGCACCCACAGGAGCCAGAGCAACCGTTAATCCCGCTCTCACATTGGCTGCGCCACAAACAATTTGCAAAATTTCTTTTCCGTTGTTGACCTTACAAACATTCAAACGATCCGCTTGAGGATGCTTAGAAGTTTCTTCAACTTTTGCAATCAGAACATCTCCCAAGGAGTCACCCAGTTTTTCGACTTTTGAGATTTCAATTCCCGCAAGTGGCAATCGAGATCGGATACCTTCCACAATCGCCCACTCTTTAGCCGTCGGGCTTATTCCATAAATTTCAAAAATCCATTTCCATGAAAGCTTCATGAAAACTCCCTCAAGAATCTTTGATCACTTTCAAAGAAAGATCGTAAATCACTGACTCCGTACTTGAGCATCGTCATGCGCTCAAGGCCCATTCCGAAAGCAAACCCAGACCATTTCTCAGGATTCAAATCAACAGACTTGAAAACCTCAGGATCAACCATTCCGCATCCGCCAATTTCGATCCAACCTGTTTGCTTGCATGTTTTACATCCTTTTCCAGAACAAAAAACACACGCCATATCCACTTCCGCAGAAGGTTCTGTGAAAGGGAAAAACGATGGCCTAAGACGCACGCCTAAGCTTGCGCCGAAAAACTCTTTCACCATGTGATCGAGTAATCCCTTCAAATCACCCATCACCACATCTTGATCCACAAGTAACCCCTCTATCTGATGAAACATAGGAGAATGAGTGGGATCGTAATCAGATCGGTACACTCGCCCGGGGCAAATCATTCTGATCGGAGGAGGCTGCAACAACATCGTGCGAATTTGCACGGGAGAAGTGTGAGTGCGAAGAACCAATTCTTTTTCACCTGCGATATAAAAAGTATCTTGCATCGCACGGGCAGGATGATTTTTAGGCATATTGAGCGCATCGAAATTGAAAAATTCATGCTCAACTTCTGGACCCATCTCAACGACGAACCCAGAATTCGAAAATATTTTTACAAGTTCACTTTGAACTTTCCACACAGGATGCTCGCACGTTTTTGCAAGTGGAACCCCTGGAAGAGTGACATCTACACGCTCTTTTTCTAATTGTTCATTTAATGATTGTTCAAAAAGAGTTTTGTATTTGCGATCGAGTTCGCTTTCGACTTTTGTTTTTACTTCATTGATTTTTTGGCCCAGAATTTTTCTTTCAGCCTCAGCAACTTTTCCCAAGTTGCGCATTTGCAAAGGGATATGACCCTTTTTTCCAGTCCACTCTATTCGTAAGTTTTCTAATCCAGACAAATCTTGAACAGTAGAAATCTGAGATTCAAATAAACGCGTGAGGTCCTCGAGCGTCAGCTCTTTTTCGGGTGTTGCCATCAATGCCAATCCTTTTGCCTATGCGGCAAGTATTAGTTTAACGATGAACGAACAGATGTGACAAGTGCTGTGAAAGTTGCAGGATCGCGAAGAGCGATTTCTGCTAAAACCTTACGGTCCAAAGCAACAGCGTTCTTTGTCAAAGCAGAGATGAATCTTGAATAAGAAAGACCTTCTGTGCGACAAGCTGCGTTGATGCGTTGGTTCCAAAGAGCACGAAAATCACGCTTCTTGGTCTTGCGATCGCGAAATGCGTATTTGAGAGCTCTTGTATAAACTTCATAAGCTTTTGAAAATGAACGACTCCCAGAGTTTCTGAAACCTTCTGTAGCCTTGAGAACTTTTTTGTGACGTCGTCTTGTTTTAAATCCACCACGTGCGCGTGCCATATTTTAAATTCCTAACTTCTTATAGACCTTACAAATTGTTGTAAGGAAGTATACGATTGAGTCTTCTTTCGTTACCTGCGTCAATGTAAGCATTCTCGTTCAAACGACGAATGCGGCTGTTACTTTTACCGAGTTTTAAGTGACGAGTACCTACTTTGCCGCGCTTGATTTTACCGCTTGCAGTTTTTGTAAATCGCTTTTTAGCTCCAGAATGTGACTTCAATTTTGGCATTTCAATAAACCCTTTATATTTGAAGGACTTAAGATGCCATGTTCAAGCCAAAGTTTCAATCCATTTTCTGAATTTAGCAGTAAAAATAGAACCCCCTTTAAAAACAGTCAAAATGCCCTTAAAAATTAACTAGATGAACACTTCTTAGATACCTGGAGGAGACATTCAACCCTAATCGAAAAAAGAGAATCCACACCTCTGAGAAAAAACCCTCTTATTGCAACTTAACCTAATTTTAACATTCTAAGACTTTGCAAAGGCTACAATTAATAAATGAAGAAGTTTTTAGCTATTACCCTGCTTACATGTAGCTTTAATGGATTTTCAGAAAGTTATGGTTCTGGAGGTGGCTTTGAAAGTGGTGAAAAAGCACCAGTTGGTAACATCGTAAACGCCGGAATCTTTAACCCATGGCCGAATGATCCAAAAAAAAACATCCCCTCCAAGAATTCACCCAAAGAAAACACCAAAGTAGAACAAGCGGACCCTAAAGCTGAAAACGATACGAACCTCTCAGATATGCTTAGAACTTCTGAAGAAAGAGTCAAACTAAGAGAGGATTTCACTCCTGAAATAAACAAGACCTCAGATCAAACAGCACAGCCCGATCTAACAATAAAAACAGAAACAACCCATACGAACGAAACCACCCAAAGTTCTGTTGGAAGAGATGAAAAAGCAACGGATCCCTACGCAAAACAAAACCAAGAGAATTGGGCGAAAAGTCGAGAAGCAATCGTGAAAGGTCCAGATGGTGCTTACTTAGATCCTCAAAAAATTAACATTCAAGATTTGAAATCTTTTTCTGAAATCGAACAAAGTCCCGAATACAAGAAAACAAATTTAACCGCAAATGACACCGTTCTCATGGATTGGGAAATGGGCGGCTTAAAAGTAAAAAATGGTTACATCTATGATAATTGGGGTAACAAAGTCGGCAAACACATGTATGACAGCAAGTATTTCAAACAAACTGGTCACTCCGGTAATAATTTTATTTATTTTGATCAAGATTACAAAGTAAATGGTCAAGTATTGGTAAAAGCTGGATCTTACAAAAGCCTCACAACGGGAGCTCTTTATAACCAAGATGGAATAAAATATGGTCAAGTTATTCCGCACGGAAATCTGAGAAAAAGCGGTTTTTCAGTCAACACTTTTGAAAAACCTCGATTTACTCAAGTCAAAGAAAATCCGTTACAAATCAAAGCAGACAGACACTAAACTACCTTTATGAGTAAAAGATTTATCTTTCTAATTTGTGCTCTCTTGACTCAAAAAACTTACATTCAAGCCAAAAACAAAACAAAAAGTGCAGAAGAAAAAGAATATGTCCAAAACATAAAAACAATTAACAACACCTACAACCTGCTTTCAAAAAACTTAGATAAAAGCAGCTTTATTGAAATTAAAAACATAAATAAATTAAAACTCACAGA
Source organism: Bdellovibrionota bacterium (assembly GCA_044347615.1). Classification (GTDB taxonomy): domain Bacteria; phylum Bdellovibrionota; class UBA2428; order UBA2428; family UBA2428; genus CANIGN01. Next base: position 104,752 of record JBIKUK010000004.1, on the reverse strand, counting down.
AGAAGAAAAAAAATTCTTCAAAGACAGAACGCCTATTTTCAAAATTTCCAATTTTGACGAGAACTCAGGAAACTTATACTTTTACTACAAAAAACAATTTGCGATTCGATTAAATTACGATGAACTCATGTCTGGCTATTTTATCTACCTAGGAGATAAAGCCTTGTTTGTTGTGACAGATCCCGTAAACGAAAATCATCAAAAACTTTTAGAATTTTTTAATAAATTCTTGACCGACAAAACACCCGCTATCAAACCCGAAGTCTTTGCGAAAAGCATAGCTCTTTACTTAAAACTCAACACTTTAGATATTCAAAAATGAAACCCGGTAATCTAGCTAAATACCGCTTGGAGCGCCTTGATTTCCTGAAGAATTATTTGAAGCAGCGGCCATCGCTTCTTCATTGCGACGAATATTCTTCACAATTTCAAACGGCATTTCCACGCTCGCCATGAGGTGTCCTGGGTTCATCTTACGACCCTGGGGAATCGGAGCAAGAGTCAAAGCAAGACGCTTTCCTTCCATTTTAGGCTTCGCATCCAGTATCGCTTGATCGTTAATCTTTTTGATAAAGGCAACCAATGTTTCCCAACCCACTTTTAGATGCTCAAGTTCGCGACCGCGATAAACGACAACAACTTTTACCTTGTCGCCTTCTTCTAAAAACTCAATCGCGCGCTTGCTCTTGTGATCAAGGTCATGCGCTTCTGTCTTAGGACGGAATTGAATTTCTTTTGTTTCGTTAGAAACTTGTTTTTTCTTAGCAGCTTGCTGCTTTTTCTTTTCTTGATACTTCAATTTACCCACATCAGTGATGCGGCATACGGGAGGATCGGCATTATCGGCCATCAACACAAGGTCAAGTCCCATGTCTTCAGCTTTGCGAATAGCTTCACGCAAATCTAAAATTCCAAGCTGTTCTCCTTCTGTGCCAATAACACGCACAAAAGATGCACGAATGCGACGATTAGTAATAAATTCTTTCACGTTAAATTAAATTCCTCCATGTGGATATTTTTGATGCATCTTGAGATTCATAGCTGAAATTCATAATTCGGGACGAGCTTCATCACGCAAGCGAGCACGAAAATCTTCTAAGCTCATACCAGAAAGCTGTTCACCCGTGCGCAAACGCAAACTGAGCTTACGATCAGCCGCTTCTTTTCCACCGAGAATGATTGAATAAGGAACTTTCATGCTTTGGTATTTTTTGATCTTTGCAGATAATTTGTCTGAAGAGTCATCGATAAATATACGATAACCGTCCTTCTTAAGTTCGTCAAAAACTTCGTGAGCATAGCCATTAGCTGCCTCGGTAACCGTAAAGATTCCTATCTGCTTTGGAGCGAGCCACAAAGGAAAACGACCCGCATAATGCTCGATCAAAATCCCAAGGAAGCGCTCTAAACTTCCTGCAATTGCTCTATGAATCATTACCGGAGCATGAGCCATGTTGTCAGAGCCTGCATATTCGAGCTTGAACCGATCAGGCAAAGCAAAGTCCAACTGGATGGTTCCGCACTGATAACTTCGCCCCAAAGAATCCTTCAAGTGAAGGTCAATCTTAGGCCCATAGAAAGCTCCATCTCCTGGATTTAATTGATAATTTTCACCGGCTTTTTCAAGAGCCTTCGCAAGGGCTGCCTCAGCCTTGTTCCACGTTTCTAGTTGACCAATGTATTTTTCAGGACGAGTTGAAAGCTCTACACGATGCTCAAAACCAAAGATTCCATAGAATTTACGAACCATCTCTAAGATTCGGATGATTTCGCCTTCAATCTGATCTTCGGTACAAAAAATATGGGCATCATCTTGAACAAAGCTTCGAACGCGAAACAGCCCCGTAACCACCCCACTACGCTCGTGACGGTGAACACGACCAAATTCACTTAAACGAATAGGAAGCTCCTTGTAAGAGTGACGAGAATTTCCATAAATCAAACAATGCCCTGGGCAATTCATGGGCTTAATCGCGCAACTTCGCTCATCAACTTGAGTGAAGTACATGTTTTCTTTGTAGTTATCGTAGTGACCCGAAGTCTTCCACAATTCATCACTCATAATCAAAGGAGTGATGACAGGCTCAAAACCATATTGCGAATTTAAATCAGATAGAACCTTCTGAACTTCTTGATAAACAACTGCTCCATTGGGATGAAAAAACGGCGAGGCAGGAGCCACACTATGCATACTAAAGAGATCAAGCTCCGTGCCCAGTTTCCGGTGATCGCGCTTCTTCGCCTCTTCAATCATGGCAAGATGATCATCGAGATCGTCCTGACTTAAAAAAGCCGTCCCGTAAATTCGAGAAAGCATGGGATTTTTTTCGTTACCGCGCCAATAAGCTCCTGCTGTATGCGAAAGCTTAAACGCTCCGATATATCCAGTTGAAGGGACGTGAGGGCCGCGACAAAGATCCAAGAATTCACCTTGTCTGTAAATACTCACAGTAGTGATGCCTTGATCGCGAACTAAATCTTGAATCAATTCAACTTTAAATTTTTCACCTTTTTGATCAAAAAACTTAACAGCTTCGTCTACGGTCCATGTCTCTCGAGTCATTTTAAGATTTTCATTTACGATTTCTTGCATGCGTTTTTCAAGCACCGCAAAATCATCAATCGTAAATGGTTTATCTCTGAAGAAGTCGTAATAAAAACCGTCTTCAATCACGGGTCCGATCGTGACTTGTGTTTCTGGAAACGTCTCTTTCACGGCCTGCGCCAGAACGTGCGCACAGGTGTGCCGAACTAAATCAAGAGCCAAAGGATCTTGAATTTTCACATCTTCAACAGGAGCTTTATCCACAGGGGTCACAGGCGTCTGCAAATCATAGAGAGTTTTGCCGACTTTTTTACCAATGACTTCGATCGTTTCCATACAACATTAAAGCTTATATGAGAGCATCAGAAGCTTCAATCTTTTGCAAAAGCTATTTAGGTGTGGCAACGGTTGTTTGCTGACCAATCTTTTGAAGCGCTTTTACTGGGGCAATATCACTCATTTCATCATTGAAGCTTTCCAAGTAGGTATAAGCATTCAATCCATCTTCAAAGTGACGGATCAACAAGCGACTTTCTTGCAAAGAAATCAACTTTTGAGAAAGGGCCTTCTCGATACTTTCGCGAATAGAGCGAATAAGCTGAGGACGCTCGTACTCTACGTACGCCAAGACTTCACTTACTGTATCGCCCGATACAACGTGATCGATCACATAACCAGAGCTTGTCATTGAGACGTGAACAGCGTCTGTGTCCCCAAAGAGATTATGTAAATCCCCCAAGATTTCTTGATAAGCTCCCAACAAGAACATCCCAATATAGTAAGGCTTCTGAGAATCAAAGTTGTGAAGAGGTAGATAATCCTTCACATCTTTAACATCGATGAATTTTTCAATCTTTCCATCACTATCGCAGGTCAAATCGAGAATGATTCCCTGACGAGTTGGTTTTTCATCAAGTCGATGAATGGGCATAATTGGGAACAACTGACTCACAGCCCACGTGTCGGGAGCTGATTGAAAGACTGAGAAATTACAAAAATAACTATCAATAAGAAATTTTCTTAATTCTTCGGCTTCTTCAATTTTGCGATCTTGAGTTTCGGAAACTGCCAATGCTCGCGTACAAAAGACACGAAACATTGATTCCATAACAGCCCGCTGACGAAGAGTAAGGTAGCCCAAATTAAATAAACTCAAAGCATCGTCTCGAACCTTATAGGCATCTTGAAGATGCTCATTTAGGTTTTTAGGAGAAATTGTTTCACACAAATGCTTCATTTGTGAAAGCGTTTCGTGTTCATTATCTTCAGCTTGAAGAGTTGGAAGCGAATCTTTTCGAACTTCATTCACACCCAAAACGTTAAAGACAAGCGCACTATGATGGGCGACAAGCGCTCTGCCCGCTTCAGTGATGATTGTCGGGCACGGAACACCGCGAGCCTCACAGGTATGCTTGATCTGCCAGACAACATCGCTGGCATATTCTTTGATGGAATAGTTGACCGAGTTTTCCCAGTTCGTTTGAGAACCATCGTAATCAACACCTAAGCCTCCACCCACATCTATCATCGAAAGTCCCGCACCCATCGCTGCAAGTTCGACGTAAATCCAACAAGCTTCATTGAGTGAGTCTTTAATGCAACGAAGAGAAGAAACCTGAGAACCAATGTGAAAATGTAAAAGCTCCAAAGAACTTAAAAAATCATGTTTTTTAAGAAGCTCTGCTCCCAAAACCATTTCTTCGGAGTTCAAACCAAACTTAGATTTAACGCCTGAGCTTTCGGCCCACTTTCCAGCACCTTTTGATTCAAGCTTTGATCTAAATCCAATACGAGGACGAATATTGAGCTCTTTTGCGCAGTCGATAATCAACTCAAGCTCCGAATAACGATCAACTACGATAATCGCGTTGCGACCTAATTTCTGAGAGAGCAAAGCCGTTTCAATATAGTCACGGTCTTTAAACCCATTACAAATAATCAAACCATCGGAGGAATTATAAAGAGCCAAAGCAACAAGGAGCTCAGGCTTTGAACCCGCTTCTAAACCTAAAGAAAATTCCTTTCCTTGCTTAACAATATCTTCAACGAGAAATCGCTGTTGATTAACTTTGATTGGATAAACTCCACGATATTTTCCACTGTAACCGTAAGTCTCAATCGCTTTTTGAAAAGCTTCTGAAATAATTCGAATACGTGAACCCACAATATCGCTAAACCGAATAAGAATCGGAGATCTCAACCCACGTTCCTGCAAATCATCCATTAATTCTTTGAGATCGACTGTATGACCGTTGGCTGAATCAATCCCCTTTGGAGTGACTTCAACATTTCCCTTGGAGTTAACCCGGAAGTATCCAGACCCCCAATTGTTGATGTTATATAAATCAGAACTATTTTGAACGGTCCAACGCTCCATTTAGAGGCTCATTAAACTATCAATGATCAAGAATATCAACGGCAATATTTATCCGAAAGATGCAGGAGGCCTTTATTAGGAAAAACATCTATAGAACAATCATTTTAGAGAATGAACAAAAACACACCTCCCTACCCGTTGCTCTTTTTATGTGCCACCCTTCCCTTCTGGGGAAATCTTTATTCTTTCTTACCAAAGGCGCCTCTTCCTTTTTTTGAAATCATTTTAATTTTTACCAAAAGCTTTACGCTTCTTGCTCCATTCTTTCTCTGGAAGAAGTTAAACCTTCCCTCTAGCTGGAAATACTTTTCCAAGCACCTCGACCTTCAAAACAGCAAAACCCGTAAATTTGCAGCGGGAACACTTGTGGGAATTCTCATGGGTGCTGGGATCATTGCTTCTTTTGAATTCTTACCCGAAGCGCTGCAACGAGAAACTCTCTCTCGAATTGCTCTCAAGATCGAAACCCTCCATATAAAAAAAAACTTCTGGCTTTATGCCCTTCTTCTCTCTTTTGCTCACTCTTTGCTTGAGGAGTTTTATTGGAGATTTTTTCTTTTTACGGCTTTTAAAAAATACCTCCCTCGCTTTAGACATTTTTTAGTTGCCCTTGCATTTTCCCTGCATCACTTTGTTGTGACGATTTTTTATTTTGATTTTAAACTTGGATTTATTCTGGGATGGGGGGTTTTTGTGGCCGGCTACATCTGGACAAAACTCTATGAAAAAGAAAACTCTCTTGGAGCTGTTTGGATCAGCCACATCATTGCCGACATAGCTTTGATGAGTTTTGGATTTAGAGCTCTCGCACATTCATAAAATAAAAGCTCTGCTCACCGTCAACAAAACATCCTAAAAGCGACATTTTTCTTACGCTTCTTTAGACAATTTAAGTCATCTTTACGCTACTGAGCTTTCAAAATTAAAAAATCACAGCCAAGGGGAGGCTTCATAAATGAAAAATAAACTTCTATTTTCAGTTTTCACATTTGCTTTGTCAGCATCTTCAATCCGCACAAATGATTTGTGCTCTGGATTTGCTCCACATAACGATCGTTACATTCCAGTCAGTCGAAACGATGAAGTCACAACAGGGATCAGCGAAAGTGATTTCAATTCAGTGCTAGATAAAGTTCAAAATCTTTATGCTTCTATTATTAAAGAAAAAGGAGGCACTTTTGAAATCAATCGCTTATGGACAAACGGAACTGTCAACGCAAGTGCCGAGCAAATTGGTGAAAAATGGGTCATCAACATGTACGGCGGACTTGCTCGTCATGAACTTATGACTGCTGATGGTTTTCTTCTTGTTGCTTGTCATGAGCTTGGTCACCACCTTGCTGGAAACCCCAAATACTCAAGTTATTTTGGTGGAAGCAGTTGGGCTTCTGTTGAGGGACAATCCGATTACTTTGGAACGACAAAATGCTTGAAGAGAGTTTACTCTTCAATGAGTGACGAGGAACTTGCGCAATTTAAAGCAAACGACCCGATTGCAAAATCTAATTGCTCAAAAATTTACTCTGAAACTCGCGATCAACTTATTTGCGAAAGATCTGCTATTGCCGGAATAGTCTTGGGCAACGTTCTTGCAGAACTTGGCGGACAAGCTGAAGTAAAACTCGAAACTCCTACAGATGCTGTTTACAGCGGAATTTATCAGTATCACCCAAAAGCACAGTGTCGCTTAGATACTTATTTTCAAGGTTCTCTTTGCAGCATTCCCTTTGGGCAAGACTTTTCAGATTCAGACCAACTCACAGGAGCTTGTTCCGCAGAGGCCGGCTTTGAAAATGGCCTTCGTCCAAAATGCTGGTTCAACCCCTCACCCACTGCTTACAATTTTGAGTTTGAATCAAGCGTAAAATCAAAAGAAATTTACTATTAATTCTTCAAATATAAAAAAAAACTAGCGGGATAAGCTTCGGGGCACTATAAAAGCCTCGGAGCTTATCGTGTTAAATCTTTATCACCTTAAATATTTTTACGATGCCGCAATGAGTGAGTCACTTTTGAGTGCTGCTCAAATCAACCATGTCTCCTCTCAAGCAATCAGCCAGGCCATTCAATCTCTCGAAAGAAATCTCAACACAAAACTCCTAAGTCACCAAAAAAACAGATTTCAACTCACTCCCCAGGGAGAAAAGCTTCGGAGCGAAGCCATGAAACTTATCAAAGCAGCAGACTCGCTCAGAGGAGAAATTGAACGTGAGGGCGGAAAAACTGTTGGAAACATTGAAATTGCCTCCACGGGTTCTGTTTTTCATTATCTGATGAATCCTATTTTAGGAAATTACGTTCGAGAAAACCCTGACGTGGCCCTCAAAACTCAACTTGCCCCCACAAGCAAAGTCATCGATTACCTAAGCCGAGATCAAGTTTCTCTTGGAGCAGTACTTTTTGATTCTCGCATTCGTCCCTATGAGTCGATTGATCTTGTCAATGGCCGCTACACTCTTATTTCAAAAGGCCCGATCAAACTTGAAGACGCTGATTTCTTTATTAAAGAAGAAGGACCCGAGTCTTGGGATTTTGAAAAAAAATATTTTAAGCAGTTTAAAAGATATCCCAATGTCCGTGGAATTATGGGAAGTTGGGAATCAATTCTCGACTACGTAGATTCTGGTCTTGGTGTAGGGCTAATTCCTGACTTTATTCATTCTCGAACAAAAAGAAAGTTTTTCGAACCCCACCTTGAATCCCCACTTACAGATTATAAAATTGTTTTAGCGTTTAAAAGCCGCGATCACTTACCCGATGCATGCAAAAGCTTCTTAAATTATTTCGAGAAAAAATTACTTAATTAAATCCTGAACCCTTTTTGTTTTCTCTAAAGAATTGATGTTTCGGTTTAGAAGTTGAACGGGGTTCTCTGCTCCATTTGTAAAATAAAGCTTTTGTTCACTTAAATCGATCACATGAGGACTCGGCTTCAAGCTTGAAACTGGATCTTGCCGCAAACGAAGCACACGAAGAGAACCTTCCTCATTATTACCAACTGAACTTGTAACATTTTGATAACTAAAAAAAGTTTTTCGAACAAGACCGTTCTTTTCGCGTTTGCTACCCGTCACGACACTACTGGTAAATATAATTCTTGGAACATTTGTGGGGGGTTCCTTTTTGGGCAAAATCTCCATCTGCCCGACCGTCCATTCTCTATAAACTCTTTCGGGACCGGGTTCATTGCGAATTTTTTGAGGCGCTAAAAATCTAATATTCAGCAAAGTAGAAATACTTTTATCAAAAGGATCAAACTCCACAGGTTTTAAACGACTTTGCACTACTTTTTCGTCTTCAAGCAAAAACGCATAAATTGAGTCACTTGAAGTTGTATCAAAATCCAAATCGTAGGAAGCCTTTTCACTAAAAATAATTGACCTTTGAGACTTCACATCATAGCGAATCCATTTTTGATTTAATTCGTTGTAATAGCCAATAAATTTATTTGAAAGGGGACGAACGATCCACTTTCCAAAATCTTCATCAAAAACAAAAACATTTTCACCAATCTGCAATCCGTTTACTTGAAGCTTAAAAGTCACATTTGGAAAACTTTTTACTTTCAGCGTTTGAATAAGCTGTACGTCTAAATTTTCTTGAGAAAAAACAGGTTTAGAACAAAAAAGATTAACGAAGAAGAAAGATAGATATAAAAAAATTTTCATTTTAGAAAATTTTTTGAAAAAGCCGCAGGTAATAAATCCGCAAACTTTAAAACCTTTTCAATTTTTTGAGGTGTTCCAAGAATAACTTCTGTGTTTGCTTCACAAAATTCCGCCATCACCTGCAAACACATTCCACAGGGAGGCACCGACTGCCCTTTAGAATCTGCAACAATTGCAATTCGCTTAACTTTGAGAGATCCCTCAGATACTGCTTTAAGGATTGCGACTCGCTCTGCGCAAATAGTCGCTCCATAAGATGCATTTTCTACATTACATCCCACAAAGAACTTACCGTTATCTGTTTCCAAAGCAGCGCCTACCAAAAAATGCGAATAAGGCGCGTAAGCCTTTTCACGGGCTTCACGCGCCTTATTCCAAAGCACTTCTTTTTGTGAATGATCGTTTTGCATTCTGACTAAAACTAGCAGAAGCTGTTAAAACTCACTACGTTCACTCGGAAGTGGATGATCACGCTTGATTTCAGAAGCTGTGTTTCGATCAAGAGACGAGCAGGCCGTTGCTAAAAAAACCAAAGTCAAAAGTAGATATTTCATATTTTATTCCTCCTACCTCTTTAAGGTCGGATTTATTTAGATAAGGTTAAGTTAATTTCTATTAATTTCTTGTTAAAAATGACAGTTTACTAACAGCAAAAGAACGGTTTTCGTTGAGAAGATAGGAACAGGGCCGCGCAGCGTCAAGTTCTTTTCATCTGCTACAACTTGCCCCACTTAATCTGGACCTAATAACTAAGCGAGCTATATTGGACGCATGAATTCCTCAGCGCTTTCTTCCCCCACCCCTCGTAAAGCTCTTGATAAGATTCCCGAACACCTTCTTCCCTACACTTCACAACAAAACCCTCAGGCCTATTCGGCAATCGACAATGCCGTTTGGCGTTTTATTATGAAAATTGCGAGTGATTTTTTTGCAGAAACGGCTCACAAAAAATATCTCGAAGGTCTGACCGAAACAGGAATTTCCGTTGAACGCATTCCTCTAGTGAGTGAAATGGATGAGCGTTTAAAAAAAATCGGATGGCGCGCTGTGGGAGTTTCTGGCTTTATACCTCCTGCTGTTTTTTTGGAGTTTTTAGCTTTAGGAATCATGCCTATCGCCTGTGAAATCAGGAAACTTGAAAATATTGCTTACACTCCTTCACCCGATATTGTTCACGAAGCTGCGGGACATGCACCCATCGTGGCCGACCCGCATTACAATGAATACGTTCGTGCCTATGGAGAAGTAGCCATCAAAGCTATCTTTAGCAAAAAAGATATGAATCTTTATGAGGCGATCAAAGCCCTCTCTGACATTAAAGAAAAACCGACAAGCACTCAAACCGAGATTGAGCTTGCCCAAAAAAATTTCGAAAAAGCTTTTGCTTCAAATGACTATTTGTCAGAGGCTACCGAGCTTAGCCGCATGGCTTGGTGGACGATCGAATATGGTCTTGTAGGCGACCCGAACAATTTTAAACTTTACGGGGCAGGTCTCCTCTCCTCACTTGGCGAATCTTATCACTGCTTTGATCCAACCGTTGTGAAAGTTCCTCTCACTGAAGATTGCGTCAATATGAGTTTTGATATCACAAGACCTCAACCTCAACTTTATGTGGCAACAAGCTTTGAAGAAGCCACAAAGGTTCTCGAAAGATATGCCTCCACAATGGCCTACCGAAGAGGAGGCGTACTAGGACTAAGTAAGGCCCGAATTGCGGAAAACACCTGCACAGCTCAACTAGATGATGACCTTCAAATTTCTGGTACCGTAAAAAACTTTGGTGTTAAAGGTGACTCCGAAATCACTTTCTTTGACCTAGAAGCGCCCCTGCAACTCTGTACGCAGGATAAAGAAATTAAAAACTTCGAAATGAAGACCCTTCCCAAAAAATTCAAGATTATAATGAGCGCTTTTGAAAAAGGCTCTCAATTTGAAGAAGGAAAAAACATATCGATTGAATCAAAACATGGAATGAAAATCGAAGGCAAGGTTCACAAAAAAATCTCTTTTGGAAAAACTTTCTGCCTTTGGATCAAAACTCAACACGAAGATTGCCTCCTATCATCTGCTCAAAAAGTACCTTCTATCTTTGGAGGCCCAGCTGATCGCGCAATCTTTATTGCGGCAACTTGGGATGGAAGCTACTCAAGCACACCTCACGTAAGCCAAGTGACAAACGAACAAAAAGAGTTAACCGAGCTTTATCAAACAATAAGAGATATTAGAGAAAAGAACTTTAATCCAAGTGAAGTTACAAATATTTCCCTAGAGCTTCAGAAAAAATACCCCCGTGACTGGCTTTTGCGATACGAAATAATTGAACTATCTCTTTTGAAAAAACATCAAGACAAAAACTATTCACAGCTTATTCAAGAGTTGAAAAGCCTACGATCGATCGACGAAACACACAAAGAACTGATCGATCGTGGTCTTCGGTATCTTGAAAAGACTTACAAGATTCAAATTTGAATATAAATTATACCGAAGTTTTTTTCTTTTTGAAGTATCTTTTGAAAGCAGAAAATACAACAGGGAGTACTGAAACAACAATCACAACCAAAATAATTTTATGCAATTGATCTGCAAACGAACTCTTACCCAGATAATGCCCAATTAAAACCATAGACACGACCCAGCCTATTCCCCCGAAAATATTTAATTTCAAAAAAAACTGAAAAGGCATTTTTGACAATCCAGCAGCAAATGGCACAAAGGTTCTCATTATCGGAATAAAGCGGGCGTAGATAATTGAAGCTGCTCCATACTCGGCAAAAAAATCTTTTGCCTCAGCAAGTAGTTTTTTTATTCGGGGCTTAGCATTTTTTTCGACAAGCACACCACTTCTATGCCCCAAATAATATCCACACTGATCTCCTATGACAGCCGCAAAAATAGTTGCGATCATTAAAGCTGTCAGGTCAATCAATGGCCGTCCTCCGATGGCAGAACTAGAAGTCAAAACCCCTGCCGTGATAAGAAGAGAATCTCCTGGCAAAAAAAATCCCAACAACAACCCTGTTTCAACAAAAACAATAGCAACAACGATTGGAATTCCCAGGTTTGAAATCATCTGACTTAAAAATTCAGAGTTATGAAGTTGTAATACAAAATCAATTATTTCCACACTCGTAGACTACCAGCCCTGCCAACTGTAAGCTAGTAAAGTGGAAAGAATGATTCTTCACTTAAGCGGGAGAGACGGTCCAGGAATTACCGCTGCACTCACTCAAAAACTAAGCACTCATGGCGCAGTTTTGATAGACTTGGGACAATCTGTTTTGCACGACTTCCTTAATCTTTCTGCGATTGTTGAAGTCCCTAAAAGCTCAAGTCTCATTCAAGATCTTCTTGTCATGGCTCAAGGTCTACACATGAAGTTTGAGATTATTCCCTTTGAAGCAAAACATAAAAAAAACGCAGGAAACCATGGTTTGTGCTTAACACTTATTGGCAAAATCACTGCTGAAACCCTTGCTCAAATAACAAATGAACTTGCCGAGAAATCGATAAACTTGGGAGAAATCAAAACACTTTCGCACAACAGACTCGAAGGAATCGAGCTTCTCTGTAAAGCTTCCGATAAAGACGAAAAAAGTTTTTTAGAGCTTTTAGATATGCTCAAAGTGAATCTCTACAAAAAAGCTGCGGAACTTCAATGTGACCTCTCAATTCAACGTGACTCTATTTTTAGAAAAAATCGACGCCTTGTGATTTTCGATGTTGACTCTACTTTTATCCCTTTTGAAATCGTTGATGAATTGGGGGCTCTTGTAGGAAAAAAACAAGAAATTGCCCATATCACTCATCGGGCAATGAATGGTGAATTAGATTTTAGCCAAGCCCTTAAAGAAAGAGTGATGCTTCTCAAGGGACTTTCTCTTGAAAAAGCTAAAAACGCACTTCAAAACATCAAACCAAATCCTGGCGTTGAGAGACTTGTAAAAATTCTTCATCTTTTGGGATGTCGCATTGGTCTTGTCAGTGGTGGTTTTGATTTTTTCGTGAGTGATTTAAGAAAACAATTTAATTTAGATTTTGCTTTTGCAAACCATCTTCAGGTTAAAGAAGGAGTTTTCACTGGCGAAGTAGATGGACCCATAGTCGACGCTCATCGAAAAGCACAAATCTTGAGCGACATGTGTGAAGCTTTTCAATGTCAAACTGAGCAAACCGTAGCTGTTGGAGATGGATCAAATGATGTTGAAATGCTTAAACTCGCAGGACTTGGAATAGCTTATCAAGCAAAAGCTAAAGCTCAGCAAGCAGCAGATGTTCGACTGAACCATAGCCAGCTTGATGATATTTTGTATTTGATGGGAATTCGCTCAGAAGAAATTTCCGAATTAAATTTGTAAGGATTTCCCTAATTCGCCAAATCTTTGATGCTCGTTTTTAATAAAACTTTTGAGGAAATGATTTCTTATAAAAAAATTTAAAAATTTTATTTTTCTCATAGGGAAATACTAGGTCGTCAAAAAACTCGCAGCTCAACGCGTTACGTTGAGATTTTGATCTAATTTTATACAAGAAAAGAACTCACGAGTAGAATAATTCTATGGGGCTCTTTTCTAACTTCTCTAAGAAAGTGTCTAGCCAAAATTTAAATTCTGAGGACTTTCTTCAAAAAGCAAATTCATTACGAGTTCCTCTTCTTTTCTTAATTGGATTTGGTGTTGCCGCCTTAAGCATTGAGGTCGTTTTTGAATATATTCTAAAATCTTCAAAAACGAATCTTCCTCGCTCCGAGCTAAACCTCAAAAAGCTTCAATACCTACAGCCCTACAACAGTTATCAAGAAATCATTTCAAAAAATATTTTTTGTCCTGGGTGTCCTATGCCTGATCTCGAGTCGCGAAAAATTGAACGCCCAAAAGACTGTAGCAAAGCGGATCGGATTGGAGGAGGGATTAAACTTATTGGAACAATTGTTCTAAACGTTGCCCAGTATTCAGTAGCGACTCTTTCAACGGGTGGAGAAGCAAAAAGCTATAAGGTTGGAGATCAGATTTCTGGTTACGGAAAAGTTTTTGAGATCAGACGAGATCGTCTTTGTATCCTCAAAAACGACGACAAACTAGCCTATGTAGAAATGGAAGGAGTTCCAAAATCCATTTCTTCCAGTGTTGAAAGTGGCATGAGCTTTCGTCCCAGTTCAAATGCAGCAGGAGTCACTCAACTCTCCGAAACAGATTTTGATCTGAAGCAAGATGCTTTTTTAAAAAGTCTCACAGATAAAGATGTTTTAAATTCTGCTTTCGCTGTTCCATACTTTGTAAATAACGAACTCTCCGGATACCGGCTTCAATCAATAGAACCTGGCAGCCCTCTTCTTTCACTAGGTCTTCGACCAAATGACGTCATCGTTAAAGCCGACAATCAACCTCTTAATTCTCCCGCAAAAATTCAAGAACTTGTGGCAGGAGCATCTAGTCTTAATTCTTTGGTCATTACCGTTCTAAGAAACGGTCAAGAAGTTAGTTTAAATTATAAGGTATCAAAATAAGGTGTATCAAAAATGAAAAAATATTTACCGCTCATCATTGCTTCTTCTGTCGTGCTTAATTCCACAAGCTTTGCTCAAGAAGAAGATGAATTACCGACCAACATCACTCCCTCTTCTGGACTTAAAGCTATTGATCCACCGCAAGCTCCTCCTGCGCCCGCAATGATAAAGGCTAAATCATCAGAAAAAAATACCCTAGCAAAAGCAAAGGTTGAAACTGTACCGCCTGCTGCTACCACTCCATCGGAAACAACCTCTTACTCGAGCCTTCCCAAGCTTAACATGAGCGGATACGTAGAGCTCGATGAGTCCATCAAAAACGAGCCCTACGAAGGAAGTATCGATTTTCCAGATGCTGAACTCACAGACATTCTCAAAGCTATTTCAAAACTTGCTGATAAAAACTTTATTCTCGACAACAGTCTCAAAGGAAAAAGAGTCTCTGTTATTTCACCTCAAAAAGTTACCAAAGAAGAGGCGTATAATGTATTTTTAACGGCACTTTTCATGAATGGATTAACTCTTGTATCCAGCGGAAAGTTTTTGAGAGTTATTCCTTCTCGTGAAGCGCCCAAGAGCAACGTTCGAGTATTTTATGGCGATTTTGTTCCCGCAAGCGATGAAATTGTCACTCTTGTTTATCCTCTCAAAAATATCAGCTCAGAAGATATGCCACGTATCTTTCAAGATCTTCTTCCTCGAACAGGAAATATCCTTGTTTATCCAGAAACAAACAGTGTCGTGATGACAGATTCAGGTCTCAATCTTCGACGTATGATTAGTATCTTGAAATCGGTTGACGTGCCCGGCTCTCAACCCAAACTCGAATCTATTCCTATCAACTATGCATCCTCAAAAGATATAGCAAAACTAGTTGAAGAAATTCTCGATGCTCAGGCAGGTGGTTCTTCAAGAAGATCTTCTAGCTCAAGCAGTCTTCAAAAAGTTAAAAAAATTCAGGGGGGTGGAGTGATCACAAAGATTGTTCCCGATGATCGTACAAATAGCCTTGTTGTTTTAGCAAACGGAAAAGGTATTGAGCAGCTCAGAAGTCTCGTTGCAAAACTTGATTCTCCGAATGCTTCTAACTCAGGAAATATCCACATTTATTTCATCAAAAATGCTGTATCTGAAGAACTTGCGACAACTCTCAACAACCTCTTAAGCGCAAGTTCTGCAGCAAGCTCTTCAATCCCCAGCCGATCTGGAACAATTTCGCCATCACCCACCATTGGAACAAACCCTTATACACCTAATACTTTTGGATCAAGTGTCTCTATTCCTAAAGAAGGATTAGCTATCGAAGGACAAATCAAGGTAGTGGCGGATAAACCCACTAACTCTCTGGTGGTGAGAGCGACCTCTTCAAACTTTGAAGCGCTTAAACAAATCATAGAAAAACTCGACATACCAAGAAGACAAGTCAACGTTGAAGCCACGATCATGGAAATTCGTGTTCGAGATTCTGATAAATTAAATCTTGCGGCAAACGTTGCAACAAATGGTTTTGCAAGCACTGCGGGTTTTATTCCCTCAACCATGCAACAATCTGATTTTGCTGCAGCTCTTACCAGCCCCGCTGCGATCAACGGACTTATCGGAGGACTTCCCTTAGGCAAATTTGTAACCGTTAAAGGTCCTGACGGAAAAACCTTTCAAATCAAACAATTTACAGGACTTATTCAAGCCATCCAAGAAATGTCTCTTGGACAAATCATGCAGCAGCCCAACATTCTCACCTCTGATAACGAGGCGGGCGTTGTCAGCATCACCGAAGGAATTAAAGTTGAAGCTGAATCAACAACAACAACTGACAGTGCAGGCAACGTGATTCAAAGCCGCAAAGCAGACAAAGTGGATGTTGCGCTTGAACTTAAAGTTACTCCTCAAATTGGAGAAGATAATGATCTTGTAAAACTTAAAGTCGAACAAACGATGACCGATTACAACACCTCCGTAAACGTCTCAAAACAAATTGATACCATCAGCCGAAAAGCCAATACTACCGTTATCGTCAGAAGCGGAGACACAATTGTGATTGGCGGTCTTGAAAAAAATGATCTTAAATCATCTCGTAGTAAGATTCCTCTTCTTGGAGATCTACCTATTCTAGGAAATCTTTTCAGAGGAAGTAGCATTGAAAAGGTGCGATCTAATCTCATGCTTTTTTTAACTCCTAAGATTATTCGCGACAACAATAGCCTTCTTGAGCTTACCAAGATGAAACTTGAAACCCGTCAAAAAACTGGAAGAGTTGCTTACGACCCTAAAGACTTTCACCGTAAAAATGTAAGTCTTATGTTGAGAGATACGAGTGAAAGACTTGAAGGAAAAAGTGGCTGGGGTTTCAAAAAAAACACATCCGCATTCATTAAAGATGAGACGAATGCCCCCATGAAATCCTCAAATGAGTACCCTGTGCAAGATGAGGTCCCTCAAGATATGTCCTTACCCGAAGTAGAACCTCCTGTTAAAGAAACTCCTAAATCTGTAAAAGAAAATACGAGTTCAACAGTGACAGACTCAAGCGAAGTAAAGGAATTATTACCTGCTCCAAAAGAGCTTAACTTCGAAAACAATTCAGCCTTTGAAGATTTAGATGTAAGATAAAAGCATGGCTTATCAGTCATTAGAGACTCGAATTGGTCGCATATTAATTGAAAACGCTGGTCTAAGCGAAAAAGACCTCGAAGAAGTTCTTTTACTCCAGAAAGAAAGCAAAAAGAAAATCGGGGAAATTCTTGTTGAAAAAAGTATCATCAAGCCCGAAGACATTACGAAAGCTTTATCTAAGCAATTAGGCCTTCCCTACATCGACGATCTTAAACCGAATGAAATTGAGACGACATGTGTGAAAGGTCTTTCGATTCAATTTTGTCGTGACAACAAAATTCTACCAATTTTAATTAAAGATACCTTTGCACGTGTCGCTGTTGTAGATCCCTTTGACTATGCTTCTATCGATGCGATGAAATTGTTTTTCGCTCGAGAAATTGAAGTTGTTTTGACAACTGAAGTTCGTCTACTTGAAGCAATCAACCGTGTTTTTGAACGAAGCGAAAGTATCGTTAAAGGACTTGAAGAAGAAGCAGACGATTTCAACTTGAACATTAACGAAACGGTGGACCTCCTGGAAGCGGGTGACGATGAAGCTCCCGTTATTCGTTTCGTCAACGGTCTCCTCTTTCGTTCTATCAAAGAAAAAACTTCCGATATTCACATCGAACCTTTTGAGAGAAGCACAACAGTTCGTTTTCGAATCGATGGAATTCTTTATGATGTTTATCAAGTTCCCAAGTCATTGCATGCTGCTATTTCTTCGCGCATCAAAGTCATGGCTGAGCTGAACATAGCCGAAAAAAGAATTCCTCAAGACGGCCGGGTAAAAGTTAAAATTGCAGGCCGCGAAATTGATATTCGTATCTCGATTGTTCCCGTAAACTTTGGTGAACGCATCGTGATGCGTCTTCTCGATAAATCTTCTGTGGTCTTGGAACTTCCCTCTTTGGGTTTTGCAGAATCAGAAATCAAAGCAATCGATGAACTCACAAATAAAAAGTATGGAATTTTTCTAGTCACAGGCCCTACTGGTTCTGGTAAATCTACAACTCTTAGCGCTTGTTTAAAAAATATTGCCACACCTGAACGCAACGTCATTACCGTGGAAGATCCTGTGGAGTATCAAATTCAAGGTGTGGGACAAATTGCTGTTAACCCAAAGGTAGGATTAACCTTTGCCTCAGGCTTGAGAAGTATTTTGCGCCAAGATCCAGATGTTGTGATGGTCGGAGAAATTCGAGACAAAGAAACAGCCGAAATTGCTATCAATGCCTCGCTCACTGGTCACTTAGTACTTTCTACACTTCACACAAACGATGCGCCAGGATCTATCACTCGATTGGTGGACATGGGTATAGAGCCTTTCTTAATTAGTTCCTCTGTCGTGGGAGTTTTAGCTCAGCGCTTGATTCGTAAACTTTGCCAAAACTGCGCAGAAAGCTTTGAAGCAAAAGATTCTGATCTTAATATTGGCGATATAAATAGAGAATTTCTTGAAAAACGTTATAATAAAAATCGTTTTGTTTTGAAAAAAATTAAAGGCTGTGGCGAGTGTCGATACACAGGCTATAAAGGCCGAGCCGCGATCTATGAACTGATGGTTGTAAGTGACGAGATCAGAGCTCTCATCAATTCTAACGAAGACGCCAATAACATTCGAAAAATGGCTGTAAAACAAGGTATGCAAAGCTTAAGAGACTCAGCTTTGAACAAATTAGTTGAAGGACTCACTTCGATTGATGAAGTCTTACGACTCACTCAAACAGATACCTAAAAAGTTACCTCAATCATTCTTTGCCAATAAAAAGAATATCTATTTCACAATCACGAAGCTTTTTTAACAGTTTAATTTTATCGAATACGGGATACCAATCGAATAAAACCAACTCAAAAGGTTTCCAAATAGCCACCCACCCCAAAATAACAAAGCCTTCCCGCGTCACATAAAAAAAGCTATCTGGATCAAATCTCTTTTCGATTGTTCGAGCGACAAACAGACACGCGAATAAGCTTGCTAGTCCAAAAAACAAGAAAAGACGAACAGTCCTAAAAAGTTTGGAAAGATGTAAGCGCTTCAGCTCAATTTGATAATCCAAATAAGAGTGGATAGCCTCTTTGATAACCGTTTTTTCGATTGATTCTGTTTCTTTTTCAGCAATGTTAATGACTATTTTCAAATTTGAATTATGTCCAATTTCCTCAACAGAGGTTGTGATGTATTCCACAAAATCATCATCGAGATCCCGCTCACGAAAAGGAGCTGGGTCTCGCACATCAAAAAGCTGTTGAGCGTTTTTTACCCGCACTTCAATTAAACTTTTATCTCCTAAAGTTCGATATCTTTTACGACGACTACTGCTTTTTGCACTCATGAGTGAAGTAGAATATCACACGAAAAACAGCTAACGCTCCGAATCACACGAGACTTCTTATTTGTGATTGAAACTAAAAATTATTGAGAAGGATTTAGGCAGATTCAATTGTTAAGTCTAGAATAGAAGTCAACATGGCTCATTTCGAGATCCGAGGCACGAACAGCTCGGGAAAAAACGTGAAGCTTTTTATTGAAAGTGATTCAATTAAAAATGCTCGCACAAAAGCTCGAAGCCAAGGAATTATTCCTCTTTCTGTCACTGCAACGGATGCCTCAAACATCAACAAAGAGCCTGAAAATTTTCAACAAAATTTCGCAAGTGCCTTTCAACGTGTTGGATTTATGGAAATCCAAAACTTCACACGCCAACTTGCTTCACTGCTAAAAGCGCATGTCCCAATCATTGAAAGTCTAAATGCTTTGATAGAACAAATTGATTCTCCAAAACTTCGTCCCATGTTGATGGCCATTCGACAACACGTTAAAGAAGGTCACAGTTTGGCAGATGGATTTGCGCTGTTTCCGAATGTCTTTGATCGAATTTACGTAAACATGGTGCGCGCAGGTGAGGCCTCTGGTCGCTTGGATGCTGTTCTCGGACGCTTAGCTGATTTTGGCGACAACCAAGTTCGTCTTCGCAATAAAGTTTCGGGCGCTATGACCTATCCCATCATCATGATTGTTGTGGGTGCAATTGTTCTCTTGGTCATTACAAACTTTGTTATTCCGCAGATTACTCAAATTTTCACAGACGCAAATAAAGTTATGCCTCTCCCCACTCGAATCATGATTGGTGTTTCTGGATTTTTTCAGGCAAATATTTGGTATCTAATTTTTGGAGTTTTGGGGTGTCTCATCATGCTTGAACGCTTTGTAAAAACTGAAGCGGGTCGAGTAAAAAAAGATAAGTTTCTTTTAAAGGTTCCTTTGATTGGGGGAATTTTTTCGGATCTTTGCGTGACTCGTTTCGCTCGAACGCTCGGAACTCTTTTAAAAAGTGGCGTTCCGATGATCAACTCTCTTGAGGTGGCTCGAAATGTCGTCAACAATGCCCTCTTTGAAGAAGCCATAAGCTCTGCTTCTGTATTCGTTACCGAAGGTAAAGCCCTAAACCTTGCCCTTAAACAAAGCCAACTTTTTCCCCCCATCATTATTCACATGGTCGCTGTGGGAGAAAAAACCGGTGATCTTGAAAATATGCTTTTAAACGTCGCAGAAAATTATGACCAACAAATTGAAGCCCGACTTGGAAAAATGACAAGCTTACTAGAACCTCTTATGATTGTAGCAATGGTCTTAGTCGTAGGATTTATTGTTATGGCAGTTTTAATGCCTATATTTGAAATGCAAAACGTATAAGGAGAGAAAGAATGAAAAAACTTAACTTGAAACACCCCTCACTTAAAAGCGGTATGACTCTATTAGAAATCCTAATGGTTATCGCTCTTATTGCTTTGATTATTGGAACTGTAGGAAAAAACGTTTTTTCTAAATTTTCTGGCGGAAAAAGAAAAATCACAAAAATCTATCTCTCCGAAATCAAAGGCGCTCTCGATCAATACAAGCTCGATTGCAACGATTATCCCAAGGCGATTTCTGCTTTAATTGAAAATCCTGGAAATTGTCCTTCCTATGCAACCGAAGGCTACATGGGCGGAAAGAAGAAAATCACTCAAGATCCTTATGGATGTGACCCTTTTTATTCTTACGATGGACAAACGATGGTTCTTAAGTCGTTAGGACAAGGTTGCCAAGAAGGTGGAGAAGGAGAAGGAGCTGATATTCCTTTCGAAGAATAAAAAAAGGCTCTCAAAGTCTTTTTCTTTCTCTTCTCAAAGAGGCATGACCCTCATAGAAATTATGATGGTCATTGCCCTTATTGGAATGCTCATCTCCGTCGGCCTGCCTAAATTTGACCAACTCACTCGTGCCAACGTCCGCACAAGCGTTCGTCGTTTAGGAGCGCTCGTCAAATATTGTTACGATCAAGCCGTTCTTTCAGGAAAACTTCATCGCATTCATGTGGATCTAGGAGGAAGTTATTTTGATGAAAGCTCAAACAAAGTTGAAAAAGAGCAACGATGGACTCTCGAAATGGCTGAAGGAGACGCTCTTCCCGAAGAACAAATAAAAGCAGAGCTCATTGAAGATGTGCAAGCCTTAGAAAAACAAAAAGAAAAAGATAAAGAGAAAAACGAGAAAAAAACCGCTGATGCTTTTATTCCGGCTCAAGATGCTAAAAAACATTATTTACCCAAAGGAATTAAAATTGTTTCTGTTAAATCTTGGAGACTTGGTGAAAACAAAGAAGTTACCAAGGGCGATATTGGAATTTATTGCTTTCCCAATGGCTTTATAGATGAAGCAACTATTACGCTCCAAGAATTTAATAAACCCAAATCTGTTCTTTTTCATGTCAAAACACGCAGCCTTACAGGACGCGTCGATATAGATGCCGAGGCTCCTCCCCAATGAAAAAAATTAACGCTTCTCAATCAGGATTTACGATCCTAGAAATTCTTGCTGCCACTATTATTTTTTTCATGGTCATTGGTGCTGTTGTAAACACTCGAACAAGAAGTTTACGAAGTGTGGCAGAAAGCGGCCTTCTTACTCAAGCTCAAACTCTTGCTGAAATGAAAATGACAGAGATGGAAATTTTTTTTCAAAATGCAGTTGATAAGGGAGACGTTAAAAGTGCATTTGGTACCCAAGAGGGAAGCTTTGAATCCCCCTATGAAACATTCAAGTGGAAAGCAGAGTTCAAAGAAAACCCACTTTTAATCACTCAAAATCAAATCCTTGCTTTTTTAAAAGGCTATGGCCTTTCTAACGAGGACTCTGAAAATCAACTTCAACAATCTAAGCTCATTTTATCAAACTTAAACAAAGCACTTAAAGAAAATATGGGTGAATTAGTGGTCACGGTAAAATGGAAGTTCCAAAGTGCTGAACGAGAACTTCCCCTTGTCACTCATCTTATACCAAAGAAGCCTAAAATTACTTTTTCTCAAAACACTGATATCGACATGGACTCAACAAACGAATGAAAAATCTTCAAAGTGCTTTTACTCTTTTGGAAATTCTTCTTGTTCTTGTTCTTCTTTCTTTTTTAAGTTACTCCGTTTATTACTCGGTCAAAATGACCACAAAAGCCAAAGAGTCTG
Organism: Bdellovibrionota bacterium; assembly: GCA_044347615.1. Taxonomy (GTDB): domain Bacteria; phylum Bdellovibrionota; class UBA2428; order UBA2428; family UBA2428; genus CANIGN01. The sequence goes on along the minus strand of JBIKUK010000004.1, from coordinate 82,556 downwards.
TCGAATCTCGAACAGAAATTCTGCAAGAATTTCGTTCCGCGTTTGGAATTTTAGAGCGTGATCTTCGAAACACTTATTACACGACAGCTGAAGACTTCGGATGGTTTCCGCGCAAACCAACAATCGATCCTAGTACGGGTGAAAGAACTGGAGATATTCCTCCCCCTCCCTCTAAGCCTATTCCGATGACTATTTTTCAAGGCAAAGAAAGCACTCTTTTGTTTTCCACACGTACCCATCAACGACTCTCTGCAAATGCACCTGAAAATGAGGAACATTTTGTATTTTACACTTTAAAAGATGGGGGACTCATTAGAAGCGAATCTAAAAGAGCTGTATCAAAGACAGACCGGGAAAACCCAGATGATTTTCGCTCATTCGCTTTAATTGATAAAGTTGTCTCTCTTAAATTTTCTTTTTGGAGCCCTCGACAAGGCCAATGGGTAAGCGAGTGGGACTCAGATAAGAACGAAATGCTTAACCAAGTACCGGAGGCTGTTAAAATTGAACTCCGCTTCACTCCCGAATTTGAATCAGAAAAAGGTGGAAAAAAATCTAAAGAGCTGACACTTGTAACAGCCGTTCGGCTGCCAGAAGCTTGGTTTAGAAACATCAATTGGAGTAAGGCGGCTGCTCCGGCAACGCTACCAAGCGAAGGAAGCACGCCATGATAAAAGAAACCATACACAAAAAAGGCATGGCTCTTTTGATGGTACTTATATCTCTTGCACTTTTGAGTTTTTTCATCACCCAACTTCTTTACACCAGTAATATCGATGTCACGATTAGCAAAAAAAACAAACATCGACTTCAATCTTACTATCTCGCACAATCTGCTGCTCGCATGGGACTTTTACGAGTTCACATGTTTCGAGAAACAGAAAATCTCATAGCTGCACAAAGTGCGTTGTCTGCGCTCGTCCCACAAAACATGCGCTCGATGATTTGGTCTTTTGCGCTTCCCACTTTTCCTCTTGAAGGGCAAAAAAGTTCCTCACCAGGCACACTCACTTCAATTATTAAAGGCGAAGGATCAAAGATTCCTTTAAACCTCATCGATGAACAGCTTCATAGGATGCCCCTCTCAATTCAAAAACAAGCCGATGCCAAAAGCGTTTCTGATTCAATCAAAAAACAAATTCAATACTTACTCGATCAAAGAGCTGAAAACGATCAAGCCTTCCGCGAAAAACTTGAGAAATATTACCCAAACGCTCTTCCTAATTCGATTGCCGATTGGATGGATATTGATGACCGAATGGTTGAGGGCGGAGATGAAGATTCCATTTATCAGAGGAAAACACCACCCTACAAACCAAGAAATGACCGCTTCGGAGCCATTTCTGAACTCTCTATGATTGATCTGTGGGATGACGATACGCTGAGACCCTTAAAAAATGAGTTTTCGCTCATCAATATGAAAGCAAAGATCAACTGCAACACGCTATCTTTGGATCGACTCAAAGCCTATTCGAAAAACAATCTCACGAGCGCTGATCTTGCCTTAATTCAAAGACGCCGTATTTCTCAACCTTTTAGCTCCTTGGAAGAGTGCGAGGTTTTCATTCGCTCTAATCCAGACATTAGAGGCGGGGCCGACTTTCAGTTTCCAGAGGGGATGAAAAAAGAGGGATACGACAAAGAAAGCATTTTCATGATTGAGGGGAGCGGAAGTGTGGGCGATTCTCATTCAATAGTTAGGTTGCACGTTCGCATCGAGGAAGACGCTCCTCCACCGAAAAAAGATCCCTCAGATGCCGAAAAACCAGCAAAATTTGGGGAACTTCATGTGATACGATTTGAAGAGGGAGCAGCGCCATGAAATGTGTAGGTATACACCTCGATTCAAGAAAAGTTTTAATTGCTGAAGTTGAAGATCCTTCCAACAAACCATCTTTATCAAATCTTATTGAAATGGATCGACATGAAAATGATCAAATTTCAGACGTTATCAAAAATGCTTTTTTAAAACTTTCATCCAAACCTGATAGAGTTTTTGCAAGTATTGGAAACACTCCTCTTGTTATTCGGAACTTTTCTTTTCCTTTTAAAGATCGGACTCGTGTACAAGCTGCCATACAAGCCGAATTTGAAGACACATTACCTATAGAAATAGATAATTACATCATAGAGTATCAACAAATTGGTAAAGAAAAGAATCTCTACACTTTTTTAGGAGCCTTAATTGCTCGAAATCCAGTAGAAGATATAAATAAAGCCTTTGAAAAGCTTGATGTCCTTCCCTCAGATTTCCTTGTTCCTGGACAAGCTTTGGGTCGTATGGGGCTTAACTTTCTTGCTAAAGAAACTAAACCTCTGACAACCGTTTGCTTTTGTGACATTGGGTTTGAAACAACTCAAATTTCAATTGTCCAATTTCCAGCAGCTTCCAAAATTTTAAAGGCTTCTCTTTACGCAAATTCCCTGATTGAATTTCGACATCTTACTCGAGGCTCTAAAGACATTTACGAGCGAGAACTTGCTCAAAAATCAGTCTCTGTTCGTGAATTTGAAAACTGGCTCACAAAAGAAGTTTCCTTTTCAGGAGAAAGTCCCGAGCTTGATAATCTCAAAAATTCCATCAGACCTCTTTTCGTAGAGCTCTACCAAGTGACTCAAGCAGCCGCTTCTCGCTCTGGAAAAAGAATCGAGCAATTTATATTGACCGGCCCCCTCAGCCACAGCACTGGATTTCGAGAGCTTTTTGAACACGAACTTAGAACTCCCACCATTATTTGGGACCCTTATACAAATTTCATGACTTCAAAAGTCACTCTCGACGCTTACCAACGAAGTCACTTTATTCTTCCGCTAGCGCTTTCACTAAGACATGGTTTTTTTCGCTCTCTTCCTTGGCTCAACTTTCGAAGAAGTTCTAAGCAGAACCAACTCATATCTTCAGCTCTTCATAAACTTCAACAGCCTCACGTTAAGTCTGTGCTTTTACCTGTAGCACTTATGATCTTTGGATTGTTTTTTATATGCACACTTGCCTCCACAGTGATGAATCCCCGTCTAAAAAGACAAGCAGATCGAACAGCAAATGCTTTTTCAAAGTCTAAAATCCCTCTTGGTTCTAAAAAAGAAACCCTAATTTCTAACCCATCAAGTATTAAAGATAAATTTGAGGAATTTCGTCAAAAGAAACTTTCTCAACTCCCCTCAACTCAGGCACAAGGCCCCTTTATAGAAGATCTTCTTAAACTTTCTGAAGTCCTTGATTCTAAAAGCAAGGTTGAAGAGCTCAGAATGGTCGCTAACAACAACGAAAAAGAAATTCAAGTAACAGTCGACACCTCAAAAGATCCCAACTTTCAAAAAACAGATCTTGAAAAAGACTTCCAAAGTAAAGGCTTTTCCGAAGTTTCCATCAATGCTCAAAACGGTAAGAACTTCCTCATTAAGGCTAAAAGGAAATAACCCGAAATGGAAAAATTAAAAGAAATCTTAAAAAACACTTGGGTAAAAATAGTTTTACTCCTACAACGCTTTGAAAACTCTTCCTTCTTTGAACAAATGGTAAGAAGCTTTGAAGCTCTAACACCTAGAGAACAAAACAATCTTCGCAAAAGTTTCAAGTTTTTGGGCATTATAATTTTAGCTTTTCTCATTCTGAGTGGCCCCTTGTCTCTTATTTCAAAAATAAAAAAAATTAAGACTCTCGAAAAGCTCGAAGCCGATGCTTTTATGTTTCATGCAGAGTATGAAAGCAAAAACAAAGGGTATACACCTCCTGTGGGTTGGATGCCCATCAGTGCTAATTCTGCTGCTGATCTTACTGAAAACTTTAACACTTATCTTGCAAGAATTGGCGTCCCCGAAAGTTGTGGAACACTTATTTTGAATGGCGAAAACCTTAATCTCACACTCAAAGAAATATCTCTTAAACAAGCCACTCGAATTCTTTTTCAATTAGAGGCTCTCTATCCTAAAATAAAAACTACAAAATTTATTTCTCATCCAAACTCAAATAATCGTGAAATCTTAAACATTGAAGCAAGTTTTGAATTTAACTCAGCAGTCGGTAGTCAATTTGCCCAAGGATCAATGGGTTCTCAAGGCTATCCTGACGAAGAAACAAATTCACCTGCAGATTCTAGAGATGAAGCTAGACCTCCATCTTTTTCTAGCGGAGAAGAAGCATCCAACAGCTTTCCTCAAGGTGATGACTTCATTCCCCCTCCTCCTGGTGGCGAAAACTTTGATGAATTTATTCCCCCCGAAATGCCCGATGACATTCCACCTCCGCCTCCTCCTCCAGGCTTTGAGGGTGGTGGTGAGTAATGATGAAAATTTTGAAGAAATACTTTTTCGTTATACTTGGTTTTTTTATAGGAGTTCTTTTCTTTTTCCCTTTGAATCAAATAAAAGACGCAATCTCTTCGAACGTTGCTAAATCCTCTGGAATTATCCTGGACTTGCAAAGACTTGAACCCACTCTAGGTTTGCGATTAGGTTTGAGCAAAGGCGCCCTCATAGGGCTGTCCGGATCTGGCGCCCACATTCGCTATTCTTTTGGCAGCCTCAACTGCGACGAACTCATCATCGCTCCACGCATTTGGCCTCTTCTAATGGGGCAAATTCAGTTAGGAGTTGGATGTCTTGAAAAAGAAAAAGGAAGCTTAGTAGCTCTTATCAAAGCCTCACCTTTTTGGGCGCCCTCTTCACTTGATTTAAGTGTCGATTTCAAAGAATTTTCACTTGAAAACATTGACCTTCAAAATGAATTAAAGGGAATTCTTTCAGGAGCCTTAGAAACAAAAAATATACCCTTAACAAAAATTGGAACTCCTAGCGTTTTTTTGGATATTCAAGGTACCGAACTTAGAACACCCAGTACTTACGTGATGGGTGTCACCCTAAGCAGTTTAGATTTAGATACAGTTAAAATCGTTGGCTCTCTGGGTAAAAACGCGCTAAAAATACCAACTCTTAATTTTGGAAACACCGAATCTCCCATACAAGGAAAATTATCCTTTGAAAGTGACTTTCCTCAGCCGAGTATGAGTCCCCTAAAGGGCCAACTTACAGGGATGCTCAAAGTCACCCCAGCAGGAGTTGGTATTTTTAAAGACTTACTAAATTTCGATAGCGCCTTCGGGCCAGCTGATACAACAGGAACTCGGCAAATCAATAAGAAATTCACAGGCGGAGTTAAGGAGCTTTACACCAGCCCCTATCAAAGTAGCAATTAACGTTTTTTTTAATAGGGACTTGATTTGCAGAGAAAGTTTTTCTACCTTGAATTCTAGTCGCTAACGGGCGTGTAGCTCATCTGGGAGAGCACCTGATTTGCATTCAGGGGGTAGCAGGTTCGATCCCTGTCACGTCCACCAAATTATTCCAATTCCCTATACAATTCTAAACTTTCTTTCATAGAATTATTTCTGAGGTAGGGACATTAATGAAAAAAACATCGACTGCAATTAAATCCAAATCACTCATGTTTTTATATGTGCTTCTCATAACACATGTGTATTCCAGCGAACTTGATCTCGAAATGACCGGCCAAGAATACACGCAGATCCTAAAGAAAACCCCTTTTCAAAAAAGTAATTCCGCTCTTAATCAAATCATCGAAACTGGGAAAAGAAATCTTGAGTGGTTTAGTGTTATTAATTCTCAGCGTCCTTCAGACAATCAATTGTCGCTCTACAATCCAGACTTGATCGTAGGCATACCCATCGATCATCCAAAAGAATACAATGAAAAAACTGTCCTCACTGACTATAAAACCTTACTCAATCAACTCCCTGATAATTTTAAAAACATTCTATTAAGTAACGTCGAACCTCCACCCAACCACCCTTATTCATCAGACAACGAATATCTCGAAACCGTAAGAAAAGTAGATCGCGTTTACCAATCTGCTAGTCGCTGGATCATCATGAAGCCCAACCTTGACTACCTTGCTCAAAAAAGCTTCAAAGATATTCGCGGATATTTCTTTCTAAGCAAAATAGAAAATATCGAAGACAAAATTTCAAACTGGAATTCGCTAAGCGATCAAGAGAAAAAAGACTTTAAGGAATGGCTCATCTCTATTTGTCATAATAATTGGATAGATAAAAGCTCTTGCCAAAGTGAACTCGAAAATGAGCTTGTCGAAAACAGCGCACTTAAATTTTATAAGGAATACCTAAATGGCTCTCAAGAAATGTACAACGAATTTTACAAAATTCGGGGAGCACGAAGCGATCTCAAATGGATCTCAACAAATCCACTCACTCTTTTTGCCCCTTTTGTGACACCTGAAACAAAAACCATTCAAACTTGGCTCATTGATAACATCGAAGATGAATGGAAGTGGAAAGACTGGAAAATTAAATTAGATTTTACTGAAAATAATTTCGGAACAACCCATGTTGTTTTCACTCCAGGCGCTACACCTCACGTGAATGGCCTAGGAGGAAATGAAATTACAATGGACGCAAGCCGCCCCCTCGAAGACTACAGTGCTCGATGGACTATTCGCCACGAATACGGTCACACGCTTGGTTTCCCTGATTGCTACGTTGAATTTTACGACACAGATCGAGAAATCATCATCAACTACCAAATCGATCTTGATAACCTGATGTGCAGCCGTCGTGGTCATCTAAAAGAAACCCATTTTATTGAATTAAAAGAAAATTACTTTAAAGATTAATGTATAATTTTTATATGATAAAAATTTTAAACTTACTTAAAAATGTTTTTTATTTTAACTCTTCTCGCTTTAGACTACGTCAAGAAAACAAAATCTTTGCAGATACAATTCCTTCTGGTTCAATTGTTTTAGATGCTGGAGCAGGAGATCAACCCTACAGATATTTATTGAAGCACACTCAATACGAGTCTGCTGATTTTGAAAAACTCGATAAACCGTACGCTCAATCAACTTATGTTTGTGATTTGAAAATTTTACCTGTAGAAAATGATCGCTTTGACTTCATCTTATTTAACCAAGTAATGGAGCACATATCAGACCCCGCAGCTGTCTTAAAAGAACTTAATAGAGTTTTAAAAACCAACGGTAAAATAATCTATACTGGACCCTTATTTTACGAAGAACATCAAATTCCATATGACTTTTTTAGATATACTCAATTTAGTTTAAAAAAAATGTTTACTGAAGCAGGATTTGAAATTGAGCGCATAGATTGGATGGAAGGTTATTTTGGAACAGTTGCCTATAAGCTAAACAGTATGGCTGAGTATCTCCCAACAAGCCCCAAAGATTTGGGAAATGGACTTTTTGGCTTTTTTTTATGCCCCATAATGTTTTTACTTAAATTATTTAGTAAAATTTTATCAGTTTTTTTTCACTTATTAGAAACTAAAATCAAATATACTAAAAGAGGATACCCAAAGAATTATGTAGGTATTTTCAAAAAAAAATTAACAACCTAAAAAAGCAACCAGCACAATACTGATTAATTAAAAAAACTGTGATTTCCAGTGAGCAATGTTTTCATTTTTTAGGTTAATTTTTGTAGAAAAAGGCTCATTTATCAAAACCTTTAACCGATCAAAATCCCCCCTATCAACAACCTCTATACCAAAGTCACGCCTTTTTTCAATTGCCCTATTATCGACTCCTATTATAATCGATCTCCTTTTCATCTGAAGGGATCTTATTCCTGCATGCAATCGTGTACCTACATAATCAAGACTATCTGAAGACCGTAGAAGTTCGTCAAAAGAATTAAGATTTGGATTCAAAATGTGAAAGTCGATTTGCGGCTGAGCACCCCAAAGAGAAGAAAGATAAGATAAATCACCCGTTCCCTGAATCCAAAAAAAGACTTTTTCATAGGAATATTTTAAGAGTTTTATCAACTGAAGATCATCTTTAGGCGATCGACAATAGTCAGTTAAAGTAAATACAACATTTCTAGATTTTATAGATGGTATACTCTGACAATGCTCTATAGAAAGTCCCCACATTGTAGGGCATCCAGTATTTACAACATTTAAAATACCCGCGTTACGCAACATGTTTTCACTATAAGAATCCCTAACTGAATGAATATACTTTTTTGAAAGAATTGAACGATAGAACAACCGAGCTCCGAACGTCGGCGGCCTCAAGTATGAATGCCAACCACAACCAAGAAGTATAACTTTTTTATTTAAGATCAATGATTCGATATAGGAAACACACCAAGGATTCTTGCCAGGCCTTATATTTACATATGAACTTAATAAATTAGTGCCTCCAACAAAAACAAAACTTGACCCTCTTTTAATTCTTCTAACGGAACCAAGACCTAAAGGATAATGAGTAGGGTAAGAGATCTTATGTAATTGAGGAAAGAGCTCATCCAAGACTCCTATTACAGCATTCATAATAATTGCATCACCAGAATTTAGAGAGCCACAAAAAGTATCATAAACAGCAATCGTCATAAAAAAGGATCAGCCTTCAAAAATATTTTACCATAATTTTTTCCTGTCAATGGTTTTGAAATACAAGAGATAAAAGAAAATTACTTTAAAAATTAATAATAAAAACTTTCGATCATCTTATAGTGAAATATAAATCCCATTGTGACAAGCACGTGCCAAAGTTCGTGAAATCCAAAAAACCCACTCATGAGTCGTGGTCTTTTTGTCGCATATACAAAAGCTCCTACAATATAGGCAGCTCCACCTGCAAAAAGAAAAAACAAAGCTCTTGAATTTAAGTGAGCAGACACCTCATCCATGCGCACAATTGCAGTCCATCCCATCAACACAAACACGCTTGTATAAAAAGCACGTGACTGAGCCCACTTTGGCAACTTGGGCTTCAAAGCTGTATATAAAACCCCCACAATCGCTAATGACCAAACCACCATGAGCATAAAGTTACGCCAATCAGAGTAAACAGTATTAATGATAAAAGGCGTATAGGTGCCTGCAATAAAAAAATAAATCGACCAATGATCCAAGCGCTCCATTAAAGCTTCAGATTTTTCGCACATTTCAAAACCGTCCACCATAAAATGAAAAAGGGCGCTCACTGCAAAAAGCAAAATTGAGGTTGCTCCAAAAATAAGCGCCGACCAATAATGAAGAGGGCCCCGCTGCTCTACCAAAGGAAGCAAAATTCGAATGGCCACGATCGCAAAAAAACAAGTTAACAAATGAATTTGAGCAGACACCGTTCTTTTAAAAAACAATCTCCATGTATGATCTTGTCGACGCTTCACTCTCATTGATAACAGGATAAACCAAAGATTCTATTTATGAGCAGACAAAAACTTTGCCCCTGACGCTAAAAGCAAATCTAAGCACTTGACCCAGCAATCACTCAGCTTTTAATTGAAGAGAATGTCTTCCCAAAGTGCCATCCAACCTACTCGAAAAGATGATTTTCCTGAGTGGTATCAACAAGTCATCAAAGCCGCCGACATGGCAGAAAATTCAGAAGTCCGCGGCTGCATGGTGATCAAACCTTGGGGCTATGGAATTTGGGAGCTCATTCAAGCTCGTCTTGATAAAGCCTTTAAAGATAGCGGACATAAAAACGCCTACTTTCCACTTCTCATCCCAGTAAGCTACATGGAGCGAGAAGCCTCACACGTTGAAGGATTCGCAACCGAATGTGCGGTGGTGACTCATCACCGTTTAGAAGCCAAAAAAAATCCTGACGGAAGCGTCAAAATGATTCCCTCAGGAGAACTCACAGAGCCCTTCATCATTAGGCCCACGAGTGAAACAATCATTGGCGCAGCTTTTTCTCGCTGGATTAAATCTTACCGAGACCTCCCTCTTCTGATCAATCAATGGTGCAACGTTATGCGCTGGGAAATGCGTCCTCGCTTGTTTTTAAGAACGGCAGAATTTCTCTGGCAAGAAGGTCACACGGCTCACGAAACGTCAGACGATGCTCAAAAAGAAGCTCTTCAAATGCTTAAAGTCTATGAAGATTTTATGCGCGATCACTTGGCATTGCCTGTAATTACTGGCGAAAAGAGCGAGAGCGAGCGTTTTCCTGGTGCGGATAATACGTATTGCCTTGAAACAATGGTTCAAGATCGCAAAGCGATTCAAGCCGGAACCAGTCACTTTTTGGGTCAAAACTTTTCCAAAGCTTGTAACGTTCGTTTTTTAAATCGAAGTGGCGTTGAAGAAAACGCGTGGACAACAAGTTGGGGAGTAAGTACTCGCTTAATTGGAACAATGATCATGACCCACGGAGATGACGATGGATTGATTCTTCCTCCTCGGGTAGCGCCTTCTCACGTGGTGCTTATTCCTGTGATTCCAAAAGAAGAAGTTCGCGATCAAATCTTGAATGCTTGCCAGGATTTTGCCCAAAAATTAAAAGAAAAACCTTTTCACGAGCGCAACATAGAAGTGGAAATCGATCGTCGCGATGAAAACGGCGGAGTTAAAAACTGGGAGTGGATCAAAAAAGGCGTTCCTCTTCGTATTGAGATTGGCCCTCGTGATTTGGAAAAAAATCAGGTCGCTCTCGCGCGTCGAGACCGCGAACATCGCAAAAAAGATTTCTTAAACATGGATGATGCGATTGCAAAAATCCCCTCAATCCTTCAAGAAATCCAAGACACTCTTCTTCAAAGAGCGACTGCCTATTCGAATGAGCACATGAAAAAAATCGACTCCCTTGAAGAATTTAAAAAGTTTTTCACTCCCAAGAACGAAAATAAACCCGAAATCCATGGAGGCTTTGCACTTTGCCACTGGGCGGGCTCACGTGAAGATGAGTCTCGCCTCAAGCAAGAATTCAAGGTGACGATTCGTTGCCTTCCCTTTGATAAAGCTTTTCAAGAAGACGGTAAGTGCTTTCTGACTCAAAAGCCCAGCTCTAAGAGAGTTATTTTCGCGAAATCATATTAATTTTTTTATTTTATAAGTCGTTTTATAAAAATTGAGAGTTAAATGGAGCGGCAGACGAGCTTCGAACTCGCAACCCTCAGCTTGGAAGGCTGATACTCTACCAATTGAGCTACTGCCGCGTTCCTCTAATTTAAGTAGCACAACTCTCGAACAAGTCGAATCCCAAAAAATAAAAAGTTTAAATTCCCTTGCCTTACACACTTGTCACTCCTATACAGCCGTTGTAAGTTGACATGGTTCGTAAGCAGCTCAGCTGCTGGCGTGCTTTTGCCTTTTTATGTTTGTGCATAAAGGGCTGTTAAAAAAAACATTTAATATTTGTAAAGAATATTAGAAGAAAGAAAACAGAAAAAGGAAGCTCTAAGGAGGCGAAAAAATAGTATGTCTAAAGAAAAATTTAACCGCGATAAACCCCACGTGAACATTGGTACGATCGGACACGTCGACCATGGTAAAACAACTCTCACAGCTGCAATTACAAAAACTCTTGCAGCAAAGGGACAAGCTGAATTCAAAGCTTACGATCAAATCGACAAAGCTCCTGAAGAAAAAGAACGTGGTATCACGATCAACACTTCTCACGTTGAGTATGCAACTGGCAAACGCCACTATGCTCACGTGGATTGCCCTGGTCACGCCGACTACGTAAAAAACATGATCACAGGTGCTGCGCAAATGGACGGAGGTATCCTCGTCGTTTCTGCAGCTGACGGTCCTATGCCTCAAACACGTGAACACATCCTCTTGGCTCGCCAAGTAGGTGTTCCAGCACTTGTTGTTTTCATGAACAAGTGTGACATGGTTGACGACGCTGAATTGTTGGATCTCGTTGAAATGGAAATTCGCGAACTTCTTTCGAAGTACGAATTCCCTGGAGATACGATTCCTATCATTCGCGGATCAGCTCTTAAAGCTCTCGAAGGTGACACTGGCGAATTGGGCACTCAAGCAATTGAAAAGCTCATGGATGCAGTTGATGCATACATTCCATTGCCAGAACGTCCAAAAGACAAGCCATTCCTCATGCCTGTGGAAGACGTGTTCTCGATCTCTGGTCGTGGAACTGTCGTTACAGGACGTGTTGAGCGTGGTGTCGTGAAAGTTGGCGAAGAAGTTGAAATCATCGGTCTTCGTCCTACAACTAAAACAACTGTTACGGGCGTTGAAATGTTCCGTAAGTTGCTCGACCAAGGCGAAGCAGGCGATAACATCGGTGCTCTTCTCCGTGGCACGAAAAAAGAAGAAGTTGAACGTGGCCAAGTATTGGCGAAGCCAGGCAGCGTAACTCCGCACAGAAAATTCAAAGGCGAAGTTTACGTTCTTAAAAAAGAAGAAGGTGGTCGTACAACTGCTTTCATGACTGGTTACCGTCCTCAGTTCTACTTCCGTACAACTGACGTAACTGGAAACGTTTCACTCCCAGCAGGAACTGAAATGGTTATGCCTGGTGACCGTGTAACAATCGACGTTGAACTCATCACTCCGATCGCTATGGAAAAAGAACTCCGCTTCGCTATCCGCGAAGGTGGCAGAACTGTTGGCGCCGGCGTTGTTGCTCAAATCGTTGAGTAATCGCTAGATTTGGAATAAATACAAGGGCTTACACTGAAAAGTGTGAGCCCTTATTAATGTGGGTCAATAGCTCTAATTGGTAGAGCGTGGGATTCCAAATCCTAAGGTTGAAGGTTCGAGCCCTTCTTGACCCGCCAATATGACACAAAGTATAAGAAATTAAAAAAAATGAAGAATTCAAAAGCCGTAAACATTATGTTTTTTGCAGCCGGGGTACTCCTTTGGTTCCTCGCTTTTCACTACGTAGGTCAGTGGGTTGGCTATTTCCAACTTGCTCGCCGTATAGGTGCTGAATCTGCAGATGGTATCAAATTAGGACTTCCGATTGTGGTGGGTCTTGCAACTTTCATTATTTTAAGAACAAACACAAAGGCCACTTACTTTGTAAGTGATTGCATGGATGAACTCTTTCGAGTTGTTTTTCCAGGATCACGTGAAGTTAAAGTTGGAACCCTTTGGGTTATCGTCTTAGTGGTTTTAGCTGGAATATTTTTCGGCGGTCTCGATTGGGCTATCACGAAAGTCGTTAAGACAATCATCGGCATCAAATCATAGGAAGGAAGCGCAATGATAAACGAAGAAGAGAAAGATACATTTGAGGCGGGGTCCGACGAATCGGCACCTCAGAACGTTGCGCCCTCAGGTGATGAGAATGCCGGCACAACTCCAAAGGAAGAAGAGCTTCCTAAACGTAAAAAAAGTACTCGTACAGATCTCAAATGGTACATTGTTCATGCTCAAACAAGCTTTGAAGCTCGGGCTCGCGCCTCTCTCGAAGAAGCGATTGTCCGTGCTAACAAAGAAGATGAGTTTGGCGAAATCCTGATTCCCGTAGAGTCAGTCGTCGAACTTGTTAAAGGGCAAAAGAAATCAACCGAACGTAAATTTTTTCCCGGTTACATGCTCGTTCAGATGATTCTGACAGATGAAAACTGGCACTTGGTCAAAACAACCCCTCGAATTACGGGTTTTGTCGGCAATGCCCGCAAACCCCCCGCTATCCCTACAAAAGAGGTTGAGCGAATCACCAACCAGATGATTGTAGGAAAGCAGCAAGCAAAGCCCAAATACAGCTTCAAAGAAGGAGACAATGTGCGCGTTATCGACGGGCCCTTTGCCAACTTCAATGGAACTGTTGAAGAAGTTAAACCTGAAAAATCTAAGCTTAGGGTATTGGTATCTATCTTCGGACGTGCTACACCTGTTGAGCTAGATTTCATTCAAGTAGAAAAAACTTGAGTGAATTAAAAAACTGGGAGAATCTCCCTGGATTGGTCCTTTGGCCCAGTCGAAGAGAGATTCGTTTGGACTAGGAGATAAAAAATGGCAAAAAAAGTCACCGGATTTATTAAATTACAAATACCTGCAGGAAAAGCAAATCCAGCTCCTCCCGTTGGTCCCGCGCTCGGTCAGCACGGAGTCAACATCATGGAGTTTTGCAAGCAATTCAATGCTCGCACTCAAGCGCAAGCTGCTGAAGGCCTTATCATTCCGATTATCATTACAGTATTTTCGGATAAGAGTTTCACCTTCATCACAAAAACACCGCCTGTTTCGATTTTGCTTTTGAAAGCTGCAAAACTACAGGGTGGATCAGGGGTTCCCAACAAAAACAAAGTCGGAAAAGTAAAAAAAGACGACGTGAAGAAAATCGCAGAGATGAAAATCAAGGACATGAATTGTTTTTCTGTTGAGTCTGCAATTTCTCAAGTGATGGGAACAGCTCGATCTATGGGAATAGAGGTTGTCTAATCATGGCAAAGAGATACAAAGAAAACACTGGAAGCTACGATGCAACAAAGAAGTACACTCTCGTTGATGCGTTTGATATTCTAACAAAATTCAAAAATGCAAAGTTTGATGAGACTGTTAACGTAGCCTTTCGTTTAGGAATCGACACAAAACAATCTGATCAACAAGTGCGTGGAGCAACTGTTCTCCCGAATGGTGTGGGAAAGAAAACTCGCATCATCGTGTTCGCTAAAGGCGATAAAGCAACAGAAGCTCAAAATGCGGGAGCTGACTTAGTAGGAGCTGACGATCTCGTTGCAAAAATCAACGAAGGTTGGATGGATTTCGATAAAGTGATCGCGTCTCCAGACATGATGCCTGTTGTTTCAAAAGTAGCAAAAGTTCTCGGACCTCGTGGTTTGATGCCAAACCCTAAGACAGGAACAGTTACGGCTGACGTCGTAAAAGCGATCAACGAAGAGCGCAAAGGAAAAGTAGAATATCGTGCTGAAAAAGCAGGTGTTGTTCACGCTCCTATCGGTAAGAAAAGTTTTGGCAAAGAAAAGTTGCAACAAAACCTTCAAGCTCTTGCTGAATCTATTATCAAATCAAAACCTGCGACTTCTAAAGGCGCTTACTTAAGATCAATTACAATCGCACCAACAATGGGTCCTGGGATTCGCATTGAACCCAGCCAATTCAACGTGGGCGTATAAGGAGATAGGCTGTGAATAAGGTACAAAAAGCAGAACTGCTTGAAGAACTCAAAGTTAAGTTTGTGAAAGCAAACGCAGCCTTTGTGACTGAATACCGTGGTCTCACTGTAGAGGCTATGACGGATCTTCGTCGCAAAGTTCACACTGCCGAAGGCGAAATCAAGGTTATCAAAAACCGTATCGCCAAAATTGCTACCAAAGGCACTCCGTATGAGTCACTCGCAGAGCACCTCAAAGGTCCTCTTGCGGTTGCGTTCTCATACAAAGATGCCGTGAGTGTAGCGAAAGCTGTTTTAGAATCGGTGAAGGATGATAGTCCTTTTCAAATTAAAATCGGAAGCTTGGGAGGCAAAAACCTCGCAGCTGCTGATGTGAAAGCACTTTCAAAACTTCCCGACCGTCAGACATTACTGGCAACTTTTGCAGGGACGCTTGCTGCGCCTCTGCGTAATTTTATGGGTGTAATCAGCGCTGTGCCCCGCGATTGCGTCAATGTTTTAGTGGCCGTTAAAGACCAAAAGGAAAAAGCCTAACTTGAGAGACCTCAAGTTACACAGGAGGAACCTATGAGCTTAAACCAAGAACAAATCCTAGAATCCGTAGCAAACATGACAGTTCTCGAACTTTCTGAGTTAATCAAAAAGTTTGAAGACAAGTTCGGCGTGAAAGCCGCTGCCCCAGTTGCTTTCGCAGGAGCAGCTCCCGCTGCTGCTGGTGCTGCAGCTGCTGAAGAGAAGACTGAATTTAACGTCGTTCTCACAGACGGTGGTGCTAACAAAATCAACGTAATCAAAGAAGTTCGTGCAATTACTGGACTTGGCCTCAAAGAAGCTAAAGATCTCGTTGAAGGCGCGCCAAAAACAGTAAAAGAAGCTGTTTCTAAAGCTGACGCTGAAAACTTCAAGAAACAACTTGAAGCTGCTGGAGCAAAAGTAGAAATCAAATAATTCACTCAAATAAAATTGAGTTTGTATTTGATTTTTAAAAATAAAATATAAAAAGAGGGCCCTTTCGCGGGTCCTCTTTTTCTTATTGCAGAAAAAGTTTTAAAAAATTTAAAAGAAAAAACAGGTAACAAATAGATGGCGATTAAAGAATCCTTTGAGAATGTAAAAAGAGTCAGAAAAAGCTTCGCAAAAATTAGTTCACCTATTGAGACCCCTAACCTCGTAGATATTCAAAAGAAATCTTTTGAACAATTTCTTCAGGCAGTTGTCCCTCCTGAAAAAAGAAAAAGCGTTGGTTTACAAGGTGTGTTTAAGTCGATCTTCCCGATCAATGACTTTAACAACACTTGCTCATTAGAGTTTGTATCTTATTCCATTGAAAAGCCTAAATATGACGTAGATGAGTGTCGCTTGCGTGGCATGACTTACGCAGCCCCCATTAAGATCACTGTTCGTTTAGTGGTCTGGGAAAAAGATGAGAACTCCGAAAGTCGTTCTATCCGAGATGTAAAAGAACAAGAAGTTTACATGGGAGAAATTCCTCTCATGACAGACACAGGTGCTTTTATCATCAACGGAGTTGAGCGCGTCGTTGTTTCTCAATTGCACCGTAGTCCGGGTGTTTTCTTTGACCATGATGGTGGATTAACTCACTCAAGCGGAAAACTTTTGTTTTCTGCACGTGTGATTCCTTATCGCGGATCATGGCTCGATTTTGAATTCGATCCCAAAGATTTTCTATTCGTCAGAATTGACCGTCGTCGTAAACTACCTGTTACCGTTCTCTTAAAAGCTCTCGGCATGAGCAACACTGAAATTCTCTCTTCGTTCTATGACGTAGAAGAGCTTCAGCAAGTGTCTGTCGGTGAGTTTGTTCGTCCGCTCAATCCTGATTTCTTATTGGGAACAAGAGCTTTTGCAGATATTGCAGATCCTAAATCTGGCGAGATTCTCATTAAGAAAAGTCGCAAATTTACACGCGCTATCTTAACTGAATTTGAAAAACGCAAAATCAAAAACATTCCACTCTCAGAAGAAGAACTCACTCATCGAGTTCTTGTTGAAGACGTGGCAAATGCTAAGACAGGCGAAATCCTGCTCGAAGCAAACCAAGCTCTCGACAAGAAAGCTCTCGAAGTTCTTAAAGATGCAGGTGTTAAATCAGTGAAAGCTATTTTCATTGATGGCGTAACTGTTTCCTCTGCTCTTCGTGATACTCTTCTCATAGATAAAATTAACTCCAAAGAAGAAGCCCTTGTAGATATCTTCAAGCGCATGCGTCCTGGAGATCCTCCAACGCTTGAATCTGCAACGAACCTCTTTCATGACCTCTTCTTCAACGAAGCTCGTTATGACTTGTCAAAAGTGGGTCGTCTCAAGATCAACCACAAGTTTAACTTCAAAGATATTCCTTTCGATAACACAATTCTCACCAACCAAGATATCGTGGCGACTGTTCGTCACCTGCTCGACCTGAAAAACGGTAAGGGCATGGTGGATGACATCGACCATTTGGGTAACCGCCGCGTAAGATCTGTGGGTGAGTTGTTAGAAAACCAATACCGCGTGGGCCTTGTTCGTATGGAACGTGCCGTTCGTGAACGTATGAGCCTTCAAGAAATTGAAACTCAAATGCCTCACGATCTTGTGAACGCAAAACCTGTGAACGCGATTGTGAAAGAATTCTTCGGATCTTCACAGCTCAGTCAGTTCATGGAACAAACAAATCCTCTCTCAGAAATCACACACAAGCGTCGTCTCTCAGCCCTCGGGCCTGGTGGATTAACGCGCGAACGTGCTGGTTTCGAAGTGCGTGACGTTCACGTCACTCACTACGGACGTATTTGTCCGATTGAAACTCCTGAAGGACCAAACATCGGTTTGATCTCTTCACTTTCAACTTTTGCAAAAGTGAACGACTACGGTTTCGTAGAAACTCCTTATCGTAAAGTTGAGAACAAAAAAATTACAGACCAAGTTCAATATTACTCAGCTCTTGAAGAAGAAAATCACACCATTGCGCAAGCAAACGTGGCGATGAACGAAAAAGGTGAAATCGCAGAAGAATTCACTGAAGTTCGTCGTAACGGTGATCCAACTCTTGCTAAATCTGAAGACGTTGATTTGATGGACGTAAGTCCGAACCAACTCGTATCTGTTGCAGCTTCGTTGATTCCTTTCTTGGAAAACGACGACGCTAACCGATCTCTCATGGGTTCGAACATGCAACGTCAAGCCGTTCCCGTTCTCGTGCCACAAACTCCACTTGTTGGAACAGGTGTAGAGCGCGTTGTAGCTTCTGACTCAGGCGTAACTGTTGTTGCAAAATCAGACGGTATCGTTGAAGCCGTAGACGCTTCTCGTATCGTGGTTCGCACGGAAGGCAAACGCAAAGATGGTTCTGGTGCAGAAGTAGATATCTACAACCTCACTAAATACCGTCGTTCAAACCAAAACACTTGTATCAACCAACGTCCTATCATCAAACTCGGTGACCGCGTGACCAAAGGCGAAGTTATTGCTGACGGTCCTGCAACTGATTTGGGTGAATTGTCTTTGGGTCAAAACATTCTCGTGGCGTTCATGCCATGGGGTGGATACAACTTCGAAGATTCGATTCTTATTTCTGAAGGTTTGTTGAAAGACGATATCTTCACTTCAATTCACATTGAAGAATTTGAATGTATCGCTCGTGACACGAAGCTTGGAAAAGAAGAAATCACACGCGATATTCCAAACGTTGGTGAAGAAGCTCTTCGTAACCTCGACGCTACAGGTATCATTCGTATCGGTGCGGAAGTTACCCCCGGTGACATCCTCGTTGGTAAAATTACACCCAAAGGTGAAACTCAACTTTCTCCAGAAGAAAAACTCCTCCGAGCGATCTTCGGTGAAAAAGCAGGTGACGTTCGCGACACAAGCTTAAGAGTTCCTCCAGGCGTTTACGGAACGGTTATTCAAGCGAATATCTTTAGCCGTGAAGGAATCGACAAAGATGAACGTTATCAACAGATCGTTCGTGACGAAGAAGAAAAACTCTTGAAAGACCAAGCGATTGAAATTTCAATCATTCGCCAAGCGACTCTCAAGAAAGTTAAAAAACTTCTCACAGGTAAAGAAACAACTGGAAAATTATTGTCTGAAGACGGTGAAGTGGAGCTCCTCAAAAAAGGATTGAAACTCGGCGCTGAAGACATCGACAATGTTCCTTTCAATTTGATTCGTCACATTCCTGTCGATGAAAAGGCAGAAGATGAATTGAACCGCATGATGGATTCTGTTGAAGAACAAATGGACTTGATCCGTATCGTCTTCAACGAGCGTATCGGTAAATTGAAAAAAGGTGACGAACTTCCTCCTGGAATCATCAAGATGGTTAAAGTTGCGATTGCGATCAAACGTAAACTTTCTATTGGTGACAAAATGGCGGGACGTCACGGAAACAAAGGGGTTATCTCGAAGATTCTCCCTGCCGAAGATATGCCATACCTTGCTGACGGAACCCCCGTTGACATCGTCCTCAACCCTCTTGGCGTTCCTTCACGTATGAACGTGGGACAAATTTTGGAAACGCACTTAGGTTGGGCAGCTTGGGGCTTGGGCCGTAAGATTCAAGAAGCTCTTGATAAATACGACTACACTCAAATCCGTGACTTCTTAAAGAAAATCTTTGAAAGCGCTGCGCTTCAAAAATATGTGAACGAAGCAAGCGACGAAGAAATCAAACGCATTGCTTGGAGCTACCGCAAAGGTGTTCCAATGGCTTCTGCGGTCTTTGACCGTGCAAGTGAGAGCGACATCCACAAAATGCTCGATCTCGCAGGCCTCCCTCAGGGCGGTCAAACAACTTTGTTTGACGGTCGAACAGGAGAACCATTCGATCACGAAGTAACAGTCGGAATCATGTACGTTCTAAAACTTCACCACTTGGTTGAAGACAAGATTCACGCTCGAAGTATTGGACCTTACAGCTTGGTCACTCAGCAACCGCTCGGTGGTAAAGCTCAGTTCGGTGGTCAGCGTCTTGGAGAAATGGAAGTGTGGGCACTCGAAGCATACGGAGCCGCTTATGGCTTGCAAGAAATGCTCACTGTCAAATCCGACGACGTCGCTGGTCGTACGCGTATGTACGAAGCGATTGTCAAAGGTGAAAACATTATGGAGCCTGGAATGCCAGAGTCGTTCAACGTACTCATGCATGAACTCAAGGCTCTCTACTTAAACTGTGAATTGCAGGAAAGGGTCTAAATGAAAGACTTACTAAACTTTTTTGACAAACCCACAGATCCTATTCGTTACGGCTCGATCAAAATCACTCTGGCAAACCCAGAAATGGTTTTGAACTGGTCACACGGAGAGGTGAAGAAACCTGAAACCATTAACTATCGTACATTCAAGCCCGAAAAAGACGGTCTTTTCTGTGCGAAGATCTTTGGACCTATCAAAGATTACGAGTGTCTTTGCGGAAAATACAAACGCATGAAGTATCGCGGAGTGATCTGCGAAAAGTGCGGTGTGGAAGTCACGCAAAGTAAAGTACGTCGTGAGCGCATGGGACACATTCACCTTGTGACTCCTGTTGCACACGTTTGGTTCTTACGCTCTCTTCCTTCTCGTATCGGTCTCTTGCTCGACGTAAGTCTCAAAGAACTTGAGAGAGTTCTTTATTGTGAATCTTATACAGTTACAGATCCAGGTGCGACTGAGTTGAAACTGGGTCAGATTTTGACTGAAGATCAACACTCAGAAGCTCAAGAAAAATTCGGCGAAGATTCTTACAAGTGTGGAATGGGCGGCGATGCTGTTCGTGAATTGCTCCGTAAGGTCGACATCATCAAATTAGGTGATGAAATTCGCAAAGATCTCGATGAATGTGAAAGCGATGCTCTTCGCAAGAAATTAGCGAAGCGTCTTAAAGTCGTCGAAGACTTCCGTGAATCAGGACAAACTCCTGAGCAAATGATGATGGAAGTCATTCCCGTGTTGCCTCCGGACCTTCGTCCGTTAGTGCCATTGGACGGTGGACGTTTTGCAACGTCAGACCTCAACGATCTCTATCGTCGAGTCATCAACCGTAACAACCGTTTACGTCGTTTGATCGAGCTTAACGCTCCAGACATCATCATTCGAAACGAAAAACGCATGCTTCAAGAAGCGGTAGACGCTCTCTATGATAACGGCCGTCGTGGAAAGGTTTTCACAGGCCCGAACAAGCGTCCATTGCGTTCTCTCTCTGATACCCTCAAAGGTAAATCAGGTCGTTTCCGTCAGAACTTGCTTGGTAAACGTGTCGACTACTCTGGTCGTTCCGTTATCGTTGCTGGTCCTGAATTGAAACTCCATCAGTGTGGTCTTCCTAAGAAAATGGCCTTGGAGCTTTTCAAACCCTTCATCTACAACAAGCTCGAAGAAAAGGGCTTTGTCACAACCATCAAATCTGCAAAGAAAATGGTGGAAAAAGAAAAAGAAGAAGTTTGGGATATTTTGGCTGAAGTTGTGCGAGAACACCCTGTTCTCCTCAACCGTGCCCCTACTCTTCACCGTTTGGGTATCCAAGCATTCGAACCTGTTCTCGTAGAAGGTAAAGCGATTCAGCTTCACCCTCTTGTGTGTGCAGCGTTCAACGCGGACTTTGACGGAGACCAAATGGCCGTTCACGTTCCGCTCTCTGTAGAAGCTCAACTCGAAGCGCGTGTCTTGATGATGTCTACAAACAACATCTTGAAACCTGCCGACGGTAAGCCGATCATCATGCCATCGCACGATATCGTATTAGGAATTTATTACATCACTCGTCAGCGCCCAGGTGCGACGGGAAGCGGCAGAATCTTCAAAGATCGCGCTGAAGTAAAAATGGCTTACGATCTTGGAGAAGTAGACGTTCAAGCAAAAATTCACTGTCGTATTCAAGGCAAACGCGTTGAAACAACTGTGGGTCGCGTTCTTTTCTCTGAAGTTGTTCCTGATGAAATTCCTTTCGAAATTTACAACAAAACAATGTCGAAAAAAGATCTCGCTGAGTTACTCGACTACGCTTACCGACAAACAGGTCCAAAGCGTACCGTTCTCTTAGCAGACTCTATGAGAAGTATCGGATACCAATTCGGTACCAAAGCCGGAATCTCAATCGCAATGCGCGACATGGTGATTCCTGATAGCAAACATACTTTCATCGACAAAGCTTTCACAGAAGTTCAAACAATCGAAAATCAATATACGGAAGGTCTCATCACAGACGGCGAGCGCTATAACAAAGTTATCGACATCTGGACTCAAGTATCTGAATCAATCGCTTCAGACATGATGAAAAACCTCAGTAAGGCGACCATCACTCTTCCAGACGGAAAAACAGTTGAAACTCAAAGCTTCAACCCGATCTACGTTATGGCAGACTCTGGAGCCCGAGGTAGCCCTGCTCAGATTAAACAGCTTGCAGGTATGCGTGGATTGATGGCGAAACCCTCAGGTGAGATTATCGAAACACCTATCACGGCAAACTTCCGCGAAGGTCTAACAGTATTACAGTACTTCATTTCGACACACGGAGCGCGTAAAGGTTTGGCGGATACAGCCCTCAAAACTGCGAACTCTGGATACCTCACTCGTCGTCTCGTAGACGTTGCACAAGATGCCGTCATCACAGAACACGATTGTGGTGTTGAAGACGGAATCGAAGTGAACGAGGCAAATCTCACAAGCGAACTTTCTGAAAGTCTTGGAGAAGCTGTTCTCGGTCGCGTCGTTCTCAAAGATGTCGTGAATCCTTCTACAAATAAAGTCATCGCGAAGAAAAACGAAATGATCAACGAACAGATCATGGCTGAAATTGAAGAATCAGGTGTAGATCGCGTTGCGATTCGCTCAGTTCTCACTTGTAAAGCAAAACGTGGTATTTGCTCTTACTGCTATGGTCGTGACCTTGCTCGCGGACACATTGTGAACATCGGTGAAGCTGTGGGCGTTATTGCCGCTCAGTCAATCGGTGAACCTGGTACGCAGCTCACAATGAGAACGTTCCACATCGGTGGTGCGGCGACTCGTCGTGCAGAACAAAGCTCTATCGAAGCTCGCTTTGATGGAACATTAAAGTTCAGCAAAGCAACATTCGTGAAAAACAAAGAAGGTTCTCTCACAATCATGAACCGCAACAGCGAAATTATCTTGTTAGATGATGCGGGCCGTGAGCGTGACAGACAAAAATTGATCTACGGATCTAAAACCAAACTCACAGATGGAGCGACTTTCAAAAAAGGTCAGATTCTCGTGGAGTGGGATCCTTACTCAATTCCAATTTTGACCGACAAACTCGGACAAGTTCACTTTGTGGACATGAAAGAAGGCGTGACTATCGCCGAGAAACAAGACGAAGTTACAGGTCTTACTCGACGTACAATTATCGATCCGAAGAGTTCAACACTGCGTCCTCGCATTGAGATCCTTGTGAACGGAGTCGCAGCTTCTAGCTTTACAGTGCCTATTGGTTCACTTGTAAACGTAAGCGACGGCGACACTGTACAAGCCGGAGATGTTCTTGCGAAGATTCCTCGCGAGTCTGGAAAAACAAAAGACATCACGGGTGGTCTCCCACGCGTTGCGGAGTTGTTTGAAGCACGTCGTCCTAAAGATTGCGCAATCATTGCGGAAATCGAAGGAACCGTCGCTTTCGGTAAAGACTCTAAGGGTAAACGCAAAGTTCTTCTCAATGCCGTTGAAGGTTCTGGTGAAGAACAACGTGAATACCTCATTCCAAAAGGCAAGCACGTCATCGTTCAAGAAGGCGACCTCCTCCAAAAAGGTGATCGCATCGTGGACGGCGCTGCAAACCCACACGATATCTTGGCTGTATTGGGCGAAAAAGCTCTCTCTAAATACCTCGTGGACGAAGTACAAGAGGTTTACAGACTTCAGGGCGTGAAAATCAACGACAAGCACATTGAGACGATCGTTCGTCAAATGCTCCGTCGTGTGAAGATCAACGAATCTGGAGATACAAACCTCCTCGTGGGTGAAAGCGTTGATAAACTTGTTCTTCGCGAAACAAACCAAAAAGTAACTGACATGGGCGGAAAACCCGCTAAAACCGAGCCCCTACTCTTGGGTATCACTCGCGCCAGCCTTTCTACTGAAAGCTGGGTATCAGCGGCGTCTTTCCAAGAAACTACAAAAGTCCTCACAGAGGCTTCTATTGGTGGCCGCGTAGACCATCTCCGCGGACTCAAAGAAAACGTCAGTATGGGACGCCTCATTCCTGCGGGAACAGGTATTAACCAATACCAGATGATTCGACCTGAAATGGACGTTGAAGAGGAAGCCTTGCCAGTTGGAAGGGCTTACCAAGCACCTCCTATCGAAGAAACCGAAGATTTCGCAGACATGAGAAAAGGAGACAGTTAACCTTGAGAGACTGTCTTCACTGTACTATTAACTTTAAAACATTAGGAAAGAAGTAAATTGAACTATGCCTACAATTAACCAACTTGTGCGCTTTGGACGCAACAAACAAAACGTTAAATCAAAGTCTCCTGCTTTGACAGAATGTCCTCAGAGACGTGGAGTTTGCACACGCGTTTATACCGCTACTCCGAAGAAACCTAACTCAGCTTTAAGAAAAGTTTGTCGTGTTAAACTCACAAATGGATATGAAGTTTCTAGCTACATTCCAGGCGTAGGTCACAACCTTCAAGAACACTCTGTTGTTCTTATTCGTGGAGGCCGTGTAAAAGACCTTCCAGGTGTTCGTTACCACACTGTCCGCGGAACTCTCGACACTCAAGGTGTTGCAAACCGTAAACAAGGCCGCTCTAAGTACGGCGCTAAAAAAGGAAAATAAAAAATGGCACGTAGACGTCACGCCGCTAAACGCGTAATTGTACCCGATCCTAAATTCCACGATAAAGTTGTGGCAAAATTCATCAACGACTTGATGGAAGATGGAAAGAAATCTACTGCGGAACGTATTTGTTACGGTGCTTTCGATATTCTCGAAAAGAAGTACAATGACGATCCTGTTAAGACTTTCAAAAAAGCTCTCAACAACGTGAAACCAAACGTCGAAGTTCGTTCACGTCGCGTAGGTGGAGCAACTTACCAAGTTCCCACTGAAGTACGTCCTGAGCGAAAGCAAACATTGGCTTCACGCTGGATCATCACTTACGCTCTCGAAAGAAGCGGTAAGAACATGGTTGAAAAGCTCGCTGCTGAATTGATTGATGCATCTGAAAACAAAGGTGGAGCAATCAAGAAGCGTGAAGACGTACACAAGATGGCAGAAGCGAACAAAGCTTTCTCTCACTTCAAGTGGTAGGTCGAAAGATATAAGCAAAAAAGCTTAAACCCTAGATGGTTGTTAATACGACTTCTCTAGGGCGTTGATATAAAAATCAAAAACTTTACGGGTATCAATCGAACCCTGGCTCCTCGAAGAGGAATCAGAGTTGGGTTGGTACCCGAGTCGTTTTGAGAGTCTGTGAATAAGTTCTAAATTTTCTCGAGAATAAAACTTAGACGGAGCATGAGGACTTACAAGATCAAAAAATTCAGCATCGATAATCTTAACGCTTCCATAATCGTCGACTCGAAATTGCAAATCGTGAACCTCTATTGAAAGAAACGAAAAAATCTCTCTCATTTCTCTCAAAGCATAAAGAGCATTTTCTTTTGCTTGAAGTGTTTTGAATTTATAATTTCCAAACCGAGATACGTGATCGCCCTCAAAGTATTCATAGACCAAAGCCACCCTGCCTTCAGGTGTTTTATATATTCCAAAAAAACGAGGGCCTAATCTTATCGATGACAAAAAACTTGCCCAATTGATTTCATTTAAAACGTCCACAAGAGTTCGAGTGCCCAAAAGAAAATAGGAACTCTCTACAAGCGAAACGTTGGGAACCTTAATAAAGAGCTTTTCTGTTGGATTGCCTCTTTTGGCAGTAAATAAATGCAAATGTCCTATGCCGTTTCCCTTAAGGGGCTCAATATCGAAAAAACGCTCGTGATTGATGGAAATTTTGTCAAAAGCTTCCTCAAGACTTTGAAAAGGTTGAAAGACATGGAGGGCTTCACGAGCTTGTAAAATTTTTTCAATATAAAGAGCGGCGTAACGAAAAACCGTCATCTCTTCTCGAAAAGGAAAGAGAAAAGTTCGGCAATTTTGCTGAGAAGCTTGTAAGTGTTTGAGTGGATGCAATCGGGAAATTAATTCTAATTCAGAAGAAAGTAAGGGCTTTGAAAAAAACAGCACTAAAGAAAACAAGCACTTATTAAACGGGTTTTTTGAATTTTTTTTCATCTATCAAACTACGCTATTCTTCAATAAAGAGTAAGGACCACATTTCCTTGAGCATCTTTCTTATACATGTAAACTTCCTTGCCTTGCACTGGAAAAAGAGTTGCCAACTCACCCAAACGATAGCCCCCAGAACAAGACTTTGTCCGGCACGCCGCTACTCTTACGGTATAGCTAGTTCCTTCAACGCGGATGTTAAATTCTTTATGGGAAAGTCCAGTTGTAGAAGTATCCGTAGAGCGCCTCCATTTTTGAAAGGGCGCATGAGCATTGAGAGCATCAAAAACCACATCCATCTGAATCCAAGGAGGGAAAAAGCTATGACCAGTTTTGTCACTCGCTTCGTTAAAAATTTTTGTAACTCTTTCATCAGCAATTTGCTGGAAAAAGTTTTTTGGAAAAAAATTATCTTGAATTAAATTATCAAACATCTCTTTATCGTATGTTGTTTTAAAAAAATGTTTTGAAATATGGGCTTCTACCTCAGGATTAAAAAGACCAATCGTCGCATAAGAAGGATGCTCGGCAATAAGTATGTCCTCGCCTCCATCACGCGTTCTCGTACGCGCTTTTAGCTTTGAAAAATCCATAGAGGAATAATGAGAGGCTATTTCATTCATCATATCTTGAGACTGAGACATCACCTCTTTGGGAGTTTGTGCTCCCTGTTGAGAAAAGTCTTTATTTAAAACACTGGGAATTGTTTGATGAAGAGACTCACGCGCTGTGAGCAAACTTTCACGAATGTGAGCAAAATCCGAAGCAAATAGGCCCGTATATGGAAGCGGACTATCTTCAAAATATTCTGAAAGAGGAGGAGACTTGAACAATGCATCAAGCACTTTGATTAACCGAACATGGTAGGCATTTTTATCGTTAAAATAATCATTTATACCTTGAGGATCTTGCAAAACTAACTTCTTGGCTAAAAAACCCTTTAGATCAGCAATTTCATCAGGAAGTAAAGCTACAGGGTCCGACCAAGGATCACCTTTATCTGAAAAAGAACTGAGCCTATGGTGTTTACGAGTATCCGCGATGCTTTCATTTAAAATGTCTTTGTCCACAAAAGGTCGTTTGCGAAGCTCAGAACAAAACTTTGAAACTTCTATTTGATCATCGAGTTTTTTCAAGTTTTTTTTGGCGTATTGCTCAATAAAATCAAGTCTTGCTAAAAACTCTTTTTCATACGCCTTTGTCCGTTGATCATTTTTTACTTTCTCAATTTCGCGCGAAATTTTATCTTTTGTTGAAAGGTATATGTTTTCTACTTTTTTTAGTCTTTGGTCGTTCTCTTTGATGGCTTTTAGAATCGTCTGGTGATTCGCAAGAACCTCCGTAAAGGACTGAAGCCTTGAATCCATCAGCCCAATTTCGGAGATTTTTTTTTCATATTTCTTACGAGATTCACTATCCATGGCACTCCGCTGAGGGTTGTGATCCGCATCGTAAGATTCAAATCGCTCCTCTAAAAGCAACAAATCGCTTTGAGAGATCTGATCTTTCACTTTTTCTAATTGATCGAGATATTTGAAATAAGAATCTTCGAGCGAAGATTTTATTTTGGAATCAATATTTAAATGGGAAGCCTCATCCACCAAACGAGAGACATAGCCGTCCAAAATCTCTGGAGACGTCAACTTTGCATTACTACTACTTATATTTTTTGCAGCCACTTCAACAAAAGAGGGATGATCCCCAAGAAAACCTTTGCAATCAGGGTCTGCAGCAAACAAAACGTGAGCAAAAAATAGCTG
This sequence comes from Bdellovibrionota bacterium, assembly GCA_044347615.1. Taxonomy (GTDB): domain Bacteria; phylum Bdellovibrionota; class UBA2428; order UBA2428; family UBA2428; genus CANIGN01. The sequence continues at coordinate 54,718 of JBIKUK010000004.1, read as the reverse complement.
CCCAAAACTCATTCCAACAAACAAAAATGAGCTATTCTTTAGAAGATTAAACAGACGCATAGACACTTTTCTTTGTCGGAATAAATATCACTCCATAAAGCCTTAACGCAATCTTAATCCCCCTAGGAATATTACGAAAATCTAGATAGCCCTCGCAATTTAATATAAGCTCTTTTTGTGTCAAAAACGCCTCCCAAAAAAGCTTCGATAGAGTCTTTTCGCAACATCGGAATCATTGCCCACATTGACGCCGGAAAAACTACCACAACTGAGCGTATTCTCTTTTACACGGGAATGACTCACAAAATGGGCGAAGTTCACGAGGGCGAAGCCGTCATGGACTGGATGGAGCAAGAACGCGAGCGTGGCATTACCATCACCGCAGCTGCGACCACTTGTTACTGGAAAGACTGCCGCATCAATATCATCGATACCCCAGGGCACGTTGATTTCACCGTAGAAGTGGAGCGCTCGCTCAGAGTTTTGGACGGAGCTGTGGGAGTTTTTTGCGCCGTAGGTGCCGTGCAACCGCAAAGCGAAACGGTGTGGAGACAAGCTAACAAGTACAAAGTTCCTCGCATTGCTTTTGTAAATAAAATGGATCGCGTGGGAGCCAATTTTCAACGCGTGGTAGATCAAATGAAGCTCAAACTGGGCGCAAAAATTTTGCCCCTTGTGCTGCCGCTTGGCGAGGCAGAAGACTTTGAAGGATTCATCGACTTGGTGGAAGGCAAAGCCATTCGCTGGCCCAAGAGCGATGTCGACGGAAGCCAATTCAAAGCAGAAGAAATCCCAGAAGATTTTTCAGTCACTTACGAAAAAGCGCGAGCCTATATGCTCGAAACTCTCTCCGAAGCAGATGACGCCATCATGGAAAAATATCTTGCAGACGAGGAAATCTCTGTTTCAGAAATCAAAGCCGCCATCAGACGCGCGACCATTTCTCTCAAAGCATTTCCGATTCTTTGCGGATCGTCTTTTAAAAATCGCGGAGTTCAATTTTTGCTAGACTCTATTACACAATACCTTCCAAGCCCTGCAGATGTTCCTGCAGCGACGGGCTTTGATCCAAAGAACACAGAAAAAGCTCTCGCTCGCAAAGCGGTTAACGACGAACCCTTTTCTGCCCTTGCATTTAAAATTTCTCATGATCCTTTTGTGGGGCCTATTACCTACCTTCGAATTTATTCTGGAAAAATTGCCGCTAACCAAAGCTGCCTGAATGTAGTGAAAGATAAAACCGAACGCATTCAAAGAATTTTGCTCATGCACGCTAACAAAAGAACCGAACTTCAAGAAGCAAGTGCGGGAGAAATTGTAGCGATCGTGGGTCTCCGCCACACTCAAACCGGAGAATCTCTGGCTGATCCCAAGCACCCTATTCTTTTTGAAAAAATGAGTTTCCCGGAGCCTGTGATTTCGATTGCGATTGAGCCTAAGTCACAAGCCGATCAAGACAAACTCCAAGAAGCTCTCAAAAAAATGAGCTGGGAAGATCCCACGTTCAGAGTCCGCAGCAACGAAGAAACAGGACAAGTACTGATTTCGGGTATGGGCGAGTTGCATCTTGAAATTGTGGTGGATCGATTGCTTCGAGAAAACAAAGTTCCTGCAAACGTGGGTAAGCCTCAGGTGAGCTATCGTGAGACGATTCGCCAAGAAGCAAAAGGCAGTGGCGTTTGTGAAAGAGATTTCGGTGGCAAAAAACAATTCGGACAAGTCAGCGTGAAAATTTCTCCCTTGGAGCGTGGAAAAGGAATCAAGATCGAAGATAAAATTTCGAATCCGCAACTTCCCAAGCAAATTCGTGAACAGTTGTGCAAAAACGCACCGATGCTTTTGCAATCAGGCCCCATAGCGGGATTCCCATTAGTAGATGTCTGTGTAGAACTCGTGTCTGCTGAATACCGCGAGCAAGAATCACTTGACCTTGCCTATATGACAGCCCTCTCGATGGCGCTGCAAGAAGCCTTTCCGCAAGCAGCCCCACAAATGCTCGAGCCTGTGATGAAACTTGAGGTCACCTGCCCTACAGATTTCGTCGGAGACGTTGTTTCAGATTTGGGAATTCGCAGAGGACGCATTCAAGAAATGGAAACCCAAGAAGGCATGGGCCTACAAGTGGTGCGCGCCGAAGTGCCGCTTGCAAGTGTGTTTGGATACAGCACCGATTTGCGATCACGTACTCAAGGGCGAGGAACTTTTACTCTTGAGTTTGCTCAATACGACTCAATGCCTGCAAACGTTGAAAAAGCTGTGATCGAAAAGTTTACGGGGATAAGTCAGTAAGAAACTTACTTAGGATTGACATTTTATTTAAACAAACAGAAATATGAAAAAATTTTCAACATTATTATTTCTTGCATTTCTTGGAGCTTGTTCATCTATAAAAGTTGATAGTCCCGAATTTAGAACTGCTTACTTGCCATCTTTAGAATTAAATCGAGATAAAGATAGCTGCTGGGAATCCACTCTCAAAGGCCTAAAAGAACGCGGCTATGAAATTAAGAAAATGGATAAAAATATGGGCAGCATAGAAACAGGGCGCAGAAAATTTAACGTGACCGCTAAGGTTGTTACTTCAGGTACAAAATATTCCAACGGAAGCGTTTCTTTATCCCAATTAGAGCAATCCGATAAACTATGGATTAAACTTACTCAAAACGAATCTAAATGCACTGTTCAGTATCAAAAAGCTCGTTTATGGAATGGCGAAGAAGAACTCGAAGTTGTGCAAGGTGCTGGTGGTGAATGGTTTATGAAAAACGTTATTAACCCTCTGAGCAGAGAAATTTCAGAACAATAAATTCACAATCCAAAACAAGTCGATATGTTCGATGGCTTGATCTGCGTTTCTATTGTCTTTTTTTATTAATCTATATTTAATATAAATTTTTTAAAAAATGTTAAATCAAAATCAATACTAAAATACTAATTTTTATTAAAAATTTGTCGAATAATATTCGATGATTAAAATACGTTTATTAAATACATTTTTATTTTTATTTATCTTTAACCTATCCTTTATTGCACAATCAAAACCCAAAAAAACACCTGCCACAACCACTCCCAAAGCAGCACCGAAGCCCATTGAAAACAGTAGGGAAACTGAAGCTGCCCCCATTCAAATACCCAAAAATGAAACTAGCCCCCAAGGCCCCAAAGGAGATGTTGGACCTCAAGGTCCCAAAGGCGACACTGGACCTCAGGGACCCAAAGGGGAACCGGGCATCTCTCTTCAACAATGGCTTCTTGCTAATTCATCAAAAGTAGTGAGATTCAAAATGGCATTCTACGGCAAAAGTGATGCCGAGTTAAATATTCTAAAATTTAAAAACAAAGAAAAAATTGGAATTACCGATATTGATTGTCGAACTAGTCACAACATTAAAGATGTTTCTTTTTATCGAATAACCAATGCGATTTTTTGGATTGGATTATTTAATGGGTTGTTTGGAGTTTATAGCGATAAGAGTTCCACAGATCCGGTTTGGCAAGTTTCATTTAATGGAAAGGATAATGATCTCATATCCTATGATTTTACAACGCCACTAATTATGGAAGAGGGGCAATATCTTTACCTAGGCGCAGACGCTGACACGACAATTACATGTGATTTTGCAGGATTTAAACTTTAGTAATTTTTCAATAAAAATTCACATCGCAAAGCTCGTACTTTAAGCTTAGAATTTTCATATGTGGGTCACAAAACAGCGGTGGGAAGAACTTTACTTCATACACTTTGAAGGACCCGCTGAAATCGTTCGTCGCGCTATGCCCCCATCCCTTGAATTAGACTTATGGAAGGGCAATGCGATTCTTTCTTTGGTGCCCTTTCGAATGACACGAGTTCGATTCCCCTTGATTCCAAGCATTCCCATTTTGTCAGAACTTTGGGAATACAACATTCGCACATATGTCCGTATTGCAAATAAACCCGGCATTTATTTCTTCACTCTTGAAAGTGACAATCCACTTGCCACATGGGTTGCACGTACGTTTTTTGGACTCCCTTATCACACTGCAAAGATAAACGTACAAATGAACGATCAAGGCTTACATCTCAAATCCGCACGCAAGCACTGGCACTCCGAACTTGTCGTTGAAAAATCACCCACCACTGCTAGAGATCGCGACTTTGATATTTGGGCCACGGAAAGATACTCACTCTTTAATGACCGATCAGGACGCATTCAACGAGGTGACGTCAAACACCTACCCTGGACTTTAGTACCTGCAAAACTCATCGAATGGAAAGGAAATTTTCTTGATTATGTGCCAGGTGCTTCAGTCTTTCATCCCCGCTCAGCAAGCTACAGCAATGTAATTGATGTGAGTTTTGAGCCATTCAAATGGGAGAATTCTAAAAAATAAGAGTAGGATCATCTTTACAATGAAATTAAAAACTCTCAAACGTTGGCTCCTAGCTGCTGCTTTTTACAATATTCTTTTTGGAATTTACGCAGGACTTTTTCCTCAACATTATTTTGAATTTGCAAAAATGCCCGTAAATCCGCTTCCACAACTTTGGCAATGCATCGGCATGATTGTGGGAGTGTATGGCTTAGGATACGCAATTGCCGCGCGAGACCCGCTTCGACATTGGCCCATAGTACTTGTAGGTGCACTTGGGAAAATTTTTGGTCCAATTGGATTTCTAATAGGAATCCTTCAAGGCACACTACCCTGGAGCTTTGGCTGGATACTTTTGACGAACGACTTGCTGTGGTGGCCCTCGTTTTACTTTTTGCTTTTAGCAGCTGCACGACATCATAAGTTTTCACTCGCAAGCATCAACGAATGGATTTCTGATTTACGTGAGGCACTAAGATGAACCTTCAGACAATTCATTTTGCGAGCACGGCGTGGATGTGTGCCATTATTTGGTTTGTTCAACTCGTTCATTATCCTAGTTTTAAATACATTCACTCAGAAAAATTTTCGAGTTTTCACTCTTTTCACAGTCGCTGGACCACCGTGCTTGTTTTTCCACCAATGCTTACAGAGCTTTTATTGAGCTCATGGAACGCATGGCAAAAATTAGGAGAACATTCTCTTTTGATTTTTGGACTAACTGTTTCAACATGGGCTCTGACGTTTTTTGTTTCTGTTCCTTTTCACAACCAACTCAGCAAAGGCTACAATCCAAAAGCTGCAAAACTACTTGTCCAAACAAACTGGCTCCGCGTCATTACATGGACATTGCTCATAATCCTGCAAATTAGACGCATCAGCACTCACCTAAACCAATGATTTTTAAATCAAAATTATAAAAAACAGGACTTAATGCTATAACTTTTCTCGGGGGAAAGTTACATGACGAAACCTAAATTTTTTGCACTCCTGACTTTGCTATTTATCTCATCTCACACGGCTCAAGCTTACACGCTAGAAGACTTCAAAGCAGAGGCTTCTGAAAAAGATTCCTCCTACAAGGCCGTACAATTTGAAGAAGAGGCCTCTCAATATAATCTTCGTAAAAAAGAACTTCCTACTGCGATCCGCCTCTACTCTGCCAACAAATTCTTTGATGACACTCGCCCTGTGATGAACCCCGCCTTCCAAGGGGATCGCACATTAGGCTACGAAGTTTCTCTTGGCCTTAAACAACAAAGCTCTTTTGGTTTGAATTGGGATTTTAGCCAACACATAAAACGAACGAAAATTTTTGGAGTGGCACCCGGGGTGTTTCCCTTGAGTGATTTTTACGATTTTTTTCCTCAAGCACAGGTATCTATTCCTTTATGGAAAAACTTTTTGGGAGAGGAAGTTCGCGCTCAAACACGAGCTGTTTCAAAAGCAACGCAACTTCAAAGGCTTCAAGCTCTTTTAAACAAAGCTCAAAAAGAAGCCGAGATTGAATCTATTTACTATCAATATGGAATTCAAAAAAACCTCTTTGAGCTATCTCAAAAAAACCTTGAGCGAAGTGAAAAGCTTTATGCTTGGATTCGCGAAAGAAGATTAAAAAACCTAGTCGATGAAAGTGATGAGATGCAGGCCAAAGCTGCACGTGCTTTACGTAAACTTGACTTTGACAAAAACTCCAAAGACATCGAACTCATCACAAATACGTTCAATAGCTACCGCGGGGGAATTTCTGCAGAACACGTTGATTCCTTAAAGTTTGATTTCTTAGCACCGAAAGCTCTTGAAAACCTTAGCCAAGAAAAAAGAGAATCTCTCATCGAAAAACTCAAGAGTACCCAAATTGAAGCTGAAAAAGCACAAAACCAAATTCAAAAAGAAGCTCTTAAACCAACTCTCGAGTTAACGGGCATGGCAACCCTCCAAGGCCACGATGCGGGTTTTTCAAAAAGTGCAAGAGATCTGCTTGAGAGCAAAAGAAATCTCTGGGGCGTGGGAATAAACTTCGAGATGCCCTTGGACTTTACGCTTACTCGAAAACTTTTAAAAGCATCTAGGCTAACAATTAAAGCAAACGATGCTCAGCTAGAACGTTCATCGATCAAGCAAGAACTTGCATGGCTGAAACAGAAAGAAGACCTTCAGCGATGTGCTCAAAGCATCATGCTTTTAAAAGAACTAGAAGACTCTCAAAAAAACAGACTCGCTTCTGAAGAAAAGAAATATAAAAACGGAAGAGGCACGCTCTTTTTTGTTTTGAGCGCCGAACAAGATTACATCAACGCGCAAGCTCAAAAATGGGCTAACGAATTGCAGTGCAGAATTATCGAAGCGCAAACAAAATTGTATATCGCCGAATCTGAAGAAGGAAAAATAATATGAATATCCCTGAACTTTCCGTCAAACGCCCCATATTCATGAGTTGTATTTTAGTGGGACTGCTTGTTTTGGGAGTTCTTTCATTCACAAAACTTCCAGTCGATCTCTTTCCTGATGTCACTTTCCCTGTAGTTACAGCCACTGTACCCTACCCTGGCGCAGGCCCTAAAGAAGTAGAAACTCTTGTTGCAAAACCACTCGAAGAAGAATTCAGCGGAATTTCTGGAGTTAAAAACTTACGCTCTATTAACTCTGAAGGAGTAGCTGTTGTTGTTGCGGAATTTACTCTTGAAACAGATGTTAAATACGCTGAACAACAAGTAAGAGATCACCTCTCAAGCGTTCGAAAAAAACTCCCCACCGATATTCTTGAACCAACCATTAGACGTATCGACCCTGCCGATCAACCACTCATTGTGATTGCGCTTAAAGCTCCTCTTGAAGCAGGAAAAATGTATGATCTTGCCAACGAAAAAGTTAAACCTCTTTTAGAGCAAGTCTCTAATGTGGGTCGCATTGAGATTATAGGTGGACGCAAAAGAGAAATCCAAATCCTTGTTGACCGAAACAAACTCAAAGAGCGGCAAGTTTCTGTTTCTCAAGTTGGACAATCACTTAAGAACAGTGGTGTAAACTTACCCGCTGGAAAAATCGATCAAAGCCAAAAAGAAGTTGTCTTTAGAACTCTCGGTGAATTTAACACTCTTGAGTCTCTGAAAAATTTCACAGTGAGCTTTTTTGGAAACGATGTTCCTGTACAAATTAAAGACGTAGGGCAAGTAGTTGATTCGCTTGAGGATGAAAAAAACAGAGCCTATCTCGACGGAAAAGATTCACTTTTCTTAAACGTCTACAAACAATCCAAGGCCAATACTCTCGAAGTCTCCAAAAATATTCAAAAAAAAATCGCTACGATTAACGAGGAGCTTAAAAAATCACTCGGCGCCGAGTACAATCTTACGCTTGTTCAAGACACAGCAAAATACGTAAGAAACAACGTCGAAGATGTTTTTGAATCTATTATCATCGGAGTCATTCTCACTATTTTTGTCGTCTTTTTCTTCTTAGGATCACTTAGAAGCACGCTCATCACAGGCCTTTCAATTCCCGTCTCTCTTATTGGAGGAATGGCTTTATTCTATGTGGCTGGAATTTCGATCAACATCATGAGTCTTCTTGCTCTTTCTCTAGCTGTGGGACTTTTGATCGACGACGCAATTGTTGTTCGCGAAAATATCTTTAGGCACCAAGAGATGGGCAAAAAACCCTCTGCAGCTGCACTTGATGGAACCAACGAAGTGGCACTTGCCGTGATCGCCGTTACCTTATGCATTCTCGCCGTGTTTGGCCCCATCGCTTTTCTCTCGGGGGTTGTGGGTCAATTCTTTAAGTCTTTCGGCCTTGGTGTTTGCTTTGTCATGATCATTAGTCTCTTTGATGCTCTTTCAAATGCTCCTATGCTCTCTGCCTACTTTGGCGGAAAACACACAAGCGTTCAGTCCCAAACAGGATTTTTTTCTCAAAGCCTCAAAGCTTTTGATAAGTTTCAAACAAAATTAGAAAATTATTACGAAGGCAAACTCAAAATAATTCTGCGCCATCCTGGCCCAACAGCTCTTGCTACTTTTGTTCTTGTGATTCTCTTAGGTGCAACGGTTATTTTTATTCCCAAAACATTTCTTCCCCCTCAAGAAAACGGTGAATTTGCGCTCACACTTGAACTTCCGCGCGGAACGAAGCTTCAAGACATGAGCAACCTCAGTCTTGAAATTGAAAGTTTACTCAAACAAAATCCCAGCATCACACAAACGATTCTCACAGTTGGTAACGAAACAGGTCAGTCGAACGTTGCTATGTTCTATGTCGTTCTTCAACCTTTCGGCAAGCGCAGTAAAACAACTGTCGCTGTTAAAGCAGAAATTCGTGAGATGATGAAAAAATATGCTTATGCAAATCCTGTCGTCAAAGATGTCGACATGGTGGGAGCAGGAGACCGTCCTTTTACAGTCAATATTCGCGGGGAAGATCTAGAAGCTATTCGACCCGTAGCTCAAGAAATTTTTGATAGACTCAAAAAACATCCCGCTTTGACTGACCCTGAAATTACAGACAAAGAAGGACTTCCAGAATTTCAGGTGAAAATTGACGATAAAAGAGCTCAAAGCTTCGGGATCACACCTCTTACTGTGGGAGCTGAACTTCGCGCACAAGTTGAGGGAATCAAGCCCGCAAAATTTCGCGAAAACGGATTGGAATACGATATTAGAGTTAGACTAATAAACGAACAGCGCGATCTTGAAAAAGACTATGCTAAAATTTTTATTCCTAATCTTAATTACAGGCTCGTTGCTCTGAAGGACTTTTCTAATCCCGAAAAAACATCAGGACTTGCAACGATCAACCGAGAAAACCGTAGTCGATACATTGGAATTGGCGCAGACATTGCCCCAAAGGGCCCCGGTATGGGCGCTGCAATTAGCGATATAAATAAGTGGTTTACAAGTGGAGAGATCAAACTCCCACCCGGAGCAAGTTATCGCTTCGTGGGACAAGCCGAAAACTTTCAAGAACTGGGCAAAAGTATTCAGATCGCAGCCCTCATGGCGATCACCTTTATCTTCCTTGTTCTTGCAAGTCTTTACGAATCCGTCGTGACTCCCTTTGTGATCATGCTCGTGATTCCTCTTGCCATCGTGGGTGGCTTTTTCAGTCTTTTTATCTTTCGTTCATCACTCGATCTCTTTTCGATGATCGGATGTATTATGCTCATGGGACTTGCCACAAAGAACTCGATTATCCTTGTCGACTACATCAAGCAAAAAGAAAGCGAAGGACATTCGCTAGACGAAGCAATTTTGGTTGCCGGAAAAACGCGTCTTCGCCCTATTCTTATGACCAGCCTTGCTTTGATTGCCGGGATGATTCCTGTGGCAATTGGCTTAAACGAAGCTTCAAGCCAAAGGACATCTCTGGGTATTGCCGTCATCGGAGGCGTAGCGGTTTCCACCATCCTTACCCTTGTCGTGATCCCATCCGTTTATCGTTTTATCGAAAATACTCGGCAATGGATGATTCAAAGAGTAGGAAAGAAGTTGATCACTCAAGAAGAAACGTGAACAATCGAGAATGTTTGAAGACCTAAAAAAACTCCAAGAACTCTACCTCAAGGGCTCATCTCAACTCCAACGAGATTACTGGACAGATGAGCTTTTAGAAATTTACTCCTCAACTCTTGGAGAACGCATTTCTTGGAAGTGGCAACATTGTCTTGAAGATTTAAAAAAACAAAACATTCATCCAGAAATTCTTTTTCCCTCACAAAATTTTCTTTTAGAAGATTGGGCCTGTGGACCTGGCACTGCTTCTTTAAAGTATCTTGAACTCTGCGATCACGTTAAAAACTACAAAGTAAAACTCGTGGATCGCTCTTCTGCAGCTTGCTCGTTTGCGCAAAAAAAAATCAAACAAAGCTTTTCTTCAATTGAGTTTTCAGACAATCAAAACCTAAACAAAAAAGGCTTCCTTCACATTCAGCTGATCAGTTACGTCTTGAGTGAACTAAGCGCAACCTCTCTTTCTCAAATTGTAGACAACCTCAAAAAAACCGATCTGTTTATTTGGATGGATGCAAGCTCCATCAAAGAAAGCCACCAACTTTCTCGTGTTCGTGATTCTTTGCTCGATGAATTTTATTTCTTGGCTCCTTGCCCCCATCAAAAAGAATGTCCTGTGCTGAAAACGAAAACCGACTGGTGCCATCGTTTCGCAAAAGCCCCCACCTATGTTTTTCACGATTCGGAGTGGAGTCGCATTTCAAAAGAATTAAAAATTGATCTCAGAAGTTTGCCCTATCACTCACTTTATGGAGTGAAGAAATCGCTCTTTAGCAACAATCTTAAGAATCCTCCCGAATTCAAAATCTCTGAGTTCAACGGCCTTCGTCTTTTGGGTCGTCCTAGAGTGGGTAAACACGAAGCCAAAGCCGATTTTTGCACGACTGAGGGAGAATATAAAACCTTGACCTTTACAAAACGAAAAGACTTAAAGATTTATCAAGTCCTAAAAGATCTTTAAAAGACAAATAAAACCCATTCACAAAATGAATTTTACGTTAAGATCTTTTCTTAACCCCTTATTCACAGACAATTAACCTTTGTCTCAATTAGCTAAGATAAAATGAAGATATATGAAACGTGTATGTAGTCTTATTTTTGTTTTAGCCCTTCTTATGAATTTACAATCCGCACATGCTGACGGACATGGAAAAGCAGTTATCGGAACCATGTTAGGCGGAGCACTTATTGGTATCGGAACCGTTTCGCTAATTAAAGATATACAAGGCTGCGTTCCTCCAGCATATGCCACATGTTGGAAGATTCCTCTTGATGCTCTTGAGATTGCGGGCGGAGCAGCGGCTATGGCTCAAAACAGCAAAGCTGCCAGTCAAACCGCTCCTGGTGGAGGCTCATCTTATGGTGGAGGACTCAATTCTGGTGTACCAAACATTACACTTCCCCCGGGCATCACTGTTCCCGACCCAACACAACCTCTTGTTTTCGGTAATGATTCAAATGGTAATCCAAACTTTCAATTTCCTTCCAAAGAAGATCTTCAACGCTTAGTTCAAAGTGGTTTTGAAAATGGTGCCTCGCCTGATGGAACGACTCTCGATGAAGCACTTGCCAAACTTAATGACAATTACGACAAAGCAAAAAATGCAGTGGATGCTTATAATCAACAAGCCTTAGCTGGCCCATCAGACTTGGGTAATGATTCTTCGCTGATGGCTTCTTCTAAAGATGGTTTTTCAACAAATAACGATGACGTAGGCCTTAATAAAGGTAACGGAACAGGAAGAGCTGATACTTACGTCGGTGCGGAATCTACCAATCCCTTTAACAACAACCCATATGACTCAAACATCGACTTGAATGCTCTTAAAAAAAATCGTGGCGAAACTCCTCGAGTAAAAATCATAGGAATGAACGCTGAAGATTCAAATGGTCGATCCCTCACAATCTTTGAACGCGTCAGCAGAGCGATTCGTGGAGATCGTAACCGAGATCTCACTCTTGCAAAAATTGAGTGGTCAAGAAAAGCAGCTCTTCAGAAACAAAAAGCTCCTTCAATCTTTACTCAAAAAGTTAAGATAAGTGCCGCGAATAAGCTTAAAATGAATGCTTCAGATAACAGTATTTAAAATTTTGAGCTTTCTCAGTTAGACTAAAAGAGAAATGCCTTCTTCAAAAAATTTACGTTTTTTTTCTTTGCCCCTTATTCTATTTTTGACTTTTAAATCACCACAACTTTTTGCAGCCTCAGAGCTAAACTCTACTACTTCTAAAGCCTCTTCTTCATCGTCTGCTGCCTCGGGCGTACCCGAAGGGGGAGGCAGTGGGGCTCACGAAAAAGCAAAATCAGGAAAAATGTTGGGTGGAGTACTCATAGCCGTAGGAACCATCGGTCTAGGTATTTCAATTGCCGGATGCTCAAGCTGCGTTGGAATGTGTGGTTGGTGTTATAAAATTCCTCTTGATGTCCTCGCCATCGCTGGGGGCATAGTTGCAATGAATCAAAACTCTAAAGCGGCAGATGAAACGGCACCCAAAGGAATGAACATAGGAGGGATCACTGCTGGAGCCCCTAACAGCGGAATGCCCAACGTTCCCGATGGAGTTCCCAATGTGAATATCGCAGAAAAATGTAGAGAAGCTCCAACGACATGCACGTGCAATGACGCTGCTTGCTCCCAACCACAACTAACTCTTCCCCCAAAAGAAGAGCTTGAAAAACTCATTCGCTCTGGAGCAACGCCAGATGGTACTTCGCTTGAAGATGCTCTTGCTAAATTAAATGAAAATTACGACAAGGCCCGCGATGGAGTAGGAAAATTCAATCAACTCTCAGCTGGAGGTGCCTTTGATTCAGCCGGTGGAGGCCTAGTCAGCACTGGGGATAACTCAGGTGACTCTTCTGAAAACGGCAATACAGACGCTGCTGGAGTTGGTTTAGGTTCAGCATCCGGCAAAAGAAGTGGTGGTGATGATTCTGATGACGATGATTTTAAAACAGAACCCATGATCGATGCCCTTGCAAAACAAAGAGGTGAACAAAGCAAAGTTTTACTCATGGGTATGAATGCAATTGATAAAAATGGCAAAGCGCTTACAATTTTTGAACGATTAACTCGCGCTCTTCGCGGAAAAAACGAACGAGACCTTGTCTTGGCAAAAAATGAATGGATTCGAAAAAAAGCTCTTAAAAATAAAAAGAACTCAGTTAAACTAAACGTAAATGTTTTGCAGAAAAAGTAAACTCACAAAGTTACTAGCTCTTCTTTTGAGCTTTTCTTTTTTAATCAGCTCCAAAATCGCTAACGCTACGATGGGTGCAATGGGAGTCGTAATGGGAGGCCTATTGGTTTTTATAGGAGTCAAAGACGTTACAAAAGGAAAAGCAATTATGTCTGCAAACTGTCCCAACCCAACAACGGCAGCTATGTGCAGTACGGGAAAATGGCAACTTGCCCAGGGGCTTCTGGAAATAGCCGGCGGAGCGGCCTCCATGTTGATGAATTCAGAAAACGATAAACAGACAAGCCCAAGTGGACTAGGAGACTTCGGTAAACTTACCACAGGTGGTTTGAATCCGGATTTACCTAAAAATCCAGACGGGACCACACCAAACATTCCCGACAAATGCAAAGAATTTCCAAATCTCTGCAAATGCAATGATGCTTCCTGTAATCAACCAAGCCTTCAACTACCCCCCAAAGAAGAGATAGAGGGACTAATGCGTCAAGCAGCTAAATTCAACCCTTCCGACACAACCACTCTTGAAGATGCTCTTTCTAAACTAAACGAAGACTATGACAAGGCTGAAAAAGGTGTTGCTGCTTTCAACCGCTTATCCGCAGCTGGAGCCTTTGATCCATCTGGCGCAGGAAGTTCCACATTAGGCATCGATGAATCTGGTGGAACTGGAGACTATGTTGGACTCAACAAAGATGGCTCTGATTCTGGATCAAAAGGTGGAGGCAGTTTTGATTTTTCATCAAATCCTCTCGCCAACAATGCTGATTTAGATAACCTCAAAAAAATGCGTGGTGAGCCCGATCCCGTCACAAATGTCGGCATGAACCTTAAAAATAACAACACAAATAAACTTCTCACGATTTTTGAAAGAGCTGCGCGCGTTTTGCGTGGAGACCGCAACCGGGACATCTCTCTTGCTAAAATTGAATGGACTCGCAAAGAAGCGGCCAAAAAACAAGGTAAAGGCCCGGCCTCTATTCCGTCTCCAAAACAATAATTTTGTATCTTTTTTAAAAACAGAAAATCGATTAACGTCTAGGCCATGAAAATCGCAATCAATGGATTTGGAAGAATTGGACGTTTAGTAACTCGAGCTTATTTCGAAAATGAAGCTCTTCATAAGCATATCGACCTTGTGGCGATCAACGATCTCACTAGTGCCGAAGACGCAGCCTTTGGATTCAAATACGACTCTGTTCATAGAAGATTCAAAGGAACCGTTGTCGGCGAAAAAGGCAGCATCACCATCAACGGCAAAAAAATCAAATATTGTGGAACTGCAAACCCTGCAGAGGCTCCTTGGAAAGAACTCGGCGTGGACATCGTTTTGGAATGTTCTGGATTTTATACAAACAAAGAAAAAGCCAGCCTTCACCTTAAGGCCGGCGCAAAACGCGTGATCATTTCTGCTCCTGGAACAAACGTCGACCGTACAATTGTCATGGGCGTAAACCATACCGAGTTTAATCCTGCGACGGACTTTGTTTTGAGTAACGCTTCTTGCACAACAAACTGCTTAGCTCCTTTTGCAAGCGTTCTTCATGAGAACTTTGAAATCTTGCACGGACTCATGACCACTATTCATAGCTATACAAACGACCAACGTTTGCTCGATGCAGCTCATAGCGACCCTCGTCGTGCTCGCGCGGCTGCGATCAACATGGTTCCCACTTCAACAGGTGCGGCAAAAGCCGTGGGCGAAGTGATCCCTGCACTTAAAGGCAAACTCGATGGTCTAGCTGTACGCGTGCCTACTCCCGACGTTTCTTTTACTGATCTCGTTGTGACTTTGAAAAAAGAAGTTTCCAAGGAAGACATCATCAATGCTCTTTCAAAAGCTGCTGAAGGCAAGCTCAAAGGCATCATGGCGGTTTCAAAAGAACCTCTCGTGAGCAACGACTTTTTGGGTGACTCACACAGCTCCATCGTTGATGCTGATTTGACTTATGTTATTGGTGGCAACGAAAAAGGCAAAGGAAACATGGCAAAGGTTTGCTCTTGGTACGACAACGAACACGGTTTTTCAAACCGCATGCTCGACCTTTGCAAATACATCGGCGAAAAAACTCTCTAAGGGATTGTCATGAAAGCTTCGCTCTCAGACTATCCTGGCGGTCAGTTAATCAAAAGTATTTCTCAAGGTGACTTCAAAAACAAACGCGTTTTTGTACGCGTTGATTTCAACGTCCCTTTAAAAAACGGAAAAGTCACAGACGACACTCGCATCACAGCGGCTCTTCCCACCATTAATTTTCTTCGTGAAAAAGGCGCACGCTTAATCATCGCTTCTCACTTGGGAAGACCGAAAGGAAAACCTGAAGCGGCTTTTTCATTGGAACCCGTGGCAACTTTGCTCGGCGAAAAATTAAAATGCGATGTGGTTTTTGCTCACGAAGCTACGGGCTACCCTGTATTAAAACAAAGCAAAGAACTCCGTGATGGACAAATCATGTTGCTCGAAAATCTTCGCTATTATGCCGGAGAAGAAAGCAACGAAAATGAATTTGCGGTGAAACTTTCTGCTCTTGCAGATGCTTATGTGAACGACGCTTTTGGAACTTGCCATCGCGCACACGCAAGCGTGTCGGCTTTGCCCGGACTCTTACAAGACAAGTATGCTGGCTTTCTTTTAGAAAAAGAAATTTCCGAATTAGGTCGAGTGATTCACAATCCCAATCGTCCTTTTGTAGCGGTCTTGGGTGGATCAAAAGTATCGGACAAAGTGGGAGTCATCGAAGCACTCCTCGTGAAGAGTTCCAAAATTATCATCGGAGGCGCGATGGCTTATACTTTCTTGCGCGCTTTGCAGGTAGATGTGGGCTCAAGCCTTGTAGAACTTGATAAGGTGACTCTGGCTGGAAAGATCATGACTCGAGCAAAAGAAGCAAAATGTCAGATTCTTTTGCCCGTTGATCATAAAATAGCGACAAGCTTTGACCCTCCTCACGAAGTGAAGGATTCCGAAAACGCGCATATTCCCAAAGGATGGATGGGACTTGATATCGGACCTAAAACGATTGAGCTCTACACTCGCGAATTAGCGGGAACGAAATGTCTTTTCTGGAATGGCCCCATGGGCGTGTTTGAGCAAAAACCTTTCGATAAAGGCACGATGAGTTTAGCTCAAGCGATTGCCGATCTTCCCAACTGTGTAAAAGTCTGTGGAGGCGGCGACAGCGTTGCCGCTCTAAATACAAGCGGATTGGATCAACACTTCACACATATTTCAACAGGTGGTGGTGCAAGTCTTGAAATGATCGAAGGCAAAGCAATGCCAGGGATCGAATCACTCAAGCGTGTTCCGCGATAAAGATAAATTACGCGCAAAAGGAGAAAACATGGCGATACTGGCAGGTAACTGGAAACTCTACAAAACCAGAAAAGATGTTGAATCTTTTTTTGATTCCCTAGCAGACATCGAGCCTGCCGGGCACGAATGCTATGTGGCGCCTAGCCCATCGCTCCTGGAAACTGCTTGTCGTAAGAGCCAAGAAAAAGGAAGCAAAATCAGTATCTTAAGTCAAAACCTTGCTTACAAACTTGAAGGCGCTCTCACGGGAGAAACAAGCGTGAAGCAACTTCTTGATTTGGGAGTCAAGGGCAGCATTATTGCACACAGCGAACGCCGGCAATTTTTCGGAGAAACAAACGAGACAGCTGCCGAGCGATGTAAAATCGGACTTGAACATGGACTTAAAATTCTTTTTTGCATCGGAGAAAACTTGGACGAGCGCAAACAAGGCCGCTTTGAAAAAGTGATCGAGGCTCAGCTCAATCCTCTTTTTAAAGTAGCCGATGCTTTCAGCAAAGAAGTGCTTCAAAAACAACTTGTTCTTGCCTACGAACCAGTTTGGGCTATTGGAACAGGCGTGACAGCAACAAATGAAGAAATCGCTGCAAGTCATGATTTTATTTACAAACTTTGCTCAAAAGCAGGCTTTGATCTTTCCATTCTTTATGGCGGATCGGTGAAGCCTGATAATTTAGGTACGATCTCAAGCATCCCGCGTGTGAATGGGGCTCTTGTGGGCGGCGCATCTCTTGAGCCTAAAAGCTACCGTGACCTGCTTGCGTGTTTGACTCGACCTTTAAGATCGCCTACTTAAGAGGGTGTACATGGTTACTCCCGTATTTACCCTTGGTGTTGTTTTATTGGGTTTCTTAGCTTTTCTTGTTGTTGGATCCATGGGCCGCGGAGGCTTCTAAAATGTTAACACTCGTTACAACTCTTCAAGTTCTTGTCAGTATTCTTGTAATCACACTGGTTCTTTTGCAACCTTCCAAAGGTGGAAGCTTTTTTAGCGCAAGCAATCAAGGCGTATTTGGAAGTAGCGGCGGAACAAACTTTCTTTTTAAAGCAACTATGTGGTGTTCGCTGTTCTTGGCAGCAAGCTGCTTGTTCTTGTCTTGGTTCAGAGTTCAAGAAGCAGGCGAATCAGTGATTGTTGATACAAAAGTCAACGCGCAACCTGCTCAAACGACAGCTCCCGCTGTACCTGCAAATACTGCTCCCGAAACTCCCAAAAAATAAATTTTAAAATAAATTCTGTTTCCTATTTCTTTCTCAAGTGATCGGAAAGTTCGTTTGTATGAGCTTCTTCGACTGAATTAAAATGAGGAAGAACTTTATTCTTAATTTCAAGCAAAGCTTCAATAAACTCTTCGCCAGGATTATGAGCATCAAAGTTTTTGGCAAGAGTCACACCTAAGTTTCTCCAGTAATCACTCTGAACAATTCCCTCATAACCTTTGTCCGCAAAGACCAAAACCATTTGCTCGAACTCAAAAACGCAAATTAAAATCCCTAAACGGTGCTTGGTCTCAAAAACTTTCTCCGTGACAAAGCAAGCTTCCGCTTGCGTCAACACTCTCTGCCGCTGCAAATTGCGAGGAACAAGCAAACGAAAAAAAGAACTCTTTCGAAGCAAATAGGCAAACAAATATCCAAAAAGAACATAGAGCGGAAGATCATATGCAAAAGACAAACTATGCCAAAAATTCCAAAAGAAAAATTTTACAACTAAAAGAAGCGTAAACGAAGTGACAAGCCCAAACACTAAAGACCATGCATAGTAATTAGAAGCTCTCTTGCTAATAACAGGAACAATTTCGATATGACTTTGAGACTCAATTTCATCGATGGCAACTTGAAGTTTTTTTTCAAAAGTTTCTGTAATTTTATTTACCATGAACTGCTCGAGCCTCCTCCACCAAAAGAACCACCGCCGCCGCTCCAGCCGCCGCCTCCACCCCAACTACTTCCACCTCCGCTACCCCAGCCGCCTCCACCGCCGCCACCCCAATACATTCCGTTACCATAACCATATCTACGGCGAGAAAAAGTCTGCATTATAAAAATCACAATAAAAAACACAAACAAAATCGCAAGACCTCGGCCATTAAGCTGCTCGCCTTTTCCTTGTCGACTTAACCCTTCTCTTAACTTTGCGGCATCCTCGCCACCACTTACTAACGTCACCGCTTTATCAAGTGCTGAGCGAATACCTTCGTAAAAACGACCCGCTCTAAATGCCGGACGAATGACATAATCTAAAATTCTAGCGGCCAAAATATCCGGGAGGCTTCCTTCGAGCCCACGCCCTACTTCAAAACGCATTCGACGATCTTGAACGGCGATTGTTAGCAGCAGGCCATTGTTCTTTTTTTCACGACCAAGCTGCCACTTTTGTGCAGCTGCATAACTCACACGTTCAATACTATCTCCATCTAGAGAAGAAATTATCCATACTTGAAGCTGCATTAAATCCTGCTGCTGTCGGATATAAGACTCAAGCTCTGCTTTTTCGTTTGCTTTTAACAAATGAGCTTCATCAATCACTGGGCCACTCAGATAAGGAATTTCCTTAGCCGCAAAAGAAAGTGTTGAGAGCAAAAACAAAGATACAAAGCTTAAACAAAGCTTCAAAATTTAACCTCAGGAGCCTTTTTCACTTCTTCAGCAACTGTAAATTGGGGCTTTTTTTCGTAATGAAAAAACAAATTATTTGTTAAGTTTGTGGGAAAGACTCCTACTAAATTATTAAATTCTTTTACAGCTTGAATGTAGGCGTTGCGAGAAACTGTAATACGATTTTCTGTTCCTTCAAGTTGTACCTGAAGATCGCGAAAATTTTCATTCGCCTTAAGATCAGGATATCTTTCTGCAACGACCAACAAACGAGACAAAGCTCCCGACAATTCGCCTTGCGCAGATTGAAATTTATTTAAATTTTCTTGAGTCAGATCTTTAGCTTCAAACTTTGTTTGAGTTGCTTGAGCACGAGCCTTTACAACATTCTCAAGAGTTTCTTTCTCATGCTTGGCATAACCCTTCACGGTGTTTACCAGATTAGGGATCAAATCACTTCGTCTTTGATACTGGTTAAGCACCTCGGACCAAGTGGCATCCACTTCGTTGTTTTGTCGTGGAATTGATTGAACACCGCAAGAACTCAAAGCCAAAGAGGCTGCTGCAAAGAGCGAAAATTTTTGAAGAGCAAGCTTTAACGATTGTGCATTCATAAGACCTTATTTAATCAAGATTTATTGTAATTGCCAAATAAGAATAAAAAGCTTGTGAAAGATACAGCTAGGGAGCCCGTGGAAGCTCCACGTACTCGTACTCATGG
Source organism: Bdellovibrionota bacterium (assembly GCA_044347615.1). Classification (GTDB taxonomy): domain Bacteria; phylum Bdellovibrionota; class UBA2428; order UBA2428; family UBA2428; genus CANIGN01. Next base: position 35,028 of record JBIKUK010000004.1, on the reverse strand, counting down.
TGTGCGTCATTTCCGAATGTTTCGATATAAAAAACAGGTTTTGAAAATTTAGAAAAATGCTCTGTGAGGCTTTGTTTAAAGTCATGCCTCAACTCTTCTTTGCTTTTAGATGATAGATTCGTTTCAATTATATTAGACGAAAAAACTGTGACTCCATTAACCTGACCACTGGCCACACGAGCCACGTACTCCCATATAGGAGACTTCAAGGGAAGCTGAATATAATCAGCTGTTAACATAAGATGTTTCATTCGATGAAAATTTTGAACGTCAGAAATAAAAGTGGGATTTTTTTGGTAAAGCTTTTCCAGAGATCCCTTTGGTAACTGATAGTAATCTTGAACATAAGGTGGAAAATATCTCATTCTAAAAGATCGCTGAATCTCCATAAGAGAAGAGTTCATGGCGAACTGAAACAGAGCTGAAGATTGAGTAAAAGGCTCGCGATAAAAAACTTTTAAAAAATCAAGAACGAGTTTCTTTTCAGGATCAACGGATTTTTGTTTAATTTTTGCGTAAATTTCTTGGATAACTTCTTTTCTCGAACTGACGTAAGAACCAACCCTCTGCACGGAAGCTTCCTTATTCTTTAAAAACAAATTCCAATCATATTCTGCAAGATCTTTAAAAGATCTTAAATGCTGAACCTCCGCAGATGGAATAAGAAATAAGTAACGATAAAAATCAACCGGACTCTCTGAAATCTCAAACAGCGTTCGAAAAAAATATCGCTGCATCATGAGAGGCTCATAGTTGATATCGAACATCAGAAGCTTCCGAGCCCCACTGCGAAGAGCCAAATCCCAAGAAGCATTATTACCAATGCCCACAAAAAGATCTCTCTGAGGCAGAACAGCTGGAACTTTAAAAACATCGTATTCATTGCTTGCAATGAAAGCACCTTTGGCCGTTCCAACTTTTCGAGGAGCTCGATTAAAAATAAGAAGTGATGGGGATGAACGAAAGGCTTTTACGAATTTTGATTCGTGAATCTCATGGTTGTTATTAATTTGAGAAAGTATTTCGGCGCATCGCTGACCCGCAAAGAGGCCGTTTGAAGTTAGAAAAAAATAAGAAAGAAAAAAAGATAAAAAATAAAACCGCATTTGATGAATCATAGAGGAAACGTCACTTTTGACGCTTTGCATAATAGCTCCTCAAAAGAGACGAGTCAAATCAACTTAAGCGCGCACTTTCATTCAAGTGCTCAGAGATTTTTGTAACACTCAGAGAACCATCTGATTCTAGAATGGCCGTGTACACCTCATGAAAATGATGGATTCCTTGTTTTCGAAGGAGCGTTGCCAGATCGATACGTGCAATACGCTCGCGCTTCATATTCTCTTCTATCAAAACACCTTTATGAATCAAAAGCGTGGGCACACCCAACACAACATGACGAAAGCCCTTGAAGCGGAAATTTAGATTCGAAATCAGCCAACTCATAGCCACCAAAACGCATGCAAGGATCAATCCTCCTGCAAGAGAGTTGTCTCCGCCATTCATGGAGTTTTGAACAGCATTGCTCAAAAGCATTACGACTACAAATTCAACAGCACTCATTTGACCGACTTGGCGCTTGCCCGAAAAACGAAGTAAAAACAAAATAACTAGGTAAACAACAACGGCTCTTACAATAAAATTTTCAGCAGGAAGAGATATGGCAGATAAATTAGCCCACATGATTTTTTTAGTTTAACAAGCCTTTTTAAATACCTGTAAGCAAAGAAAACTCTTGACTTAATTAGCGTTTTGACGCATAATGTTATAACTTTGAGACAATTTAAATTACCCTTAAATTTCAAGTTCTTATCTGTAATTGCCTTTTCCTTTCTTGTTTTAAATAATAGTTACGCTCTCGGAAAGAGAATCAATTCTAAGTTAAGTATTAAAAAGCTCCCCTCAGAAACCTGTTTTGAACTTCAAAAGAACGAAAGATGGGACGCCTTTATTGAACGCACACGTGTCCCTCAAAAGTTTTGCGTTAAATCAGCTGTTGTTGACAAAGTTTACACTAATCAAGTGAGTGTCATATTAGAGTCTGATGATATTCCTCGCCTTCTTTTTGGAGATATCCACATGTCTTACAAAAATGGTGAAAAAAGAATTTCTACTTCCATCTCTCGACAAGAACTCTCTCAAAAAGGAAGCGATTATTTTGGTTTTGCAAAAGTTGATCTCTTATTTACCGTGGACAAAAATGGAACCCTTATTTCCGAATTCGATATCCACGGATACGTTATGGAAACTTCCGACCTTCAAAAATCCGATGGCGAGTCTACAGACCTTTTATTTGAAAAAACTGTTAGGAAATAATTTCTAAAAGCTCACAACTCCTGGCCCGCTTAACGGATAAAGCGTAATGAACCCTACTTTATCTGTTCTATATTCATGGTAACGTTGCGCTAAAATAATTACGTTATACAATTGGCCTTTTATAGTTATCCATCCATCCCACGCATACACATTTTCTTTTGGTCTTGAAAGCTGGAACCCCTCAGAGCCAGAGGGTTTAGGATTTTTGTACCATTCAACAAATGACTTGTTCTTTCCTAAAGCCTCAAACACATCTCGAGAAGAAATATGGACAGGAAAAACCGTGTGCTTTTCTTTTCCAGTTGTGACTTTAAAGTATTCTATGTTTTTCTTTAAGCGCTCATTTAATTTACTTTGAAATTCTGATGCGGCTTCATCCGGTGTTAATTTTCCTAAATCAACTTGTGTTTTTAATTTATAATAAAATGGTTCCAATTCACTTAAAGCCTCTTCTTGAAAATGTCTTTGAATATGTCTATGTCGTTCTGGTGAAACACCTAACTCAGAATAACCTGGAGATTCAGTTATTCGGAAATTTTTATAATTCTCGCCTCTTTCTTGGCTTTCACGAGAAAGATTATCAAGAGATAAACCCTTCCAATATTCATTGATTCTACCAATGCTTTTAAGAGAATCACTTACTTCATGCATAAAAACTCCTTCTTCTTTTGAATAAGAATCTGTCGCAATTTTCTCTAAAAGCTTCTGCCTTGATTCCCGTGGAAAATACCCCCTATAACGCAAGAGCTGATAATCGGCCTTAAGCGATCGAATAAGATGAAGAGGACTTTCATCATATCTACGCTTGTACTCATCAACCATTTTTTCTAATTTTGAGATTGTATCTTTTGAATACCTACTATCTTGGCGCATAAAATGAATTAACGTATAAAAATCATAGGGATTTGATTCAAGTGGAGATTCGACCCTATCTTCAATGACAGAAGCATAATCAGTCCCCTCTAGGTTTTTTTTACTCTCACTGTTTTTCAACTTTTTGAGAAGTGGAATATTTATTTTTTCTATAAAAGAAGCAAAAAATGACTTGGAAGGTGAAGCTTCGTTAACTTGCGAAAAGACATTTTCAAATCTTTTTTTCAATTCATTATAATTGTCAAAAACCCTTATGCTTTTTTCATGTTTTAAAACTTGGTCGTACTTAGCAATTAAAGTTTTCTTAGCTTCATATACTTTGCCTGATATTTGATCTGATTTTTTATCAAATTCAGATATTCGCTTTACTTTTACCTTAAAATTCTCATCTATATTATCGTAAAAACGATCGACCCAACTTTTTAAATCTTCAAAACTATATCCAACATCTCCAGTTTGAGTTTCAGGCGGAATTAGATCTGGAACATGAGTATATAAACCTTCAATTCTTGTAACATCTGGATAAGCAGCTGGATCCTTCTTTCTAGCTTCTTTTACAATTTCTTCACCAACATAGGTTTGTTTGAGGTTATTTAGCTTCTCTATTATATGTAAAAATTTAAACTGAACTGCCTCAGCTTCTTCTTTACGATTACTATAAACTTCATGCATCCCAAAAATTTTATCTTGTATTCTTGAAATCCTGGATCCAACTAAATCAGAAATATCATCAGCTTTTTTTTGCTCTGGAGATTTTACTTCAACGCTAACAGCGTATTGATCTGCATACAAAAATTCACGATCATGTTTTATTCTGGCTTGGCGTTCTTTTAAAGTGGCTTGGTGTTCCTTTAAAATGGATTGGTTTTTTTTTATTAAATCATTGCTATGATCTGAACCTGAAAAACTAAAGATAGACACTGACTCATAAAGATAATTTTTCTCATAGTTGAAGATTCTATAAGTTCCGTCATCATTTTTTCCAATAATTTTAAATTTTAGGTACCCTTCATCTATTATTGGTTTGTACACAAACTGACCTACCTCGGGAAGATGGTCGGGATCAGCCGTTCTTAGAAAAATACTTTCGGAAATATTTTGAGTCTCTGTGATTTGAGAAGAAATATCCCTCGTGGGAAATGCATTCTCTGTCAACCCACCAACTTCAAAATTAACAACAACTCCAGACAAAACCAAAAGCTTTTTACAATCTTGCGTAAAGCTACCGCTTGCTAAAGCCTGATTAAAAAAAAATGCATATAGCAAGAATAAGCGCAATCTCACATTTCTATTTCGGCATTTTTATATTCTTTTAAAAATAAATATGAAAAGAGTTTTATTAATTTTGCGTTAATTCACAAAACCCCTTAACCCATTAACAATTTCTGAATCTAAAACAAATCGCATCAGGACACCTTCACATTCAATCAAAACTTTTCAACAGACGAAGAAATGTCTCCTTGTATGTGCGATAAAAATTCAGGATTTGCAAACAAATCATGGATGACAGTGCTCTTTGAACTTTAGCTAAGAGGAGGCCGCTGCAAATCACAAAGAAAATAAAAACAAAAATACCTTTGAGCAATGCTTAATACCCATAAATCAATGATACCGTGCAAACTCAGGAAATATTCAGAAATTTTGGGAAATGATTGCAGGCCTAAAACAACTCCAGCTCTGTGTTAAATCGCTTTTTAGATTCAATGGGTTGCTCGCGAATGTGCGAAAGTGTCAGTCAGAAACCTGTTTTGAACTTGAGAAAAATGACCGTTGGGATTCTTTGCTAAAAGAAACTCGAATACCTCAAAAGTTTTGCGTAAAAACTATCTGCGTTGATAAAGTTTATACAAATCAAGTGAGCGTTAGGGTTGATTCAGACGACATTCCCCAACTTCTTTTCGGTGATATTCAAATGGCTTATCGAAATGGTGAAAAAAGAATTGCGTTAACTTTTGCTCGACAAGAAATCTTTCAAAAGGGCAACGATTACTTTGCCTTAGCAAAAGCAGACCTTTTGTTCAATATCGACAAAGACGGTAACCTTATTTCTGAAATCGATGCGACTGTCTACGTGAGTGAAACACCCGACTTACAAAAAAACGAGGGCGAATCAGCGGATATCGCTATCAAAAAAACGGTTCGATAATAAATTTTATTTAATGTTAAAAATTAGAACTGTTCTTACAAGTTAAAAAGTTATTTCTGTTATTTGTTTTCGCAGCATCCTGAATACTGTCTCAAAAGCCAATTCAATAACCCACAAAACAACAAGATAGATCACAGCTTAACTTTAATTGACAAAGCGCTTAACGCGCCGTATAAGATATTTATACGAATGGTTAAAATCAAGATCATTAGCCTTAGTACCCTTATCCTTCCCTTGATTTTTGCGTCTCAAACTGAGATTCCCCTGCAAAACAACTGCAAAGAAATACTCAAGCCACCACATGAGCGAGATCAGCATATTTTGATGCAAGAAATTTTTGCTCCTGGTGATGCACTCGTTAATGAACTTTTCGAAAAGAGCGGTTTTTCTTTTGAAGACAGGCACCTCATGAGCAAACAGCAACGAAAAGATTTTTTAAAACAAAATGCCTCAAAAATACATGAGCACTTAATCAATCAAGGAACAGAGCTCATCCCCTTTTCTCAGGAAAATCAATCAGAATGCAAAACTTGTTTCTTTGTAAAAGGTGGACACAGTCGACTTGGTCGAGTGGCTAAAGCCTTATGGGAGAAAAGACGTTATTCACTGATAATTGATTTTAACATCTTTGCCGGATATGCGTATATTTCTCGCGGCGACAGAGATATTGTCCTCAGCTTGGAAGACGCATTTTACCCAAACCAAATAAGCTTTAGCTTGCTTCATGAATTAAGACATCTTCATGAGGCATACGAAAATTTAATTATTCCCAAAATTATGAGTGCCGGTCCACTTGATAAACCATACGCAAACTTTTCTTTAGATGAAGTTCTCATCATTTACAAAGACCTTTGGCTCATGCAGTACGGTGCAAAGAGTTTTAGAAGCCAATACCGCACTTTGCACAAATATGAGGATGGTGGAAAAGAATTTTTAGAATTTAAAGATATTCTTATAGACCTTTCCGAGAGAACGCTTCTTCAAAAAGTTGAATTATTAAAAATTTTAGATTGCCTCAGAGAAATTGAAAAAGAACCCAGCCTTTTTTTTCAAAAAACTTACCTAGATTCATTCGCACTACTTGGGAGTAAAATCTACATACCCTACTTGTATGACATGAAATTTAGTTCAAACAATACCGAAAACGTTTCTAAATTAGCACGCAATTCTATTAAATTACTTGAAAAGGTACTGGCAACAGCTGAGAAGGTCGTCGAGAAAGGCATTGTTCATTACTGAGCGTATTTCAACGAAACAAGCCGCAAAAAGCGTAAGCATTTATCCACGGAAGTGCTGGAGCTACTAGAGGTTTCAGCTTGACGATTGAGTCATAATTAATGCAGAGATAATTTGGTGCCCGAGACTCACCAAGTCCCAAGTACCTGAAATTTAAGCCCGACTCGGGTTAAGTGTAGCGCCCCGTAGCGAGGCAATTTTCGTTAACAAGCCTCTCAAATTCCATTCCTCTATCTTTCATTTTTGCTTCAGAGAAAAAAACAATCTGAGCTACTTAGAAAGAACCTCAATACTATTTATTTCCCCACGAAGATAAGGCTTCAAAGATTCATTAGTAATCAAAACATTGGGAGAGTTGTCGTTCTTAAGGCAGTTATTGAAAAAAATCAAAGTTGCCGGCCGCACTACTCGCTGTACATCTGCTCGAGCGGAAGATTCTCTGCCGTGAACATCACCGCCGGTGGAATCAGTGAAATCAAGGTGGCTAGCATTTCCAAGCCAAATAAAAAGATTACTCTTTTGCATTTCGGGCCAAAGTTTGAATGATTCATAGCGTGCTTGGGGAGGTTCACCATTTTGTTGCTTATCTTTGGTTCCAGACATACCCATGAGGGGCACTCGAAGAGAGCTGTAGCTCTCTTTTAAGAAAAACGGTTCTCCCGGGGCTTGGGGAGAAAGTGCGATTCCACACTTCACTCTTTCATCTAGAAGGTTAGGACCCAATCCAGAACCGGGTGCTATTTTTGGCTCAATCCAATTAAGCGCCGGGCGCATTCCAGTAACCACCATCGTAGTGAAGGCTCCAAACGAATGTCCCATGACACCGACATGATTTAAGTCTAAACGGCCTCTCAACTTTTCATTTTCCGAGTTCCACTTGGCGGCCTGGTTGATAGCAAAGCTCACATCTTTGGGGCGTCCTAAGACCTCATTGGAGTCGTGGATCATTTCCTTTAAATTGTGAAGGATGCGAATGGTACTTTTCATGCGCTCGGTATTGCTGCCCACATGTTCCAAACAAAAAACTGCATAGCCGTGAGAAGCAAGGTGATTGGCCTGAGCGTAGTGAGTATCCCAATTTCCTCCAGCTCCGTGAGAGATGATCACAACAGGGTAAGGCCCGCCTGACGTAGGCATGTGGATCTTTATGGGAACTTCTCTACCTAGTGAAGTTTCTGAATTAGTTTTGCCTCGTCTAAAAACACGAAAGCGAGCGGGCTTCGATGCGGCCTTTCGAGTGAGGTCCCGTAATTCCCTAAACTCGAGAACTTCAACTTTTAAGCTCCCATTGGATGAATAATTAATTTCTCTTGAAGCTGTAGAAATTAAGGGAATTAATCCGAAAAGTAAAACGATTAGAGATTTAAACATTTATTTACTTTCTTAAGGTGCAATTCCTTCAAACCATGTCCTGCATTGGTCGTACTCGTTACCATGACACGTAAGATGCCCGTCGTTTGGCAAGCTATGAAACGAACACGTGTAACCAGACGTTGACGCAATGTTAGAACAAAGCTCTTGTACAGGTGCTCCAGGAATAATGTCTTTGGTACATACGGGGCCGGCACTTCCACACTCAAACATTTTAAAGTCTTTGATGGCATAATTTATTGAAGCTGAAATAATCGTGTCAGATTGTGCTTTTGTATTGGTGGTTAAATCACAATTAGAACCTGTGGCTCCGGCTCCACAGTACCTCTCCAATCCTCGAGTATAGGACACAGGTATAGTGCATGAACTGCCGCCTATAGCTCCAGTTTTGAGCAGATTTGCTGTGGCCTCCTGGTCGTAGCTACCATCAAAAAAACAACCTGCTGTGAAACGAGTTCCCTTCCAGTGGGACTGACTCGCAAGGGACGTGCGTGCCATTAAAACGACTGGGGCTGTGGCTCCATGGCTAATACCCTCGAACAATAAATATTCTCCGCTCCAGTAGGCCTTTGCCCATTCACCCGAGGTCGCTTCTTTAACTGCAAAATCAATTCGACTGGCTTCATCGATATAGGGCACATTGCCTGAGCCAGTGGAGGTATCAAAGTAGTTGATACAGACTGCTGCGTATCCTCGAGAAGCGTAGCTTGTGAGGGCATTGTTGTATCCCGATCCAGAAACACATCCCATTTCGCCCCCTGAAAAAATCACCACCATGTGACTGCATTTTGAACCGATGCATCCCGAGGCATCGGTTACTAAAGTACATTTCTCGGCAACCCCCGAAAGCCCCAAGCAACCATCAAGAACTATCTGGCCGCTTGCTGCCGGGGGATTTGGAGAGCTTTCACTACTTCGGCAACTAGCTAGACAAGCAAATGAGCCGATTAGAAACAAAACAGAGAGAGGAATGGAACTTCGAAGTAGGATTATTTTTGATAAAAACAATCGGATTACCTCCTTCTCCATCATATCATCAAATATATATTAGTGATGAACATTAGAAAATGCTTAGAAAACCTGCAGTTCAAACCCCCAATAATTAATTTCAATTGTTGTAAATCCTTTAAAAGAAAAAAACGATCTGAGCTACTTAGAATACTTCAAAGAAACGAGACGCAAAAAGCGCAGGCATTTATCAGAGGAAGAGTCGGTGCTACTGGAGGCAGAAGCTAAACTTTTTCTTGCGTCTCTTTGGTGAAGATCATTTCCTTTGATTAATTCACGGGTTTCTGCTGGCAGAGATTGTTTTGTACGAGAAAGCCAATTGTTGATTGATTCAAATTCTTTATTCTTAGCTAAGAGGAGCAAAACCTCTTTGCCTTTTTTAGAAGTTAAAAATAACTCAGATAATTTTTCGTTGTAGTAAAATTCTTTTTCTAGGAGCTTGTTCGTATATTTGATGGCGCTTACGTAGTCCTCATTATTAGCTTGAGGATTTCTTGCGAGAGTTTCTAGCAAAGCGAGTAAAGCCTCTGGGTGGGCTTTGAGTGCTTCATGTTAGCAAAGTTGTAGCAGAAATGTAGCAAACTCAGGAAATATTCAGAAATTTTGGGAAATGATTGCAGGCCTAAAACAACTCCAGCTCTGTGTTAAATCGCTTTTTAGATTCAATGGGTTGCTCGCGAATGTGCGAAAGTGTCAGACTTAATTTCTAGATATTTGGTGCCCGAGACTGGACTTGAACCAGCACCCCCTTTCGAGGACAGGCTTCTGAGACCTGCGTGTCTGCCAATTCCACCACCCGGGCAAGAGAGACTCGCGCTAACTGTTGCGCGCTTAGCAGCGGAGATCAAATTAGCACAACAGATTCTAGCCAGCCACTTGAAAGCACCCTATAATTTTTCTTGTGATCGAAGCTTTAAGCCTTCAAGAAAAAACAAGAATTGAAAGCCTCTTTAAAGAATCCTCCTTGCGCTTTGATCAATGGGGAACATCACTCGACACCTTGCTCTCTATTTCTCCTATCGCAAAGTTTTTCTTCAAAAAGTATTTCCGCACACAAGTTGTGGGGCTTGAAAACATTCCCGAAGGCCCTGCACTTTTTATCGCCAATCACGGCGGGCAAATTCCTTTCGATGGAATGCTCATCGTCTACACGCTTCTTACCCAGAGCGAAAAGCCGCGTCTTGCGCGTGCCATGGTTGAACGCTGGGTACCCACCCTTCCCTTCATTGGATCATTTTTTCTCAAGAGCGGACAAATCGTGGGCGATCAAAAAAACTGTCTCCAGCTTTTGCAAAAAGGCGAAAGCGTTTTGGTTTTTCCAGAAGGCGTGCGTGGCAGCGGAAAAACAATCGATCAAAAATATCAGCTTCAAAAGTTTCCTTTGGGATTTTACAGGCTTGCTCAAGAGGCAAAAGTTCCCATTGTTCCCATCACTCTTGTGGGTACTGAAGAAACCTACCCCTCGATTGCAAACCTTAAGGGTTTGGCAAAAATGCTTAAGATTCCCTACATGCCCATCACTCCCACTTTTCCTCTTTTGGGTCCGCTGGGGCTGATTCCACTTCCCTGTAAAATCTCTCTTAAAATTTTGCCGCCAATACAAACAAGCGCCAACATCAACGCTACCGATGCAGAAATTCGACTAGAAGTCGAAAAGATACAAGACTTAATGCAAGAGACTCTCAACCAAGGCCTCGCTCGAAGAGGCGAAAAGATTTTTAGCAAAAACGCTTATGAAGAAACAACTTGAACCTATTCTCATCAGTGGCTCTCGCGGAGGATTGGCTTGCGAACTTTCTCGCGTGCTTTGTGATCACTACACGCTCGTGGGGATGGACCCGCGAGAACAAAGCCCCGAAAATCTTTTTTACGGAGAAACTCATCAAACTCATTACAAAAGTCGCAAGGTTGATGATCTTTTTCGCCAGCATAAATTCAAAGCTTTTTTTCACTTAGGAAGAATTCCCGCAACATCCCGCCTCAGCAGAAACGATCGTTACAGTGAAAACGTCATGGGCACTCAGCATTTACTCTCACTTTGCAAAGAGCACAAAATTCCTCTGGTAGTCGTGCTCAGCACCTTTCACGTTTACGGAGCTCATTCACAAAACCCACTTTATCTTCACGAAAGCGATACACTTCGAGCGACACAAACCATTCCGCAACTTTCCGACGCTCTTGAGCTCGATCACTTAGCCACACAATTTGCGCTAACCTACAATGAAGGCAATACAGTAATACTGCGACCTTCTCACATTGTGGGGCCGCACATAACAAATGCTCTTTCTCAAATTTTTAGAATGGGCACCATTCCCACTCCCATGGGCTTTGATCCGCTTTTTCAACTTTTGCATCAAGATGATCTTACTAATATTTTAAAACTTATTCTCAAAAAACCTCAAAAAGGAGTTTTCAACATCGCAGGGCCTGGAGTTCTGCCGCTTTCAAAATTATTAGACGTCAAAAGGATTCAACAATTGCCCATTCCCGACATCTTCTTGAGAACAATAGTCAAAGTTCCCCCTCTAAAAAGCGCAAACATACCCAATTACTTAATCGATTTCTTCAAATACTCGTGTGTCATAGACACGTCTGAATTTGAAAAAACCTACAAGTACAAGTTTAAACACACTTTGATAGATTCGATCCTGAGCCTTTAACAAGAGCCATAACACAAAGCGCAGTTAGGGGTTTTCAAGAGTCGCTTTTATCAAGAACTTCAGTAGAATTTTAGCTATGGGGCCCAACACCAAAACCAAGCCAGCTGAAAAACCGAACGAGCAAGATTCAAAGACCGGACAAGTCTTTCATTTTCCTTCTCGCCATACAACACACCAAGCGCTTGCTGATTGGGTTCACAAAATGACCGAGCTTTGCCAACCCTCTGCCGTTCACTGGTGTGATGGATCAGAAGAAGAAAACAAAATGCTCACAGAGCTCTTGGTTCAAAATGGAACCTTTCTTCGATTGAACCCTGAAAAACGTCCTCACTCATTTCTTGCACGTTCTAATCCCGCAGACGTTGCGCGTGTTGAAGATCGCACCTTCATTTGCTCACTCAAAAAAGAAGACGCTGGACCCACCAACAACTGGATGGACCCCACAGAAATGCGCGCGCTCCTTAACAAAAAACTTGAGGGATCTATGCGAGGTCGAGTGATGTACGTTGTTCCTTTTTGTATGGGTCCGCTGGAATCTCCTCTGGCAAAAATCGGGGTAGAATTGACCGACAGCCCCTATGTCGTCGTCAACATGCGCATCATGGCTCATATGGGCTCGCACGTTTTGCGCAAATTAGAAAACGAAGTTGAAAACCAACTCATTTGTAAACGAGATGGATGCGGAACATTCATTCCCTGCTTGCACACAGTTGCTTCTCCTTTGAGTGAAGGAAAACAAGATTGCCAATGGCCGTGCAACGACGACAAATACATCGTGCACTTTCCTGAATCTCAAGAAATTATTTCTTACGGATCAGGTTACGGCGGAAATGCATTGCTCGGAAAAAAATGCGTGGCTCTTCGCTTGGCTTCTACCATTGCACAAAAAAATAATTGGATGGCTGAGCACATGCTCATCTTGGGGCTTCATGCTCCAAATGGGGAAAAAACTTACGTCACGGCTGCATTTCCTTCAGCATGCGGTAAAACAAATCTTGCGATGATCGTGCCTCCAGAAAAATATTGCAAAGAAGGATGGAAAACGACGATCGTCGGAGATGACATTGCTTGGCTGTGGCCTCACGAAGACGGCAAACTTCACGCAATCAATCCTGAAACAGGATTTTTTGGAGTGGCTCCCGGCACTTCTTACGATACAAATCCCATTGCGATGGACTCTATGAAGTCGCACACTATTTTTACAAACGTCGCTCTGACTGATGACGGTGATGTGTGGTGGGAAGGCATGACAAAAGAGCCGCCTGCGCATCTCATAGATTGGGCAGGAATGGATTGGACTCCAGATTGTGGTCGGAAAGCCGCTCATCCAAACGCGCGTTTCACTGCGCCCGCTCACCAATGCCCCACGATCGATCCCGACTGGCAAAATCCAGATGGAGTCCCTATTTCTGCGATCATTTTTGGAGGCCGCAGACCAGACACCATGCCGCTCGTGCATCAAGCTCTCAACTGGGAGCATGGAGTGTATATGGGCGCAACAATGGGAAGCGAAACGACTGCCGCAGCTGCAGGCCTTGCTTCAGGAGTAAGACGCGATCCGATGGCGATGCTCCCTTTTTGTGGCTACAACATGGGCGCCTATTTTCAACACTGGCTCAACATTGGAAAAAGAATCAAAAATCTTCCCAAAATTTTTCATGTAAATTGGTTCAGAAAAAATAAAAGTGGAAAATTTATTTGGCCCGGATACAGCGAAAACATGCGTGTTCTCAAATGGATTGTTGATCGTTGCCAAGGTCGTGCACTCAATCACGAATGCAAAATCGGATACATTCCTCTCATGAGTGAATTTGATTTTGAAGGCTTAAAAAACTTCTCACATCAAGATTTCGAAGCTGCTATGTGTATCGATCCGGTTGAGTGGAAAAAAGAAATAGAATCGCAAGAAAAGCTTTTCGAAAGCCTCAACAGCCATTTACCCAAGGAACTTGTAAACGAAAAGATCAAACACTCTTTATAAGCAACAAAGAATCTTCAAATTATATTTTCTTGAGTCTTTCATTTAGCTCTTTTGGATCTTTTATTTGAACCAAAAACACTGCTTTGTTTTTAATTTCGATTTTTGCAAGATTTGCTCTCACAAGGTTAAGTCCTCTCAAACTTAGGTAAGCATCAAGATAATCTCCACTGCCTTTAGTGATATCAGCCTTTAATTTTTGAAAATTAACTTGGGTAAATCGTAACAAATCACTTTCTTTATTGGGAATCTCAAAAGAAGAAGCTGAACCCTTACCAGCCTTTTTTAACTCAATAAAATATATCGAAGGAGCATACTGAATGATACTTCCTGATAAAGCATCTGTTCCCCATGAAAGTAATGATGTCGTATTAAAGATTGAAACAGTGTTTAATTCTTTTTTAATTTGAAAATCAGCTGTTTCATATCCTTTTAAACGGACTTTAGCTTCAAATCTCTTAAACGCGTTTCTCTTTAAATCAAACTCTAGTGGGGTTTTGCCCTTTAGCTCTTCGTTAACATAAACATCCGCACCACTAGGCTCAGACTTAATGGTAATTTTGTCATTATTAGGACTAAACAAAGTTCCGCAAGAAGAAAGCAATAGAAAAAAGCTAGAAAATTTGAAGAAATTATTAATAACTCTCATTAATTCATTTTTACACATCAAAAATAAAAAAGTAAACGCTCCAAAAAACTTAATAAAAAACTCTAGTGAAAATAAGACTGCCCCACTTTTAAAACCTGCCCCTCTTTCGCAAAAAAATTGAAATGTGAAGGGAGAGATATTTTTTTTCCATTTTTATCTTTTTTAAAAACCATAAAGTGCAAATGAGGCCCCGACACAAAACCACTCTTTCCTGAATTAGCAAAGCACTGACCCTTCCTTACCCTATCCCCTAATTTCAAGCCTACCGAACCCTTTTCCAAATGATAGTATTCAGCAAAAGAAGCATCACTATGAGAAATAACAACAAAATTAGATTGATCAACGAATTTTCCCTGAGGCCCTCCTTCTAAAAATCCATCTTTTAAATCAACAACAACACCTTCTCTAGCAGCACAAACCCTACTTCCAACGGGCATATCAAAATCAATCGCATAAAAATGAGAACCAGTATGAGAGAAAGATCCACCTCTGCCCTGCAAAACTTTAAATCCCAACCCTTTTTCAAATGGCAACGAATACGCGTATCCATAATCATATGACTCAAGAGTGGTGAGTTCATTCGTATAAGAACTACCGATCTCTTGGTAAATTTTTTGAATAAACTTTTTACGAAAAACTCCTTCGTGCATCCAAAAAGAATTTATGTGAGAACCATCTTCAACATGCCAAAATTCTTTTGGCTCCTTAACTAAATCATAAACATTACGTCCTAACTCATAAGAGACAGAAGGATCCTTATTTCCGTGTAAAATAATAATCGGAAGCGGGCTTAACTTAGATAATATATTTTTAGAATCATATTCACTAGGTACAGTCAGATAAGGAATCCATTGAAAAGGCCACGTTATCCAACTTTTAGACATGACACTACTCATGACACTTTTATAAGAATGAAATGTTGACTCTAAAAAAAGAATTTTCACTTTCGACTTATCTCGGTAATGAAAGACTGATTGAGGGGCAACTGCCCCCCCTAAACTTTGACCTATCACTACCAAAGGTAAAGAGGGTTTTTGATTTGAAATCCAATCCAAAACAGCAACACCATCCTCTACAGTTGACCTTTGAGAAATTCCCTCTTTTGAATTGTGGAAATTAGATTTTCCAAATCCTCTATAGTCAAAAAGAAAAAAATCTAGCGCATATTTTCCAATCCAATAAAGATTTAAAAAATGAGAACTTACGTTACCTGCATTACCATGAAATAAAACAACAACTGCTTTTGCTTTTTTTTGGGAATTTTGACGAAAATACCACCCATGGACCTGACCTTTTTGTGGCATCTGAATCCAAACATCTTGTGGTTTTATTTGAGCAGCTTCAGGATTAAAAAGAAGCTTTCTGGAAGGAAAATAAAACAACGAACTACAAGAAGTTAAAAGAAAAAGATTTCCAAAAAATATAAAGAGTTTTATTTTTTTTTTAGAAAAAATACCTAAGACCAAGTGATACCTCTCTCGAAAGGTTGTTCAGCGAACCATGCAACTGAGAATCTAGATTTTTTGAAAGCTTATAACTAAGCACTATATCCTGGCTAAGAGTCCATTGGGGTGAATATAAAATATGATAGTAAAACTTAAGGTCATAAAGAAAAGAAAAACTTTCAAAAAGTGGTCTAAAGATAACGAGCCTAGGGCCCAGGGAATGCCTTTGGGAACCCTTTCTTAAATTTGGTGATGCCATAAACTCATAGTCAACTAAAAAACTTGCTGTGATATTTGAAAACAAATCAAACGTTGCTCCGCTTGCGAACCTAACAACACCTGCTGTACAAGCGTCTTTTTTTAGACAGTGGTTTTTGTCTGTTATTCTTTCCGCACCAATTTTCATATTCCATGAAAGGGGAAAATGGTACGATCGTGCTGGAGCAAGAGATTCAACATTTACAAGTGAAAAATTTATAAGACTAATTTTTCTTAAACCAATTGAATAACGTCCCTTTAAACTGAATACATCCAAAGTTGTGAAGGAAGGACTTCCTACCAATGAATCAATTTTATTATGAAATGCTGAGCGAAAATGAACATCAAGGATATTATGGTCAAAGCTCCCGTAACCAAAAGAAGCTCCTATGAGACTGGGATCATGACTATTAAGAGGGTTTTCATACTGGGGAATGGATTGCTTTAGCTCAGGACTAACAAAATTAATTTTACTCCGTGCAAGCAAAAAACTTTGCTTCAGTTCCATAGCCCAAGACTCTTCTCTTAAAATCGCCGAAGCTTCTCTAAAATCCCAATAATCTATAGCCGTATCAATTATTTTCACTTTAGAAATAGGATCGAATGAATCATGTATTGAGCGAGGGTTTTTATTTTCTATTATTTTTTGAAATTCATTTTTCTCATTTTCTATTAGGTTTTTATAAGAGCTTTCAAATACTCGCCTTGATGAAGGCCTAAAGCTTACATCAACAATAAGACCTGGAACTTCATTTATTATTTTTAAAGTTTCTCCAGGGATAACAAAAAAATTAGCCGCCTTCTTTGAAAAATCCCATTCCTCATTTAAAATTTCAAGAAAAGTTAACAATTGATAAGAACAATTTTTTGTTAAAAAATAATAATCAAATGATGTTTGTCCCAGCTCCCATAAATGATCAATCAACTCATCTATTTGTGATTGATTAAGATTTAATCGAAAGCTCCATAGGTCTCGGGATTCATAGTCAGCATATTCCCTAACTTTGTAATAAAAGGGCAACTTTGCAAAATATCCTTTAAAGACCCCAGTTAAACCATATAACCCATATAAAAAAGAATTTGAAGTTGTTGTTTGTGCGGCATAGTTGACACCACTATCAAGAAGTTCTGCTTTTTCTCCAAAAACAAGAGATTCTCTTCTGTGAAATTTAAGAAATGTGTGTCCAAATGCCGAAGAAGGATTATTCAAGTAGTAACTTGAGAAAACCATCGAAACTTTGTCAGCATTTAAAACTTTTTTAAAATTATCAAACATTGGACAATTCAATTTTGGCGGAAGCTCAAGTAGCCCCTTGGATAAAAACCAATTTCTTCGAGCTGGAAAGCGACAGAGCGCATGTTTATCAGCGCTTTTAAAATCATACTTTTCTTTAAAGGCTCTGAGAGTTGAATGAAATTCATTTTGCGGGCTTGAGCGGCCTTCAGGACTTAAAAAAAAGCCGCTTCCAGTGGCTTCACTTCTAAAACTCCCAAGAAAATTTTTTTTATAATGAAGAAGCCTAATCCATTTCTTTTCACGCCAAATTTCTTTTTTTTGGATTTCAGCAGAAACGGAAAAACTTAAAGAACAAAAAAACAAAAAACCCAGTAGCAATCGCATTGCTACTGGGCATAACAAACTGACGATATTACTTCAATTAGCTTGCTGAACAGCTAAGAGCGCTTGTTTTGATAACTTTCTTAACAGAAGATTCAACTGATTTTGCATCAACAGAATGAGAAGGAAAGATGTTGTTGAAATTTTTTTGCATTACAAAACCAAATGCCTTGCTATCTTGACAACCTACCATTTGAGAAAGTGCAACGAGAGCCTCACCTTGTCCACGAGCTGCGTCGTTTGCAATAGCAACTTTATTTGACTCAATATACTGAAGAGCAGTTGGGCTTGAGCCACCACCACCACAGTTTAAAGTTCCTGATGTAATTCCAAATGTTTGGTTTCCAGAAGTTCCGTTTGTTGTAGCTGCAAAAACTTGTACGAATCCAGCTTGATCATTGAAGATCATAGATCCCAAACCACAACCCGCATCTCCATACGGAGCTGCATAAGAAGCAGAAGACAAAAGTACCGCAGTTGCTAATCCAAAAATTTTTTTCATATTAAGTTATTTCTCCTTTTTCGATTCTGCCCATTTCTATGGGAATCAGGGTGAACCTAATGAAGCTTTGAAAAAGTTTCCATACGAATAACAAAAAACTAAGGAGCCTTGCGTCTGGATTTTTAAATTAAAATTTGTTTTGTAGTATTAAGGCAATGCTCTCGAATTGTAGCCATATTCCTCGAGAGCCTCACTCCATTCCTTTTCACTCCAAGGACGACCACGATTACGATCAACAATCGCACGAGTGAGATAACCCGAATAAATCCCATAAGCTTTCGGAAGATTTTCACTCTCAAAAAGATCAAACATAAAAGCATACACATCGGCTTCTTGAGCGTAGGTAACTGAATACTCACCGCGAGACTCTTTCTCTCTATTCAACTCTTCTTCCATCTTTTCAGCTTCTCGAATCTCTTCAGAATTTAATCGAATATAAGGCTTAAAACCCAAAACTTGATTGAGATGTTGTAACGCATGGGCCTTTTCTTCGAACAAACCCAACACATGATTTAATCTGACAGCTTCAATCAAATTATTCCCATCAAATCTCTTTTCCCAAATTGAATACTCAACAGGACCAAGTGCAATCTTTATTTCGCTCGTAACCACGGTCCCCTTGAGTAAATAAGGATCAAATTCTAAAGAAAAATAAATATCCGAATTGAGTTCAGGTAAACGAACAAAATACTCAACAAAGTCTTTAGAAAAATCAAAGTGGCTTAACTCAAGTACACGATGAGATCTCATATCAAAGGGAAGCATCCGAATATGAGTTCCCTCAAAACACTCGCCGTCATTTAAATACATATAAGCTTTTCGCAAATTTTTGTTTCTAATTTCTTGCGCCACATTTCTTAAGTTAAGATAGACTTTTCCAGCAGCTTGATGAGCCGCATTCTGACTTACCGATAATCGTGCATATCTGACTGTAATTTTTTCTTGTTCTTTAAAAGAACGCGCCTCCCAGTAACGAGCTCCTAATCGACTGAGAATATTAAGACAAAGCGGTTTGCTGATCTTATCTTTATCTTTTTGAAAACTTGCTTTGAGATTCGCCTGAAGAAGCTTTGTTTCGCTTCCCAAAGCCTTAGGAGATGTGAAAAGCGCTACAGAAAAAAGAAATCCTTTGAAAAAATTTGAAGAAAAAAATCTTTTTAAAGGATTCATGAAATCAAAATAGGATATTTGGTGCCCCGAGGGAGACTCGAACTCTCATGACCTAACGGTCGGTAGATTTTGAGTCTACTGCGTCTACCAATTCCGCCATCGGGGCACGCCGGTCTATTGATAGCAAGAAAATGACGAGAGCACAAAAGCAGAATGCTCTCTTTTTTGCTAAACTTTCATCATGGCATCTCCAGAAAAAAGTTTGGCGCGCCGCTTCAGGGCTTTTCTCAGGCGAATATTTTCTCGGCCCCTTCGAGTTCTGGCCAGCACCGGGCAAGTCATCCAAATCCTCTACGATGTCGCTCAAGTTCAGCGAGAGCAACGCAAGCACTATCGTCGTATAGGAGAAATCGCCTTCAAAATGGTCAAAGACGGCAGTCTCCACAACCTCGCCATCCAACGTCACGTGGTTAAAATTGACGAAAACGAACGAATCATTAAACGCCAAGAAAAACAAATCTACCTTTACCAACGCCGAGGGAGCTTGCGCGATGCTATGAAAGGCTTTGGAGAAGAATCTACTTCCCCCCCCACTCAGACCTGACTACTCGCCCAATGTGTTGTACACATTTAGCATGGGCTTAGAAGAAAAATTAGGTGCGGATTCCATCATCACCACACGCTTAGACGAAGTCCTCGCTTGGGGACGCGCGAATAGCCTTTGGCCAATGCCAATGGGTATCAGCTGTTGCGCAATCGAGATGATGGCTGCTGTTGGACCAAAATACGACATGGCTCGTTTCGGAAGTGAAGTTTTACGCTTTTCTCCTAGGCAAGCTGATTTGATGATTGTTGCGGGAACACTGACTTACAAAATGGCTCCTATCGTGCGCCGAATTTATGATCAAATGATGGAACCTAAGTGGGTTATTGCCATGGGCACATGCCTCTGCACAGGTGGAATGTTCGACAGCTACCCTGTTGTGCAAGGTCTCGACAATATTATTCCTGTCGATGCTTACATTCCTAACTGCCCACCCCGCCCCGAGGCAGTGATTCAAGCGCTTCTCACCATTCAACGTAAAATCAAACGCTCGAGCAACGTGCACTATGCAACTCGCGCAGATGAACCTGTAAAACTTTCTCTTCCTTCAACAGACACACCTATCAAAGCTCAGCGCACTGATTCTGTGATTTTGAACATGGGTCCGCAACACCCATCCACTCACGGAGTTTTGCGTTTGATTCTCGAACTTGATGGCGAAAACGTTGTGCAATGTGTTCCGGATATCGGATTCTTGCATCGTGGTTTCGAAAAAATTGCTGAGAACAAGCGCTACCATCAGTTCATTCCTTACACAGATCGCCTCGATTACCTGGCTCCTCTTTCGAATAACGTCAGCTACGCCATGGCTGTGGAAAAACTTTTTGGGATCACACTCCCCGAGCGCGGACAAGCGATTCGCGTGATTGCGTGCGAATTAGCTCGCATCAGCTCACACTTACTATCTCTCGGAACCTACGCTCTCGACGTGGGAGCAGCGACTGTATTCTTTCACACCTTTGATGAACGCGAAAAAATTTATGATCTCATCGAAAAACTATGCGGACATCGTTTTACAACAAGCTACACTCGCATTGGGGGACTTTCGCGCGATGCAAGCCCTGAGTTTCTCTCAGGCGTTAAAAAATTCATTGCCGAACTTCAACAAACGGTTGATGAAATGGATGCTCTCTTAACGAACAACCAAATTTGGATGGATCGCACCAAAGGTGTCGGCGTCATCACTCCTGAGCTTGGAATTTCCTACGGAATCACTGGCCCCAATCTTCGCGCTGCAGGCGTGAACTGGGATTTACGCAAAGACATGCCTTACAATGGTTATGAAAAATATAACTTTGATGTGGTTTTGGGTAAAAATGGCGATGCTTATGATCGCTACTGGGTACGGGTTCAAGAAATTCGCGAATCAATCAAGATTCTTGATCAAGCCATCGACAATATTCCAGAGGGTGCTATCAACGCAGACGTTCCAGAAGTTGTGATTCCTACAAAACAAGAAGTTTACACACAGATGGAAGCTCTTATTTGGCATTTCAAAGTGATCAGCGAAGGATTCAAAACAAAACCTGGTCAAATTTATTCTGCTATTGAAAACCCTAAGGGAGAATTTGGATTCTTTATCAAGAGTGATGGCAGCAACAAAGCTGCCCGCGTGCGCATCCACAGTCCTGCACTCAGAAGCATTCAGATTGTTCCCGAACTCGTCAAAGGCAAACTCATCGCAGATGTTGTCGCTACAGTGGCAAGTCTCGATCCTGTTCTTGGTGAAATTGATAGGTAATTATTTATGAGCGATGTTAAAACAGAAATCAAAAAACCAAAAGTCCTCATCGACGAAGTCGAAGTTGAAATCGATCCTGGCTCTACAATTATCCAAGCTGCCAAAAAAGCCGGAAAACATATCGCGCATTTTTGCTACCACGAAGGATTGAGCATCGTCGGCCAGTGCCGTATGTGTTTTGTCGAAATTGAAGGACAAAAAAAATTAGCAACGGCTTGCTCCACTCCTGTGGCAGATGGAATGAAAATCAAAACCGCAAGTAACGCTGTGAAAAGCGGACAAAACTCTACAATCGAATTTATTCTTCTCAATCATCCACTTGATTGCCCTATTTGCGATCGTGGTGGAGAGTGCAAACTCCAAGATTACACATTGGAATACGGCCCGCCTCGTTCTCGCATGGTGGACGACAAAGTTCTTCGAGACAAACACCGTCCTTTGTCAAAAGACGTCGTTCTTGATCAAGAGCGCTGCATTCTTTGCACACGCTGTACTCGCTTTTCGAAAGAAGTTGATGGCCGCGCAGAATTGGTCGTCAACGAGCGCGGAAATGATTCGTGCATCGATATCTTTGAAGGTAAAACTTTTGATTCACCTTTTTCAGGAAACGTTGTGGATCTTTGCCCTGTAGGCGCTTTAACTGCGGAAGATTTTCGCTTTCAAGCACGTCCTTGGGAACTTAAAAATCATAGCGGAATTTGCACAGGTTGCGCCGTTGGTTGCAACGTCGAGATCGACACTCAACATCGTCACCCAGGAATTCCTCGCCCCGATAAAGCAGCGCCTCGCCCTGTGATCAAACGCCTTACTCCACGCAAAAATAGAAACGTAAACGACTGGTGGCTTTGCGATAAAGGTCGCTGGGGTTACCACTTCCACAATGAAGACGCAAAACGCCTCTACAATCCCATGCTCAGAAAAGGGTCAGAACTTGAATCAAAGCTTGAGAATGTCAGCTTGCGTGAATTTCAGATGGAGATAGAAGCTTCCACGGGTGATTGGGAGTTTCGTGTAGACGGAACCTTCCCTCACGAAGGAATCGCATGGGCCAAAGATCTTGCAAAAAGCTGGAAGGATCGCGGTCGCAAAGTAGCACTTAATCCAAGCGCCAACAGTGATCGACTGATCAAAATTTGGTCTCAATTTATTGCAAAAAGCCCTTGGGGAGTTGCTCCCGCTGATTGGAATGGAATCACCGAAGTTGTTTCGACGAAGACTTATCGCGATTTAGAAACAATCGCCCCAGTTTTAAGTCTTAAACTTGGACAAAAAGTTCGCGAAGGAAAACTCAAGTGGACTCAAACACCTGATGTCTCAACAGCAAAAGTAGCCGACAACGTGGCTATCCTTTTTGACGTCCCCCAAAGCAAAGCAGCTCTTGATCAACTTGAAAAAATTTCTCCCTCCGCAAAACTACTTATTTTGTGGACTCAAGTGAATTCACGAGGCCTCTTGAACGAAGGTCTTGCTCCCACAGAAATTTTGAGTGAAGGCTCCCCTTCAAACAATTTGTTCTTGTTCACACAAAAAACACAAAATGAATTGCCTGCAGGTCTTATTGCAAAACTTGTTGAAGCCAAGCGTTTATTTGTTGCCGATTCTTTTATGCAAGATAGCTGGAGCGCGCTTGCTCACGGCGTACTGCCTCTAACTCCGCTTTATGAATCTCGTGCAACTTTCACGAACCTCGAAGGTCACCAACAAGTAGCAGACGGTATTCGGATCTACCACCCCAATACACCAAGCATTCATCGTGGCTCAGATGAGATGGTGAGTGCTTCCCTCAAGCTTCTTTAAAAAGTTTTTGAGTCTGTTAAACTAAAGTTATGGGTTTTAAAAAAAGCCTGTTTTCTTTTTTATACTTGAGTCATGCTCTCGTCGCTGAGGCGGGAATCCTTACATGCATTGAGAGCCTAATTTTACCTCGTCGTCCTGAAACCGCGGCCTATAAAGTAGAAAATATTCCCGAAGCCGTTATTCATAAGTTAGACCGTAAGCTTCATTTCTTATCAAGCTCCTCTGACAGTTCCGTTAGTCACAAAACTTTCATTTCACAAAGCGATTCCTATATCATTCCTCTTGATAAATTTTTGAGTGAAAATAGGATAGCCAAAGGTAACCCTCGTTTTACCATAGAAGAACTTTTGGGTGCTGGCGGACAAGGCGCTGTATTTCATGCTTTTGATCATCAAGAGCGAAGAGAAGTTGCGATTAAAATTTCTGAAGAACATGAGAATGGGCCTGCTGCGATTATGCTTTCAAACAAATTAGAAAAAAATCTTCGCGACAAAAATCCACTCTTAACTATTTTTGATTACAAAATCAAAGATGGTTGGGCCATCACAACGAGTGAATGGGTTCCCGACAAAAACTATGCTCACTACAGCAAAAGCAAAGCTCCCTTTATGACCCCTGAAGGAACCGTATTCTTTCACTATACACGTCGAAACATAGTTGAGCATATTACAATAATGCGCAACCTCGCTCGAGCGCTTAAAGAAATTCACAAAAATGAATTTCTTTACACAGATTTAAAAGCTGAAAATATTGCCGTATTTGGCGACCTTCAAGTCAAACTCCTCGACCTAGACAGTCTCGCTCCCCTGGAAGCTCATGGGGGAGTATCTGTAGCCACTATGCCCCTAATCACGCCTGGACACATAAGCCCCGAGATGAATGCTTTGTGGGAAGCGCGAAACAGATCTAAAACAACCCAAGAAAATCTTGCTAAACATGTGAGTTTTAAATCCGATGCATACTCCCTGAGCACCGTTCTTCAAGAAATGGTAAATAATTTTAAAAAAAATAACTTTCAGGACGATCCTCTCGTAAATTCATCAATGGACACACTCCTCAAAGAAGTCGTTTATCCTTTGAGAGAAACAAATCCTGTCAAACGAATGAGCATTCAAGAAGCCGAAGAAAAACTTAATAGCCTCATTGCATCGATTCAAAAAATATAAAAAACCTGACAAATATCCATAAAAATTACTTTTTTCAGTTAACATGTTTAAGAGGGAATCCATAAACATGTCTCATTCAAGTAAAAAAACCACAACACTTTTTCTGCTCAGCATTCTTTCAGGATCTTCCTTTTTGTTTGCTGGCAAAGATGAAGGCGGCTCCGACGAGAGCAAGCCCGTAGTCAGCAAGAAATCAAAAGGTAAAATTACGCAGCCTGCAAACTTAGTAGCACCCCAAAGAGCTGCTTTTTACAGATCTAGTCAAAATGAAAAAAGTAAAATCTCCATAGAATATAAAGTCGAATTAGCATTTCAAAACTTTTTTCGTTTAATCAAAGAAAATTCAATCCCAAGCCTCACTTGCGTAGCCGTAGACAACAACCTAGAAAAACCAACTCTTGAACTTCAATTTTTCAGCCCCAAAAGAAATGATCTCGTCACAGTTTCGGACCGCGCCTATGAAAAAAACTCAGACAAAAAAAACAAATACAGACTGAGCACTCAAAACATTCATCTTATCTGCGATGGGATCGAACAAATCAAAGCGCTCTCTCCTAACGAGGCACAAGACGAAGGAAACAGCGGAAGTCTCTTTGATCTCAAAGTAGAATACCCTAGCAATCAAAACGAAAACTTTAAAAACATAGAATTTTCGACAGAAGCACCCAGAACAACTGCATCTACAAAGTTAATTGAAAAAAAGAAATCCAAATAGGAGTCATTTATGATCAAACATAAAATTTTATTTTCTAGTTTTCTTCTCGTGATCTTTCTTCAGGCTAAAGATAAAAACACGGGACATACCTCATCCATAATTAATGAATACGGCCCAGCTGATAAGAAATTCATAAACGAGAACTCCACAAGACCCTTAGCGTCTTTTGCTTTGAAAAATGAAAGAAAAGAAGAGAAAGTTAAATTAGATTCTTCCGACGAAAAATCATTTCAAAATTTCTTTAAAGCTACTCAAGGATACTCTCCAAAAAGTATCACTTGTGAGTCTGTAGACGATGGGAACGGTAAAACACATTTAGAGTTAAGCTTTCCCTCAAAAAAGTTTAATGGAAACGGTACTTTTTATGCAATCGACGCTGCTCAGTGGAAAGACGAATTCAACAAAGGAGAAATAATTGGAAGCTCCCTTCAAGAACGAAGAGAAAAGGTTCTTCATTCTTTTAATTCTGTAAAAGATTCTACAAAAACAGCTACCCCTAGCATAACCGTAAAGATTAAATACAATGGCGATGCTAAGGGAAATTCAACACTTACCTCCTTTTCAAAATTAGATTATGAACGCCGAGACGGGTCTGCTGTGAGCTCCCAATATTACAGACAAGGCAAGGATGCTATCGGAAGCCCTCTGCCTGTTTCACTTAGCCAAAAAGACATAGAAAATATCTGCAAAGCACTTCAAAGATTTAAAGACTCATCAAGCCAAACCAAAAACGCCGAATCCAATAGCGCCACAATCTACAACGTTGATTTCTTGGGCCCTAAGGGTGAAGAGTTTTTCTCTGAAATGAAGTTCTCAACGCAGCAAACTAACGAAACAGTGCAAGCTTCAAAACAACTCCCAGCACCAAAAAAGACTAAAAAGTAATTATGTCTCTAGAATCATAACTCGCCTCTTGCAAAAGGCTGTGCTATGAAAAATTCATGTCTAAGAGTCAAAAGTCACCCGAAAAACAAGAGTTTCTAAAAAGCACTGTTGCACATATTGATCCAACATCTTTTGATGCACGTCCCATTATCAAATCAATGGCTAACACTGCTTTTCAGGCGCGTAATTTGGCTCGTGCCGTAGACATCTACAACCGAATGCTTGAAGACAGCCAATGCAGCGTCATCCTCACTCTTGCAGGATCTTTAATCTCAGCAGGACAAAGAAAAGTTGTCACAACTCTCTTAGAAAACAACATGGTGGATGCCATCTGCTCGACGGGTGCAAACATTGTGGACCAGGACTTCTTTGAAGCTCTTGGATTTAAGCATTATCAAGGAACTCAATTTGTAGACGATCAAAAGCTTCGTGCTTTAGCGATTGACCGCATTTACGATACATACATTGACGAAGACGAATTACGTATTTGTGACGATACAATCGGAAACATCATCAATGAAATGAAGCCAGGTGCATACAGCTCACGAGAAATAATCAATGAAATGGGCGCTTACCTTGAACGTAAAAACCTCGGCAAGGATTCCATCATTGGAACATGCCACCGTAAAAACATTCCTATCTTCTGTCCCGCATTCAGCGATTGCTCAGCAGGATTTGGTTTTGTCATGCATCAACACGGTCGTCCTCGCGATAAACAAGTTGCTATCGACTCTGCTCGCGACTTCTTAGAGCTTACAAAAATCAAAATTGAAAGTGGAGATTCAGGCCTTTTGATGTTGGGCGGTGGAGTTCCTAAGAACTTCGTACAAGACACCGTCGTATCTGCTGAACTTCTCGGTGTTGATGCAGCTATGCACAAGTACGCAATTCAAATCACCGTTGCTGATGAACGTGACGGAGCCCTTTCTGGCTCAACTCTTAAAGAGGCTTGCTCATGGGGCAAGGTCGACACTGTATTTGAGCAAATGGTTTTTGCAGAGGCAACTCTTGTATTCCCACTTATGGCTAGTGCCGCTTATCACGAAGGAAAGTGGAAAAAGCGTAACGGCCGCCAGTGGAACGCTTGGCTTAACAAACAAGTTTAAGGTCATATTTTTAGACAGTATTTAAAAGGGGGTACTAATATGAGCGAAATTTTAACACTTGATATCACAGATTGGACAGGTCCTGATTCTATTGAACAAAAGGGTTTTGTAAGAGACCTCAAAAAAGCCTTCACCGAAATTGGCTTTGTCATCATCAAGGGTCACGATGTCTCTCATGATCTTCAGCAAAGTGCTTATCGCAAGGTCGATGAGTTTTTTAAGTTCCCCGTTGATAAGAAAAAAACATTCAATCGCACTGGCACTGGAGGAGAGCGCGGCTACACTTCTTTTGGAGTCGAGCACTCAAAAGACAATCCCGTTGGTGATTTGAAAGAATTTTTTCAATATGGCCCCAGTGTTCCCGCAAATCACCCTATGAAAAGTGTGTATTGTGAGAACGTATCGGTTCCAGAAATTCATGAGTTCGATCAAACTCTAAATCAATTATTTTCAAAACTTAACTGTCTTGGAATGGACCTACTGAAAGCCATTGCTGTGATACTTGAGCAAGACGAAAATTACTTCACCGAGAAAGTCCGCTATGGCAACTCCAAGCTTCGTGCAATTCACTACCCTCCTCTTCGCGGAGATGAAAAGCCTGGCGCTGTGCGCTCTGCTGAGCACGAAGATATCAACCTCATCACTCTTTTGATTGGAGCTTCAAACCCTGGGCTTCAGGTGAAAAAAATGAATGGAGAATGGCTTCCCATTCAAACCAAAGAGGATGAAATCGTGGTGAACGTAGGTGACATGCTCCAGCGCCTGACAAACTACAGGCTCAAGAGCACCACTCACAGAGTCGTGAACCCTCCTGCTGAATTGGCAAAAACAACTCGATACTCAATGCCTTTCTTCTTGCATCCTGTATCAGACATGTCGCTTGCGGCCCTACCTAGCTGCGTAACACCCGACAATCCTCAGCGCGATCCAGCAAGTACTGCAGGCGAGTACCTCACTGAGCGCCTCAGGCAAATTGGCTTAAAATAAAGCTTTTTATAAGAAAAACTTATGTAACCCATATGCTTTTCTTATGTTTTATTAATAATACTTAAGAATAACGCAATTAGTTCCGAAACCTTCAACTAAGATGTTAATGTTCGGCGCATTATTTATGAATAAAAAAAGACTGCGCAAACAAGTACTTTTTATTTTCTCATTTATCATATCCCCTCTAGGCTTTACTCAGACGAAAAGCGAAAAACACCCCGGGTCAGAAGACAGCGACACTCAAGCAATGACCAGTTCGCCTAAAACTCCCGATATCAAAGCCGAAGACTGTACGTTTATTTCTGAAACATATCGAAAAGCCATCGCAAAACACCACATCAAAGAACTCCCTTCCCCCGAACAAGAAAAGCAAAACCCATTTGACGTTCGCCTCTATGAAGAACTTCTTCAAAAACTTGGAGTTAGCGATCAAAGCTACTACACTCAGGCAGGCCTCAAAGATGACTTTGAAAACTTAAGGCATCCCGGCAGCTGGAATAGACTTAGCAAAGATGAAGAAAATCGCTCTCAAGAGATAATGGCTCGCCATCTTAAAAACTTTAGAAAATGCCTTGATCAATCCATCTCCACCATCAAAAAAGAATATTCACAATTGAGCTTCGAAAGTCTTGACCCTGTTGCAAAGGAGCTCTTCAAAGGCCTCAAAGCAACAAAACAAAACAAAACAAGCGATCAAGAACTCAAAAGCAATAAAGATATAATTTCATACTTCAATGAAAAACTAAATTACTACACAGGACTCTGCCAGAAGGCGAACATCCCTCCTTTTATTGCCGACACAATTTCCCCCGAAGCCTACCAAGCTTTTATGTTGACCTGGCAACAAGATCACTTTGGACAAGGCACATTAAACAAACTTAAACTTAAAAAGGCCACTACTAACGAAAACCCTTTTGACGGTGATTTTCTTCAACTAAACCTTATTCCGAAACAAATCTTTGGAAGTGATTTCGAAATAGATAAAAAAGGAGATCCCTACTTCAGAGTTTCTTCATGCGTCACTGGAGAATGTGAAAAATCACTAGAGAAAACTTTATCCGAGATAAATAAGGACCCTGCAAAAAAAGAAGCTCTTGAGAGATCTGTATATGCATATACGCAAATAAATAAAGAAATTGAGGAGGCTATTTCCAAAGAAGGCGATACCGCACAAGCTTTTCAACACTTTAAAGGAATTTCCCAAGAAAATGGCCTTGAATTTTCTTACGATGCAAAAACCGATAGAATTCGGAGCGACCCTCGGCTTTTTTCCGAAGTTCTCCATAAAAGCTTTAGCGAAATTCAAAACGAAAAAGACCCCACTAAAAGAAAAGAACTACTTAAAAAACACTTCCCCTCTATTATTTCTCTTCAGATTTTATACGGACAGCAGTCAAAAGACAGATACTTATCTTATTATGGACTAGAAAATAAAGACCTAACTAAAGAAAATCAAGATCAATTTAGAGCCCTTTCCGATAAGACAGTAAAAAAAGAGGCCGAAATAACTGAAGAAATAAAAAAACAAAAGGATGAAATTTTTTCTGTCATTACCAAAAAAGATGACGAAGAATTTCACAAAGCACTAGAAAATCCCATCCTCTCAGGAGAAGCCTCTTCAAAGACAAAAAGCGGATTTAGTTTTTTTCCAAAAGAGCCAGAAGAGATTGCAACTCGCTCAAAAGAAATCACAAAATCACTCGATGCAGTAAAAGCTAAAACCTCTAAATTGAATGCGCAAAAAGAGCTAGCCTTCCACATTGTTGAGTTAAGCTCCCTCCAAAACGAATTGATAAGAATCCAGAAGAAAAAAGACCAAGGAAAGCTCCTGTCTTCTCATGAAATTAAGAATGAGAGAGATCTAGCAAGAGACATTAAACTTCTATTAGATAAAACCCTTCCAAATCTTGACAAAAAAGATCAAGAAGAAGCCAGAAAATCAATAGAAGAATGGAACCGTGCTTATGCAAATAAAAGCGATCCTAAAAAAATGATTGAAATAAGTAGAACCTGGCCTATCGAAAAATGGATTAAAAACACTTCAAAATTCAAAACTCTCGACGATGAAAATGAAAAACTAGCAAATCTATTCAACTCTTACCTTGGACTTAAACAACTTGGCGAACAACAACTTGCCAGCTACGAACTTCTCCAAGAAAAAAAACCTAAAACAATCATCCTGGGAGACCAAGCGCTTGTCCCCATTTCTCCTGACAAAGCCTCTGATGGATTCAAAGTCATACCCGCCTTCGGCTCCAGCCCACAATCACTTGAAACTCAACTCTCTGAAATATCACATGACTTAGATAAAGATCTCAAATCTCTACATATTGCAAAATTAAGATACAAAGGGTTTGAGTTTGATGAAAATTCGAAAGTCCCGCTAGAGCAACAAATTGCCAACCAAAGTGACAGCCCCTTAAGTGGAATGGGTTTAGGCTTTGCTGACATAGGCTACGGGATAAAAGATATGATCACACTTCAACCCATTAAGGCAGGTCCGACCACTCAAAAGTATCTGAACAACCAATCTGCTACAAACAACCGCATTCAAGAGACCATCGAAAAAGCTCGAGAGTTAGGACTGCCCCGTCACTCTCTTCTTCAAACTGAATTAGGATTGCCTCAATCCATGGAATCGCTCGCAACAGATGAAAAAAGCAACGCAGCGTACAGATTTGCTCTCGATTCTTTTTACAGTGATGCTCAAGGAAATTATAAATCTGCAATGGGTGCAATGGCCTCTCTTCCTCTTGGGGGAGCAGCGAGTGCCGGAGGACGTTTTCTTGTCAACTACGCGCGAATAGCTCGCCTTACAGCTGCTGCTGAGACAGGTGCTGGAGCAGCCACTGGACTCAGAGGAGCCACCACAGCCCTTGTACGGGCACCCGTAAGAACAACCGCTGCTCAAGCTTTATCAGAAATAAGCCTGCAGCAAGCCCTCAAAGAAAGCGCTCTAAACATGGGAATGCTCACTATGTTTTCTGGAGTAACAACCGGCCTTTCTAATGTTAACGAAGCAATTCAAAAAAGAGATGCAAGCAGCCTTACGAAAAATTGGGGACATGTGATTGCTGGAGCATTCGATCCCCACATGGCCATTTATGCCGGATTTCCCGCAATAACTGAACCCTTAGGCAAAAGTGCTGCGGCAGCGCTCGCAAACAAAGGCTTATCAAAAACCGCTTCTGCAGGTGCTGAACAGCTTGTACACCATGGGTATTGGACGTATTTAGGAATCGAAGGATATCGCGAACAAGAAAAACACCTAGGGGATTACCAAACCAATATTGCTGAAGAAGGAACTAATTTTAGCGCAAAAAGAGAAAATCTTCAGACAGGCTTTATAACCAACTCGAAAGATGACCTTGAATTCAACCCCGAAGAGGCTCAAAAACAAAGTGCAGACGCAATCCAAAGCATTAACAATATGAAAAAAGAATACAAAATTGCCGACGTTAACAAATGGATTCACGCTGGAGCCGGAATAGGAATTCCTGTACGGGGAGCGATCAGAGGAACAATAAAGAAAAACCGAGACCTAAGACCTGCCCTTAGCACTACACAAGCCCTAAAAGAAATTGGAATCAAAGACCCTTTACTTAAAGGCCTTAGTCCCGAAGGTTTATCTAGCTATCTAAAGGAAAACCCCGATATTCAACAAAAAGCTGAGTACTATTTGGACACAAGCCTTAAAAATTATGAAATCGATGCAATTAAAGACGTAGAAGCTGCAGAAAGAGCCTTTATGAACAAGCTATTACCTAAAAAAAGCTTAAATAAAAAAATCGCAGACATTAAGACTGAATACGCGTACAGGGCACGGTCAGCGCGCATTACAGCTGATTTAGCAAAGGGTGAATATAGGAGCGTAGAAGAACACCCTCTTTATCAAGACACGCCTCAACTCGAAAACGAACAAAACGTAGACAGTGAAGACAAAGGAGATAAACCAATTTGCTGCGGAGTAAGCGATCAGGTAAAGGTTGACCTCAAAAATGATTAAATTCTTTATTACTTTAGTGATCCTATGGTATAATACTCGTGGAGTTCATGCCTTAAGCGTGCAAAATTATCTGGAAAAGGAATATAATTAAATATGATTTCAATTATGGTAGCAAATAAGTTCGTAAACAAAAAAAACGTTCTCATTACTCTCTCAGCCTTGCTTATGTGCCTTGGCTCAAACAACGCTCACTCACAAGCAAAAGGAGCTCCTAAAGGAAGACCAGAGGCTACTGAATCAGCTACCAAGACAGACGCAGAAGGAAAACCTGTAAAAATCTTTAAAGGCCAAATTAAAACTCCTGCTACAAACATCACTGATTCCCAAATTCTTGGAAACAAACCAACACACAGCACTCGTGTCTTAGAATTTAAACCCAAAGCTTCTCTTCCTACTATCGAGTCAACGTTAGGTGAAGCTCCTGCTACTAAACTAAGCCCTTCTCAAATTATCGAACAAGCACCACTCAGTAAGCGCATTGATCCAGATGTAGTTGCAGAAGCAAAAAAAGCGATGCAAGAATTTGGCAACAACCTTGCAGATCCTAGCAAAGGTGGAATCGAAGCAAACGACCCTGCCTTAATCGGTCTTGGTAAAATCAAAGAATATACAGCTGAATTTTTATCTGAAAAGAAAGACTTTTCTAAAGATGGCGCTAACGAAGCTCTTTCAAAAGCTGTTGATAAATTTGTAAGAGAAAAGGCTTATACTGATTCTTCAGGACGCATCGTTAACAGAGAAGCTGCAATTGAAGCTCTTGCTAAAAAAGAAGGCATTTCTCTTGAAGAAGCTGCCAAAAAAATCGACGAACAAATCAACGCAGAAAAAAAACAACTTTGTGAGTGTGCACGTTGCAGATTTTAATAACAACCCAGAATAAAGCAAATTAATTCAAACTAAAAAAGCCCATTGAGATTCGTCTCACTGGGCTTTTTTCATTGGATTTTATTTAATTTTTAGTACTTTTGTTTACACGTTTATTTATTTTGGGAAGAGAAAAATAAGTCACAACTGACTCAGCTTTGTACCTAAAACTTTTTTGGGATGGTTTTAAATATAACTTTGTTACCATCCAATTCTGTTTTCGAGTGGCTCCTATAAAATGTAGTAATTTCTCTGTCTTATAGGCCTCAACGTTCGGGTAGTCAGGATTAGCTCCCATGTATACCCATCTGCTTCCAGCGGGCAATTTAAGCTCAAATTTCTTTATGTTTTTGTAGGTTACATCCCCTACGAAAATATTTAGGTATTCCTTGTGAAGTAATGCGCTAAGATCAATTAAATCCAAGCCCTCTACCAGAGCATTCACTACAGGAATAAAACGAATACCCGTATTCGATACAACTTTATCAAAATAGGGTTGAGAAAAAGATTTTGTTCTTTGATCAAGACTTAAAACTTTAAACCCTGGTGAATTAGCAAAAAGACTTTTTGTTTTTTCAAAATTAGATTGTTCTAATTCAGTAGATGAAAGGACAACGGCATCGAATTTCCATTTTTGATAAGCGTTTGCAATTTCTTGTGCATTTTTTACTTCAGAAAGAGGATCAAGTTTTTCTTTTTTTTGAAGTGAATCAGGGAAAAATGTGTTTCCAAGATCAAGCAAGATCGGATTTGAAAGCGAGGACCGCAATCTTTCCAACTCCCGCTCTCTTGCTTTGAGACCTCCCTGAATAGACATAGAGCAGCCACATTCTTTCGTTTGTCCCACTATCCACTGAGAAAAAACAATGTCTATACGCACTTCATCTTTAGCGGGCTCTCCTACGATAACTTCATCATTAGAAGCCCACGAAGCAACCGAAGAAATGTTACTTGAAGCCGCCTGCAAAGAAGAACTAGCTAAGAAACAAAAAACAATTACCCTAAATAAAACTGAACTGAATCTGATTGATACAAAGCTTGATACAAAATATTTTTTCATCTTAATTTTTTCTACTCTAATGATTTAACTTAAGATTATCACTCAAAGAATTGATTGAATTGATTCAAAATTTTGGGCAAAAAAAATGGCGCTAGCTCTTGGCTTATACAGCCTCAAACTAGCGCCTAAAAAAAATGGGGCATCGTGCTACTCTCCCACACAGTTTCCCGTACAGTACCATCACCGATGCGGGGCTTAACTTCGGAGTTCGAAATGGGATCCGGTGTTTCACCCGCTCCATGGACACCCCAAACTATAACCACGAATGTTACTTCGCAGGTGTTTCCATAAAACAGTTATTGAGAAGGCTATTGTTTAATCTCTGATGTTAAATCTTTTTCCGCGTTATCTTAAATAATATAAGTAATTTGTTGTGTCACTAATTCGTGATGCTGCAACTCAAACACACTCATGTAAACTTGTGACCACATGGTCACATGCTGCGTGTTTAAAACTTTTGGGTTTGAAGCCAAAAGTAAATGCAACGTTTCTTGTATTGCTACAAGAATAAACACATTAGCAAGCCAATCGAGCAATTAGTAATGGTTAGCTGAACACATTGCTGTGCTTACACACCCATCCTATCAACGTTGTAGTCTACAACGGCTCTTACAAGGGTTAACCCCTTGGGAAATCTTATCTTGAGGTCAGTTTCCCACTTAGATGCTTTCAGCGGTTATCTGCTCCAAACGTGGCCATCCAGCCATGCCACTGGCGTGACAACTGGTATACCAGAGGTTTGTCCAACTCGGTCCTCTCGTACTAAAGTCAGATCCTCTCAAATTTCCTACGCCCACGACAGATAGGGACCGAACTGTCTCACGACGTTCTGAACCCAGCTCGCGTACCACTTTAATCGGCGAACAGCCGAACCCTTGGGACCTACTCCAGCCCCAGGATGTGATGAGCCGACATCGAGGTGCCAAA